>CAYFLK010000062.1:0-21768 GCA_964344035.1 uncultured Pseudomonadota bacterium
TTATCAAATTAATCAAAGAGATATGACTGATCACTTAAGGGAACTTCGGCTTAGGAATGGACGTTAATTTATATGCAACCCTGCGGGCAATAGCCGGACGTAAAAGAATCCACGTGGATCTGCCTCCGGACTCCACCGCGCAAAATCTGGTTGAACAGCTGGTTGAAAAATACCCGGACCTCCGAGCGGAACTGCTGGATGAAAACAACAGGTTTTACAGCCACATGAAGATGTTCATCAACGGCCGGGAGGTCGTCTACCTGGAGAACAAATTCGACCGCATCATGCAGACAACTGACAAGATTGATATCTTCCCTCCCGTAGGAGGGGGATAGGATCATGAAAATAATCCGCGAGATGCGCGGAATCCCTTTCTTTTTGCTGAGGGAATATTTAGTGGAAATGGGAGGGACAGTAACCAACGACCATCAGGTTCATGGTCCTGGATGGAGCGTGCACATGGTGCGGATGAAACCGTTCCGGCTCGGCTCCCTGTCAGTCGGACAGACTCGGCTGGAGATCGAAATCGACGATCAACTGGCGGATGATTTTATGGAACAATTCGGGAAAAAGACTTTCCGGGCGGGTGCATAAAAGAAAGAGACAGCTACCGGAACGGCAACTGTCTCTTTTACGGTTGAAGAACCGGACTAGATGATCTCCAGTTCCTTCAGTTTTTCTTCCGGGACAACGCCGTTGACCCAGCCGCGCTTTTCATAGTATTCAGCGAGCATGCCCTCCAGTTCGCAGACCTGCCCCTCCGATCCGGCCTGGTCCGAAGGTTCATCAGTGAAGCGCTTCGGCAGATAATCGCTGCCCTCTCCGTGGCCGGCGAGGTTGTTGTAGTGACGCTCCAGGTTGTAAATCCGGTCCCCGGTCTTCAGCACATCGTCTGCGGTGAACGGCACGCCGACAATCGCGGAGTATTGCTGTGCGTATTCATCCCCGCCCTGCGCGAATGCACTGAATTTGCAGAGGTCCATGCTGTCGGAAAAGGCATGCACGTTCTGGAAGATCATGGTCAGTTCTCCCTTCCCCTGCCAGTCATGCGGATCGACTTTCAGCGAACCGAAGGGCATCACGCCGAGTTCGGCGGCGGGAGTGTAGGCTCTCAGATGGCATGCTCCGCGATTTGAAGTGGCATACGCGATTCCCATCCCCTTCAAGCCGCGGGGATCATACGCCGGGATTGCCTGCCCCTTGACCGTCATGCCGATTTCGGAATGTCCAAAGGATTCCGCCGCGCGGGCGGCGCCTTCAGCGAGCTGATCGCCTACCCCTTCGCGCCTGGCGATTTGGTCCACCAGCGCGACCATTCCCTCGCCATCGCCCCAGTCCAGGCTGCCGCCATTGGCATAGCCCTTCTGGCAGGCTTCCTGGTATACTGAAATGACGTTGCCCATTTCAATGGTGTCGTAGCCGTAATCGTTGCACTGGTCTATCAGCTTGGCGATAGCGTTGATGTCGCTGTTTCCGCAGTTCGAACCAAAAGCCCAGGACGATTCGTACTCAACCGATTCCATGCGCAGCCCTTTCCAGGGTCCTTCCGTGACTTCCACTTCCTTTTTGCAGGCCACCGGACAGGCATGACAGGTGGGGTCATTGACCAGCACGTTTTCCTTGACGTATTCACCGCTGGTCGGTTCCGCCCCATCCCCGAAGGCCGTGGACTGGCTGTTCTTGGTGGGCAGGGCGCCGATGCTGTTGGTGATGTTCATCAGCACATTAGTGCCGTACACCGACAGCCCACCTTTGCGCGGGCTGGTGATGTTTTCTTCCGCCATGATGGTGGACAGGGCGCGTTTCTGGGCTTCCTTCCAGCTTTCCCGGTCCGCCGTTCTGACAATCGCCTTCTTGGCATTGATCACGATGGCCTTGAGGTTCTTGCTGCCACCCACGCAGCCGGTGCCGCCGCGTCCGCTGGCGCGATCGTTCTCGTTGACCCAGCAGGCAAAGCGGGCCATTTTCTCGCCCCCCTGTCCGATGGCAATCACGGACAGTTCCTTGTCTCCGTACTTGTCCTGGAAGTGTTTGACCGTCGCATGCACGCCCTTGCCCCACACTTCCGACGCATCCAGCAGTTCTACCTTGTCTTCGGTGACATAGGCATAAACCGGTTTTTCCGCTTTGCCCTTGAAAATAAGTCCGTCAAAACCCGCCCAGCGCAGGCGCGCGGCGCTCCAGCCGCCATGATGACTGTCGGTAACCGTCCCGGTAAGGGGAGACTTTGTGACCACCGCCAGGCGTCCGCTCATGTTCGCTTCCGAACCGGTCAGAGGTCCGTTCATGAAACACAAAATATTATCGGGCGAAAGAGGAGCTACCTGGGGTCCGTTCTCAAACACATATTTAACCCCAAGTCCCCGTCCACCTATATACTTGCGCTTCCAGTCTTCCGGCGCGTCCTTGAATTCGACCTGGTTGGCCGTTAAATCTACGAAACCTATCTTATTTGCGTATCCTCCAAGCATAAGCAAACCCTCCTATCGTGTATTGTGTTTTATATATATCAAAATATGAATATCGGCAATGACAGCCGATGAATTCAGCAGCTTATACTTATGCAGTTGTGGAGTCCGAGTCAATGCTAAAGTTTGTTGACACGCAAAAACTTCTTAGAAGCACAGAACTTTTTGTGGGAATACTCCCAACTCAGGTGTGCGTCAGGTAATACCGGAATGTTGTGTGAATAATTTGCAGGGGCAGGGATGCACCAGGTAGACCCGGGCATGCTCACCGAAAATTACGGGGAAACCATTTCTTGAGAGACTCGTCCCCGTTTACGGTAATGGCGGAAGACCCATATCCCTACTGAAGAAATCATGAGAGGAGGAAGCAGGGTCAGGAAGGCCGTAGTCAGATAAAATGCGAGCAATGTCTCTTCTTTGGCAGTAAAAC
Source organism: uncultured Pseudomonadota bacterium (assembly GCA_964344035.1). GTDB lineage: Bacteria > SAR324 > SAR324 > SAR324 > NAC60-12 > UBA1014. Next base: position 2,899 of record CAYFLK010000062.1, read on the forward strand.
ACACAGAACACGCCATCACCGCCGCAGGCATTATTCCAAGGGCTATCACCAGCAGCAATCGCGGGAAGAGTTTCTTCAACGTATTCATTTCGTATAATTCGATGTGCTTATATCTGTGGAGGGGTATAAAACCCGATGATTTTTGACTCAGATGAGATATACCAAAACATACAGGAACGGCCAGAGACCTACCACAAAATACCAGAAAATCTGTACGGGAAGAAACCAGTCGCCAATCAGGGATGATTCGCTGGCGGCGCCTAACCGAAGCCAAGCATATAGCAGCACCATCAGTGCACAGAACACATGAAGCGCGTGCCCTCCGATGATGAGATAAAACAAAGCTCCAAACGTGCTGGAGGTCATCGTCAGGCCAAAACCAACCAACTGCACCCATTCATACCCTTGAAAACCTACAAAAAACACTCCCAGCATGAAGGCGACCCCAAGCAGCCTTCGTGACTTCGGCAATTCCTCCCGCAGCATCAATTTTCTGCATTTGCCCAGAGCAACCGCACTGGCAAGCAGGACCAGTGTATTGAACGCAGTTGCCTCGATTGGCAGGCGTGGCTGTCCCCAGGGTGGCCATTCCGCGGCCCCTGCCCGGATAATCAGGTAGGCGCTGATAAAGGAAGCAAACAGCATTACTTCCGTGCCGACAAATAGAAGCATCGCCGCTGCTCCGCTCGGGATCAGCTTCCTTTCCAGTCCGTCCTCTTCGTTCAGGCTTGATTCAGCCGCGACCAGCATCATTCAGTCATTCACAGGCGTTGCTGTACGCATGACTTCGTGACCATGCAGTCCAGCCAGTTTTCCCCCTGGTTTTTCATGATATCGGGCGCAAGGCCTGCAAAGAGAACGAAAAGGGCGAACAAACCACCTAAAAGAAGATACCAGATGTAGCGTATTTCAATCTTCAGGTGCATGAAATTCCCGGCCACCATCAGCGCCTTGACAATTGCTATGCCAAACGCAGTGATGAGGGTCAGCATCGGTACGTTCAGCATGGGTCCCATAACGCTGATCACCAGGAGGACCACCAGTATTCCCCAGATTTTTATATAATGACTAACTTCAAAATGAGCATGTGCGGCTTCTTGTGACATGACGTCTCCTTTATTTTATGAACAAATAGATCGCTCTTTATGCGCTCATCTGGCGATGTAGAGCAGAGGGAACAGGAAGATCCAGACAATATCGACAAAGTGCCAATAGATTCCGATGAATTCCACCCTTTGCAGGTTCTTTCCTTTTTTAACATCCATCGAAATGATGGCCATGATCACCATTCCGGCGAGGACGTGGGCGGCGTGCAGTCCCGTCGCCGTGTAGTAAAACGACCAGAATACGTTGCGGAAGATTGTAAATCCCTGAGTGATCTCGGTGGTGTACTCGTAGGCCTTTACCAGCAAAAACACCAGCCCCCCGCCGATTGTGTACCAGATGAGTTTGTATGATTTTGCGGCATCCTTCGCCTCTGTCGCCGCATGAGCCAGAACTATACTCAGACTCGAGGTCAGCAGAACAAAAGTGTTGAACGCCCCGGCGGGAGTGCTGGTGTGCAGCGCCTCCTCGCCCCAAGCAGGATTGCTCAGACGAAAGAGTAGATAGCATGTAATCAGCCCACCGAAAATGACAATTTCTGAAGCGAGCAGCCACCAGACCCCAAGTCTCCCCGTGGGGATTCCCGTCGCGCTTCTTCCGGTTGCTACTGGTGCGGTAAAAGACATCGGTTCCTCCGGTTTTTATAAGTTATTTATCATATAAGATTAGTCATATTTACACTCAATTCCAATTCATACGGGTGCGTTTTGCGGCCAATAGTCCTCATCCCGTCCTGGAACGCTGTACTCATACGGGCCGCGATAAACTGTAGGCAGTTCGGCGAAATTCCCGTGGGGAGGGGGAGAAGGCGCAGCCCAGTCCAACGTGTTTGCTTTCCATGGGTTATTGCCTGCCACCTTCCCTGTCTTCATGCTCAAGAAGAAGTTGAAAACAAAGGGAATCTGGAATATCAGCAGCCCGATGGTGGCATATGTGGCAAACACCCGCATATCCGCCATCGCCTCACCGGAAAGATCCGGGAAACCCCTGTAATCAAAAATCCTCCGGTGCTGACCTCCCAGTCCGAGCACAAACAGGGGAATGAAAATGCAATTGAAAAACACCGTGGTGCCCCAGAAATGTATTTTCCCCCAGGTTTCGTTCATCATCCGTCCAAACATCTTTGGATACCAAAAATAAAGGCCGGCAAACCCTCCGAAGAAGACGATGGGGAACATGGTGTAATGAAAATGCGCCACCACAAAGTAGTTGTCGTGAAGATAGACATCCAGTCCGCTGGACCCGAGATAGATTCCCGTGACCCCGCCGAGGAGAAATTCCGCGATCATGCCTACCGCCCAGAGCATCGGAGATTTCAGTTCTATCGATCCGCCGTAGAGGGTGGCGATATAAGCAAAGAAGATGACTGCGATTGGAATCGAAATCAGGATGGTGGTAAAACTGAAGATGGACGCCATTCTCGGGTCGATTCCCGCGATAAATTGGTGATGCGCCCAGACAACCATGCTCAGGAGACCGGTGAGAAACGTAGTGTAAACAATGGTCTTGTAGCCGAAGAGTTTCTTCCGTGCAAATACGCAGAGGATTTCCGCGACTATACCCATCTCCGGCAGAAGGATCACGTACACTTCCGGATGCCCAAAAAACCAGAACAGGTGCTGCCAGATCACCGGGTCACCACCTCCGGAAGGCACAAAGAAACTTGTTCCCAGCACCTGGTCGAAAAGCAGCATCACCGCCCCGGCAACCAGCGGTCCCACTGAAAACATGAACAGCATCACCGCGATGTCGATCATCCACACCACGATGGGGATGTCATACCACTTCATTCCCGGCGCCCTCGAATTCATGGTGGTGGTGAGGAAGTTGATCCCTCCAAGCAGAAAGGCCACGATTTCCAGGGCGACAGCAAGCAGCCACATGGTCGTTCCAAGAGGGGCAAGATTGTACTCAGCCCTTGCGGAAAGGGGGGGGTAGGCGGTCCAGGCTCCCCCAAATGCACCGCCGGGCACAAAAAACGCCGCCAGCAGGACAACCGTGCTGAGGAAAAAAATCTGATATGAAAGCCGGTTCAGGCGCGGGAAAACCATGTCATCACAGCCGATCATCAGGGGGATGAGGATGTTCCCGAACGCCGCGATCAGCATGGGCATGGCCACCCAGAAGATCATGATGGTCCCGTGATTTGTCACAAGTGCGTTGTAGTCTCCCGGTCCGACCACCCCGTATCCCGGCACTGTTTCTCCGGGAAATGCGATCTGCATGCGGAAAACGTAGGCCATGAACCCTCCGACAACGGCCATGAAGAGTCCTGTCCAGAGGTATTGCAGCCCGATCATCTTGTGATCGGTGGGGAATATGTACTTGCTCCAGAAATTCAGTTCATGCTCATGTTGCGCGTGAACATCAGCAGTATCTAATACAGCCGCTTCACTCATTATCTATATCTCCTAGTTAAAAGTGCTGTTCAACAGTTCGGCATATTCCTGCCTCGCGTTCGAAGCGGTGACAAACCCCTCCCTTTGCTTCGCTACAGAAGCCATCCACTGTTCATATCCTTCCGTACTTTCGATTTTAATCCTGGCTCCCATTACTCCGTGTCCGATGCCGCACATTTCCGCGCACTGGATGTCAAACTCGCCGGTCTGGGTCGCTTCAAACCAGCCGGTGATCTTCCTGCCGGGAATGGCATCCTGCTTCAGACGGAATACAGGGACCGAGAAATTGTGCAGTACATCCCGTGATTCAAGTTCATAATGTGTCAGCGTGTTCACCTTGACGTGGAGTTCATCGACTGTGGAAATGTCATCAGCGGTGTCCAGTTTTCCATCGGGACCAGGGTGCACAAAAATCCATGACCACTGCTGCCCAATCACCCGGATCTTCTGCTCGGCAGGAGGATTATTCTGTTTTATCATGTTCCAGACGCTGGCTGTTTCAATGTCGATCCAGAGATCGCACAAGACAATCAAAGAAAGCGGGACAAAAACCCAGGCAAGCTGCTTTTTGGTGTCACCTCCAATGTACTGGGCTTTGACACCGTCTTTGCGCATGAAGCGAATCACCAGATAGAACAGGGCCACCTCCGAAACGATGAACCAGAACCCCACCAGGTAGGTAATGAGCATGAAAAGCGAGTCGATTTCCCCACTGTAGGTGGAGAGGCTTTCCGGAAACATATCCAACATGTTTTTCCCTTTTCAACTGTTGTCTGTCTTAAAGTACGAGCGCATATGTCGCAATGATGAACCCGAAAAAGATGACGAGCGTCACATAAAAAGTGTTCAGCGCCACCGCTTTGTCGTCGCTATTTTCCATCGTTTTCTCCTTTTGAATTTATTCGCCGGAAGCCGATCATCGCATCACCTTACAGGATCAGCATCTTCTCAACAGAAATGGAACTGTCAATTACTCAGTTCAAACTGCACAAAATATCTGTAAGCCTTTTGCTAAATGTATGCCGATCATTATTATTTCCATAATATTTTGTTTTAATAATTGATATTACAATATATTTTCTACGTTAGCCTAAATGCTAACACTCCGGAATTTATGTTTTCCGGGGGAAAAAGCGGGGGGCATACCGGGGGTTATTGTTACTTACTGATTTTCAAAAGTAATTTTTTAAAAAAATGTGGGGAATGAAATTTCAGGTATTTAATTCATTTAACAATGGATGGTGATATTAAAATATTATAAATTCACAATATCATATTTTAACAAATTCTAAGTAAATTAAACCTGGTTTATTCATGATTGTGATTTATAAGCGCTATGCTTGGGGTACCTTGAGTTACAGAAATGTGGATGGCATGGATGGATAAGCACGGCATTCATGCCTGCCTATGCATAACAAGTACGCAAGGATGAACAGAGACTTATGTGTATTAATGGTAAGCGGTAGAGGAATTGAAGTGGGATAGGATCACATTGAGGCTGGAATGATCACATCGAAGAATCTTCGGTGGGCTGGTAGGCATACTGCAAACTGGCGGGCTGTGGACGAATGAGGCGGGACCAGTTTTCACTGATGATGCGGAACGTGTCATTTTCCCGCGCGACGTAGAGTTCCTTCACTCCCACGTCACTCAGGTTCGTAGATGCATAATCCTGCAGGAAGCGCACATAGATCACGCCTTTGCTTTGCAGAATGGAGAGGTCGCTGAGTAGAATCTTGCGCTTATCGATCTGCTGGTTGAGTTCCCGTTTAAGACGTGACCAACTCTGCAAATCGCGCTTCGCGGTCCGGAACCGACGCGAATAGAAATCGAGATATGCCGCCACGTCGTCCGATTCCCAGGACCTGCGCCAGCTTTCCACAAATGCCAGCAGTGACTGCTGCAGCCGGTTTCTATCGTCTGCAGTGATGTAGCGTATTTCTTCTTCTATCACCACGGGTGTATTGGCAAGCTCGACGTACCGGGTTAATTCGAGGAAATCCGGGTTGCTCAACGAAATGCAACCCCGGGTTGCAACAGGTTTCCCGTTTTCCGCACCGTGGATCCAAATGCCGTCCCCGTTTTTGCCGTCCACGACCAGGTCGAGGTAGTTCGGGTAAGTCAATTCAAACGCTCCGATCCCGTATACATTAGCCGCTTCTCCATAGTATTCTTTCAGTTCCAGTCCGGACCACGATTTGTAAAGCCAGTACACCCCGTTTGGGGTTTTGCGATCCCCCTCCCGCAGTTTGTCCCCGGCTATTTTTCCGGAAGTGCAGGGCATGCTTTGTTCCATTTCCCACTTTTCCTGATAGCGGTAAACCATCAAGCGGCATACGGATTTATCAATGATGATGACGGTTGATCCGGGGTAATCAAAGAAGATCAGAGAGGAGGGCAGAAGTTCATCGGCCCGTGAAAGAGAACCGTTTAATAAGAGCAGGCAGAACAGGCAGAAAAGCCCGCGGCGCATTACCACCATAACAGTATGACTGAAATAATTCTCCCGAATCACCGGGTTTTACGATTTCGGCGAACAAGCCAGATTCCAAGAGACAGGATCATGGCAATCGGGAGAAAAGTCAATAGTACGGTGGTGAAATAATAGGCCATTAAGCTTTCCTCAGTATTGGAAAAGCACACCGCGCATGCATGAATCCGCGGAGGAAAGCAGACTGTAAGGAACACCAGGCCGGAAAAGAGGATCGCGTGCGAGGGGAGCTGGAAGACAGCAGGCGATTCCATCCTCAAACTCCCTTCAATTGCTAAATCAGGTATACCAGGACATAGAGAACAGGCCAGATCCCGACAACGAAATACCAGAGAATCTGGCACGGGACCTGACCCTGGGCAGCCAATCCGACATCCTGAGCATTGCTCAACCCCTTCATGGAATATGTCAGCGCCAGCAAAGCCCCCATCACGTGTAGCCCGTGAATGCTGATGATCAGATAAAACAGGGCGCCGTAGACACTCGATTTCATTGTCAACCCGAATCCCAGCATTTGTATCCATTCATAACCCTGAAATACCAGGAAGAACAACCCAAGCAATACCGTGGCTGCATGCAGGCGAACAGCTTTTTCCAAGCGTCCGGCAAGAAGTGTTCTTCTGGACATGTATAGAGAGCCCGCGCTTAGCAGCAGGACACATGTGTTTAAGGCAGTACCCGTAACCGGTAGACGGGGCTGTCCCCAGGGCGGCCATTCATCCAGCCCTGAGCGTATGATCAGGTAGGCGCTGATTAGCGCGGAGAAAAACATCACCTCGGTGAAAATAAAGATGATCATCCCGAAAACCGCGTTCGGCACAAGCGGTTTCGGTCGACCCCGGCTTTCCAGCGAAACTTCCGAGACCAGAAAGCAGGTCAGCAACTGCTTCTGCATCATAAACGCTGCTCCACGCACGTGTTGTCGGCGATGCAGTCTTTCCACTGCTGCCCTTCGGTCTTCATGATGTCTGATGCGACGCCGAAAAAGAGAATGCCGAGGAAACTGATGGAGACGATGAGCAGATACCAGACTATTTTCTTTTCAAATTTCAGGTGCATGAAATTCGCCGCCACCATCAGTGACTTAACCACGGCAATCCCGAACGCGGTGATGATCGTGATCCAGGGGTTGCCCAGCATCGGCCCGGCGATGCTGACGCAAAGAAGGATGAGAAGTATAAACCAGACTTGAACGTATTTCGGATGCGCGTGTGCTTCACCCATGACCGGAACCTCGGGAATATGTTTAAAAATTGGCAATGTAAAGCAGTGGAAAAAGGAAGATCCAGACTATGTCGACAAAATGCCAGTATATGCCGATCAACTCTACTCGCTGCAGGTTGTAACGTTTACGGACGTCAAAAGAAATGATGCCCATAATCACCATTCCTCCGAGCACATGCAGCGCGTGCAGACCGGTGGCAGTGAAATAAAAAGACCAGAACAGGTTGTCGGTAAAAGTGTGCCCGTGAATGATCTTGGTCGAATACTCGTAGATTTTAACCAGCATGAAAACAAACCCGCCGCCTATCGTATACCAGATGAAGCGGAAACTGCGTTCAGTGTCACCCGCTTCCGCGACCGCATGAGCCAGCACGATGGTCAGGCTTGAAGTCAAAAGCACGAAAGTATTGAATGCCCCTGCCGCGGTGTTCGTCAGCGCCGCATCCTCGAAGCCCGGCGCACCGTTCAGTTTGAAAAGCACAAAACTGATGATCAGCCCCCCGAAAATGAACACTTCCGAGCAGAGCACCCACCATACCGCTAGACGTCCGGTGGGGATCCCTGTAACCGTGCGGTGGGTGGAAATAGGACCGTGTGTTGACATGATAATTGCCTCTTGTAAGGGTTCTGTGATAAATCCGGTATTTCGGGTTCAGGTCACGGGCTCAGGCGGTTGATTCTGCGGCCAGAAATCCTCCCTGCGTCCGGGAATGCTGTATTCGTACGGTCCGCGGTATACGCTTGGGAAACTGGCGAAATTCCCATGCGGAGGGGGAGATGGCACAGTCCATTCAAGTGTGTTGGCATGCCACGGGTTTTCCGGGGCCTTCTTTCCTTTGAACATGCTGTAAAAGAAGTTGTAAAGGAACACGAGTTGGAACAACAGCATGACCAGCAGAGAAACGGTGGCGAAAATGCGAATGCCCTGCAGGTCCGGGGAGGCCAGTTCGGGGAATTGGGTATAGTCCGCAATTCTCCGGTGCTGTCCGGCCATGCCCACCAAAAACAGCGGCAGGAAAAGCCCGTTGAAGGGAATAAAGGTCCCCCAGAAATGGATCTTGCCCAAGGTCTCGTCCATCATCCTTCCGAACATCTTCGGGAACCAAAAGCTGATCGCGGCAAACATGCCGATGATCGTGATCGGGAAAAAAGTGTAGTGGAAATGCGCGACCACGAAATAACTGTCATGGAAATATACATCCATGGCGCTGGCGCCGAGGTAAATCCCGGTCACTCCGCCGATGAGGAAGGCAACCAGGAACCCCAGCGCCCAGAGCATGGGAGTGGTGAATTCGATCGAACCTCCGTAAAGCGTGGCGATGTAGGAAAAAACCATCTCCGCGATAGGGATTGAAATCAGGATGGTGGTGACCACGAAGACATTAGCCATCCGTGGATCGATGCCGGCGACAAACTGATGATGCGCCCACACCACAAATGACAGGCCCCCGGTGCCGAAAGCGGTGTAAAGGATCGTGCGGTAACCGAAGAGTTTCTTCCGTGAAAATACGGCGATGATTTCCGCAACAATGCCCATCGTCGGGAGCAGCACGACGTAAACCTCCGGATGTCCGAAAAACCAGAACAGGTGTTCCCAGAGCAGGGGGTCCCCACCTCCGGAAGGGATAAAGAACGTCGTCCCCAGCCGCTGGTCGAAAAACAGCATCACCGCTCCGGCGATCAAAGGTCCGACGGAGGCCATGAAAAGTATGACGGCGATGTTTATCATCCAGATGACGATGGGTATGTCCAGCATCCTCATTCCCGGCGCCCTCGCGTTCATGGTGGTGGTGACAAAGTTGATCCCGCCCAGCAGGAAGGCCACGATCTCCAGCGCCACCGCCAGCAGCCAAAGGGATGCACCCCAGTTCGTCAGGTTGTATTCGGCCACCGCGGATAACGGGGGATACGCGGTCCAGGCCCCGCTGAATCCTCCTCCCTTGACAAAAAATGAAAGTATCAGCACAACTGAACTGACGAAAAAAACCTGGTAAGAAAGGCGGTTGAGGCGAGGAAATACCATGTCGTCGCAGCCGATCATCAGCGGGATCAGAAAGTTGCCGAACGCGGCGATCAAAACCGGCATCGCCACCCAAAAAATCATGATGGTGCCGTGATTGGTGACCAGCATGTTATATTTAGCCGGGTCCACCAAACCGAAGAAAGGCACTTCCTGCCCGGGAAATGCCAACTGCATGCGGAAGGCATAGGCAAAATACCCGCCGATCAGCGCCATGAAAAGCCCGGTGAACATGTATTGAAAGCCGATGATCTTGTGGTCGACCGAGAAGACATACTTGCTCCAGAAATTCAGCTCTTCATGATGCATTTCCTCGCTGCTGACATCTTTCACAGGCACTTCGGCTGTCTCACTCATCTGTACTCCTTAAACGGTTTTTATTGATGTGGGAACCTGTTGCCCCAAGTTAAAAACTCCGCGCCAGCTGAAGGGCATAAGCGGAACGCGTTTCCCCCGCGGAGACCGCAAGCGGGAGCGGCACCGCACCGGCTTGACGTTTCTTCTCAAAATGGCTTTCGTAGACCCCGTTTCGGATCTGTTCCATTGTATTCTGATAGCTCCGTTCATCCGGATGGACGGTAATGGCCGCGGACATCAAGCTATGACCGCGTCCGCAGATTTCCGCGCACTGCATGTCGAAGGTCCCGGACATAGTCGGTTTGAACCAACCCTTGATAGTCCTTCCGGGCAGGGCATCTTGCCTGAGACGGAATGCCGGAATAGCGAAGTTATGCAAAACATCTCTGGATTCCAGCTCGAAATGGTAAAGCCTGTTCAGCCCCACGTGCAGATCATTGACTGTTTTTACATCGTCGGCAGTGCCAAGCACACCGTCCGCACCGGAATGTACGAAGGACCAGCTCCATTGCTGGCCGATGGCACGGATTGAATCGTCGTTTGGTGGAAGGGTCTGTTTGATATTTACCCAGATAATGACCGTGAACGCGATGATCACAACATCAAAGGCGATCACGGCATAATGCGGGTAATGCGTCCATTTCTTCTCCGAGTGCTTCTCCCCGGTCACATACTGTGCGCGCACCCCTTCTCTCCGCTTGAAACGGAGCAAAAGATAAAACAGGGTCGCGAGCGTCACGACAAACCAGAAACCAACCACAAGAGTGATCAGGTCAAATAAAAAATCTATGTCTTCGGCATAGGATGAAGCAGGAGGAGAAAACTTCCGGATCAATCCAAAATCTAAAAACTCGTTCATCTTGCAACCGTTCTTTGAAATACCCTGTTTTTTCTATAATACAAATAAAATGACCGCCAGCATGAATAACACCGCCCCGCTGAAAACCACCTTGAAGACCTGCACCGCCATCGTGTCTGAATCACTGCGTTCCATCCATACTCCTTTCAAATTGTCTGCAAAAACAGGCGATCCACCACAATCATCGTGCTCATCGCGGGCAGATACACCAGTGAAACCTGAAACACCCTCTTCGCCTGATCAAAACCCGGCTCGCGGAAAAACCGATAGATGACCGCCATGAAACCAAGTCCTGAAACCAGGGCCACCGCCAAGTACCAAAATCCCGCCTGTCCGGATAAAAAAAGCATCATGCTTGAAAACAGTAGGAAAAACCCGTTCACCAGCATCTGCATCCCGGTCTTCCTGCCTTGTGGGTCTCCACGGGAAAGCATGCGGAAACCGCCGCGTGCATACTCGTCACGGTACATCCAGGAAACCGCAAAAAAATGTGGGAGCTGCCAGAAATAGAGGATGGCGAAAATCGGCAGGCAGGACATACCCAGACTCCCCTGCTGCGCGGCCCAACCCATCAGCGGCGGCAGCGCCCCTGTCAGCGCGCCAAACCAAGTGTTCAGGACCGTCATACGCTTCAACGGAGTGTAAACAAGCACATATGAAACCAGGGTCAGCCCTCCTAAAAATGCCGTCTGCAGGTTGACCGCTGCCCATAAATAAAACACTCCAGCCGCGGAAAGAAACAGTCCGAAACCGAGGACCTCCTCGGCTTCCAAACGCCCTGAGGGGAGAGGCCTCTTGCGGGTGCGACGCATTAAGCCGTCCGGCGCCCGCTCCTGCCACTGGTTCAGCGCGTGCGCCCCGCCTCCGGTGAGAGCAGTCCCCACCAACAGGTGCAGCAGGGTTATGCCGATCCCACTCTCAGGCGGAAGTATGTAGCCGATCATTGAACTGAACAGTACAATCAGCAGAAGACGCGGCTTGGTTAATGGAAAATAATCCGCCAGCAGATACTGTGCTGATGAACCGCCATAATTGAGAAATGTAACCCGCATTTTCAACAGGAACCGTAGTGCATAAAATGCTATCGTGAACTACTGGAATGTGATAACACACCAAAAAACAGCATCGCAAGATAAATAATTGTGAATTCGCCATACCACGATATTTTAATACCAGCATCTTCCGTTCAAACTACATTTTTACTCCCCGTGAATGAGTTGAGTGTCCTCTGTCTTTGGGGCATACTGGACAGAGTTTGATTAATGGTACAGGGACCGTTTTACCGCATGGAGATCGCATGAATGACGATGTTTCTTCAAAACAGCTTTCCGAAATGTCCAAGCGCACCGGTGACAGCCAGCTCCTGAAGGATTTTTTCCAGCAGTTTCTGCTCGGGATGTCCTCACGGATGCGTGAAGATTTCAGCCAACGGCAGCTTTCGCGTTTTCTGGAGGAGCGTTTTATTTTTTTCCAGGAAGCGGTGTTTCGCAAAGGGATGGTCCGTGTACAAACCCGCCGCAGTTTCAGTGACACTGAAAAAGAAACCCGTTTCAACGGTACAGCCACAATTGATGTCTCCTGCGTTGATGCCCCTTATGGAGTGGTCACGCTGGAAAAGCTGATGCGGCAGACTGGGGTTCATGTTACCCGCAGCCTGCACCCGATGATGTCGATTGGACTGGACCCTGATGGACGACTGATTACGGTGGGGCCGCCGGATGAGCATGCTCAGCTTTTTGATTACATCTACATTGAATTCGAATCCGAAGGTGAACAGGAGCAGCTGAAGGTTTTGGAATCCAGCGTGGCGAGGCACATGCTTGCCGTGCAACTGGCCCATTTACATCAACAGGAAATCCAGGATCAGCTGGAAATGCTGGGGCGGAAAATTGCGGGCTGCCGCAGTTACCCTCACGAGGAGTTGAAGGAATGGCAGGACCTGTGCGGTTGGCTCTCAAAAGACAACTTTGCGATTTTCGGTTACCTGCAGTTATCGGACAGCGGCAGTACCGCCTCAGCCGGACTTGAACCGCTTTCTGACACGGGTCGCGGGATTCTCGCGGATGAATACCTTCAGCGCGAACCGGATCAGCTGCTGGATATCCTCAAGGCACATCTCTGGCGCCGCCGCGCGACAGAGTTTCCTTTTTCAATTGACCGCATACGGGTGAACAGTCCACTTTTGCGTTTTGAATACCTGATGCGGCTGGGAATCAAGATTCAGGAAAGGGAAAAGGGATTTGTCGAACATGTCTTCGTTGGGCTGCTGCGCAGCAGTTCCCTCAATGTCAAGAACATGGAAACGCCGCTGATACACAGGAAGATGGAGTACATCTTCCGGGAAAAGCGAATGCTTCCCAACACATACGATTACAATGAAGTGGTTCGCATCTTCGGTGCGACTCCCAAGTTTGAACTGTTCCGCTCCTCCGGGGAGGAATTGCTGCAAATGATCGAAAGCATGCTGTCGGTGCATGACCCGAACCGGATTCATTGTTTCCGCATCAAAACCTCCACCAGGGGTTTGTTGAAACTGGTGATCATGCTACCGCCTCCACGGTTTAACAAACGTTCAATTGAACAAATTCTGCAACAGCTGCAGACCCGTATTCCTCACACTGAAATTGAATGGTACACCGCTTCCGAAGGTGAAAAATGCCGGCTGCATGTTGAATTCGAACAGCAGGACCTGTCCGGACCTGATCCGGCGGCAGGACTGGACCTGATTCAACTGGAATCTGAATTGAGCGGTTTGATCAGCCCCTGGGACAACCAGCTCAGGGACTGGCTTCGGGTACACTATCCCGGTTCGGACGGCAAGCAGCTCTATGACCGTTATGTACGGATGATGCCTGAGCACTACAAAGCACGAGTGAGCTGCGAAGACGCCGAAGAAGACATTCGGCAGCTGGAAAAATTGGTTCATGAAGGAACCGTGCAGGTCCACCTCAAGCGCTTCACCATTCCGAGCATCATTTCCGGAAAGGTTTCACTGCTTATTCTCTACAGCCTGGAACAGATCGACTTGATCAAAATCATGCCCGTCCTTCAGAACCTTGGGCTGCATGTTATCGATCAGCTCACCACCCGCATCGGTAACGAGGAACAGACCCTGGGCTACATTCAATCCTTCCGGGTCACACGCAGGGAAGGTAACGGGATCAATGAACAGCGGTTCAAAAAGCTGCTGGAAGAAATAGTGCAGGAAGTTTTCCAGGAGCGAACGGAGAATGACCCGCTCAACGAACTGGCCCTGCTGGCGGAACTGGACTGGAGGGCGATTAATATGCTGCAGTTGTACCGCAATCTTTATCTGCAGCTGGGAGATCCTTACAGCCGCGAAACAGTTAACCAGACCCTGCTTAAACATCCCGGATGCGCTGGGATTCTCTATGATGTCTTCTCCTGCCGCTTCTCCCCTGAACAGGCGTATGGAAGAAGGGACTACCGCAAGGAAATCCTGCTGCCTAAGAAACGCCAGGAGTTCCAGGAACGACTGCAAAAAGTCAAGGACGTCAGTGAAGACGTGATTTTGCGCCGCCTCTATGACCTGATCGTGAATACTCTGCGCACCAATTTTTATAAAACCAGGGCCCCTGGTGACACATTTATTTCCATCAAGCTTGATTCACGAAACGTTGAAAAAATGCCGGTGCCGACTCCAAAATATGAAATCTATGTCCACGACGTGGGGTTCGAAGGAACTCACCTGCGTTTCGGTCCAGTCGCCCGCGGAGGGTTGCGCTGGTCAGACCGTCCTGACGATTTCCGCATGGAAATCCTGGGTTTGGCAAAAACCCAGCAATCAAAAAATGTCGTCATCGTCCCGGTTGGATCGAAGGGTGGATTTGTGCTCAAGAAAACCCATGTCAACCGCAAAGACGCCATTGATGCATCACGCCGACATTACCGGCGTTTCATAAAGGGGATGCTTGATATAACCGACAACCTGGACGAAGAAGGCCGGGTTAGGCATCCGCACCAGGTGATGATCTATGACGGCCCTGACCCATACCTGGTTGTTGCGGCGGACAAGGGGACAGCGACGTTTTCCGATTTGGCCAACGAGGTGTCAACCGGGTACCGCTACTGGCTCGGGGACGCGTTCGCTTCCGGCGGGTCAAACGGTTATGATCACAAAAAGGAAGCCATTACCTCCCGCGGAGCATGGGAATGCGTGAAGCAGCACTTCCTCGAGATGGGACATGACATAGAATCCGAAATGACCGTGGTCGCCGGGGTTGGTGATATGAGCGGCGATGTCTTCGGCAACGGGTTGCTGCTCAGCAAAACCCTGCAGCTCAAGGCGGCATTCAATCACCAGCACCTGTTTCTGGACCCTGACCCTGACCCGGAAATCAGCTGGAACGAACGGAAACGGTTGTTTGAAATGCAGAATTCAACCTGGAAAGACTACAATCCCGCGCTGATCAGCGCCGGGGGAGGAGTTTTTGAACGCAGGGCAAAGGAGGTCCATCTTTCCCTGCAGACCCGGACATTGCTGAATACGGATCACTCATCACTGACCGGCGAGGAAGTCATTCGCCTGATCCTGCAGATGGAAGTAGACCTTTTCTGGTTCGGCGGAATCGGCACTTATGTAAAAAGCCCCGGAGAGAGCAACATCCAGGTGGGCGACCAGACAAACTACACAGTCCGCATCGATTCAGATCAGTTCCGTGCGAAAGTGGTTGGAGAAGGTGCAAATCTCGGTTTCACTCAACTTGGCCGTATTGATTTCTCCAACCGCGGCGGACGTTTGAATACCGATGCAATCGACAACTCGGGTGGAGTCAATATGTCGGATTACGAGGTCAATCTGAAAATCCTCCTTGAGCAAATGCAACGGATTGGGAAACTGAAGAACCGCGAGGAGCGCCATCAGCTGCTCAACGAGGCCACCGACGAAGTCGCGCAACTGGTGCTGGCCAACAACCACCACCAGCATCGCCTGATTTCCATGGACGCCCTGCGTTCCCAGTCCCAGTTCCGCCACTTCCGCCGCCTGATCGCATACCTGCAGCAGCGCGGATTGAACAAACGCAGCGAATTCATCCCGACCCGGGCTGAGCTCGATCAACTGGAACACTCTCGCCAGCCCATGTCCCGCCCGGTGCTGGCCGTGCTGCAGGCTTATACGAAAATGGAAGTCTTCGAAGCGCTTGCCGGCCCGGAGATTGAACTTGAACCGGCACTGGATGAACTGTTTCTCAGCTACCTCCCGGAATCGCTGAAAAACCGCTTCAGTGAAGATATACACCTGCATCCGCTGAAGAAGGAAATTGTGGCGACCGTGCTCACCAACAAGATAGTCAATCAGTCAGGCAGCGTGTTTTTTTCACGCATGGTGCAATTGACCGGACGCGGCATCCCGGAAATTGCAAAAACCTATCTCATCATGGAAACCAGCCTCGAAGCGAAAAAGCTGCGCAGGTTGATCGAGGAAACTGAAGGACTGACCCTTGAAGACCGATACGGCCATCTCATTGAACTCGAGTTTGTCCTGCAGCTGCTGACCCGGGCCCTGCTTGAAGACGCGGAAGCCAAACCGGGATTCAAGATGATCGACAGGTTCCGGCCCATTCTACAAGAGCTTCTGTTTTCAGAAGTCGAAGGCGAAGGCATGGCAACTATCTCCGCGGATGCTTCCGTACCAGCGGAAGTGATGGATGCTCAGGCAGACGCGGAACAAACTCCCCCGGCCTTCTTTTCCATTTCCAGGCAGTTTCTGCAGATGCTGCACATCGCACCTGATGTCATCTTCCTGAAAGAGCAGGCGGGCATGGATGTCCCCTTGGCCAAGGAAATGGCGCAGCAGCTTGAGCAGCATTTCGGCTTCGACTGGCTGAGGGAACAGCTGAACGGGCTTGAGGCGAAAAACGACTGGGAACTCGAACATCAGGACATCCTGTTCCGCACCCTGTTTGCGCGCAAGCGGCGGCTGCTGGAAACCCTGCGGGATTCAAAAACTTTTTCCTTCCCGCTGGACGCAAAAATGAATGGAATACTGGAACCGCTGCAAGCGATCTTTTCCGGACGCATGGAATCATACCACTCATTTCTTACGGAACTGAAAACCGGTATCCCCGTTTCCTTGACTACGCTTGCGGTCCTGCTGAGCAGGCTTGACTTCCTTGAGATTCCCAAAACTCCCGAAGGGGTTGCGCAGACGGTAAATGAAACCGAATATGCATCCTGAATCCGACTTGATTGCATCTGCATGAACGTACTCATTCTTGCCGGCGGAAGCGGGTCCAGGCTCTGGCCTTTCAGCCGCAGCATGACCCCCAAACAGTTTCTCAACCTCGGTGCGACACACGAATCACTGCTCCAGGAAACCTTTAGGAGGCTGAAGGGGTTGGTGGACCCGGAGCGGCTCCGGGTTGTCGGCTCCCGTTTTCACCGGCATGAACTGAAACAACAGCTGAACCAGGTCTTTCCTGATTTCCCATCCCGCAACTTGCTGCTCGAACCCTTCGGCCGCAACACTGCCCCAGCCATCCTCTGGGGTCTCTTTCAAATGCATGAGGCCGATTCAAAAGAACCGCTATTTATCCTGCCCGCTGACCACTTGATCCGTGATGTAGAAAATTTCATGCGGGCGGTTCGTGATGCCCAAACCCTGGCGTCTTCGGGATACATCGTCACTTTCGGAATCCATCCGGACTGTCCGGAAACCGGCTATGGATATCTCAAGGCCGCGGAACCGCTTGAGGTTGGATTCCTGCTTGAGAGGTTTGTGGAAAAACCCGATGAACATACTGCGAAACAATACCTGGAATCAGGAAATTATACCTGGAATTCAGGAATATTCATGGCTTCCATGGAAACCCTGATGCATGAATTCCGCACTCATGCCCCGGCGATGACGCGAGTGTTTCAGGATGCCAAAGACCGGGGCCTCGATTTTCAGGATGAATCTGTAGTCACCGATATCTATACCGCGGTTGAAGATCTCTCATTCGATTACGCGGTAATGGAGCATTCCAGACATGCGGCAGTGCTGCCGGTTGATATGGAATGGAGCGACCTAGGAAGCTGGGAAAGCATCTTCCGTGTTTCAGAAAAGGATGATCAGGGAAATGTTTTGCGGGGGAACGTGATTACCCGGGACACACGGAACTCGCTGATCTTCAGCACCAAGAAACTGGTCACCAGCATCGGCGTGGAAGGGCTGATTATCGTCGAAACCGAGGACGCCCTCCTGGTCTGCGACCTGAAGCGCTCACAGGATGTCAAACAGCTGGTGGAAACACTTAAGGAAGAAGACCGTCACGAGTACCGGTTCCACACACGCGTCCTCCGCCCCTGGGGTCACGCCACGACAATCAGGGAAACCGCGCAGTACCGCATCCGGGTTATCGAAATTTCCCCCGGCCGCGCCCTCACCCGTCAAAGGCACCGCCACCGCAGCGAACACTGGGTCGTCACTCGCGGTACCGCCGACGTGCACATTGGCAGGGAAAGAAAGCTGCTAAATGAAAACGAGTCGATATATATCCCCAAAACCGTCATCCACCGGCTGGGAAACGGCGGCAGGATCCCCCTGCAGGTGATAGAAGTGCAGCACGGCGCCTATCTCGGGGATAACGACATCGAACGATTCAAAGACGACGAATCATGAACGATTTTCCTCCTGAAGAACACAAACCCCACCCCTTGCACAAACTTTCCCTGCCGCCCCATTCATTGGGACTCCCGGAACGCCTGGCTGACGGAGCTGCTATGCGCGAAATGGACCGGCATGCCATTGAGGAAATCGGCATGTCCGGGGCGGTGCTGATGGAAAACGCCGCCCGCGCGGTTGTCGAGGCGCTGCTGCGGGAGGCTCTGCTGAACAAACCGCGGGCACATGTGGTCGTCTGCTGCGGGAAGGGAAATAACGGAGGAGACGGGTTCGCCATAGCCCGCCTGCTTTCCAACCGCGGGTTCAGCCTCACTGTCGTTGACGCGGGAGAGGCGACAACGGATGACGCGCGTTTGAACCAGCGGCTTTGGCAGCATTTTGGAAACAGCGTAACATTCCCCAGCGCGGACGCCACGCGGATTATTGGTGAAGCGGATGTCCTCGTTGACGCGATATTCGGCACCGGGCTGGAACGCCCGGTCACGGGGGCCTACCGTGAATGGATAGAAACCTTCAACGCAAACAGCGACGCATTCAAAATCGCTGTGGACCTACCCTCGGGGGTCAGTTCCGACGACAGTTTCATCCTCGGAGTGGCGACCCGGTGCAACCTCACAATTGCGCTTCAAGCAGGCAAGATAGGCTGTTTCCAGTTTCCAGGCGCAGGTTATGCGGGAAGGATCGAAATCGCGGATATTTCCATCCCTGAACATTGGCCCGATGCCGAACCAGGCACTGGGGACGAACCTGATGAGGTGTGGGGAAAGGACAAGGGGACATGGCTGCTGA
>CAYFLK010000063.1:0-21645 GCA_964344035.1 uncultured Pseudomonadota bacterium
TTTATCAAATTAATCAAAGAGATATGACTGATCACTTAAGGGAACTTCGGTTTAAGAATTGCTCAATTTAGGTTTTAATTAGGTTATATATTACAGCTTTTTCACATTCTCTCTATTTCCCTCGCAGTGTGGGTAATGGCGAGAATTTGAAGTTGCAGTACTGAGTAGGACAGATGTTCAGGGTTGCAATGTTTGTTCTCATGGACCTGAATCGGTAGTAATTCAGGAATCATTTTCAAAATCTTTTTTGAAAGGAACCAGCGTATGGCACAAAATGCAGCAGCTGCCCAGGCTTTGATCATCAAAGCTAGGGCCGACTCGAATCTGGCAAAAGCGAAACAGGTGGCAAATGCAACGAGACGTACCATGCTTAAGCCACGCCTGGAACTGAAAACTAACTGATTCACAAGGAGAATATTATGGCACAAGAACCGAATCTAGATATGGGGCCAGAACCGGGTGGCGGTCCAGGAGAGCCCATCATGAATGAAGATGGTTCCGGCAGCATGACTCATCCTGACGGCTCCGTAGATACTTGGAACGCGGACGGTTCCGGCAGTCATACGAGTCCGGATGGTTCCGTAGACACGTGGAATCCTGGCGGCTCCGGTAGCCATACGAGCCCGGATGGCACTTCGTCGACATGGGACGGTGAAGGTAATGGCACATTTGCCAATGCGGATGGATCGTCAGGCACTTACAATGCCGACGGGTCCGGGACATGGAATGGTCCAGACGGATCATCGTCCACCTGGGATGGTGAAGGAAACGGCACATACAACGGGCCCGATGGTTCTTCAGGGACGTTCAATGCTGATGGTTCTAGCACTCACACCGATCCAAACGGGAACAATGAAAGCGTGGATGCTGAGGGTAACGTAAGTTATTCAGGTGCGGATGGAAATCCCATGGATCCTGCTCCCCCGCCTCCAGGGGAATATCCCCAGGAAGACGGTTCCGTTGTCAATATTGGAGATGATGGAACAATGAGTCACACAGAACCGGATGGCACAGTTCATTCCCACAATGCGGATGGTTCAGAAAGTTCAAACTGGCCTGACGGTTCAAGCGAAATCATCAATGATGATGGTTCAGGCAGTTATACCGGAGCTGACGGGTCAACGGCCAGTTGGGACGGCGAGGGTAATGGGACCTTTACCGGCTCTGATGGATCTTCTGCATCCTTCAGTGCGGATGGCTCCGGATCTTTCACCGCCGCGGACGGCTCAACCGGGACAATGAATGCTGACGGTTCAGGGTCCTATCAAGGCGCGGATGGAAGTTCTGGAACTATGAATCCTGATGGTTCAGGATCCTTTACTGATGCCGAAGGTAACACTATGGAATGGGAAGCAGGGGACATGCCTCCAATGCCGGACAGTATTGCCGACAGTCCATTGGGTGATGTTCTTGAAGGTGCACTGGGTGACACGTGTGGAGATGCTCCCATGGATATACCTCAAGATACCGGTGCGGATGCTATGGATGCAAGCCTGGCCGGTGGTGACGCGGCCGGTGCACCAGCCGCTGCTCCTGAAGGTGCTCCGCCTTCAATGGATGAACCGGTCGTCGTGGATGCAGATGAAGATGTTGGCGAACCTGACTTCCAGGTTGATGATGTAGCCTAGGATCAGCACCCTGTCGGGGATTAAAAGGTGATGCAGTTCGACTGCATCACCTTTTTTTTTGAGCTTTTCATTTGTCTAAAATCGGATGAACCTTAACAAGTTTTGATCCTGCAGACTTATTTTGACATCACAGGGATTGCTGCAGCGTTAAATCAGCGTGAACATAAATTGTCTGCAACAGTCCGATTAATACCCTTCAATGAGATAACCTATAATGTTCAATAAGAAGCAGAATGATATTCTTGTTGACCACTGGTTGGCCTACTGTGTTTCTCTTTCAATAAGAAGACATGGGGTCTATTTAAACCGTGAGGAAATTGATAAATATTTCCCTGTAAATCAATCCCCAAAATCATTCAATGAATTGAATGATTATCTTGCATAAAAAAAACTTGAAGCAAAAATTATTAATTTTTCAATAAATGACTTGAAGAGTAAAGATTATGTGCTTCCTTGTACTGTTCCTTTGGCAAACGGAGGATCTGTTATACTATTAAGATTTGAGAAAAATGAAGCTGGATATGCTGTAAAAATACTGGATCCTCTTGATACGGAAGGAAAGCAGAATGTTATTCAAATTGACGAATTTGAAAAACTTTGGAAAAACACTGTAATCTTAGTAAATGTAATACGTGGGAAAGAAAGTAAGGAAAGGTTTTTTGATATTACCTGGTTCTTACCAGAATTGTGGAAAAACAGATTTGTTTTGATTTGTGCAGTTCTTTTGTCATTTATACTAAATGTTTTAGCTTTTACTCCGATAATTTTTATTCAGATAGCATTGGATAAGGTTGTAGGTTACAAGGCAATATCTACTTTATATGTATTAACATTTGGGGTTTTTATTGCTCTTTTATTTAATGCGGGAATGGGATTTATACGTGAATACATATTTAATTATGTAGGTGATAAAATCGAAGCCAGAATATCAGGTGATATATTTGACAAACTGTTGGGGCTTCCACTGCAGTCTGTACAGGGTGAAAACATCGGCAGGTTTGAACGTTCAATTCAGTCAGTAAATTCATTAAGAAACAACATTGTCACCCGCATCTTCCGCGGCATCTTTGATCTGACCGCGGTTTTAGTATATCTGCCGATATTGTTTGTGTATAATATCCTGATGGGCTTGATTGTACTTGGGTTCGCAATTTTTATGGGATTGAGTAGAATTATATTTAAGAGCATAGAAAAGAAAACCGGAGAAGATCTTTCCCAAATTGAATCAAACAGAAATAAAATACTTCGTGAAACTTTGAGCGGAATGACTATTGTGAAAGCTCTGGGAGAAGAAGAGGCGCAACGTAAAAAATGGAGAGAAAATTCCGCCGCTTCGATCAGGGTTAAAGGAAAGAAGAACAAAATCACCAGCACTTCAAATGAGTTTAATGGTTTATTACAGCAGTTAATGACAGTAACAGTTATATTTACGGGGATTCAACTGGTTTTCAGCGGTGACATGTC
Organism: uncultured Pseudomonadota bacterium; assembly: GCA_964344035.1. GTDB lineage: Bacteria > SAR324 > SAR324 > SAR324 > NAC60-12 > UBA1014. The sequence goes on from CAYFLK010000063.1 coordinate 3,093, forward strand.
GGCGGGGTCGATAATTGCCATAAACATGGTAGGAGGCAGATTGGTGGCACCAGTGATTGCGGCTATCACCATGATATCTGTAAGAAGCCAAATATACGGCATGATTACGCAACTGGGTGAAATATGGAACAAAGATCCCGAACGATTAGGTGCTGGCACTCACTCCAATATCCACGGGAAGTATTCATTGTCAAATGTATCCATCAATTTTGGAGAAATAAAAGCATTAAATGGGGTTACAATCGATATGGCCCCAAATTCAAAAATTGCCGTAGTTAGACCTTCTGGCGCGGGTAAAAGCACTTTGCTTAATCTGTTCGCAGGCGTTTTCCCGCCGACTGAAGGTACTCTTGATATCGATGGAATCAGAATCACTCAATTGGATTTGTCTCATTACCGCTCACAGGTAATGCTCTTGACAAACAATCCTATTTTCTTTTCAGGTACTATTGAAGATAATTTATTTCGTGTATCACCAAGAGTTGGACACCGTGAACTTGAAGAAATATTCAAGATATCGGGATTTTCCGAACACTTAAATAAATTGCCGGATGGGATTCGTACTGAAATTGATGGAACAGCAACGGCATTAACAAGTACTACCGCGCATTTATTGGCACTTGCAAGAGCCCTGCTTGTTGATCCAAGAGTATTATTGATGGATGAATTTACAGACTCTCTTGACATAGCTTCACGTCTGAAGCTGGAGGATAATTTGAAGGCAATTTCAAATGATCGCACCTTGATCAATGTCAGTCATGAACTCAATTCAATTTCATCATATGATAAGATAATTGTCCTAAATGAGGGGAGAGTTGTTGGATATGATAGACACGAGCAATTGCTTCTGAATTGTGAGACCTATCAGCAAATGTGGGAAAATGAAAGAAAGTTGTTTAAAATAGAGAGCAAATTGTAAAATATATGCCTGCAACAAACCCACTAAAACCTAAAATTGTTGAATTGAGAAAAGGAGATTACCTTTTTCAAGAAGGAACTGAAGCGACCTTTGCTTATGTTCTTGTAGAGGGTTCTATTGAGATTGTCAGAAAATCTGCTGAAGGGGAACAAACTCTTGGACGCGTGGAGAAAGGATCCATATTTGGTGAAATGGCAATTATTGACGGCTCTCCCAGGAGTGCTTCCGCCAGAGCTGAAGGCAAATGTAAAGTACAGGAGGTAGACAAGAAAGCATTTCTCAAATTTTTATCTAATAAACCGGAAGCTGCCCTGAATATGATGGTCAGGTTATCCGGTTATGTCCGCGCAGCAGACAAGCGGGTCGCGGGGAGCATGCTTGACATGAGTAACGGCAGCGAACAGACGGCTGTACCGGCGCCTGTAGATACTAAAGAGATTAAAGATGTACATCATCTTGAAGATACTGAGTCAATCTACTCCAGTCCGCCTTCCAGGCCAGTATTAATTACTGCTGTCAGTATATTGACCTTTATCCTGGTCATGGCTGTTTGGGGTTCATTTACATTTGTTGATAAAACAGTTTCAACTCGCGGGAAATTTACTAACACTGCACCTAATATTGAAATTCAATCAAGTAGCAGCTCTGTAATCAAGGAGATGTATCTGGAACGCGGTAAGTTTGTAAATAAAGGGGATATTATTGCTGTGCTGGATGGTACAGTAGTTAATGCAAACCTGAAAATTGTGCAGGATAAAATAAATATACTGAAAAATAAAATTCTCAGGATAAAACTACAAAAAGAAGCAATTACTATCGGGGCTTTAAAAGGAGAAAACAATACAATTTTATCGCGAGTCAATGAACTAGATTCAATCAACCGGGAAATTTTAAGCAAGCATTTTGACGAATTTATACTCAAGATGAATTTGTTTTCAGCTGACTTGTCCAGGCTTGACAATGAAATATCCTCATTGATTAAAGACCACAAACTTATCAGAGACCAGTTAAATATTAAAATACAAATTGAAGAAGGAAAAAGGAAATTATACAGCAATAATGTCGGTTCATTGATGGAAGTTCTTAATTCAACGGATCAACGTATCTCGGTTAATCGACAATTGCGTTCAACCTCGAGCAACATAGAGAAACTGAAGTCAGCGAAAAATTCAATTATTGCTGGAAGAAAAACATATTTAGCGGAACAATATGCCGGGATAGCGGAGGATCTGTCCGCGCACATGGATCAGTTGCTTCAACTGGAAGAGGAATTGACTAAAAATCAATTGGAGAAAAATAATCTGTCAGTAAAATCACCAGTTGATGGAGTAGTCCTAAATATGCCGACTATGACAGCAGGTTCCATTGTCAACAAGGGGGAGCCGATTGTGACATTAGTAAGATCCGGTCTGCCGTTGGTGCTGGAGATAGATATCGACCCGAAAGACGTGAGTGATTTGTTCTACGGAGATCCTGTATCAGTGAAACTGGATGCCCTTCCTTTTCAACAGTTTGGAGACCTGTCAGGGACACTCATTTTTATATCGGATGATACCGTGCCGGCATCTCTTCAAGGAGAACCGGGAGCATATTACCGGGGCCGGGTTAATATTGAACAATCAGAAATGTTAAAATTACCTGAAGATTTTGATTTGACTGCTGGAATGCTTGCATCAGCTGATTTAAAAGTAGGCAAGAGGAGATTAATTACTTATTTTACACATCCAATAATCAAATCTCTATCCAGTGCCATGCGTGAACCAGACTGAATAATAGAACCAATTATCAACTTGTTATCTTCACCATTTACTCAAACTTCTATGGTGAGAATATCGTGTTATATCTCAATCAGATGAAACCCGTCCTTTATTCCTGTGGATTCCACTGTCCCCCGATTCTCCTCTACGCGAATCATCGTAAAGCTTTTGTATTAAACTCCTGATCCACAAGGAGCGAAATATGGGCAGCCATTCATTAACGCATTTCGGGTGAAAAATAACTCTCCTATTAAAGTTATGCTCAGGTGTGTAGTGGTATAATTAATACTCCCACAAATTGCGGTACGCCTTACATTTTATCTTCGTTTCAAAAAACCGATATTCAAGGCTGTTACAAACAACAAAAAATTTCTTTATCAGACACTACCCCGGCATCTCCCCTGAGTTATCTGGAAGCAATATTATGGAAATCCCACCTCCCCCGGTTCCTGATTTCTGCACTTATCCCATGAACCCCAAAATCTCGGGTGTGGTAAAGCTGCCTGATTCCCTTAAAGTTACCTGGCATAACGGTCATTCCGGTGAGTTCGATAACATCTGGTTAAGGGATAACTGCCCCTGCAAGCAATGCTGTCACTCGGTGACAAGGGAGCAGGTATTTGAAATCTTTTCACATCCTGATGACTTTTCAATTATTTATACGGAAGTCATGAAATCCGGTGCTTTGCGGATTTTATGGAGTCACAAACGGCATGAGAGCTTATATCACCCGGGATGACTGAGGGCGCACTGTTATTCGGCAAAAGCACAGAGTTCACGCACAGAAAAACAAATCAAGGTGTGGGGATGTGAAATGCAGCAGGAACTTCCGGAGTTTGAATATGAAGACCTGATCAAATATGATTCAATGTTGCTTGATTGGCTGCGTACCCTCAGGGATAGCGGCATCACCATGCTCCGTCGAACTCCGGGTGAGAAATCTTCATTGGAGATTCTTGTGAATAGGATTTCCTTTGTGCGGAGAACCAATTTCGGAGAATTTTTCGAGGTAAAAAACCTGGAAGAAACCAACACAAACGCAAACACTGCTTTGCGGCTGCCCTTGCATTGTGATCTTCCCACTCGCGAACTGCAGCCGGGATTCCAGTTTCTTCACTGCCTGCGGAACAGTGTCCGCGGGGGGGTATCCCTGATTGAGGACGGTTTCCGGATTGCAGAGACACTTAGCATGGAGAAGCCGGAATTTTTCCGGATACTCAGTTCCGTCAAGGTTGAATTCCGCAACACTGATCGTGAGTGTGATTATCGTTTCAAATCCCCGATGATTGTTCTGGATGATGAAGGTTCGATCCGTGAAATCCGGGCAGGAAACTTTCTCAAAGGTCCTTTCACTATTCCCACGAAACAGATGAAATCGTTCTATGATGCTTACTGCCATTTCCACCGCATGTTATCCGAAGAGAGATTTCTGGTCCGTTTTCTTCTGAGTCCAGGCGACCTCCAGGTTTTCGACAACAGGCGTGTCTTGCATGCCCGGGAAGCTTTTGATCCAGATTCAGGAAACCGCTGGCTGCATGGATGCTATGTAGACACGGACGAAATCTTGTCAAGAATCCGGGTGTTGGAGCGTAATCATACGCAGCCGGTTTAAGCTCTCTTTTTTTATATATATTCGTTTTTTCCTTTCATATCCTACAGGCGCATCTACATGGTGATGTGCCTTGCCATGGCCTGTCGTGGTTCAGTTTTCCTGCAGGTATTTTATAACTTCATGAATGGGCTGGGAGATTTCAATCAATGCTGGATTCATACAGCGATACTGAATCCGGTGTTTCATCCTTTCTGGTGAGCAACAAACTTCTGCCAATTTGTCTTTCACGTAATCCTTCAAACTTGGTTTCAGTAAAATTACCGATTTACACATGAGTACCCCCATGATATTCACAAAGTATAGAAAAAAACCGCCTGCTGCCCAGCAAATTTCTTTCCCGTCCGAATAAAATGTGATGAAGAATAACCTCCCTGAAAAAGCCAGGTTGTTGGAAATCCTCAAACAAACCGGGTTTCAAGTGCCCGACTTCATGTATCTGAGCGCGGGTGATTTTGAAAAGGAGAATTTTACCACCCTGGGTTCCTTTTTGAAGAAATCCTGTGGAAGTTACAAAATCATTGTCCGCAGTGCTCATCCGCTGGAATCGTTTTACAAGGGTGGCACGTTTGATTCTCTTGAAACAAATGCGGACATTACCGGAGTGAAATACGCGAGAGCACGTATTCTAAAACTCGCTCGTACTGCCAAGAGGTTGAATATCCTCAGACAGCAACGCTTTAACAATGCCCCGGAACTGGACCTGGATCAAATGGGAGTGGTGGTCATGCCTTTTATTGAAGGCGCTCAAGTGATGGCAAAGCAAATCGGCAATCACTGGGAATTCGGTTATACCGGTGATGACAACGAACACATCCAGTCTGAATCCTACATCACCATCACCCCTCATGATCCGCGCCTGCTGCAAATGTCTGATGATATACAGAAAAAACTCGGGATGCGCAGTGAGATTGAATACATAGTTTCCCCTCAGGGTGAGATTTACGTGGTGCAGGCCAAAGATATTTCAACTGTTGAAATGCTGGAACCCAACAAGGTCAAACAATCGATTTCCCTGGACGGAATCCGTCGCTTGCGGCAGCGAAGCAATTACCGTGAAAGGGTGATCTATGTGATGGATAATCCTGCCCTGTACCGGCGCATTATTGAAAGAAGCGAGGAGTGGCTCAAAAATGGGGATGAGGGTAAAAACACCTTTGAGGACGTACTTCGACTCATCAGCGACTATGAAGCTGAACTGGAATCATTTGCATTGAAATTTGAACGCTTCGGGGTGCTCGGGCTCAAAATTCGTGTGCCTGAGGATCTGTTCCAGAAAACGAACCATTGTCTTGATGCGAAGCCAAAACAACAGCAAATCTTGTCGGATGCACTGTACCAGAACCAGTACAAAATTGATTATTTCCTCAGTGAAGCGGACACGGTGATTGCTAAAGACCGATTGCGGCTGAACATGTGCACCCACACTGCTTATGGCGTGGATACTGTGCGGAATCCCCTGTGGTTCATACACTGGACCCCGGACCACCATGATGAAATTGTGGGGAAATTCAAAAAACTCGGGTTCAAAACAAGGGACTTGGTCGGCATAGAAATCAATCCGGGAGAAAAACCTCTGATTTACCGCTTATGAAATGAACAAAACGCGGGCGGAGGGGTCGGCCCATTTCCGTTCAGATCAATGGGTGCTGGAATAGCGAGGTGCTCTAATGGCAGCAAGGAAATTCACTTAAAGACATTGCAGGAAAAGGAGGCGGCATAAAAAACAAAGTAAGCAGTGAAGAATACTGCTGAAACCATGATTATTATTCGATGAAGATTGCTGCCGCCCTCTGCATTGACGGCGCCAATGGGGGGAAGGTCTTCCGGAACAAGGTCATGAGTTTCAAAGACAATTGGATGGTTCCCCCGTTTCATTAAAAGGGATGCGGCGCCATCCTTGATTGGGGGATAAATTGAAATCCCCATGAGTTCGGAAATAATGCTCTTCCCTTTGAATTTTGTTCGGAGCGGAAACATGAGTTTCGGCAAGTTAATGCTGCACCTCAAGGGATATTTTATGTACCTTCCAGGTGAAAGCGGCTCCCCTGTACGGTACATTTCCATGCGCCGGAACATCATCGTCCTGATGATTCTGGTCACATTAATCCCCCTGACCCTGATGGCGTTCATCAACTACCACCAGTATCAGACCAGCCTGAAAAACGAGTTGATCCACCCATTGAGATTGCTGACCAGTAAAACCAAGCACTCTTTCGAATTATTTCTTGAAGAACGCGCATCAACCATCCGTGCTTTAGCGTCTTCCTACTCCTTTGAGGATTTTTCCGGGGAACAGACGATCAACCGCATATATCGTGTTTTGAAAAAGGAATTCACCGGGTTTGTCGATCTGGGACTGATCAGTGAAGAGGGGGTGATGCTCAACTATGCGGGGCCGTATGATCTGCGGGGAATAAATTTCTCAAGTGAGCCATGGTTTCAGGAGGTGATGGTGAGGGGAGTCTGTTGCAGCAACATAGTGCAGGGTGGGTGGGAATATCCCCACATCATCATTTCCGCGCTCCAGCTTCCCGAAAACGGACCTGCCTGGATCCTGCGCGCAAGCATGGATACGCAACCCTTCAGCACCATGATTTCCGCAATCGGCCTGGGACCGGAGAGTGATGCTTTCCTGGTTAACAAAACGGGAATCCTGCAGACAAATACAAAGTTTTACGGCAGTGTAATGGAGACTGTCACCCTTTCCATTCCGTCCGGAGGTCAGGAGGCACGGGTGCTGGAAACAGCAGATCAACGGGGACGTGAGATCCTGCTTGCATACGCCCATTTCGCCAAGTCCGATTACACTTTGGTAATCATCAGGCCCCGCGGGGTTTTGATGGAACCCTGGTTTGTGTTGCAAAGCGAAATGCTGCTCGTGTTTGTGTTCGGCATCGCATTGATCATACTTGTTTCCATCAAGCTTTCCGACACGCTAGTGCAGCGCATCCGCGATGCGGATGAAAAACGTGAAACCGCTTTCCGGGAACTGGAATACAGCCATAAACTCTCATCGATAGGCAGGCTTGCGGCGGGAGTTGCTCATGAAGTCAACAACCCGCTTGCCATCATCAATGAAAAAGTCGGATTGATCCGTGACCTGATTGAATGCGCAAACGATGACCTGGACCTGGACCAGGCAGTGGAAAACCCATCTGCACTCATCAATGAACCGGACTGCAAAATCTACAGCCTCACCGATGAAATCCTCAATTCTGTTGTCCGCTGCAAAACAATCACTCACCGCCTGCTGGGGTTTGCGAGGCGCATGGAAGTCACCACTCAATCTCTGGACCTTAATGAGTTATTAAGGGAAGTCTGGGGTTATCTTGATAAGGAAGCCCTTTACAAAAAGGTCAGTGTTGATTTCCGCATGGCAGAGGAAGGGATGATGATCGAATCAGACCGGGGTCAGCTGCAGCAAGTGTTCTTCAATATCTTCACCAATGCTCTTGAAGCAGTGGAAGAACACGGCAGCATCGTTTTGTCAACCTGGGAGGAAAATCCGGAAACAGTCGGTATTTCAATCCAGGATGATGGAGAAGGCATTTCTCCGGAAAACCTTGAAAGGATCTTTGACCCTTTCTTTTCCACCCGGCAAAAGTATGGAACCGGACTGGGCTTGAGCATTACTTACGGCATCATCAAGAAACTGGGAGGTGAAATCCAGGTGCAAAGCACTCTGGGAGAAGGCTCAAAGTTCACCGTGCATTTGCTGAAACAATCCAGGCCAAAGGGCGGAGAATGACATGAAGACACCAAAAATATTACTGGTGGACGATGAAAATGAATTTGTCACCACCCTCTCTGAACGACTGGAACTGCGAGGAATTCAGGTGGCAAGTGCCATGAACGGGGATGCCGCCCTGAAAGCCATACAACAGGCGCCTCCGGACGTGGTCGTGATGGACGTGCTGATGCCCGGGATCAACGGTCTTGAGGTGTTGAAACAGATAAAAGACTGCAATCCGCAAATACAGGTGATCCTGCTTTCCGGCCGGGGTTCTTCATGGGAAGGGGAGGAAGGGGTCCGGCTCGGGGCGTTTGATTACATGATCAAGCCTGTCGACATTGACCAACTGATAGAGAAAATGAACCGTGCAGCCGGAAGGTGAGCACATGAAAAGCGGGATCCTGAACCCTGTTCGATTAACTTGAGATGAATCTTAATGCACATCCGATGTCTGAAAAATTAAATCGAGAACTGGCTTTTTTCGGCAAACTGACTGCTGCATGCACACATGAAATGCAAAATGTGCTGGCCATCATTCGTGAATCAGCGGGACTGCTTGAGGACCTGGTTTCTCTCAATCCTGAAGAGTCTGTTCCGCATTCCGCACATATCAGGAAAACCGTTTCTCAGGTACAAAACCAGGTGGGGCGGGGAGTGGAACTGATCACCAGGCTCAACCGGTTTGCACACTCACCGGACCTCACATATAAGAAACTAAACGTCTTTGAGGAAGCGGAACTGGTTGTTGCCATGTCTCAGCGTTTTACGGCCTCACATCTTGTCACGGTTTCAGTTTCCGGCTGTGATGGAGAACAAGGGGCGGAATTATATGTGAAAGCAAACCCGGTTCATCTGCAGATGGTTTTGTTTGATGCAATTCAATGCTGCCTGGCGGGCCTCACTCACCGTTGCATGATTGAAATTCGTATATGGATCCGCGGATCCGAATTAGTCATTGCTTTTCAGTGTCGGGGGGAAGAAATACCGGGCTGGGGAAGTTTTAGCACTCAGTTGACAGATGCAGCTGAATGGAAGAAGTTGGAATCAACTGTAATGGAGATGGGTGGGAGGCTGGAACTGGAGGAGGATTCATACGCGCTGCAGTTGGTCATTCCCGAATACAATGCTGTATAAACAGTGTCGGTTACCGGATGTTTGAAGCCGGTGGCTTCCGGAAAAATAAATTCTGCAACAGAAAACCCGGTGCAGCCGGAAAACATGGCTGGGAGAAACTGAATGAAGCTTTTGACCTTCAAAGACAATACTTTAACGCAACCACGGAGAAATGATGAAAGAGACTAAAAAGGAACAAATCAAAGTGCTGCTGGTTGATGACGAAGAAGAATTCGTAAAAACTCTTTCTGAACGTATCCGCTTGAGAAATCTGGGTTCGGATGTCGCATTCGACGGGGAAAAAGCACTGGAGCGAATCGAGGAGGAAACACCGGATGTGATGGTGCTTGACCTGAAAATGCCCGGGATGGACGGAATGGAGGTGCTGAAAAAGGTGAAGCAGGCCTATCCTGATGTGGAAGTGGTGATGCTGACGGGGCATGGATCGGATGAGGACGAACAGGAAGCACGACGCCTTGGTGCTTTCGAATACCTGCAAAAACCCTCAGGGATTGAAAAAATCATCGATTCCGTTAAACGCGCATACAGGAAGGCAATGAATTCCGCGGTTGCCGGAACTTTCGCGGAAGCCGGGGAATTTGAAACCGCGAGGAAGATGATGGACGAAGAAGAGCGAGACGAAAAATGATACGGGTGCTGTTAGCCGATGATGAAAAGGAATTCGTCGAAACCCTGGCCAGCCGGCTTGAGGTGCGGGGGATGGAAGTCGACACGGCGCTGAATGGTGAATCAGCGGTGGAGCAGATCCGTGCCAATGGATTTGACGTGGTGATTCTTGATGTGCTGATGCCCGGCAAAAACGGTATTGAAACATTGAAGGAAATCAAAAACATAAATCCGCTGTTGCAGGTGATCATGCTGACTGGCCACGGTACCGTGCAGACTGGGATTGAAGGCATGAAACTCGGCGCATACGACTACCTGATGAAACCGACTGATACGCGTGAATTGGTGGAAAAAATCAACAGGGCTTACGAAGTTAAATCTGAACACGAACAACGTATCCGGCAGGCTGAAATCGACAACATCATTAAACATCGTGGATGGTAAACAGCAACCCTGTGGAGCATGTTTTTGAAAATATAGGGAATGGTCTTTGCCGACAGCGAGGTTCCGTGGCGAAGCATTTCCTGGTTGAGCAAAACTGAAGTATGAACGAAGCGGTTATTAGGACCAAGTTGCAGCAGCAGGCTGATGAATTCGACTGGCAACGGGTTTTATGCCTCTGCCTGGGAATGCTGTTGTTTATCATTGTCTATTATGCTCCTCCGTTTCCGGATGCAATAGACCCCACGGGAAAACACTTCAGCCTCACCCGTGAGGGAAAAGGGGCATTGGGCATCTTCCTGCTTGCGGCTACCTGGTGGGTTTTCGAAGTGGTTCCCATCGGGGTGACCAGCCTGGCGATTGGAGTGCTGCAGGTGTTGTTTCTGATCCGGCCCGCCGATGTCGCGTTCGGCAATTTCATGGCCCCTTCAGTGATGTTTATCTACGCGTCAATCATCATCGGACAGGTGTTCACCAAAACGGGCCTGACCCAGCGCTTAGCGTACAAGATGCTGGCGATAGTGGGTGAAAGGACCAGCATGATCTATCTGGGCTGTTTCTTCATCACCGCCGCACTGACCCACATCATGGCCCATACCGCCGTGGCCGCGACCATTTTTCCCATGCTGATGACGGTTTACGCATTATACGGTGAGGGGAAGAAACCGACTCGATTCGGAAAGGGACTGTTTATCGGCATGGCATATGTCGCCGGTGCAGGAAGCATCGTTACCCTGCTGGGCGCGGCACGGGGTGCGGTGGCGATTGGGTTCTTCAGGGACATTGTCGGGGATCCGATTTCCTTTTTCCATTTGAGCTATTACATGTTTCCCGTGGGGTGGTTAATGACCTTCCTGCTGTGGGCATTCTTCATGTTTTTTTTCCGCCCTGAAAAAAGCATGATCCCGGGGTTGAAAAAGAAATCGTTGAATTTGCTGGCCGCACTGGGACCGGTTTCCCGCAAGGAAATCCTTGCTGCTTCAATCATCTTTGCTTGCATCCTGGTGATGTCCCTGCAGTCGTTCCTGCCGATGCTCAAGGTAATCAACAAGTCCGCGATTATCCTCGTCTCCAGCATCCTGTTTTTTGTCTTCAAAATCCTCGATATTGAGGACCTTGAGAAAATACCATGGAATATCATCCTGCTGTTTGCCGGCGCCATGAGCATCGGGTTTTGCCTGTGGGAAACAGGTGCGGCACAGTGGTTGGCGGTTTATTGGCTGGACCTGTTCAAGGAGGCAAGTTGGATCGTTTTTGTCATGGGTGTCGCGTTTTTTGTGATGATTATGACCAACGTCATCATGAACGTCGCGGCAATTGCAATTACACTGCCGGTGGCGCTGGTCCTCACTACCTACCTGGGAGTCGCGCCTGAAGTCGTCCTGTTTGCTTCGCTGGCAACTGCCGGGATGCCGTTTCTACTGCTTGTCGGTGCTGCGCCGAACGCCATTGCCTATGAATCACGGCAGTTCACTACCGGGGAGTTTTTCCTTTACGGTATACCCGCCAGCCTCCTGCTGATGCTGGTGATTGCATTTGCCGCCTGGTTTTTGTGGCCCCTGATGGGAATGCCGGTGATGGCTGCAAACTGATGAAAACGGAATTCGCCGGGGAGATAAAGTGCATACATTCATTAATTGATCAACAGGGAGAAGGTCATGGTAGTAAGCACAAGTAAAGAACTGAAACGTCTGGGGATTGGCAAAAAAATCCGAACTCTGCGTGAAGAAAAACAGATTCCTATGGAGACGCTTGCGGAAACAGTGGACCTCAAACCCGCTCTGCTGTCTCAGATTGAAAATGACGTCGTACCCCCTACCCTGGCGACCTTGCTGAATATTGCCCATGAACTGGGGGTGCAGGTTGATCATTTCTTCATCCAGGAAACCGCGCTGGAAAAAGTAGAATTGACACGGGTGAATGAACGCTTGAAAGTCGCCAAAAGCAGGGAATCCGATCAGGCGCGCATGACATATAATTACCAGGCCCTGGCATATCGTCTGAAAGGGAAACGAATGGAACCTTTTTTGGTGGAGTTCGATTCATCAATTGATGAAAAACTTGTCCCCCTGTCTCATGACGGAGAAGAATTCTGCTACTGCCTGGAAGGACAGATCGAGTTCATCACCGATGAAAAAAGGATCGTCCTGCAGCCTGGAGATTCGCTGTATTATTACTCCAAAACACCGCATGTCCTCAGGGGCATCGGCCCCGGAAAACCCAAGGGAATTTTTGTGCTGCTCCCAGAGTGATAAGGAGTACGGGCTTTCATTCAAGCGGAGGTGATGATGGAGGAAATTCGAATTCATGGAAGAGGGGGCCAAGGGGGTGTGATCGCCTCGAAAGTACTGGCGGTAGCCATGTTCTCTGAAGGCAAGCAGGTGCAGGCGTTTCCAAAATTCGGGGTGGAGCGCAGGGGTGCACCGATAGAAGCTTTTCTGCGCGTCGACAGCGAAAAGATCCTGATCCGCAGTGAAATAGATTCTCCTGACCACGTGGTTGTGCTGGATGAAACATTGCTGGATGTGATCGATGTCACAGCGGGGCTGGTGGAACAAGGCTGGGTATTGATCAACTCCGGGATGCGGCCCGAACAGTTCGTTTCCTTCAAGCAAAATCGTGTGGCCACGGTGGACGCGGGAGGGATTGCCGTCGCGCATCATCTGGGAAGCAAAAACGCTCCCATTGTGAACACTGCGATATGCGGTGCATTCGCAAGGTACAGCGGACTGGTGGCAATCGAATCGGTGTGCGCTGCGATTCAGGAGGAAATTCCGGCGAATGCCGAGAATAACATCGAAGCTGCCCGTGAAGCTTATGAAGCGACTTTATTCATGTAACCATACATAGGGAGCGAAACAGATGCCTGATGTAAAACCGATCGTGTATCAAACGATGGCGGATATACCTGAACGTGTGGTTTCCGAAGGCAGCATGCTCTGGAATAAAACCGGTTCGTGGCGATACCTCAAACCACGGTATCAGGATTCAGTTCCACCTTGCAACCAGGGATGCCCCGCAGGCAATGACATTGAAGGGTTCATCGAACTGGCCGCGGCCGGTGAATATCTTAAGGCATGGCTGCTGCTGAAAGAAGAAAACCCTTTTCCCGCGGTCTGCGGGCGTGTCTGCTACCATCCCTGTGAAAAGGCCTGCAACCGTGGGCAACTGGACCACTCATTGGCTATTCACGCACTGGAACGCTTTGTTGCCGACCAGATGGCGGATACTGAATATGCTGGAAAAAAAGCCCCTGTTTCTGGGAAAAAAGTCGTGGTGATAGGTTCCGGGCCTTCCGGATTAACCGCCGCATACCATCTTGCGCGCATGGGACATGCGGTCCAGGTTTTCGAGTCATACCCATTGCCAGGGGGGATGCTGCGGTATGGAATCCCGGAATACCGGCTGCCGAAACTTGTCCTTGACCGGGAAATCGAGGCGATCCGTCGTACAGGCGTACTTATCCGGTGCAACTGTAAAATCGGGGATGCCATGGACTGGAGCGAACTTAAGCAATTCGATGCAGTCTATGTCAGTGTCGGCGCACATCAAAACCGTGAACTGGCGATTCCGGGAGAAGACGCGGGAAACGTGCTGCCCGCGCTCGATTTCCTCGCAAAGGCGGCGAAAAAGGAAGTTTCTGAAATGTGCGGAGAAAACGTTATCATCGGGGGCGGCAACTCCGCGGTCGATGCTGCACGGACAGTCCTTAGACTGGGGGGAAAAGCGTCTATTTATTATCAGCGTTCACGCAGGGAAATGCCCGCTTTTGCAGAGGAACTGGCGGAGTGTGAGAGGGAAGGCGCAAAGGTGTACACGCTTTCGCAGCCTGTAAGAATCATAACTGCTGAAGGGGTGGTGAAAGAAATCGAAATGAGGAGGACAAAACTGGGGGAACCGGATGATTCCGGGAGACGCAGGCCGGTCCCTATCCCCGGCAGTGAATATTTGGTAAAAACCAACCGTGTCATCACTGCCATCGGTGAAACTTCCGCGCTTGGCTTCCTTCCTCCTGAAATCCGCACTGTCCACGGACGGATCAGCATCAGTCCCGATGGCAGGACCAGCCTCCCTGGAGTGTATGCCGGTGGAGACGCAGCGCTTTCGGTACATGATGTCGCCACTGCCATTGGATCAGGCAAAGTGGCGGCATGCACGATTGATTCATGGTTTGCCCGGAAAAATAAATTGTTCAAAACCGATGCTTACGTCATCGGCACAAACGGCGCGGTTTCTGTTGCGCGCTACCGGAATACCGGACAGGCCCATGCCAGGAACAGGGGCAGCAGAAAAGTGATTGGATTTGCCGATCTGAATCTGGATTACTTCGAAATTCAAGCCCGGGAAAAGATCCAGAAAATGACGGTCGCACAAAGAATCGGAGGATTTGCTGAAGTCGATCAAGGACTCCAGAAAACACGTGCTCCTTTTGAAGCACAGCGCTGTTTCCACTGCGGGGTCTGTAACTCATGCGACAATTGCTATGTTTACTGTCCGGACATTGCAATCAGCAAAGTCAACGGCGGGTATGCGATAGACATGGACTATTGCAAAGGCTGTGGAATCTGTGTGCATGAATGTCCACGCGCCGCCATGATAATGGAGAAGGAGCGATGAGAAAAGTGCTGATGGGCAATCATGCCGCAAGTTGGGGGGCGCGGTTGTCGAGGGTGCAGATGATTGCTGCATACCCGATTACTCCGCAGACGCATATAGTCGAGGAACTCTCTGAGATGTGCGGGGACGGCAGTCTGCGGGCCAAGTTTCTCAAGGTCGAATCCGAACATTCCGCAATGGCCTCAGTGATTGCCGCGGAAAGCGCCGGAGTGAGATCGTTCACCGCGACCTCTTCGAGCGGTCTTGCCTTGATGCATGAAATGCTTCATTGGGCGGCAGGCGCGCGTCTGCCGATTGTGATGGTCAACGTCAACCGCGCCCTTGCGCCGGGCTGGAACATCTGGGCTGACCAGGGTGACTCCCTGGCGCAGCGTGACACCGGTTGGATCCAGTTCTATGTTGAAGACAACCAGGAGGTGCTCGATTCGGTCATCATGGGTTATCGGCTGGCGGAAAAAGTAAACCTGCCGGTGATGATCTGTTACGATGCCTTTTACCTCAGTCACACATATGAACCGGTAGATATCCCGGCACAGGAAGAGGTCGATCAGTGGCTGCCCGGATATGACCCGGAATGCTTTCTTGATCCGGAAAACCCGCATGCGTTTAACGGCCTGGTTATGCCGGGACATTACATGGAGATTCGCTACAAGCTGCAGAAGGCCCATGATGAAGCGGAAAACCTGGTTGATGACATCGGTTATTCTTTTGGTGAGCAATTCGGTCGGAGCTACGGTGCTGTTGAAGCAGTCGAATGCGAGGACGCCGATTTGATTCTTGTCACCAGCAGCAGCGCCACCAGTCCCGCGAGGATGGTGATAAAACGCCTGCGCGATGAGGGGAAAAAAGTGGGCCTGCTGAAAATCCGCATGTTTCGCCCGTTTCCCACGGAAGCCGTCAGGGAAGTGCTGAAAGGCTGCCACAAGGCTGTTGTTGTCGACCGCAATTTCAGCTGGGGAAAAAGCGGCATCTTTGCCGGGGAAATCCGCGGTGTCATGGCTAACACTTCTGAGACACCGTTGATATACGGTTACATAGCAGGTCTCGGGGGAAGGAGCATAACCCCGGAGTTGCTGTATGAAATTGTCACCGAGGCCGCGGAAAATCCTCTCCCGGAAACACTCGCGGTTTGGAAAGGATTGCACGCATGAGAAACGAATATCCCCCGGAAGAACTGATGACGTCCGGGCACCTGGCCTGTCAAGGCTGCGGCGGGGCGATGATAATGCGTCACTGTCTGAAAGCCCTTGGAAAGGACACTGTGTGCGTCATCCCCGCTTCTTGCTGGTCCATCATTGCCGGGAACTGGCCTTACAGTACTTTAGAAGTGCCCGTGATGCACACGGCTTTTGAAACCGCCGGGGCGGCTGCCTCGGGGATCAAGGCAGCACTGGAAATCAAAGGCAGGAAGAACACAAATGTGCTGGCGTTCGCGGGTGACGGCGGGACGTTCGACATCGGTCTTCAATCACTCTCGGGCGCCACTGAACGCAACGAGGACATCATCTACGTCTGTTACGATAACGAAGCGTACATGAACACCGGAATTCAGCGGTCCTCGGCAACCCCGGAAAAAGCGTGGACCACCACTACCCCGGATACATTCCCCAAGGAAGGACCGAAAAAGAACATCATACAGATCCTCTGCGCGCACAAAATCCCCTACTGTGCCACGGCGAACGTTGCCTGGCCGCAGGACCTGGTAAACAAGGTAAAAAAAGCTGCCGCTATCCGAGGGACCACTTTCATTCACGCTTTTTCTCCCTGCCCCCCGGGATGGAAGATTCCCTCAGAAAAAAGCATCGAGGTCGCCCGTCTTGCCGTTCACACCAAGGTTTTTCCTCTTTATGAAGTGATAAACGGCGAGGAGTATCACATCAACGTGGAACCTGAAGACCTGCCGGTGGAATCATACCTTAAGGCACAGGGGCGCTTTGCCCATCTTGGGGAAGATGATATCGAGCAAATCCAGAGCAGGGTGGATTATGAATGGAAGGTCCTTCTCCAGAGGTCGATGATGGAGTCCTACCAGATGGTGATGTAAAGACGGGAATCAGTTATAAACCAGGCAGGTTTGCGCATCACCTGAATACGCGTCTGTCCTGATGCGTGAATCATCGCAACAGGCAATCCAGCTTTTCCAGCAGCAGGTCGATTTCCGACAGCGTGTTGTAATGCACCGGACCGACACGGACCACACCGCCTTTTTCCTCCAGCCCCATTGCACGCACAGCTTCAAGGGCGTAATTGTGCCCGTGCCAGACAAATACATTTTCCGTGGAAAGAAATTCAGAAATCGTTTTCGGTGATTGTCCTTCCACTGTGAAGGAAACAGTGGGGACCCTTTTGTCAAGAGAGTCGAGGTCGCTGATCCCCCGGATGGTTACCCCCGGCAGTTGCTTCAATCCCTCGATCAGCCGGTAACTTAACCGGGTTTCGTATTTGCGGATTGCGCTCATCGCCGAACACAGCCGTTCGCGTCTGTTGTAGAAACCGGGGCCAGTTGTGGAGTGATTCTGTTTCCACACTGGTTGTTCATCTCCAACATGCGAAGCTAGCCATTCCAGGTATTCGATAACCCCCAATGTCGCCGACTGCCCTTCGTGCGACTGGGTTCCGGTTTCAAATTTCCCGGGAGGATTTTCATCCGCGGGGCGGACCCTGTAGGCTTCCAGTTCGTCAAGCAGTTCGTAGCGTCCCCACAACACTCCCTGGTGGGGGCCGAAGAATTTATATGGAGAACAGACCAGGAAATCGCATCCCAGCGCCTGCACGTCGGTAATTCCATGGGGCACATACTGCACTGCATCGACATAGACAAGAGCCCCGTATTGACTGGCAACGCGGGTGATTCCCTGAACATTGTTGATAGTGCCGAGGCAGTTGCTCGCGTAGTTTATGGCCGCCAGTTTGACATCCCCCGGCGCAAGCAGTCTTTCAAGGTCCTCCATCCGGTATTCATAGGTTTCAGCATCAAATTCCAGCCAGCGCACCTCCATCCCCCTGTCTTCCGCAAGCTGTGTCCAGGGTGTGACATTAGCGTCATGGTCCATGCGCGTCAGCAGCAGAACATCACGTGCTGTGAATCCGCGTCCCAGCGCGCGTGAAATCGAGTACGTCAGGCTGGTCATGTTGGGACCGAAGACGATTTCCTTTGCCGAAGGGGCGTTGAGCAGATCCGCCATTCCCTGGTGTGCCTCCTCCAGTTCACGGTCCGAATCACGTGAAGTGCGGGAACTTCCGCCATGATTGGCATTCATGTGCACCAGGTAATGACGCATCCGGTTCAGCACTTGCTGAGGGACCTGGGTTCCGGCTGGATTGTCCAGGTAAACGCGTGGAACACCATTGTCTTCTAAAGACAGTGCAGGGAATTGTTGCCTGACAGTGTCGATATTAAAAGTCATGTCGATTCATTCGCCGGTTTTTCGTGGTCGCTGTTTTTTATCGTTTTCATAATAAAAACGCGTAGGCATGATAACCAATGCCGGTTTTAACTTCCAGCAAAAGCCCTGAGCCGTCCTTGCGGCTTGCACTTGTCGGGTATAAAAGTGAGCTTACACGGAAGCTCGGTAAATGGCATTCATTTTACTATTCACCGTGGAACTTCATTCGTCGCGGACTCAGCATGTGTACGAATTGTTGAATAGAAGTGAAGGCGCTTTCCAAACGAATATTTTTTTAGGCTCTGTTCGAGTTAAGTGTTGATTATCCAGCAACACAGCTAAGATATG
>CAYFLK010000064.1:0-21145 GCA_964344035.1 uncultured Pseudomonadota bacterium
TTTATCAAATTAATCAAAGAGATATGACTGATCACTTAAGGGAACTTCGGGTTAATCCTGCGCATTGCCATGAAGACCTGGTCCCCGCTTAATTTGGGCATGGTGTAATCCAGGATGACAGCGCCGATTTCTTTGTGACGCCGCCGAAACACTTCAATCCCCTCATCGCCATCCATCGCGATGATACAAGCTATATTCAGGCTCTCCAGAAATTTCTCGGTGATGTCGCATATCGCCTCTTCATCATCGACCACCAGTATGGCGTTTTTTGCGGGAACATCGGTTTGATTGGACATCTTGCTGGCAGGTTTTTTAGATGGAGACGCTGATAGTTACGATTGCCTCTTTTACCGGTTTCACTCTGTATGCGGGTCTTGTTCAAGGGGGAACAGAATCCTGAATGTCGATCCTTGATCAGGGACCGAACTATAATGGATCGTTCCGCCGTGTCCGCGCACGATGCCTAAAAGCGCGGACATCCCAAGCCCCCTCCCGGTGAATTTGGTGGTGAAGAAAGGATCGAAGATTCTTTTCTGGATTTCCTCGTTCATTCCGCAGCCCGAGTCACTGACTTCAAACCAGACAAAGCGCCCGGGGCGCGCGTCAAGGTTTTGACTCCGGCGGATATATTCCTCATCGGCTTCCATCACTCCGGAAGCCAACCGAATCTCTCCCGGATGCTTGCCGATAGCTTCCGAGGCGTTGATGACCAGATTCATGATCACCTGCTGCATCTGTGCTACATCGGCTTTGATCGTGGGCAATGATTCGTCCAAATGGTAAACCACTTCGATTTGTTTGCCAATGGAAACCTCCAGTAAATTTGTCATTTCTCCCAGCAATTCAGTCAGATTGACAGGTTTGATTACAAAACTACCCCTTCCGGAATATGCCAGCATCTGCTTGGCCAGTTCCGCGGCGCGTTTGCTGGATTTTATGATGCTGCCGATCGGCGCTTTCAGTGGTGAGTTTTTCTCCAGGTCCATCTCCATCAATTCCGCGTTACCCATGATTGCGGAGAGAATGTTGTTGAAATCATGTGCAATTCCGCCGGCAAGGACCCCCATGCTTTCCAGCCGCTGGGTGTGCTCCATCTTTTGCTGCCTGGTTTTCGCTTCGGTCATGTCGCGGATGATGAGTATCCATCCCAAATGCGTTTGACCGGCCCCGGTCGCCTCGGCTTGTGAAATCCTGAGGTCTTTTTTGCGCGCATCGTTTGCCAGCTCAATTTCCTGCTCCCCCGCACGGGGAAAGACCAGTTTCCCGGCAAACAACTCGGAAACCAACACCCCCTCCTCTGACATTTCGCTGATATTCAATGTCTTTTTTGCCGCTGTGTTGACCTCCGTGATCCAGCCTTCCGGGGTCGCAATTAAAACTCCGTCTACCAGTTCGGCTAAAACTGCGTTCGCCACTTCGCCGATGCTGAGCGCCATGAAACGATGCCGGATCACCGCGACGTATATGAATAGAGACTGGATGGTTGTTGCGGAAGAGGCGAGAAGGACAAAATCCTTGATCCCGAAAATATTCGGCAAAACAACATCGGTAGCCATGCCGAACACCAGGACGATGGAGGTGCCGACTGTGAGGAAGCGGAGCTGGCTGTTGCGCACGGAATCAGATGTCCTGCGTATCTCCAGTAGGATCAGCGTGATGCAATACAAAGCCGGAAGTGCGATCACCAGCGAAGTCAAGGGAGTGTGCAGGGGACCGGCGATGATGTGCCAGCCCCGACCCAGCCGTTCTGCTCCGGCTGTGACAAGGTCTGTTGCCAGACCCACCGTGATGGAGGCCAACATCCCCGCAAAAACCAGG
The DNA here is from genome assembly GCA_964344035.1 of uncultured Pseudomonadota bacterium. Taxonomy (GTDB): domain Bacteria; phylum SAR324; class SAR324; order SAR324; family NAC60-12; genus UBA1014. The sequence goes on from CAYFLK010000064.1 coordinate 1,819, forward strand.
TGGTGTACCCAGTCTTTTGCGCGATTAAGAATCGTGTAGATAAATCGCAGAAACAAAAAACCCAATGAAAACCAGCCAATCGAACCGATCTTGATCAGTTCCGGACGCAAGCCGGTCGCAAGCTCTGTTTCCAACAGGATGTCCGTGACCAGCCACCAGATGATCCCCGAGATGTAAAACTGGTACGTGCGGTAAATCCTGCTCCCTTTTCTCTGTGCATGAAGATACGTCCAGAGTACGGAGTTCGTCAGCAGCGCCGCTATCAGCAGTAAATGGTAGGCATTCATAAAGCCAAATTATAATAGCAACATAAAAAGGGCAAAGAAAAAAAGGTCTTCGGTTTTTTCCAATTTATATATACTTTTCTATCATATTATATATAATATCGATTACTCCTCTACTAGCGGAGTGAACGCACGGATTTCCCACCGATTGCCTACCTTTAACTAAAGAGGATATTATGCTGAACACATACAAGACCTTGATTTTGGGTGCTTCATTCGGTTCTCTGCTGGCAACCAAGCTCGTGCTTGCGGGGCACACGGTCAAGCTGGTGTGCCTTCCCGTCGAGGTGGAACTGATCAACCGCGAAGGCACACGGGTGCGCCTCCCGGCAAGGGGTCGTGACGGACTAGTCGAGGTAGATTCCCGGCGTCTGCCGGGTTCGCTTTCCGCAGACACACCAGAAGCAGTCAACCCAACTGATTACGATCTGGTTGTGTTGGCCATGCAAGAACCGCAATACAGTTCCGCCGGCGTACGTGAGTTGCTGGCGGAGGTTGCCCGGGCAAATGTCCCCTGTATGTCAATTATGAATATGCCGCCCCCGCCCTACCTGGCGCGCATCCCCGGGCTGGATGTCGAAGGCCTGAAGAGGTGTTACAAGGAGCCGGAAATCTGGGATGGATTCGATCCGGCGCTGATGACCTTGTGCAGCCCGGACCCGCAGGCTTTTCGTCCTCCCGAAGAAAAGCTGAACGTACTTCAGGTCAGTTTGCCGACAAATTTCAAATCAGCGCGTTTCGGCAGCGACGAACACACTTCCATGCTCCGCCGGATGCAGTCTGACATCGATGCGGTCCGCTTTGATGACGGAAACGGCAAGGTTGAACTGCCCGTCAAGCTCAAGGTACATGACTCGGTGTTCGTCCCACTGGCGAAGTGGAGCATGCTGCTGACCGGCAACTACCGCTGCGTGGGGGAAGAGGAAATGCGCTCCATCCGTGACACGGTCCACAGCGATCTTGACCTCTCGCGTACGGTTTATCACTGGGTGGACGAAATAGTCCGGAAACTGGGGTCGAATGAAGAGGATCAGGTCCCGTTTGATAAATACGCGAACGCGGCAAAAATGCTGGTGAAACCTTCCTCCGCCGCCCGTGCATTGCAGGCTGGTGCGCAGTACATCGAAAGAGCGGACTGCCTGGTGGACTCCATCGCTGCGCAGCTGGGAATGCACTCCGAGGTGGTTTCAGAGACTGTCGCATTGGTGGATTCCTGGCTCAAACGCAACCGCGGAAAATCCTGACCCTCTTTTAACAAATTTCACTGAACCAGGTTTTATGAGAAAGGATCAGGGGGCTTTTCCTTAATTTCCTACAAAAGCCATGCCTTCACGGAAAGTGGGATACTCCAGCCTGATTCCCAGTTCCTTCAGTTTCAGGTTGGAAATGATTCTCCGGGTTTTAACCCTAGAATCGCAGTTCCGGGATTTATTGGGAATCTCCGCGGCCAGTCCGGGATATTTATCAAGCAGCCAATGCGCTACCACTGGAGAGGGTGCCGGGTCATCATCGACGGCGTTGAGGCAACGAACTTCTGGATGTTTTATACAGAAGCAAACGATTTCAGCGAGGTCCCGCACATGAATCCGGTGAGTCGGCATTCCGGAATCAGGTATTGATTTTCCCGAACGGAGCCGGGTGATCAAATCGCGGTTCAGTCCGTAGATACCTCCAGGTCGGATAACCTGCAGTTGAAATTCCTGTGCCAGTTCCCGTTCTGTCTGCAGGCGCAACCTTCCGCTCTCAGTATCCGGTTCAATGAGTGAGTCTTCGCTCCACAGCCCTTCCTGTTTCGGATAAACCCCGGTGGTGGAGAGATAAATCAGGCGCCGGAGGGTGGGGCGGCGCTGCCGCAGCCATGCCGCCCAGATGCGCAACCGTTCGAGTTCCTTCTTCGGCTCCCGGAAGAAGGGAGGAATTGCCAACACCAGGACGGCTTCATGCTCCGGGATCCGCGGCCAGTGTTCGCGGTTTTGCCAATCGTAGTGAATGCTTTTCAAACCAGGCACCCGTTCAGAGTGCCGGAACCAAGTTCCCCAGGATCCTTCAGGCCACTCACACAATTGCGCCAGTGTTTTTCCCAGGAACCCCAGTCCCAGGATGCCGATAACAGAATTGCTCATGCTGACTGATTGTGGAAGGGCGGATGAAACCACAAAAACAAGCTCGCTCCTCCTTGTTATTGGGGAGGATTTGCAAACTTTGACGGATGCTCCAGTTCCGCGGAAAAGATCAGCTGAATCACTCTTTGTCCACCCAGGTTGACCTCTTTCCGAGAACGCAGTTCAGGTTCGGAGAGGTGCGGCAGGCCACGCATCCTTTGCATCATTACGGGAATGGAGGAAGGAGCGAGGGTCAGCAAAGTCATTTCTACACCGTCCGCCGTTAAGCTGATGCTCTGCACCCATGCGTCCTCAATGGAAGAAAGGAGAAGATTGAACTGCCGCAGGATGAATTCGTGGTCCCTCCGGGTTTCCCGCAGGAATGTCTCGGCTTTCTGTACCATTTGTGTAGAGGTTTCCAGATTTTGGGCGCGCGAACGAGATTCCCGCTGCTCACTCATACGTGTTTCAGCTTTCCGGATTTCATCTCTAAGCCACTGTTCACGCGTTTGCGCCAGCTGGTAATACCAAACAGCGGCTCCCACGAATAGGATGCCCAGGCAGGCAAACAACAATAACATGCGTGGTCCCCGGTTCCGGGAGGGTTGAATCCACGCAAACCCCTGTTCCGGCACCCGCGCCGGAGGGGGCAAATCCTGCACCAGGTTTTCGATCGAGAGGTGGTGTGCTTGCACCCGAGCTGTTTCTTTTCCGGGAGCTTTCTGCTTGTCCGCGGACACACCCGGTTCCATGTTTTCAGGAGGAACCAGGTGAATCCTCATTGCGTCAGTTGTGCGTGGGAGCAGGTCGGGTATCAATTTCTGCTGCACCTTTTCCTCCATCGCCGGCACTTCAAGCAAACGCCGCAAACAGCCGTCATTCCATTCCAGGAAATGCCAGTGTTCCAGCGTTTTGAAAAGCCTTGTTTCCTGATCACCGGTTGACAACCGTGGCAAACATGCAGCCAGCAACGGGAACCACTCGACGTTTTTTCCAAAACGCAGTCTGCACTGCCGTTCCAGTTCCATTGATTTCGGCGACATCACCGCGGTGAAAAGACCGATTCGATCCGCACGATTCTGTGGCAGAAAGACCGCGCCGATTTTAACAGGCGGGTCCGGGGAATCTGCTGCCTTTACGTCAACCCTCGCTTCAGGCAAATCCAGGTTGTTTATATCTGGAACAAACCGCAGACCACCCCGGACATACGCCAGCAGTTCATCACGTTTCAACGGAATGACCTGTTCAAACCTCGTCCATATCCAGGGATACTCCGCCAGCACCACCATATGTGAAAACAAATGGTCGACTCGACAGGCTACAATCTGTTCCATCACCGCGGCCACGTTCAGCGGTGAGTGGTCTTGAAATTCTCTCCATTCCTCCCGGGGAAACAGGGTCCAAATCGTATGCTCTGAAAGAAATAAAAACAGGGTTTCATTAGACGTGCGGCGGGATTTTCCGGACAGGACAGGAAACACAGAATTCACCGTCGGCTGTTTAAAACCAGAGGGTCTGATATAATCCCGGCATCCAACTTCCCTGCTGCAGCAAATGCACCAGCAAACCCCCCAGACATAGAAACGGTCCGAAAGGAACAGGGGAATGGAGCAGCGGACGACGATGCCGCAAAAGCCAAAGTCCCCCGAAAACAGTTCCGGACAATGCCGCGACCAGCAATACCGGTCCCAGCCCCTGCCAGCCGACCCACAACCCGATCAGCCCCAAAACAGCGGGATCACCTTCTCCCAACCCCTGGCGATTGCGGACTGCTTCATACACAACTCCCAGCAGGTAGAGCAGCCCCGCTCCAACGAACAACCCTGTCAACGAATCCAGCAGCAGTCCCGGGTGAAAAACAATGAGCCACAACACGCGCAGCAACATCGCGGCGGTCAGCATCCGGATTTCAATGAACAGGTTTTCCCAATCAACCACCGCAATTCCGCTCAGAGAGGCACTCAGAATAATGTCGCTCAGCAACTCAGGACCCCAGTGCCGCCATGCTGTCTGCACGCATACCATAAGAGGCAGCAAACCAAACAGGACTATCCTGCGGAAAAGTTTCGCCGGTTTTTGCCATTCCTCCTCCAAACCTTTCGGTGTTCCGGTAGAATCCACTTGCGCGGAAGCGGATTCAGCGGATTTGTGGCCGCCCGAAACAGCCTCCACCAGCAGGTTTAAGAGCCACCCCAGCAGAAGTCCGAGGAGCACCCCCCCGCTCAAATCAATTACCAAGGGACTCAAGTATGCGGTTATTCTGATTGGTTTAATAAAACGATGTCTGGTAGCATCCGCCTACTGTTCAGGGATCCTGTCCGGAAACACGCAAAAGCAACTGCCCTTCCGCCACCTGTTCAAAACCGGCTGAATCCATGGAAGCGAATAACCGGATTGTTCCGTCAAACAGCCCGGTCAGCCTGTCTGGAGGACTGATCCGCATCCGCACATGTGCATGACCACGGGAATCGAGTTTAACCTCTCTGGGAATACTTAACCGGGAGTAAGAACTCCAAAGCCTGACTGGACCCTTGCGGTGAACATCACGATCCGTCAACCGTGTTTTCAGCTGTAACTCCAAAAAGGCCGAGACAGGTTTTTCTTCCGCGAATGCCAATTCCAACGGATCACTGTGAAGTCTGAACACATGCGGGATGGGGGTTGCGTGTTCACTGAGATAATCCGTATCCTTTACCCGATCAAGACGCTGACCTTCATCGAGCTTGACCGAAGAAAGACGGTTCCTTATCCAGGCCTCACCTTTTGTGATCGATATCGTGTTTTCTTTTTCACGATGAAACACTCTCAGAATGCCTCCGTTTACGCGGATGAGAATTCCCGGACCAGACTGTATTTCGGCCTGCATGTTTGCGGAAAGCAGGAGCACCAGTATCGTTCCGGAATGCAACCGCATCCGCCTGTTAATCCTGCCGGCAGGATTTTCGGAAACCTTCTCGTGGTTGATAAGAAAACGGCTTTGCTCAAACAGGCGGATCCGGGAACCATCTCGAAGTAGCAAAGTGGTTTTGCCCCGCGGTCCTGTGATGACAACATCGTTGCGGAACAGAAAGGACCCGTCATGTATCTGCTCCTTTAAACCCCGACGCCGCAGTTCCACTCTACCGGTTGTTTCAGTAAACACCGCGAGCGCGCGTTCGCCGGCAGACGCCGCTGGGGGGGAAACATGGGATACCGGAAGAAGAGTCAGGAAGAACAGAAAAGCGCGTGGAACCGGAAGCATGCAGATCAATTCCTTTTCAGGTACGCTGTCTGAGTACGAATTCCAGCATTGGCTGAAGGATAAGTTCCGGGGTAAGCAATCCATGACTGCGCTGGATTTTCGGCAGAATTACGTACCGCCCATAACGTAACCTGCGGCCGGCTTCTCGAACCGAAAGAAAACGCGGCTCAGAAGTCGCGGTAAAAAGCAGCGAGGGCCGATTGAGGGTGGCTAATTGATTCCCCACCCCCTCCCACTCGCAAGCGGCTTTCATGCTCTCTGCATAGGCTTGTGGATTCCCCTCCATTATTTGCTTCTGCTGTTCCAGCGACAGATGGTCATCGCTTCTCCATTGCTGCAGGTAGTTCTCCACGTTCCCGGACCTTAATTGTGAGATGCCTTCTTCCAGGGACTGCAATTCGTCAATGATCGGATATGGATGTGCATCGGCGGTGATTAAGGAACGGATTTTTTGCGGATGCAGCACTGCCATTTGAAACCCCACCTTGCCTCCAAGACCCATGCCCAGGAAGTGTGCGAAATCCAGCTGCACTTCCTTCATCACCTCCAGCACGTGATCAACACGTGTTTCCATTCGGTAATGGAATGAATCCATGGGTCCGTCACTGCGTCCCTGACCCAGGGGGTCGATCAGGATCAGGCGAAAATCTTTCTCCAGGGGCGCCACGAAACCCGCATGAAACCAGGCATCCAGGGAGACAATAAACGGAGAGTGAAGAATCAGCCAGGGACCGCGGTCTCCGGCAAGTTTGTAATGTATCCGTTGTTTGTTTGAGATTACAAGGGGCATGTTTCCGCCTGCTGATTCAACTTGCGTCGATTCTGTTTGTCCAGCCGAAACGGTCGAATTCTGCTTCCCATTCACGCATTTGCAGCGCCTCCTCCCGTGTAGACCGGTGTCTCCAGCGCCGGTGGAACCAAGCCCATTGCTGCGGGGCACGACGCACAAGCTGTTCAAGATGACGGTTGAGGATCAAACTCAACATGAACACATCCTTCGCTCCCGCGGGCTTGGCGGTGCGAAACGGTCCCAGGGATTCAAAACTCAGCTTAAATCTTCCCCGTTCCTGTCGCAACACAGTGTAACTGACGATCAGGGCTCCGGTTTTCAATGCCAGTGTGGAAACTCCCACAGGTGTTTTCGCGGGAATCCCGAAGAACGGAGCCCAGGTGCTGGGGACGTTGGTGTCCTGATCGTTGATCAGCACCAGCACCTGCTGGTTTTTCAGGCACGCCAGCAGTTTTCTGACCGCGCCGGGGTCCCCCCTGCGGATGATGGACATGAAAGGGTTTTCGCGCCTTTGCAGGATCAGTTCGTTGATGCGGGATTCCGGAACATTGGTCGATGCAGCATTCATTGCAATCCCCGTTCTTTTTGCATAAAGGGGAAGCAATTCCCAGTTTCCCTGATGCAGTCCGAGCAACAGGACCCCTCTTTTTTGATCCAGCGCGGCTTTCAGTGCCTGTTCGTTTTCCACTTCAAGCAGGCTTTCCCAGTCGGCATCGATCTTTTCCATGCCAAGGAATTCAAAGAACAGCTGGCCAAAATGCTTGAAGCATTCCAGACACCAGTTTTCCCGCTGCCGGGAATTCAAATCCGGATAGACAAAATTCAGCTGCTTGAGAATGATTCCCCGGTCTTTGCGGAAAAGCAGGAACGCCACACGACCCAGTGCGCGTCCGGCAAGCTGCAGCTGGGAAAGTGACAGCACCCTGCCCAGGAACAAACCGAAACGAAACAGCATGTATTCAGAGTTCCGCCTCAGGGCGGTTGACCAAGAGGGTCTCCATTTCCGGAACTCCCGGTATGAGGGCGTCTCTTCTATTATGCTTCCTTTTCCAGCCATACGGCTTGAAACTGCTTCTTCTGATGTCATCAGGAAAGCCGCAGCGTATCCTCGATCACTTGGCGAACCCGCCCCGGGTCCGCAGCTACCGTGAAGCATCGGGTTTCCATTTTCTCCAGCATTGCCAGTTCCGGGGGAAGTTCAGCTTCCGCACCAGTTGCTTCCAGAACCGCCCCACCGAATTTTGCCGGATGCGCGCAAGCCAGGCAGATCACCGGGGGTTCAATCCCGCATTTTTCCGCGGCCGCGAGCCCCACCGCAGTATGCGGATCCACCAAGTATTGATGCTCAAAATGGTAAGTACGGATACATTCCAGGGTTTCAGCGTTGTTAACCCTTGCCGAGAGAAAATCCCACCCGGCATGTTCCTTGACTTCCCCTGACAGAGTCAACCTGCCGGTTGAACTGAATTCCTCCATCCAGTTTGTCATAGTTGCCGGCTCTTGTCCGCTCAACTCGTATAAATAACGTTCAAAATTGCTCGAAACCTGAATATCCATGGAAGGACTCCAGGTTTCCTCTACCTGCCCTACAAGATATTCACCTCGGCTGAAAAACCGATGCAGGATGTCATTCTGGTTGGTCGCCACCACAAGGTTTGCCACCGGAAGCCCCATCCGCCGAGCATAATGGCATGCGAGCACGTTGCCGAAATTCCCGGTGGGGACGACAAAACTCACGGATTCGGATTGATCCCTGGCAATTTGCGCCCATGCATGAAAATAATAGACTATCTGGGCCATGATACGCGCCCAGTTTATGGAATTCACCGCACCCAGATATACTTTCAGCTTGAATTCCACATCGTTGAAGAGGGATTTGACAATTCGTTGGGCATCATCAAAGGAACCTTCTACGGCAAGGTTATGAACATTTTGATCAAGCACCGTGGTCATTTGCCTTTCCTGTATGCTGCTGACCCGTCCTTTGGGGTGGAGCATGAAGACCTCTACACCCTGTTTTCCGCGCATGGCATGTATTGCGGCGCTGCCGGTGTCCCCTGAAGTCGCGCCCAGAATGCGCAGGGGATGTCCGCGTGATTCGAGAAAAAATTCAAAGAGATTTCCAAGAAACTGCAGTGCAACATCCTTGAAGGCGAAGGTGGGTCCATGAAACAGCTCCAGAATCCCGGTGGAATTGATCTCCTTCAGCGGTGTAACTTGCTCATCCCGAAAAACCAGGTAACTTCTTTCTATCAGCCGGGCAAGATCATCCACGGGAATGCAGTTGCCGACAAAGAGCTGCATTATCTCCAGACTGAGTTCCTGAAAACTCATCGATTTCCATGCCGGAAGCCGGTCCCGAACCCGGGGCAGTTCCTCGGGCACCAGCAACCCTCCATCTTCCGCAAGTCCCATCATGACCGCGTTTTCAAATGACAACCCGCTTTCTCCTCCACGGGTGCTGCAATACTTCATGTTCAGTTTTCGTTTTTCGGTTATAGGATCAATTGAAAGGAATCAGCAATCATGAATCAGAAATGATCTCTCTTTTTTCCCTCGTCTTGTCACTTTCCCTCCGCGGGGTATTCTTGTGCGGATGTACAATGGCGCTGACGCTGCTGATCAGCATGGCCACCCCGCTGCACGGGGTTACGTTTCCGATACTGCCAGAGTTTCAGTTGTACCACACGACAGGCACGCGCGGCAGCTCCTACACCAGCGGGGCCTACGGTTTAACCCTGCATCTGTTTGATGAAGCGTCCGGACCGGGACGATACCTTCAGTTTCTCGGCATTCATGTCCCGCACCACACCGCCGGCTGGCAAAACCGCCTGGGCAATGTGTTTCTCGAATCCAACGGGCAGGGGTATGAAATCAGTGTCCACGATCAATGGGAAAACCCCGCGGGAAAAGGCGCCACCCTTTCTCTCAGACATATCGGCTGGGACGAAACCAGCCGGGGAGGCGTCATGCTTGGGGAAGCCGCTGCCGACTTTTTGCACATGGGTTGGAGCTGGAGTCCGGGACGGCCCACCATGGTTGTCTGGTTGTTTGGACTGGACATCGCCAGCCTGCATTTGCCGCATGATCAGGGCATGGAAATCCAGGTTGCGCTGGGGATGAGATCCGTGTTCTGACACTCGCTCTCTGCGCAGTTCAAGAACCACCAAACTTTGCGCCTTGATCCATAAAGAACCCCATTCTTACCCGCTTGTTTCTTGCAACGCTCAGCCCATTAGTATGTAAATTTGTAATCCGGGTTACGCCATGGCCCTGCTGATGGCATCTTTTTCCTCCTTGCTGAGCATGAAATCTGTTTCCAGAATGGCCAGCGCCTGGCGGCCAAGGGTCTGGCCGAGCAGCCCCGGATCATCCATTCCCAGCAGCAGCCGCACCAGTCTCAAGTATAACCCGTCAGGTGTTTCATAGGAACTTTTTGATAACTGCAAAAACTTATCCGCACCTGGAACAATTTCGAATTTCTGCTGATCATCATTGTAGGGATAGCGGATGTTGTGTGCATTGAAGTAGCCTCCGTCCATAAACTTTGACCGCGCCACGTGGAGCAGGAAGTCGTTTGTGGTCATGCTTTTCATCAGCGCCTGTTCGAGCTGATATTGAGTGGGTTTGTTGGGTTGGTTGAACATCTGTTCAAGTTTGTCCAGCAGATTCGAAAACATGTGTGTATGCGTCATCACAAAATACATCATCTTTCCCTGTTCCGAATCCATCTCTTTCAACGTCTTTTTCAACACCTCCATAGTGGGAGCGGGAAACGGATCGTGTTTCGAGAAATTCCGCACTTTCCCCGTTTTGGACGCTGAACCTTTTTTGCGTTTTGCGGCAGGTTTCTTTTGTGCATGAGGAGCTGCTTTCTTTGACTCGGCAACTTCATGATGCTGATGAATTTTCTTTCTCCTTGCATTTATGCGCACCCGCACCGGTTCCATTTCCGCTTTCAGTTCCTGTAGAAACCGCTGCTCTTCCGACGTCCCACGGATCAGCATTTCATCCAGGACCCATTGCAATTCATGGACGCGCAACATGTTGGCTTGCACCAGTTCTCCCGCGGACTGTGTGTTGGATGTCAGCAATTCCCGTGTTTTTTCATAAAGTGTTGCAGGATCGGTGTGTTCCTCATCCAGCGCCTCCAGTTTTTTCCAGCACTGGTTGATTTCTTTCAGTGAATCATTCAGCAGTTCACAGGTGTGGGTGACACTGTCCAGGACCATGGATGCTGAAGAAAGCGCTGTACGCTCCTCATAGGCAGTCTGAAGCATGATGTAAACCCGCTTTGGACTCCAATCCGAAGCGCTGTTCAACGTATCCAGGTGTTGCTCAAGAAGGTTTGTGTACTGTTGCATCTCCTCACGGGCTTCGTCAATAAGTCGCAGGGAGTATAGCAATCCGTTCACAATTGAGGTATCAAACAGTTCGGTTTCCTTAACGCTTGTCTGCATGCTGAGCAGCATATCTTTGCGTGTCGCGGTCACCCTGAGCCCCTTCTCCAAAAGCCCCTTGACTGAGGTCAGCGCGCGCTCCAGGAATTTGATGCTGATCGTTTCCCCGGAAGCATTGTGGTAGATTTTTCCGAAGGAGATAGACAGGTTGTAGAGTATGCTGATCACCTGATGCAGGGTGTCGTTGACCACCTCAAGGGTGTCTAGGAAAAACCTAAGGAGCTTCAGTTCCTGAACAACGCTGTCATGAAAGCCGCGCGCGCTTTGCGCCTCACCATCCAGTTCACGGTCCCGCTCCAAGCGTGTCAGGCTCCTCCGCATCAGGCTCATCGGTTCCAGCGGTACCCGCAGAAGGTTCATCCGCAGCATTGCATCAGTTCGGGAGGATTGATAAAGCTGGCTGCTGAAATCCGGGACTTCTCTTTCCAGTTTCGGCAGCAGCTGCTGCATTTTTGCTTCCAGCGTTTGCAACTCCAAAAAGACCTGATCCAATTCAAAGGATTCTGCCCCGTTGGAGGAACTCTCGAGCATTTCTTCTAAATGCCCGTCCTCCAGTTCCAGGACCCGGTGTATTTTCTGGAAGTAGTGGTAAACCGACTGAATGTCTTCAATCGACATCGGGTTTTCAAAACTGTTTAAACGCGGATTGTTAATCAGGGATTTAGCAAGTGGTTTGAGATCTTCCTCCAATCCCTTCAGTTCCCTGAATTCCTCCTCACTAACCGGCACCTCAATTGGCAGCCTGGTCCATTTTCCGGATTCCCGGGCGTCGTTAAAAATGGCCTGCTGCTGTTCCCAGGACAATTGCACCGCTTTTCCCGGAGAAAGCCCGCGGGGTTCGGTGAGGTAAAAACCCTGATCCAAACTGAGGTGGATGCAGCTGATGAGATGACTGATCTCATTCTTCATCCCGGTGAATTTGGCGGCGTTTTTCTGAAAATGGTATGGGGTGCGGCATTTATCATAAAGTTCCGTGTATATGCGGTTGATCGCCTTCAGCGTGTCCACGATGCCGGTTTGTTCCTCCGTATGCAGAATCCAGCGGTTTTTTTCGCTCAAGGCAATTTTGACAAAATGATTGATCGCACGAACCTCTTTCTGCGCCGCTACCACCTGAGCTACAGGCTGCCTTTCCTGTTTTAGGGAAGCCCGGGCATTTTTCACATGCTCAAAAACTTGATCTGTCAAAGGAATCCCTTCATGATATTGTGTTGTTCAGAAGCATGAATGGAGGATTTCAGTGCTCCTTTTCCAGGAGCAAAATCTTTATCATGCATTGTTTGGAAATGACAGCCAAGGTATAGAAACCCCGATTGCATCATGGGTGGTTTATTAGAAAATATCTCACAACCTGCGGATGTTCAACACCTTAATTTGCAGGAATTGGAACAACTCGCAGCCGAATGCCGGCATCGCATCATCAATGTCACCAGCAAACGCGGGGGGCATCTGGCCTCTTCCCTGGGGGCGGTGGAAATCACCATTGCCCTCTTCAAAGTCTTTGATTTGGCTCGTGATCGGCTGGTCTGGGATGTCGGGCACCAGGCTTACACCCACAAACTGCTTACCGGACGCAACAAATCGTTTGACACACTTGCCCAGTCTGGAGGAGTGAAAAAGTTCCTTTCCCGTCATGAAAGCATTCACGATCATTTTGGAGCAGGCCATGCTTCAACCTCCATCTCCGCGTCGCTCGGCATGGCAATCGGACGGGACCTGCGGAAACAGGACCATCACGTCGTCGCGGTCATCGGCGACGGGGCCATGACCGGCGGACTGGCATTTGAGGCACTAAACCACAACGGGTTTCTCGATAAAAACCTGCTGCTGATATACAACGACAACGGAATCAGCATCGACCCGAATGTCGGGGCCATTTCCAAACTGCTTACGCGCATTGCATCTTCCCGACTTTACAACCTTTTTCGTGAAGAATCCCTGGAGCTGGCGGAACGTGCGCCTTTCAGTGAAACACTGGGGTTCAGGTCCACGCTACAGAAAATTCATGATTCAATGAAAACATTCCTCACACCGCCGGGGATGCTTTTTGAACAGTTGGGGTGGCGTTACATGGGGCCGGTCAACGGGCACCATCTAGGCGACTTGGTGGAACTTATCGGTCACGTCAAGGAACTTGAAGGACCGATAGTGATCCATGCACTCACGCAAAAAGGCAAGGGGTATTCCTTCGCGGAGGAGGATGCCTACAAATTTCACGGGGTCTCACCCTTTGTCCCGGAAAACGGGAAGTTTCTTAAAAAAAAGGAACCGGATTCGAAATCGGCGAGCTACTCACGGGTCTTTGCCGACAAACTGGAAGAACTGATGGAACAGGACCAGCAGGTAGTCGCGCTCAGCGCTGCGATGCTTAGCGGGACCGGTTTGATCGGGTTGCAGCAGCGCTTCCCCGAACGCATAATGGACGTGGGTATTGCCGAGGGTCACGCGGTTACCTGTGCAGCAGGTTTGGCCACCACCGGCATAAAGCCATTTGTCGCAATTTATTCCACGTTTCTGCAAAGAGCGTTGGATCACGTTATTCATGATGCGGCCATTCAGAACCTGCCGGTGCGGTTCATGCTTGATCGTGCTGGGCTGGTTGGGGCAGACGGTCCGACGCATCACGGGGTCTTTGATCTGACCTATTTGCGCATGATTCCGGGGATGACCATCATGGCCCCCAGAAACGGCGCCGAACTGAGAAAAATGATCGAATTCGCATATCATCATGATTCCGGCCCCTCCGCGGTGAGGTATCCACGCGGAAACACCAGCGATTTGGATGAAGCAAGTGTACCGGAAATCGAACTGGGCCGTGCGCAAGTGCTGCGTGATGGCGGTGACATAGTCCTGCTGGCTGTCGGAAACATGGTCGATCATGCCCTTGAAACCACGGATATCCTCGAATCAGAAGGAAAAACCGTGGCCCTGGTCAACGCACGATTCGTTAAACCCTTGGATGAGGAACTGATCAGCAGAGCCGCATCATCAGCCGGACTGCTGGTCACCATGGAGGAAAATTCAATCCACGGCGGGTTCGGCAGCGGGGTGCTGGAACTGCTGAGCAGGGAGGGACTGCAGACCAGGACCCTGCAGTTCGGCATACCCGACCGCTACATTGCACAGGGAACTACGGATGGGCAGCGCAAAGATGCGGGATTGGACCCTGAAAAAATGGCCGCGACGATCCTGGAAAGAACAAAAAGGCTGCGTTCGCGGGCCGACAATAAAACCATTGCTTTGCCGCAAAAAAAGGCATCCTGAAAGGATTCTGCATCCCCAACCCGGTTTCTTCCTCCTTTCTCTCACTTTACACTTGACAAACAACCCATAACCCCCCATTAATTATTAGTTCCAAGTTGCGTGCACGGTCAGTCATGTGCTCCGGTGTCCACTGGAACCACCTTCCATGAAGGAACGGTTGAATCCGTCAACTGCATCAAGGGAATGAGCCATGTATGAAGATCTGCTTAATAGGCTGGAAACAAAAATCCAGGAAGCCGTAGATACCATCGAAATATATCGCAGGGAAAATGCTGAGCTGAAGGAAAGAAACGCTGAACTGGAAAATCAGCACCACTTGTGGGAAGAAAAGCTCAATTCCCTGATCAACAAATTCGAGACCCTGGATCAGGAAGAAGCGCCGCAAGCGCCGGAAGAACCTGCATCCGACTCCCCGTCCTATCTGAGCGAAAACGCGACGGAGGACCGTCAAGAGGAAAATGTTTCCGAAGAAAAGCATGAAACATCCCCCTTTTCTTCGACATCCACTTTTGGCAATCAGGCGGTCGCAAGCTCCTATCCCTATACATCCCGAGAAGACTGAACATAAAGCTACGGTTCATGACCGAGCGGATAGGGCTGCCTATGCGGCCCTATCCGTCCGGATAACCCGGCGTCGGCATTTTCCTCTCGAAAAAGCGGCATCGTTTTGTTGCCTGTTTATTTTATTTTTCGGTTTTTTCATCCCTGCGCGGGGAGGAGAAGTTGGCGCGATCCTGCCGGTCAAGATCTTATACCCCTCGAAAGGACAAGAGTGGTTTGCCGGGTTTCTCCAGGAAGAATTGAGCCGGCAGTTTCAGTTGTCGGGATTTGCGGTGCTTGCCCCTGAAACAGTGCGCCTCTGGTTCAATGAAAAACCGTTAGCCGGTAACGACTCTTCTTTTGCCTTTCAGCAAACTCTCAAGCCTGACTGGACACTTGCTCTGCGTATTCAGACCGTCCTCAAACAGGTTTCCGTCAGCACGGAAATAAGGCGTTTCAACAAAAAACAGCACTCCCACACATTCGAGCACGTTTTCCGCCGCAGGAACCCTGACGAGCTGATCGCCGCCATCCTCCAAACAATAGCTGATGAGCATCCGGACTTTGAACGGCTGCTGCATCATCCACAAGGATATCAGTGGCCGGGAATAAAAAAGTTCTATTCCTGGAAAGAGCAAATACCAGCGAAAGTGGGTTCTACCGAGTGGAAGCAGCATCTGCAGAACCTGGAGGCGTTGCAGGCGAACCACCCTGCTTTGTCGACTTTAATACATCATCAGTTTGCTTTAATGCGGATCCTCGAGGGAAGCTTGCGACTTCCCGCATACGTTCCCGCCCTGAACGCCGCGGAGAAGGAACTGCGCGCGGCAATGTCCGCGAACACCGGAAACGACGATTATCACACACTGCTTGCCTTGATCCATTATCTGCGCCAGGAAAAACACCTGGCCAAAAGTGAATCGATGGTTGCCAACGCGAAGAACCCTCGCAACGGACGTGCGCTTATCCTCTACGGGTTGACCATCGGCAGACATCCGCGTGAAGGAAAGGTCTACATCCGCCAGGGGTTGTCCTGGTATCCTTTCCTGAAAACCCCTGCAGGCACGCTTAATCCCTACGAATCCCTTGTCCCCGATCTTGAACCATGGCTCAGCGGAAAACCTGCCGGAGAAACTCCTCGTTTCCGGGAACTGCTTGATCGAGGTGTGGAAATGTACCGTGCGAAACAATGGGATAAAGCAAAGCGATATTTCGAGGATGCCGCAACCATTGACCCGGAACATCCGGATGCACTGCTGTTTCTGGCAAAGATCCGGATTGCAAAAAAGGATTACAAGGGTGCGCTTTCCATGTTGAATTCCCTGCGCAAGCGCTTCCCGGAACATGCCGGGTCCGCGCTCTATCTCGGCTTCCTCCATGAAACCTTGAAAAAATATTCCACTGCTGAAACGCTCTACCGGGAATCGTTGTCGCTGGAACCGGAAAACCATCGGGCAATGCTCAGGTTGAGCACCTTGCTGATCAAAACAGGGAAGCTGGAAGAGGCCCGCAGCTTCCTGGAAAGCCTGACTCGTAAATACCCGGAATACTCGGCAGGCTGGTGGAACCTCGGACTCCTCTATCACAGGATCGGAGAACTCGCCGATGCTGCATCTTCTTTGCAGGAAGTGATACGCCTGGAACCGGCAAACACCCGGGTGCAGGCAATGCTAGAGCGGATTCATGCAGAGATGGACACGAAACTCGAAAGGTGACGGGTGACTTCGAAGCAAGTTGCGGATGCAGTTCATTGTGATAGGCTTTAACATGTCTGACAATCACTGACCCGGGACTCATGTATACACATTCGACCTCTAAAAATACCACGTCCAAGCCGCCCTGGCTCAAAGTCCCTTTTCCTGGCGGAGAACAATATGCCCGGATCAAAAAACAGGCCAGGGATTTAAAACTGAGTACAGTCTGCGAAGAAGCACACTGCCCAAACATCGGGGAATGCTGGAACAGCGGAACAGCGACCTTCATGCTGATGGGTGACGCCTGCACACGCGGGTGCCGTTTCTGCGCGGTCAACACAGTCAAGCGCCCGGGACCGCTGGATGCCGAGGAACCGCAAAAGCTGGCCGGTACCATCCGCGGCATGAACCTGCGGTACGTGGTTTTAACCACAGTTGACCGAGACGACCTGACGGACCAGGGTTCGGAACACATCGCCTGCTGTATCCGTGAGGTGAGACAAGCAAATCCGGGACTGCTGATTGAAATCCTGATGCCTGATTTTCAAGGAGACAAAGAGTGCATCCAGAAGGTGATCGACTCACGTCCCGCTGTTTTGGGACACAATCTTGAAACCGTGAAACGTCTCACCCCGAAAGTCAGGGATCCCCGCGCGGGATACGAGCAGTCACTGGAAGTGCTGAAGTTCCTTAAAATAAAGGGAGAGAAATCATGCACCAAATCATCACTGATGCTCGGGCTGGGAGAAAGCAGGGAAGAAATCCTGGAAGCGATGTTTGATTTGCGAGAAGCGGAAGTGAACTTCCTCACCCTCGGACAATACCTGCAGCCGACACGCAGGCATCTCAAAGTCGAACGCTTCCTCACGCCCAAGGAATTCCGCGAGCTGGCCCGCGAAGGTGAATCGATGGGGTTCGAATATGTTGCATCCGGACCTCTTGTGCGCAGTTCATACCGGGCAGTGGAATTCTATATTGAACGAAAAATCCGCGCCGGCGCATGAAAAACGCCGAATCTCTCACCCTTGCACCAATAAAGCAAATATCCGGCAAAGTGTCCCTCCCCGGGTCTAAAAGCCTTTCCAACCGGGTGTTGCTGCTGAGTATGCTCGCCAAAGGAACTACGCGGATTAGCAATCTGTTGGACAGCGAGGACGTGCGGTATATGATCGGCGCACTGCAAACACTGGGCGTCCCTTTCTCAGAAAAACGGGAAACACGTGAAATAAAGGTGGAAGGGCAGGAGGGCAGGATCCCTGTCGATCATGCCGAACTGATGCTCGGAAACGCCGGCACGGCTATGCGTCCGTTGACCGCCACGCTGACCCTGGGCCGGGGCAGGTACGTGCTCGACGGTGTCGCCCGCATGCGGCAGCGTCCGATCATCGACCTGGTGGATGGATTACACCAGCTTGGCGCGGATATCCGGTGCCTTCATGACACCGGATGCCCACCGGTGGAAATCAAGGCCGCAGGCCTTCCGGGCGGGACAGCGAAACTGAGCGGGGCCATCAGCAGCCAATACCTCACAGCGATGCTGATGGCTGCACCTTATGCCCGTAATCCTGTCCGAATCATTATCACCGAACCCCTTGTTTCCATTCCCTACGTCGAAATGACGCTGAGGCTGATGGAACGCTTCGGGGTTGAGGTGCGGAACCTAGACTTTAAGGAGTTCATTATTCCATCCGGACAGGGTTATCTTTCACCCGGAAATGTGCTGGTTGAGGGAGATGCCTCTTCTGCTTCCTACTTCCTTGCCGGGGCGGCGATCACCGGCGGGACTGTGACCGTTGAGGGCTGCGGGAAAGAAAGTCTGCAGGGTGATGCGAGATTTGCCGAGGTGTTGGAATTAATGGGGGCGAAAGTGGAATGGGGTCCGCATGAAGTGACCGTACATGGCGGCAAACTTAACGGGGTTGACCTCGATATGAACCACATGCCGGACGCTGCAATGACATTGGCAGTCACCGCGCTGTTCGCTTTCGGACCGACCGCGATCCGCAACATCTTCAACTGGCGGGTCAAGGAAACAGAAAGACTGCATGCGGTCAGCACCGAACTGAAAAAGCTGGGGGCCAGGGTGGATGTGGGAGAAGATTACCTTGTGATCGAACCACCAAAATCCATTTCCCCCGCTACAATCGACACATACGACGATCACCGCATGGCCATGGCTTTTTCACTGGCTGCATGCGGAAATTCAAATATCACCATCAATGATCCCGGATGCGTCCGCAAAACGTTCCCGGATTATTTCGAGGTGCTGGCAAACGTGACGAATCACTGAAATTTGATGGTTTCGTAAAAAGTCGAAATCCGGTTTTTTTGCATCTAATGATTTCAATGAGTTACGAGAACGAAATTGTGCGTTTTGGGACTTTTTACGAGTTCATCATACTTGTTAACGGAAAAAGGAATGAAAGTCACTACCATGTTTGTGCTGTTCCATAAACGCGTATGCGGACCACTGGCCAACAGCCTGTTCCATCACCGCTCAGACAAAAACTTTGTCGCCGAAAGCAAGCTTGAAAGAGCGTACCATAAAGCCGATGACTCAATTGATAAAGTTATTGAATTATTAGCTGCTTAGCATTCTGAGAGATGAACTCTCAGAGTGAACGCGTAAGAATCTAATACCAATTAAGCCCCGGAAAGAGGGTCAGCTAAAAAACAAACTTCGATGCACCAACATTCAAAATGTCTAAGATGAAACAGATGTTGGTGATCATTATCATGAGCATGATGTATACAGGCTGCGGGCTCCGCAGTGGAAAAGTACACCTTGGGATGGGATTTAGCACCCAGCTCCCGTTGGACCTGGATGATGATAAACCGAAAAGCGGCGTGAAAAAAAAAAGAAAAAACGGCCCGATGAGGATTGAACCAATGCCGCTTTAGGCCGAAGTTCCTTAAGTCTGCCCCCCTAAAATAGGTTTAACGCACTGATTT
>CAYFLK010000065.1:0-20979 GCA_964344035.1 uncultured Pseudomonadota bacterium
AGAAAATATAATCGTAATGTTCCGTTACTTTTTTAAGAATCGCTCAATTTAGGATCCAGTTTTTTTGCCATTGTCGGGCGCAGCATCCCGAATCTTGCTCTTGCCCCCATGCTGGCTTTGTTTTTTGGACTCTACCTCAAATGGGTGCTGATCGCGCGCTGGACCACTTGGGACTCCAAGGTTCTGCCGACGATTGCGCTCGGTCTCAGTTCGGCAGCCCTAATCGCACGGCTTACCCGTTCCAGTATGCTGCAGGTAATACGTGACGATTATGTACGTACCGCAAGAGCGAAGGGTTTGTCTGAACCGGTAATCATGTTTCAGCACGTGCTCAAGAATGCCCTGCTTCCGGTGCTTACCATTCTTGGGCCGTTGTTTGCGGTAACTCTTACGGGAACACTGGTGGTAGAGAAGATCTTTGCCATCCCCGGACTTGGCAAGTATTTCATCTCCAGCATCGGCAACCGTGACTATCCGGTTGTGATGGGGGTCTATCTGCTGTTCGGAATGCTGGTGATCGTGATGAACACCATCGTCGATATCCTCTATGCCGCAATCGATCCGCGCATCAGGCTGGAGTAGTCCCTCATTTCATTTGTCAAGGTGGTTTCAATCACATAATGTAGACACAAAAAATAGCTCCTAAAAAAAGTAGAACTGATGCGCATCGGCATAAACTCCATTGAAGTCAATTCCGGGGCAAGTGAATTTGAAAAAGGAGAAAGCCTTACCCGGCTGGCATTTTTCCGGTTTCGCAGGAACAAACTGGCGCTAGCAAGCACGCTGTTCATAGTGGCCCTTGTCCTTGGGGCGGTGTTTGCACCGTGGGTGGCGCCACGGCACTTTGCCGAGGAAGATTTTTTCAGCACCTACCTTCCTCCGAGCGGGGAGTTTCTGCTGGGTACGGATTTTCTTGGCAGGGATGTTTTCAGCCGAATCATTTACGGCACCCGGGTTTCACTTACAGTGGCGGTGGTTGGAGCCTTGACGAGTTTTATCGTCGGGGTATGTTATGGACTTTTCTCAGGATACCTGGGCGGCCGGATGGACGAATGGATGATGCGGGTAGTGGACATCCTGTATGCGATTCCAACCTTGTTGTTCATCATCCTCATCATGGTCTATTTCCGTGCGGGAAAGCCTGAAGATTTTTCCGGAATTAAGGAGTTTTTGTATCAACTGGATGCGGGGATGGGGGGGATGCTGTTCATCTTCATCGGCATCGGCCTCACTTCCTGGCTGAGAATGGCCCGGATTGCCCGTTCTGAAACCCTCTCGATCAAGCAGCGTGAGTTTATTGAAGCCGATATTTCCCAGGGCTTCAGCAAAACAAGAATCCTTTTCAAAGGCGTGTTGCCCAATATTGTCGGCACCTGCATTGTCGCGGAATCAATTGAAATCCCGACTTATATTCTATTCTAGGCGTTTCTCAGTTTTATCGGCTTGGGGGTGAACCCCCCGACACCAAGCTGGGGAGTAATGATTTCCGAAGGGATAGAGGGAATGCGGTCCTTCCCGCACCTGATTTTTTACCCGGCCCTGGTCATGACCCTCACTGTGCTTGCTTTTAATTTTCTTGGAGACGGTTTGCGGGATGCGTTCGATCCCAAACTGAAACGTTGACATGAGGGAAACGCAAGAAAAACTGCTTCAAATACAGGGTTTGGAAGTTATCTTCTCCCTGCGTGAGGGCACCGCACGTGCGGTTAACGGTTAATACCGAAGTGCTCCGTGGGGCGCTGCAGAGTGAGGGCACCGCACGCGCGGTTATCGGGCTGGACCTGCAATTGAACCGTGGGGAAACCTTGGGGCTTGTCGGAGAGTCGGGATGCGGCAAAAGTGTCACTGCACTCTCCATCCTGCGGCTGGTTCCGGAACCGGGAGAAATCATCGGGGGGGCAATCCATTTTCAGGGAAAAAACCTGCTGACTCTAAACGGCAAAGAAATGCGAAAAGTGCGAGGAAACCGGATTGCCATGATTTTTCAGGACCCGATGACCGGGCTAAACCCGGTCCTCTCCATAGGCAGGCAGCTCAGTGAAACACTGGTGTTGCACAGAAAACTTTCATGGAGAGAGGCCCGGGAAAAGGCAGAATTTCTGCTGCGCGAAGTAGGACTCCCCAATCCTGATGACCAGCTGGACCGCTTTCCCCATGAATTGAGCGGAGGGATGCGGCAAAGGGTAATGATTGCGATGGCACTTTCGTGTGAACCGGACCTGCTGGTTGCCGATGAGCCAACCACCGCGCTTGACGTTACCATACAGGCGCAGATACTTGAACTAATGAAATCCCTGCAGGTGAAGTACCGCACCGCAATCTTGATGATCACTCACGACCTTGGAGTTATCGCTGAAATTGCCGGACGGGTGGCGGTTATGTATGCCGGGGACGTGGTGGAAGAAGCGGAAATCGATGACCTTTTCGACCATCCAGGACATCCCTACACGCAGGGCTTGTTGAAAGCCATTCCAGCTTCAGACGAAATGATGCGGCCCGAACAACGGTTGTACAATATTCGCGGGTCAGTACCGACCCTGCTTGAGCTTCCAGAGGGCTGCCGTTTTCAGGATCGCTGTTTGTTGGCGGAGGAAAGTTGCCGAAATTCCCTTCCGGAACTGCGAACGGATGGGACTCACACTGTCCGGTGCATCCATGAATAAACTCTTGTTCACCTGCATAGAAATGGGAATCAATTGCCGTAGGGGCAAACCAGTGTTTGTACCCAATGACGGCCAATTAACCGCATTCTTTGAAAAATAAATGCCGTACCTGCTTGAAGCACGAAATTTGAGTACATATTTCCCTGTTTACGGAGGACTGTTTCGGAAAGTGGTGAACCATGTCCGAGCTGTAGATGGGGTCAGTTTTGTTTTGCGGGAGCATGAGACTCTTGGAGTGGTGGGGGAAAGCGGATGCGGGAAATCAACCTTGGGCCGCACGGTGCTGTACTTGAATGCGCCTACAGCGGGAAAGGTGGTTTTCGAGGGACAGAACATGGAGGACCTGAGTCCACTGCAGCTCAGGAAATGCCGCATTCACATGCAGATGATTTTTCAGAATCCGCTGTCTTCACTCAATCCAAGGCAGACAGTTCTGGAACTGCTGTCCGGCGCGGCCAAGTATCATGGATTGATCGGCAAAGATGAAGCCCTTTCCTTTGCAATCAGGCTGCTCGAGCTGGTGGGGTTGAGCCGCACACAACTGCAGCGTTTTCCCCACGAATTCAGCGGGGGGCAACGTCAACGGCTTTGTATCGCCAGCGCACTGGCATTGAATCCCAAACTGCTTGTGTGCGATGAAGCGGTTTCCGCGCTGGATGTCTCGATCCAGGCACAGATCCTCAACCTCTTCAAGGACCTTCAGCAGCAGTTTGGGGTGGCATACATGTTCATCAGCCACGACATGGGCGTGATCCGTTATATTTCTGACCGGGTCGCGGTGATGTACTTGGGCAGGATCGTGGAAACAGCTGAAAAAGAGTCCCTGTTTCAGCGGCCGAAGCATCCTTACACAAAGGCCCTTTTGGATGCAATCCCCGCTTCGCATCCGGCGAGACGCAAGCGCCATCAGGTTCTACAAGGCGACGTTCCCAGTCCTACACGGGTCTACCCGGGATGTGCTTTTACAAAGCGATGTCCGGATGCGTCCGAACGCTGCCGCCTGGAATTGCCTGAACTTCGTGAGTTAGCACCCGGACACCAGTCAGCTGCCACCTCGCCGCTTAACTGTTGCGCCCCACCAGTACAAAGGCGGACCAGTAATACGGCGCGCTCCACTGTACGTCTTCCAGCATTTCCAGCCGTGTCTCCCGCATTGCCTCGCGCGCGGACATCCCGCCGAGGAACTTGTCGTAAAACTTGATCATCAGCAGCTGGGTTCCGGCGTCGCTGACTTCCCAGAACGAATTGATGACGTTGCCGACCCCCGATTCTTGAAAGGAGCGTCTCAACCCATAGACGCCTTCACCTTCGTGAATTTCACCCAGCCCGGTTTCACATGCGGAAAGAACCACCAGCTGAGTGCCGGAGAGGTTAAGGTTGAGGACTTCCATCGCGGTCAGGACGCCATCGTTGTCCGTGTCGATTTCTCCCAGCAACGGCGCATTCGCGTTCAATCCGGTAAACGCGAGACCCGCACGCAGCAAAGGATTATCGGCGGGCGGAGGCAGACGGTTTCCTCCCCCGCGTGCCAGCCCCTGGATGCGTTTTGCCAGGCGCTCGTCTTCCTTGAGGAAAAACCCGTGGGTAGCGAGATGCAGCACTTCCGGAGGATTTGAAAATCCGCGCAGCTGCAGCTCCTCGGCGCTTTGGAGGGTATAGATGGTGGTGCTGCGCGCCCTGTTGTCGGAAACTTCCTTGATCACCTCCCCTTCCTTCTTTGCGCCGGGAAGCGGGTCGAAGTTCAACCCGCGCAGTCCGGACCCCATCCTTGCGCCCTGTGCGACACTTCGGGAACGTTTACGGGTCACCTGCATCGCTTCCGGGGACTCCAGCAGTTTTTTGGAATCATAATCCGGTCCGGCGAGGATCAGCATTTCACCTGACGCGGATTTCAGGGGTGGCAGGGCCAGGTCGCGGGCGGAACTTATGATGCGCAGGTCGAAGTTTTCAATCAGGAAGTTTTCACTGTCGTCTACAAGGACGTCGAACGGGAGCACGTTCAACACGCTGTCGGGAATAACGAAGATCGACTCAGCATCACCCAGATATTCTGTCAGCGGCTTCCAGAGGGGTTCAGAAAGATCGAACGAGACGTATTTGATGTCTTCATTTTCGGCGCCTTCATCCTGAATGATTTCACGCAGGTCCATGATCAACTCGCGGATCAGTTCCATTTCTCCATAATCGTACACATTCCACTGGCCGTTATAGGCAACAACGGCAAACAGTTTCAACACCTCGTCTTTGTCCCTGTATGCAAGGAAATCTACCAGCGCGTTTTCACCGAGGGATCCCAGTACTTCTTCCGGAGCCACTTTTTGCAGGTTTTGGCGGTAGACCTGGCTTGCCTTTCCCAGTTCAAGCTGCAGGGCATTGATTTTTTCTTCGAGGTTGTACACCTGTGTCGCGAAGCTCCTGCGGTTTTCCTCGGTTGGTCCTGAGAGGGTGAGAGAAGCAAGTTCCTTTCGGGTTTCTGTCAATTCCCCGGTAAGTATCTCTAGTTCAGGGGACCCGGAAAGGCGGACGACCTGCTGGGTTTCACTGGTGATTTTCAGCAGCAGCCCCTTGCGCTGCAGGCTGATGTTGAACAGTTCTCTTGCCGTGTGTTCGTTAGCCATTTTAAGCAGGAGCCGGATGTAAGCATCCTGCTCCGGTTTGTGCAATGCAATGTACGATTGCCTGGTGTTGTCTCCGGCAACCCAAAGCACGCGGTTGAAAAATGTATTTCGGCGCTCAAACCCTGTTTTACGGATCTCGAAGGCATCCTCAAGGAACCCCAGGTCTTCTTTCAGTTTCGCCAGGTTGTTCAGGGTTTCAAAAGTGTATGGGTGATGTTCTCCCAGTACCTCGATTTCCAGCTGCAGGGTTTCCTCAAACATTTTCAGTGCGGCATCGTTTTTTTCCTGCGCCGCATAAAGTGCTCCCACATCGTTCATGCTGCGCAGCGTGTCGGCATGACGTTTTCCAAAAACCCGGGTTCTGCCCTCCAAGGCCCTGAGGAGGAGCGCTTCCGCCTGTTCCAGGTTGCCGAGTTGTTTTTGTACGCGTCCCAGGTTGTTCAGCGCCTTCAGAGTATTTTGATGATCCTCCCCGAATTTTTCCCGCCATCGCTCATAGGCAAGGGAGAATTTCGGTTCGGCTTTTTCCGGTTTGTTGTCGCGCAGGTAGAGGTAAGCCAGGTTGTTGATTCCAGCGACGGTGTTTGGGTGGTCCTTGCCATATACCTGGGAATTCAGTTCAATCACTTGTTTGTAGTTCAGTTCCGCGCGTTTGAAATCCCCCTGGGATTCATAGAGAAACGCGAGGTTGTTCAGCAGTGCAAGCGTGGTGGGGTGTTCCTGTCCCTGGATGTTCATGGATATCTCATACCCATTTTTGAACAGAGGTTCCGCTTCATCATACAACCCCTGGTTTTCCAACAGCAAACCGAGGTTGTTCATCACCGATACCGACTGAGGGGATTGTTCTCCCAGCGCGGAAATCATCAGCCGCAGTGCATTGCGGAAGTTGCGTTCCGCCTTTTCGTATTCACCTATGCGCCGATAGACACTGGCCAGGTTGTTCAGATCGCCTGCGGTATTCGGGTGGGTTTCTCCCAACACTCTATGTTCAATTTCATAAACACTGCGGTGGAGTTCCAGGGCTTGATCAAGTTTGCCCGTATCTTCGTACAATTGGGCAAGGTGGCTCATGGTTTGAATCGTGAGCGGGTCCTCGTCCCCAAGTTCTGCACCCGCGTTTTGCTGCACCTGCAGAAACAGCGCTTCGGCCTGTTCGTAATTCCCCAGTTGGCGATTCACTTCCGCGAGGTTTTCCATTGTCTCCAGAGTGCTGATTGCCGAGTCTCCGAGGATGGAGGATTGACCCTGCAGGGCGGTTTCAAAAAGTTTTTTTGCCCTCCTCAGTTTGCCTTGGGCAAGGTACAGTTTGGCAAGCAGGGTTTTTGTTGACAGCGCGTCGGGGTCCTGTGCGCCCAACACCTGTTCAAATCCGACCGCGGCTTCTTCCAGCATTCTTTGAGCGTCCTCATATTTGCCTTGGTCCTGCAGATTGAGCCCCAGTATCCGCATGCGGAAAAGCGTTTGCGGATCGTCCATTCCCAGGGATTCCTGTGAAAGCCGAAATGATTCACGATAAACCTGTTCCGCCATTTCAGGATCAATCGTGTTGAGAAATTCACCATAACTGTCAAGCACCGCAAGCACCACCGGGTCGCTTTCACCGTAGGAGTTCTGCGCGGTAGCAAGCACCTGTTGATAAATCGCGTTAGCGTCTTCAAGCTGCTCCAGTTCTGCATGCAATGCTGCTTCATTCAGGCGGGAATTGAGTGTGTTGGGATCGCTTGCTCCGAATGCCGTTTCCGCTAGACGGGATGCTTCACGGGCGAGTTTCAGAGCTTGGTCGAGATTGCCCTGCTGGTAGAGGTCCCCAATTTCCAGTTGGCGTTTATTCCACAGTTCCAGTGCCTGATCAACCGAAAGACCAAGCGGACTGGTATTCTGCTGGTTTGATGGTTCCTGTGCGAATGCTGGGCATGAGAAAGTAGACAGCAAGAACAGCAGCCCCAGCAGCAGAGTGTGGATCCTGATGGCGGAAAATCGGAATGAAAGGATAAACATACAACCCTCCAGGCAAATGTGAGTGGGGCAGAATGCCGTCAGTTAAGCGATGATGCAGTACTTGACCGGAATTTTATGGCCATCCATTCAAATACTGTTTCGAGCCAGTGCTTCTTCCAGCTGATGTGAAACCGTTTCCCACTGCTGCAGGTTTTTGTTCAATTCATCATGCAGCAGAGATTTACTGGTTTGCAGTCTTTCGATTTCCCGCGGATCAGCATTCCGGAAAAAATCGTTCCCTCCGAAGGTTTCATTTATTTGTCTGATTCCCTGTTCTTTTTCAGCAATCAGCGATTCCAGGGACCGGGTTTCTTTGTTCAACCTGGCTATAAGACGTTTCAGTTGTTTGCGATTTTTATGAACGGGGGTTGAGTTGTGGGTTTTGGCATTACGCGTGCGTTTCAGGCTCAGGTCCCTGCTGAGGTAGTCGTCCCCGTAATTATCCAGGTATTCATGGTAAATCCCTGGAAAATCCCGGACCCCTTCAGGGGTCAGCGCCAGGATGTGAGTCGCCACTTTGGAAACGAAGTGCCGGTCATGGCTCACCACCAGGACGGTGCCTTGGTATTTTTGCAGTGCCTCAGCCAGTGCTTCCACGCCCTCAAGGTCCATGTGATTGGTGGGTTCATCCAGCACAAGCACATTGTTTTTCTCCAGCATGATGTGGGCAAACAGCAGGCGCGCGGATTCTCCGCCGCTGAGTGACGAAACGCTTTTCAGGGCTTCGTCTCCGGAAAGCAGGACCCGTCCGAGCATTCCGCGGATGGTCCCGACTGTCTCTCCCGGAAATGACTGGTAAAGCCATTCGTATGCGCTCACTTCGCTGTTCAGTTCTTCATGATGGTCCTGTGCGAAGTAGGAAATGCTGGTTTGATATCCCCATTCATGTTCACCGCGGTCTGAAGGCAGACGGTCGAGGAGGATTTTCAGCAGTGTCGATTTACCGATTCCGTTGGGGCCGATAACCGCCACTTTTTCTCCGCGCTCCACTTTCAGGGAAATATCCGCAAGCACATCGATATTGCCAAAACGTTTGCTGATATTCCGCGCGGAAAGCACCTGTCTGCCTGAAGAACGCACCTGGGTGAAACGCAGTTTAGGATATATCCTGGAGGACCGTTTAATTTCCGGGATTTCTATTTTTTCCATCTGCTTGACACGGGATTGCGCTTGCCGCGCCTTGGTCGCCTTGTATCGGAACCGTTCAACGAATGCCTGCATTTCCGCGGTTTTTCTCTCAAGGCTTTCGATTTGTTTCTGCTTCTGAGTTTCACTGAGGCGTTTTGCCTCCAGGAACCGATCGTAGTTTCCCGGGTACAGCCTCAGTTCCTGGTAGTCAATATCAATAATGTGGGTGGCAACCGCATTCAGAAAATCATGGTCGTGGGAGATAAAAATCAGTGTGCCCGTGTATTCACATGCAAGAAAATTCTCCAGCCAGCGGATGGAGACTATGTCGAGATGATTGGTCGGTTCATCCAGCAGCAACACCTTCGGCGCCCCAAAAAGCAACTGCGCCAGCAGCACCCGCAGCTTGAATCCTCCTGAAAGCGCGCTCATCGGACCTTCGTGATAGCCCTCTCCGATGCCAAGTCCGGACAACATTTCCCTTGCCATTGACTCGGCAGCATAGCCGTTTTCCTCGGCGATGACTTCTTCAAGGTGCCCGAGCCGGTGTCCCGTGTCCGCGTCATTTTTGTTTTCATGCAGCAGTTTTTCCTTTTCCTGCAGGGCTTTCCACAGGAGCGGTTTTCCCTGCATCACCACCGCTGAAACCGGGGTGTTTTCATAGCGAAAATGATCCTGTCGCAGCAGCCCGAGATCTGCGTTCCGGGGAATGGAAATCATGCCCTTGTACGGGGTCTCTTCTCCGCTTATGAGCCTCAGAAGTGTGGTCTTTCCGGTGCCGTTGGCGCCGACCAGTCCATAACGCTTGCCTTTGTCGAAATTCAGCGTCGCGTTTTCAAACAGGGTTTTTTGCCCGTATTGCATGGCAAGTTCGGCAATGCTGATCATTTGTACTTAAAGTAATAGCTTATTTAAATCCGAAA
Source organism: uncultured Pseudomonadota bacterium (assembly GCA_964344035.1). Lineage (GTDB taxonomy): Bacteria > SAR324 > SAR324 > SAR324 > NAC60-12 > UBA1014. The sequence continues at coordinate 9,334 of CAYFLK010000065.1, forward strand.
AGGTATGATCCGCCAGTTTCTGACCTTATGAAAAATCCTGCTCAAGCACAATGCGATTCTTGTTTTCATATTTGATCATCCGTAATCTTATAGTACGGAAAAAGTGAGCGTTGATTCAGTTCCGGGATCAACAAGCGTGCGGGTAAAATGAAACCAACTGGTGGCAGCATTTTTGCTTTTTTACGGAATTGCCATTCACCGCAACGTTTTGTATGACAATTTGCGAGCTATGCACCGACACGCGGTCATAAAGGAAACACCGGGCTACATAAACCCGATGCTTCCGGATGATGAATCACTTTTGATTCAATTGTGTGAACATCTCTACCGCAGCGGGTTCCTGTATGATGATGCAACTGAAAAGGAATGCCGCGAAGGTGAAGGGGTCATCCGGGATTTTTTCGAGCAGGAACCAAAAGTTTTTCGCAAGCAATTACCACGCAAACGACTCCAGCAGTTTGTGACTTACATGCGTAAATTCGGCTGGTCTGAAAAGCAGTTGAATCAACGTCTGCGGAATCGGGTCGTCAAGGCATTCAACCAGCTTGCGCTGGGTGCCCATCATCAGTTTAACATCCGTTACAGTATCGCGCAGGGTTTGCAGCAAAGGGGGGGGCATCCTCTGTACGATTTCCTGCTCTATCTGGAATCCTTTCATAATCTGGTTTTGGGAGTTTCGTCTGAACCAGGTGCTAGGATAGAACCCGAACTCCATTTGCCAGCACAACCATATACGGTTGAGGATCTCATGCGCATACGCAGAGAAGCGCAGGAGCAGTTGGAAGGCAAGTGGTTTGTGCAGACAGTGCTCAAACAACTCGCAAAACAGCGTGGAGTTTCCGTGGAATCCCTGAGAAAAAATGATGAACCCGAAAAAACGCTTGCTCGTATCCCGGTTAAATTCCGCCGACCATCTCAAAGTCCTTCCGTAAAACCAGTGCTGCCTGCACGTCCCGTCTTGACTCCCAGAAAAAAAGTGCATAAATCCGGAGTGAAAGTTACTGAAAAACCCGTTGAAGAAGCACCGGTATTGGAAACGGAAATACCTGCAGAAAAGGAACAGGACGAACTGTTGCTTGTACCGAAATTGGAGGAGGTTGAGCCCGGACTGGCTGATGCAATGGCGCAAGAGGATGACGGTATAGTGGACCTGGAAGAAGCGGAAAAGGTTGCACCTCAGTTGCCGAAAACTGCTGAATCCCATGAACATATGGATGAGAGTTCGGGAAAAATAAATGATAAAGCCGGACCAAAGATAACGATCACCACCGGCCCCTCGAAACCGGAAGTGCCGTCGGCGGCCGATCTGCTGGGCGGATTGGAGGAAGAAGACGAGGATTTCGAGGACGAGGACGAAGGACTGGCACAGGTTGAAACGGATGAAACCGATGTCGTTTTCGGAACCGATAAAATTACCCCTGCATCCATGATCAAATTCGTCCAGCAGTACCCGGACAGCGCACTCAAGTTTCTGCTTCGTCGAAACCCGGATGGCCGGCCTCTACCCGCGGAATTCGAACCGATTTATGCCGGTTGGGAAAAACGAGGATTGATGCGCGGACGTTTGCGACGCCACATCCTGCAGGTAATGAAGTGGGAGGATGTTCCGGACCTGCCTATACATGAACTGCTTGGACTGTTGCGGAACCGGTTGATGGATATCAGGCTGGAAACGGAAAATGCTTGATCAGGATTTGAAAAGCTGCATCAGGTCGTTCCAAGTGACAAACAGCATCAGTGCGATGAGCACGGAAAATCCCAGCATTTGCGCGCGTTCCCTGAAGATGCTGTTCAGCGGTCCCCCTTTCAGCTTTTCCATTGCCAGCAGGAGGATGTGTCCTCCATCAAGCGCTGGTATCGGGAGCAGGTTGAAGATCCCCAACTGCAGGCTGATGAAGGTCATCAAGAAAACCAGGTTTGAAACCCCGCTGCGCGCTGCGTCGCCCAGAACCATGCCGATCCGGATCGGACCACCCAGATCATCCAACGACCCCTTCCCGCTGAGCATTTGACCGAGGAACCAGAATGTGGCCCGTGTCAGCTGCCACAACCTCAGGGTCCCCTTGTAGACCGAATCCCCGAGTCCATAGAACTGATGAATGGTCGGCGGACTCATCCCCAGTAGCCACGCTTTTATTTCTGTGTCAAAATACGGAGCAAATTCCACGAACCCCGTGTCACGGACTCGTTCGTATTCTATCAGCACCTTTTTACCGGGCAGGCCTGCATTTCCTGAGACCGCATTCTGTGTGGTTTGAACCATGGTGAAGATGTCACTCCAATCCCGTACAGGTTGGCTGTTGATGCTGACGATCCGGTCTCCATTGCTGATACCCGCGTCGCGAGCCGGAGAGGTATCAGTGAATCCTCCCACCACCGCGGCAATGTGCGGTTTCCACCCCATTTCGCGTTCCGCTTTCAGCAGGGTTGTTCTCCCTTCCAGCTTAACTGACAGACTGTTCCGCTCCACTTCCATATTCAGGTTCGGCCATGCGCTTGCTTCTCCGAGCTGCTTGTGTACTGCCTGCCAGTCAGGTGTTTCGACTCCGTTGATGGAACGCACCAGGTCGCCGGGCATAACCCCGAGGGCATCCGCCGCTCCTCCGTGAGTGACCGCACGCACCAGTGGCGGTTCGTGTATATAGGCTGGGGAGTCTATGCCGATGAGGTAAATGGCTGGCATGCAGACAAGGGCGAACAGGAGGTTCATCAGCGGGCCGGCAACGAGGATGTAAAGCCTCTGCAGAATCGATTTACCTGCATAGTTTTGCGTATGCCCTGGGTCTTCATCCGTGACGTTCTGTCCAAAAAGCCTGACGTACCCTCCCAGCGGAATCCAGGAAATCTTGTACTCGGTGTCCCCTATTTTTTTCCCCCAGATCATGGGAGGAAACCCGATGGAAAAGGTTTCCACGCGGACCCCTACTTGTCGGGCGGCAAGAAAATGCCCAAGTTCATGAATGAAAATCAGGAACCCGAGTACTGCGATGAAGGTGAAGATTGTGAGCATCAGCGTGGGATGAAATTCAATCCGTAAAAGAATGATCCGGTATTATGACACAGTTGAAAGAAGAGCAAAAGTTCCGGGATCAAGCGGCTGCTGCGTGTTCAAGGCGGCGGTGTACCTGTCGGCGTCCCCAATCGTCCGCCTGAATGGCATCCTCAAGGGTGTTGATTTTTCTTAAAAAACGGGGGGCGTCCTGTTTATTCAGCAGTGTGCGGAAATCGATCATGACTGCTTCCAGGGTTTGTGAAATGTCAATAAAACTCATTTCGCCTTTCAGATATTCCGCCACCACCGCTTCGTTGGCGCCATTGAGCACTGCCGGGGCGCCACCTTCCGCAACCGCCGTTTCATAAGCAAGTGACAAACAGGGAAAGCGCTGCGAATCGGCTTTTTCGAAATGCAGGGAACCTAGTTCCGCCAAATCGAGCAGTGGGAGTTCCAGCTCAAGGCGCTCGGGCCAGCCGAGGCAGTAGGAGATCGGAATGCGCATATCGGGAAGGCCCATCTGGGCCAGGCTGGAACCATCGGTGAATTCGACAAGGGAGTGGATTATGCTTTCATGATGAACCAGCACGGAGATCTTTGTCAACGGAATGCCGAAAAGCCACCTGGCCTCAATGACTTCCAGCCCCTTGTTCATCATTGTCGCGGAGTCAATGGTGATTTTCTTTCCCATATTCCAGTTCGGATGGTTGAGTGCATCGGCGAGGCAGACATCCTTGAACTGCTCCAGTGGAAGATCGCGGAAAGGCCCTCCCGAGGCGGTCAGGATCAGACGGGACACATTCTCCGGGGCACGTCCGTTCAGGATCTGGAAAATCGCATTGTGCTCGCTGTCCGCGGGAAGGATCTTTGCGCCTGTTTCCACGGCCTTTTCCACAAAAAGCCGACCGGCCAAAACCAGCGGTTCCTTGTTTGCAAAAGCAATGATCTTGCCCGCGCTGACTGCGGCAAATGTCGGGGCAAGCCCGGCGGCGCCTACAATTCCGGCCACCACCAGTTCAGTTTCAGGGTCCTCCGCAATCCTGATCAGGCCCTTAGTGTCCCAGTGCACCTCCAGCTGGGGAAACGCTTCACGGAGGTGCCTTGCCTGGTCGGAGGAGCCGACACAAACCCGTTGCGGTCGGAATTCCCGGATCAGTTCCGCCATGTATTCCACCGAATTCCGGCAGGTGAGCGAAGTTACTTGGAAACGTTGCGGACACTGCCGGACCACTTCGAGCGTGCTGGTCCCGATCGAGCCGGTTGCGCCGAGAACGGCAATCGATTTTGGCAAGGTCATCCGAGTTGAACGAGGTAGTAAAACAGGGGGGCGGCGATCAAATACCCGTCAATCCGGTCAAGTATGCCTCCATGCCCGGGGAGCAAGTTGCCGGAATCCTTGACTTCGCAGAGTCGTTTGATCTTTGACTCGACCAGGTCTCCCAGTTGTCCCGCGGCGGCAACCAGAAGCCCGAGCAGCAGGCCGCTCATCCAGAAATAGTCAAGTGCGAGTTCCCCGAAGACTGCTGCGATAAGCGCGCTTCCACCCGCACCGCAGAGACTTCCTTCCCAGGTTTTTTTCGGACTGATGGAAGGTGCGAGGGGGGTTTTACCAAACTTCTTACCGCCGAAATACGCGAGGATGTCACTGAAACTGATGACGAGCAGCAGGAAAAACAGCAGTGAAACCCCGTTCGGTTCCGACTTAATCAGTGTCATGTGGGAAAGGCTCCAACCGACCAGGACCATCCCGAAGATCCCGTAGCCTAAGCGGTTCAATTCGCTGAATGCGGTTTTCGGGGTGAAAACCAGTTCATGGAGGATCCAGGAGACCCCGCATATGAGGAGCATCCCATGCAGACCGGAGGGCCCCCACAAGGCGCCCAGTCCCATCAAGACCCCGCTTCCGGGAAGCATCCACTCGGGAAGCGTCACCCCTTTTTTTGAAACCATCGCGGTGAATTCCCCTGAACCGATGGCCGCGAAGATGATGACTGCCAGTCCGAAGAGCAAGGACGGACCGAAAACCAGAAGCACGACTCCCGCGGCCAGTGGGATTCCGGTGCGTACACGCGCGGACAACTCAGGGGAAAATGAAGTCATGGAATTCAGGGTTGGCATGCGGGTTCAGGCGATCTCCTTCACCGGCTCGGTGCTGCCCATGCGGCGTTGACGCTGCTGGTATTCCCAGAGGGCGAGGTAGAGGTCTTCCTTGCCGAAATCCGGCCAGAGCACCTCGGTGAAATAAAACTCGCTGTAGGCGGCTTGCCAGATGAGGAAATTCGAAAGCCGCTGTTCCCCGCTGGTGCGGACAATCAAGTCGGGGTCTGGAACGTTTGGGGTATAGGTGTTTTGGGATACCAGTTTTTCATCGATCTGGGCGACCCTGATTTCTCCCCTTAGCACTGAACCCGCGATGGTCTGGATGGTACGTATCAGTTCTGCGCGCCCACCGTAATTGACGGCCAGGTTGAGCAGCAGCCCGGTGTTTTTAGCGGTTGATTCAAGCGCCACGGTAAGGGGGTCCTGGAGAAAATCAGGGAGCCCTTGACGGTCGCCGACGACAAGAAACCGCACATTGTTGTCAAGCATCGTCTGCAGTTCCTTTTCCAGGTATTCAGCAAACAGGTTCATCAGCGCAGACACTTCCTGCGCTGGGCGGCGCCAGTTTTCCGTGGAAAACGCATAGAGGGTGAGGACTTCCAGCCGCAGTTCCACTGCTGCTTCAACGGTCGCGCGAACCGCCCTCACCGCGTTTCGATGTCCATGAAAACGGGGGATCATCCGTTCCAGTGCCCAACGTCCATTTCCGTCCATGATGATGCCGATGTGTCTGGGCAGACGGGACAGGTCCAGTTTTTCCAGTATTGAACTCAAGGGCTGATCTCCAGGTGGAAACGATGCACAGTGGTGAACCAAATACCTGTCGCCGAAAGGGCGAAGGTGCTACGGGATGGAGATGCGTGCTGACACCAAGCCTATGAAAGGAAGGCGGGAGTGGCAAGTCGTTTCCCGCAAAGACAGGGAGTGCATCATCGCTTTTGCAGCAACTCTATCGACACCGATCCATAGGTGCGGCGGCGGATGGAAGACAGTCCGTCGGGAATCGTGAGGATAATTTCCCTGGGGGATTCCACCACAATCCATGTAGATGATGGAATGGCGGGAAGGGCGCTTAAAAGGGAAAGAATTAAGGCATAATTGTTGTTCCTGTAGGGAGGATCGATGAAGACCAGGCACTGACTTCCCGGACAGGAATAATTTCTGATCCAGTTTTCAGCACGCTTACAAACCAGTTCCACCCGGTCTGCTCCGATTCCGCAAGTTTCTATGTTTTGCCGGATTGTTTCGATGTGCTGCCGGGAAACGTCCACAAAGACGGTCCGCTCGGCTCCCCGGCTGAGGGCTTCCAGGCCTAGCGCTCCACTGCCTGCGTAGAGATCCAAAACGGTAAGCCCGTTCCATTCAACTAGCTGCTCAAGCATGCTGAACAACGCTTCCCGAACCCGGTCCGGGGTCGGGCGAACCTTATTCCCGGGCGGGACCTTCAGCTTTCGCCCGCGCAGGTTTCCTCCAATGATGCGGATCATCAACCGGTTGAAGGCGATCTTGGGGTTGCGCGTTAAAATTCTTCACGGATGCGGAGAAAAGAAGCCGCCCTTGGCAGTCCGGTCTTGGTTCGCCCGTAATAGCGGAAAACGATTGTGCTTCCCAGCGGTGGGGGGTTCTCCCGTTCCTCGTCACTGAAACCGGTCCCGATGCGGAAGCGTGCGCCGTCCGGCAGTTCCACCAGCAGAGATCCCATCCTTTCGGCATTGCGTCCTTTGCCGGGCAAATGCTCAATCACAATGGCTTCTGCGTCATGGTGGCTCTTGACTTTGAGAAGGTCGTGAGATCGTCCTCTTGTATAAAGGGACCCTGGTTTCCGCAGCATCAGACCCTCCCCTCCGCTTTTTTCGATGTCAGCCAGCAACTGCAGCAGCCGAGTTTCGTTTCCGATTTGCTGATGCTCCACCAAACTGACATGGGGGAGATGTGACAGGTTCAGCCGTCTCCTTGCTTGCGCAAGCCGTTCTTCAAAACCGCCGGGGATGCTGGGTGCATCGAATACCAGGAACCGGACCTTTTGCCATTGCAGGGAGGGGATGCGGTCACGGACAATGCTCAAGGTCTCAGAGAAGCGCTTGCGGCCGATCCACAGTTCCCCGTCCAGGGGGATGGGAGGCAGGTTTTCGGTAAACCATGCCGGCGCAGAAAACACATTGCCCTTGCGGGATACGATTTCCTGCCCGGTCCAGTACGCGCGCACACCATCATATTTCTCGCTGAACCACCAACCCGCAATATTCTGCCCTGGCTTCCAGCGATGGGCCAGAATGACCGGCGCATGCTGATTGATCGGGATCAATCCAAGCGTCCGGCGAAAGGAGGGAGTGATAAACCCCATCTCCATGATTGCCTGCACCAGACGCGGACAGCTATCATCATCATAAGAAACTCCAGCATCCTTGGACAGCGTATCCAGCACCTGTCGCTGTTTCGCCGTGGGTGCATTACAAAGTTTTGCCGTGACCATTGTTGACATGGAGGTTTGTCCGGGGGATTCACCCTTGGGAATTCCGGGGAAAACAAACGCAGCGATTCCGGACAGGATCAATTTCGGCCATTTTTTCATAAACCTTTCCTCGCTGGTGTTTATGTAGGGGCAAACCCCTGTGTTTGCCCACGGATTTCGCGGAACAAAAATCCGCTTCGATTCATGCGGTCCGGGTTCTTTTGGGTGGACACGGGGGCCCGCCCCTACAATTACATTGTTGACTACCAGCCAAAGCGTAGTGGCAAACCTGCGTATTTGCACGCATAGGAGCGCCGACAATCAAGGATTGTGGTTTTATTCAAGTGTATCAGAATGTTTCCGATCATTACAGCATTTCACTGGAACTTGTTCGTGTAAAACGGGTTTTATATGGCGATAGGCACAAAGACACATGTCTTGCGCTTAAGGCTCATTTGCAGACGGAAAAAGAGAAGCTTAAGGGTATGCGTGCATGAAAGATGAAACCCTCGTACATTTAGCACTGGGCAGCAACCTTGGCAACCGCCCGGAGTTGCTGGAGCAGGCTCGCCTGGCTCTGGCTCAACTGCCTCTCGCAGGTTTTCGCGTGTCTCCGGTTTATGAAAGCCCCCCCCTCGATAATATGCCGCAGCCGGATTACCTGAACCAGGTGGTCCGTGGCCGCACCATGATGAACGCAAAAGAACTGCTTATGCACTGTCAGCAAATCGAAAACCGTCTGGGTAGGGTCCGCAAGGAACGTTGGGGGGCACGCAGGATGGATATTGACCTGCTCAGTTTCGGCGGGGAAAGTCATCAGAGTAAACTGCTAAGCATTCCACATCCTGAGCTGGAAAACCGCGGTTTTGTGCTTCTCCCTCTGAGCGTGCTCAGTCCTGACTGGGTTCATCCGTGTACCGGTGACTCGATACAATTGCTGTGGAGTAATTGGCGGGCAGAACATCACGAACCGCCTCCCCGCCTGTTTGCGGGAACAACCTGATGCCGCGTCTTTTTGTTAAGATAAAGGGGGAGCCCTCCACACAATTTGGAGTGGACAGGAGAGCAGAAACTGGATTTCAGCTCAGTGTTCGCAGGTAGCGTCCGTTTTCGAAGGAACTGAAGAACTGTTCTATGAACGGGTGATGGACGGGTCCCCCGTGCTTGTCTTCCTCAAGGTTGCGCTCCGCGACATATGTCACTGACGCGGAATCATGGACCAGCACATGGTACCAAGGCTGGTCCTTTGGGGGTTTGCTTTTCGCCATCTCGCGGTACCATTCTTCCGTCCCCTGGAAAGTCGCGTCGACGTCGATGATGACCCCGCGGTAATCAAAACTGCGGTGATGAATCAAATCTCCGATGCTGAAAAGGCAGGTTGAATCCATGACACGAAAGGGATAGTCTTTACGAATGATGATTCTGCCACACTGCGCGGACGCATAACAACCGGAAAATTCCCGAAAAATTGGCCCGAAATAGGTCAGGAGACTCCCCATGACACGCGAAATCGAAACCATCGTAACCACCGAGCGGGTGATTGAAGGCGGAGGGTTCCCCGTTCGACGTCCGTTTCCCACAGCCCGGCTGGGCCAGGTTGACCCGTTTCTTTTGCTCGATCACCTGGGTCCTACCGAATGGGGTCCGCGACAGGCTATCGGCGCGCCGGATCACCCCCACCGTGGTTTTGAAACAGTGACTTATATGCTTGCGGGAGAAAACGAACACAGGGATTCGGGAGGACACAACGGATGTCTCGGTCCGGGAGATGTGCAGTGGATGACGGCCGGTTCCGGGGTGGTACACTCTGAAATGCCTTCTCCGGATTTCTATGAAAGCGGGGGGACGATGCACGGGTTCCAGCTTTGGATAAACCTTCCGCGTTCACAAAAGATGACGGCGCCGCGTTACCAGGACACGCCTGCCCGGAACATTCCCGAGTTCACCCTTGATGACGGAGAAAGCCGAGTCCGTGTGATTGCCGGGGAATCCCGTGGCGTCAGCGCGGTGATCGAAACGAATACACCGATCCTCTACCTGCACATCACGCTGCTGCCGGGCATCGAATTCACCCAACCCGCTCCGGAGGATCAAAATGCAATGGCATACGTTATTTCCGGAAAAGGAGAGTTTGGAATGAATGAAGAAAAGGTTGCTGAGGAAGGCCAACTGGCGCTATATAAACGGGATGGTGATTCGGTTCGCTTGTGTGCATCAGGAAACTCCCCTCTCGACCTGCTGTTGCTAGCCGGGAATCCACTGAATGAACCGGTGGCGCGCTATGGTCCTTTTGTGATGAACACGATGGAAGAAATCCACCAGGCGTTTCGAGATTTCCGCAACGGCAGGATGGGAGTGATTGACTGACCATGCGCATTGGCATCGATCTCGGAGGCACCAAAATCGAGGGAATTGCCCTTGATGATTCTGGCAATGAGCTGGCCCGGAAACGCGTTGACACTCCCCGCGGAAGTTACCAGAGTACAATATCCAAGGTTGCGGAAATGGTCTTTTACCTGGAAAAACAAACCGGGCGGAACGGGACGGTCGGGATCGGCATACCCGGGACGATTTCAGCGTTGACAGGACTGGTCAAAAACGCAAACTCTACCTGGCTGATCGGGAAACCGTTTGAGCAGGATTTAGAACAGGCCCTTGGGCGGGATGTGCGAATCGCCAATGACGCAAACTGCCTCGCGGCCTCAGAATCGACTGACGGCGCGGGAGCGGGGGAAGCGATGGTGTTCGCCGTCATCCTCGGTACCGGGTGCGGCGCTGGACTCGCGGTCAACGGCAAGGTGCACTCCGGCCGGCATGGGATAGCCGGGGAATGGGCCCACAACAGCCTGAGTTGGCTCGAACCCGATGAATACCCCGGTCCTGAATGCTACTGCGGTCGCAGCGGCTGCATCGAGACCTTTGTTTCCGGGACCGGCTTTGAAAAGGACTATGAACGGAAAACCGGGACGCCCAAACGTGGTAGGGAAATCGCTGCGCTCGTTGAAAAAGGAGACCCACTGGGGGAACATGTGATGCGGCGGTACGAATCCCGGCTGGCAAGAGGGTTGGCGATGCTGGCCAATGTGCTTGATCCGGACGTGTTCGTCCTCGGCGGGGGGATGTCCAACCTTTCCCGTCTGTACCAAACATTGCCGGAACTCATACCGCGCTGGGTGTTCGGCGGGGAATTCTCCACCCCGATCCGCCCCGCCCGCCACGGAGATTCAAGCGGGGTCCGCGGTGCCGCATGGTTGTGGCATCGTTGAGCCGTGGATTAAAATTATGATCAGTCCACCTGACCCAGTTTCTGACCGGTCTGCTCCCAGTCATCGAGGAAAGCCTTCAACCCCTTGTCGGTCAAAGGGTGTTGAAACATCTGCCAGATGACCTTCGGTGGTGCGGTGACGACATCGGCGCCGATCCTGGCGGCTTCAAGGATGTGCATCGGACTTCGAGCTGATGCGGCGAGGATCTGGGTGTCGAAAAAGTAATTTTCAAAAATGACATGAATGTCCTGAATGAGCTGCATACCATCAGTGCTGATATCGTCAAGACGACCGACGAACGGGCTGATGAAGGTCGCGCCGGCTTTTGCCGCCAACAAGGCTTGGTTGGCCGAAAAGCATAAAGTGACGTTTACCGGGTGACCTTCATCGCTCAGTTGGTGGCAAGCCTTGATTCCCTCAGGGGTGAGCGGTACCTTGACCACCATGTTGTCGGCGATTTCCCGCAGCCAGCGCCCTTCGCGGACCATCCCTTCGGTATCCGTTGAAACCGTTTCTCCGGAAATCGGGCCATCGACCAGTTCACAGATTTCCGCAAGCACCTCGCGCAGGTTACGTCCGGATTTTGCTATCAGACTGGGGTTGGTGGTCACCCCGTCAATAATCCCCAGTTCGTTGAGTTGTTGAATCTCTTCGATTTCCGCTGTATCGGCAAATAGGTCCATGAGTCTCTCTGGTAAAGTGGTTAAGAAAAAACACATTGCATCCTCGCAATCCGAGTCCTTCCTGTCAAGACGGGAGAAAAAATAGAAGGGAGAGTTTGCTAGTCCGAAGTTCCCTTAAGTGATCAGTCATATCTCTTTGATTAATTTGATAAA
>CAYFLK010000066.1:0-20364 GCA_964344035.1 uncultured Pseudomonadota bacterium
CCTGCTTGTCAAACTTCCCGTTCTTTTTCCTCAGCAGGGGCTGGGTGATGCGGTCTCCGCCGTACATGATCTTGGCGTTGAAATATCCCTTGATGCAGTTCAGTCCGCGATTTACGGGACACTCAGGATCACCCTTGGTGGCAACCACCTTGCCTTTCTTGGTTCCAACCATGATCCCGCATCCCACGCCGCAGAAACGGCAGACTCCCTTGTCCCATTGCAGGTCTTTGTCTACACCTGCCTGGGCCATCAGGGTTTGCGGGACTTGCATGCCGATGGCGCCTGCCGCGGATGCGGCCACCGATGTCTTTATTAAGTTGCGTCTGGAAATGCTCATATTTGTTCCCTTTCTTTAAGTGTTAGTCTGCCCCCTATTGACCGGTTACATTAAAGGTTGAGTTCGTTGCAAATAATGCCTATGGGATCAGCCGCCGACCGGCGAAGAATCGACGGTCTTCTCATCCGGAATTTCTTCCTCGGAAAAATAATGATTGAGCATATCGACGGAGAGCACATTGGGAACCTGCAGGAGCCTGCTGGCTCGTTCATGTTCAACCTCCACGGTCTCTCCCTCAATGGTAACAATGATGCGTCCGGCATCATCGGAAAAATGAACATCCAGCCAGGGAAATTTATCCACTGCCTGGATGACTTCGTCCCGCAATTGCGGACGGGTTTGAATAAGGATCCCTGAAATGTTCATTGTGAACCTTTATGCCAGGGTAATTCGTCTTTCCCTGCTAAATTGAAAGCGTTCTAATTGTTCCCCTCCATGGAATTCGGGGTTATGTGCTGTATGCAAAACCGCGGGGCGCCTTTCCACAGCGCCCCGAGGTCTGTCTGTCTGTAACCGGTCCGTATTGTGTGCCGGCCCGGCTTTCAGCAGATTTTTTTCAACGGACTGAAAAGACCGTTGAATTTCCCGTCACCGGCGCTTATTCCGTTTTTTTGGCTTCGGTCGCCGGGGCTGGAGCGGGCCAGCTGAATCCGCTCATGGCCTGGGGCATGACGTTCATCATCTGAATCATCGCGTTCATCATGCCACCCCAGATGCGCGGGTCGGCCATTTTCATCATCGCGTCCATCATCGCCGGATCGGTCATGATCTTGACATAAGGGGATGGATCCGCCATTTTCATCATGGCATTCATCATGTCCGGATTGGTCATTACCGCGATGTATGGAGTGGGGTCGGCCATTTTCATCCAGGCATTCATCATGTCCGGGTCGGTCATCCACTTCAGATAAGGCGTGGGGTCGGCCATTTTCATCATCGCGTCCATCATCGCCGGATCGGTCATCCACTGCAGATAGGGAGTGGGGTCCATCATCTTCATCAAGGCGTTCATGATCCTCGGGTCCGTCATCATCTGGATGTACGGGGTCGGGTCGGCCGCTTTCACCATGGCTTCCATGGATTTAGACCAGTCAGCCAGTTCGGCGGGTGATGCTGTATCGGTGGTTTGAGCGAATGCAATTCCACCGTTCAACAAGAAACCAACAACCAGTACGGTTGCAATTTTTTTGAGATTCATTGCTTCTCCTTTTGAATCACGTTTTATGATTTCCTTATCTCGTACAGACAGAAGTGTCTGCTTTTTTTGCGAAAAGGTTTTCATAATGGTTTGCCGCGTTCGTATGTCCATCATACGTTGCGGATAAAACGTCGGCTACTCCTGTCCTGTCAAGTGTTCTACCTGTCCGGACAGTCAGTGTCGACGTTGCTGCGCCCTTCTTTACTCTACCACCCGCGGTCTCCACGGGCAGGGCGGGTAGATTGTGGCGGGACCCGAAAGCAAACTGCTTCCTGGGCACCGGCGTCTGCTGCTAGAAATCTCCGGTGGCCCCGGCTGCCATGATTTCTTCGATTTGTTCCCGGACCTTGATTGCGCGCTCGCGCAATTCCGGGGGCATCTGGTTCGGATTTGAACTGGTGTCTAGCCAGCGCGCGTCCCAGTCGATGGTGGTAATCCATATCTGCCCGTCCGCGTCTTCCATGACAGCCACGCGGCAGGGGAGGAACGCGGTGAATTCAAGTGAGTAATCGAGCAGAGCCCGCAGGGTGACGAGATCGCAGAACACAAGAAATTCCACCCTCGGGCTGTTTTCGTAACCCATTTCCCGCAAGACTTTCCAGGGTTTGTTGTGCCCTGAAAATTTCAGGTTGAGTTCATTGGCCTTAACCGTGATCGACTCGATCACCTCGTCGAAAGTGATCCCGGGGAGCACCTTTTTCTTGGCCACGATCAGGCTCATCATGTCGCGCATGCTCATTGGATTGACCGCCAGAAAATTCTGCATGGCGTTCATTTTCGCCTCGGCGGACATGATTTTCTCAACCATGGTGTTTTTGCGGAAAACCTCCTTCGGGCGGGTCGGCATTTTAATCGTGCCCTCCTTGGGACCCACCGGCCCTTTCATGGGCGGGGCTTCATGCATGTAGCTCAAGCGGTTGAATTTCATGATTTCTTCTTCCGTCTCCTGGGCGTATGCCGCTCCGCCGAAAATCAGTGCCGCCGTTAAAACGGTCATTCCTAGAATTTTCATTACTGTTCTCCTTTCTTCTCTTTGTTCTCTTCATGCCACTTGCGCCAGCTTTCTCCCATGGACTGATAGAGGACGGCTTTCTGTGCATGACAGGTTACGCAGGTGCTGGAAACCATGTTCATCATGGTCCGCATTGCGTTCGCCATTTCCTGCATAGCTTTTCTCAGTTCCTCGTGAGCGGCTGGATCGAGCGTCGTTTTGGTTTGTGTTGCCTCGGTTTTGGCCGGGGTCTTTCCCGTTTCAGTTTGCTGCGCATAGGCGAGGCCTCCAAGGACCAGCACCGTCGCCAAAACGGTTATCGCGAATATTTTATTAAGATTTACCATACTGCCTCCATTACAAAGTTTGTCTGGGTGAACCCGTCCGCGTGAATGCCGTCATGTTTGCGGCAACATCGGACATGCATTTTTGACCGAGGGCGAAAAACCCCGCCATACCGGTCATCAGGTTCCGTGTCGCTTCCTCCGCCTCTTTGCCGAAGGGGGTGGAAAGCTCGGCGTTCATTTGATCTCCGCCCTTGTTCAGGCGGGCATAAAACTTTTCCATAAAACACGAACTGAGAATGCCGATATCAGCCGTGTCAGCCGGGCAAGTTTCCTCCGCAAGTTTCACGGTACCCGCCGCGGGTCTCTGTGCGGGTACGTCCCCTCCGGTATTTATACCGGCTTTTCCAGGACCTCCTTGTGCGAGGACGACGCCCGCAATCACAGCGGTTGCGAGGGCAAAGATTGCGAGCGCCTTCTTAAGATCAATCAACTCGTTCCTTTCGGGCACCCCGTTTTGCCGTGTCCGTCCAGGCCGGGTGCAGAGGCCTGTGCGGGCATCATTCCCGGTTTATTCACCGGCTGCAGGCCGGTCTCTTATGGGAGTCAGTTCCTGCATCGCTCCCATCATCGACATGGTTGAGAACATCATGTCCATCATCAGCATCGGGTCCGCCATTTTCCTGATGGAATCCATGGTGCGTTTGTCCGTCATCACCTTTACCCACTGGCTCATCAGCTCGGGGTCAAGCATGTTCTGCATGGACTGCATGTATTCGGGGTTGGTCATCATGCCGATGAACTGTCTGGTCAGCTCGGGATCTGCCAGCCGGAACATGGAGTCCATGAACTTGGGATCGGCAACCATCTTCATATAACTTTTCATCATTTCCGGGTCGCCCATGTTCATCATGGACTGCATCATCCGCGGCTCAAGCATCATCTTTGTAAAACTCTTGATCACCTCCGGGTCCGCCATCTGAAACACCATCTGCGCCTGGCGCGGATCGACCATCATCCTCATCCAGTTGTCCGTCAGCGACGGGTCCATCATGGTCATCGTGGCCTTGACGAAACTGGGGTTGGTCATGATGCGCATCATCGGCTCCATCATTTCCGGGTCCGCCATTTCCATCATCTGGTTCATCTGCTGTGGATTGGTCATGATGCCCGTGTAATTGCTCATCAGGCCCGGGTCCCCGATCATCATTAATGCGTTTACGAATTGTGGATTGGTGGCGACCCGCATCCATTCCTTCATCAGTTCCGGATCACCCATGTGAAGCATTGCCTGCATCATCTTCGGGTTGGACATCATGGTCATGAAGTTCATCGCCATCGCCGGATTCGCTGCGCCGCTCCAGGAACTGTTCCAGCCCGGGTTGTTTAGGTTTGACAGCCAGTCGGTGGGTGAAGAGAAGGAGCTTTTTTTCGGGTCAAAAGCCTCAGCGGGCAGGGCTGACACCAGGAATGCCAGTACGATTGCCGTGATCTGTTTTTTCATGTTTCCTCTCTGAGCCTAAGCTCTTTGCAATACATGCAGCCGTTTTTCAACGGCATATCAGACGATGACCAGCTTTTTGTGGACTTCGTTCCACAGGGTAAAAAGGACCCACAGGCCCATGAGCGCGAGAATGGAAAGCAGTCCCAGTCTCCACCCGATAACCTCAGGCAGAAACACCGACTCTCCGAGTTTCATGATCCACCTGCTTTCAACCAGCCAGTCACGGAAATAGGACCCCGACAGCGCGAAAGCGGCGAGGGCGATCCAAAGCTTGACGTGTCCTTCCCCTGCCCTCCAGAGTGATCCGGAGGCGCAGCCCCCGCTGAGCGACATGCCGATGCCGAAAATCGTCCCTCCCACAAGACTGCCCAGCCAGAAGCCCGGAAATACGAACATCTCCCAGTCCTTCAGGTCCGTCCACTTCAAAATGGAAAAACCGATGGCGCTGATCGCCACCGCGATTGCCACTGCCCTCACCGTTTCTCCGTCTCCGGTCATGAAAGGGTCCCGGAATGCGCGGATGAAACAGAAACGCGTGCGCTGCATGAAGATGCCGATGAAAAACCCGAAGAGCAGAAAACCTCCGCGCATTGAATAGTCATATCCGTCATAGATGAAGGCGAAAGCCAGTGCTGCCGACGCCGTCAGTATTCCCAGCAGCACCTCGATTTTTTTCCAGCCCGCTGAAACCTCCCTCGGGGGTTTTGCCGAGTGCGGCAAATAGGTTATCTCCCAGACCAGCAGCTTCATGCCGATCAGTCCTCCGATGATGAGACCGCCCATCATCGCCACTCCCGCCAGGGAGAGGGCGCTGGTGGCGCTGAAAAAACCGCCGATGTTGCAGCCGAAGGAAAGGCTCGAGCCGATGCCCATCAGCACTCCCCCAAGCAGACCCTTGAAAAATTCACGGGGAGGGGCCATACGTACGCGAAATTGCCTGGCCAGCAGCGCCGATGCCAGCGCGCCGAAAAAAAGGCCGAAGATCAGAACCGAGGTTGAATACAGGTGCGGGGAGACGATGTCTTTGTCGGTGAGGTTTACCGAATTGAAAAACCAGTTTCCCCAGTGACGCACTCCGTCCGCCACGCTCAGCGGCTTGTCAAAGGCAAACATGAAGACGTTTGTCACACCGAACAGCACCCCGCCGATCCATACCGGCCATTGCCTACCGAACAGCAGCTGATACCCCTCGTGGATGACCGCGCCTACGCTTGCCGGTTCCTCATTGTTCACTACCATGTCCATACGCGTGTTATTTCCCCGCTGATTCGGTCGGGATAAATCTGTCTGAGAAGAACCGTATATCCGGATTATTTGAATTATTAAATAAACAAATTGCCAGCAGTCGGATTGTTATAACGCCTGCCGCGGTTCTCCTCGAATTGTAGGCGAGTGTCCCCGTTTAAAGCGTGGAACCTGGAATCCTCATATCATGAGGATATGATATTCTGATTATACGTATAATCAAATTATCATATTCAAAAAAATCGGTACTTTTTAGGTTCTTTTTTCAAAAAGAATGTGGGCTATGCTATTGAAATACGGCGAATGGATTGTGCCCTGCTTGACGAAGCAGGGCCATATTGCCATTTAACAGATTTTCAAGGTGGGCGAGATTAGTAAAAAACCTTAAGTTTTTTAAGGTAATCTTAATGATATTACTACACGCAATTCGTTGTCAAGAATTTTTTTAATTTTTTTTAAAAAGGGTGGGCGCGATTTTAGGATCACCATCAGCAGGGCAAAATTCTGATGATCCATTCGGCAACCGCGCCCATCCCCGGACCAAGGATTTCAGGCGGGATACGGCCCGCTGCTGGGTGCCGCGGGTTCCGGCATTGTATGCAGGTTCAGACCTCCTTGAACACGTACATCGGGATATCCACGTGGTGGAGCAGGTAATCGGTGTTGCTGCCGAGGAAGATCCGCCCGGTCACCGAATGGTCATGTCCGGCGAGCATGATCAAGCCGGCATTGGTTTCCTGCTGGTATTCGAGCAGGCGCAGGTACGAGGAATTTGCAAACAGCACCACGCGTTTGTGTGGCATTTCGATTTCGTATGATTCCAGGAACTTGTCGATAGCCTCGCGTCCATTTTCCTCGGTCAGCTGCAGTTCCACCTTCCCCAAGCCCCAGCTTGCTTCCGCCCCGTAATAGGAATAATCAACCGGCTGCATCACGTGCACGAAATGCAGTTCCGCGTTTTGCCGCTGCGCCCATTCGAGGGATTTTTCCACAACCGGATGGTTGGCGTCGCTGAAATCGAGGGGAACCAGGATGATGTTTTCACTTTTCTTCTTCGGCTTGCGGTACACATAAACCGGACAGTGGAGGTGGTGCACCACGTAGTCCGTGTTGCTGCCCAGGAAAAAGCGTCCGAGCATGGTGTGCGAATGCGCGGCCATGATGACCAGGTTGGCGTCGACGTCCTTGACCAGGTCGACGATTTTGAAATACGGGGTGCCGTATTGATGACTGATGTCGTATTTTGTTTTCAGCCCCAATCCCTTGAGCAGGTGATCTAGGCGGCGGATATGTTGTGATTCGTTCCGTTTGTCCTTCTGTTCATAATGCCCTGGGTAAAATGACACGTCGGGCATCTGGCTGACATGCATAAAATGCACTTTGCCCCCGGTGCGGTCTGCCCATTCATCGGCAAACCGGGCGACTTCCTTGCTGATGTCGCTGTAATCAATTGGAACAACAATGTTTCTTTCCATGGCGCCCTCCTGTTGTTGTCCGGGACTCCCCTGTTCCAGATGCAGTTCTTCCGGCAAGCTGCACTGGACCGCGGAGTCACGGTATGTGGTCCTCATTGGACAATCCAGGGGCCGGCGGGAATCCCTTCCGGATTGCCCGCGCCCCGCTTAGACCCGTAATGCCGGGTCAAAGAATGGTGTAACTACCGTGTAACTGTTTCAGCAGCCTTCTTCTTCCTCCTCCTCTTCCACATCTTCGAGCATCGGCGGCGGCTCGGCTTGAGGAGCGACGTAATGCTGCTGACTGGCCGCCCCGGCTGAAGAAGTTTCCTGCAGTTCGGGGTGGAAAAATGGACGGACATTACGCAATGCTTTCAATTCACTGTCGGCTAACCCATGCTCATCGAGTTGTTCGGAACTGATCATGGCCCGCCAAGCGGCAGCTCCTCCCGCAAGCAGTATCACCCGTCGCTTTTCATTTTGCACCAGCGCCGCCGCGACAGCCGGCTGCAGGCTTGCATCCGGAGGAATGGCAACCAGCTGTTTGTATACCGGGAACTTTGAAACCGCCCCTGCCAGGTCTCCGGAGGGATCCAGCACCACCAGTCCGGGTATGTTGTCAATCCCCGGTTCCGCGGGGGACTGCAGCAAAACCGGAATGAAGTCGTTCCTGCCTTCGATGATCCAGCCGGCCAGTTCGGTCACTTTCAGAAGGCTTACACGCACCCTGTCCTGCTGGTCGTACCACGTCCCCGCGCGCGGCCAGTTGAACACGATGATCATCGCCAGCATCACTCCGCACAGCATGGGCAGGACCCAGCGGTAATCTCTATCAAACCACATCCACCCTCCTTATCCTTTTAATTTCCGTTCCTGCGCGCTGCTGAGGCGATAGCCCACAACTGCCACCGCCAGCAATATGAAGGCTATCAGCCAGGGGCTGATTCCCAGCAATTGGGGCAGGGTCAGGGAGCCTGCGTACCCGATGCCGGCCAGTTTCTCGAACAGCGGCCATCCCTCCGCGAAGACCAGCACCCCGAAGATCATGCCGAGGATGTAATACAGCGCGTCGATTTTTCCTGACGCCGCCGCCACGAACGAAGTCCCCGGGCAGTAACCCCCGATGACGAAACCCGCGCCCATCACCAGTCCGCCAATGGTCTGTGGTCCCCAGTAGGTTTTGTTGAGGTAGATCGCATCGAGCGACATCAGGTTCAGGGCATCGAGAATCAGCATGCCAAACAGCGCGGTCACTATTGCCGTGAACATCACCTTGAAAACGCTCCAGTCACGTCCATACCACTGCCCCACCAGGCGGCGGGCGGAACCGAAACCAGCGCGCTCGAGCATGAAACCAAAACCGAACCCGATCAGTCCGGCCAAGATCATGTCCACTTCCATCGTTATCAGGCCCATTTTGGCCAGCGGCGCGGCATTCATTTCCACATCCTCCTGACAAAAAAAGCGGTGGCGAATCCACCCGCGAACAATGCGAGCATAAAGGCCCAACTCCCCGCAGCGAGGGTGGCGCCACCGCTGAGCGCTTGACCGCTGGTGCAGCCCCTGGCGAGGCGCGCACCCCAGCCCATAAGTCCGCCGCCGACAAACGCGTACCAGAAACGCTGACGGTTGGTAATCGACTCTCCTTTTTCCACCGATTTCCCGAAACGTCCCGCTGTCAGCGCACCGAACATCCCGCCGAGGAAAACACCGAACAGCTGGAAAACCAGCCAGTCAGTCATCCATGCGTCTCCCCTGAAATAGCGGGCGAAGTAATCCAGGTTTTCCGCGTGCTGCGGCATCACCGTGTGCAGCGCAACCGCTGTCGCCCGGGAAAGTGCACCGGAACCGCCCAGCCCGCGTCCGGAAATGAAGAACACCGCGAGCAGGACCAGTCCCAGTCCGACTCCCGCTGCCCAGTTGGGCCAGTAAGGCAGCCGCATCACTTCATGTTCCGGGGCCTTGTCTAGAGCGCCCGTGGTTTCAGTTGCTTCCATCCGGGATCCTTTGTCTTTGTGCCAGATTCTCCTGTTTTTCAGGATCGTTGTTAGCTCCCCAAAAAATTCACGCAAATGTGGGAAATGCCTGTCCCGCGTAAACTATGACAAAACGCAGGGTGAGGCTCCCGATCAGTACCAGCACCGGAACCAGTACGGTGAAGCGCACCCGCTCCAATGCCTCCAGCGTCTCCAGCAGCAGCGGAACAATCATTCCACCGAAAACAAACACGATCCAGAACCAGGGAGCATAAGGTCCTGAGATCAGGTAAAGCATGGCATCACGAACATTTTCTGAACCGGTGATGCCGCCGATAATAAACAGAGTTGTGGCGAATCCTTCCAGTGATATGAAATACATATCAGTCTTTGAGAAAATCAGCTTTTCCCTGCGCGGCGCCATCAGCATCATCACTGCCGCTGCGGAAGAGAGTCCGGACATCAGGAAGACGAATCCGAGGATCGCGCTGGACCAGATCGGCCGGGCGTAAAAAGTGGAAAGCAGAATGCCGGTATAAACCCCGATTCCCGCACCCATGTGGACATTTATCATCGCGATCAGGTTCAGGCGTGGTTCGAACCGGTCGATCAATGTGCGCAGCGGGGCAATGTTCTCAAACCATTTGCGGTTGACAATCATCGCCTGCAGCCCGGCAAGCGGAAAGAAGACTATCAGCATCCAGGAACCCCAGGACATCGGCGAGTTCCAGACGAATGCCGTGTAGAAGCGCCACACGTGCAGCTTGTATTCCAGGTCGAGGAATAGAAAAAACATGCCGATGCCCAGCAGCACCGGCGCCAGCAGGGACCCGATCCGGACCATTTCGGAAAACGGCGGTCTTTCTCCGTAGTCTCCATTGAAAAGCCCCCCGCGCTGAAGCAGCAGGATGCCGCCGGAAATCACCAGCAGCCCCCCGGCAAGTCCGCCGAGAAACAGGTAAATCGGCACTTCCCAGGCCCAGATCTCGAGGTGGGGGATCGTCTGCGGGTTCAGTTTGTTGGAAATGACCTCGACCATGACTGGTTTCAGAATTCAGTGTTTGTATTCAGCATGAATTTATTCAATGTTTGCTTTTTAAATCCCTTGCTCTCTTTTTTTCAAAAGAGGGGAAAGGCATTCTCCCGCTTTCAAGAAAATGGGGATTGAAGTGGATTTGCTGCATCATCACATCAGCCAGAACAGTTTCGGTTTTGTGCCTGCGTGCACCTTGTCCTGCGCCACTTTGCGTCCCCTGAGCATTCGTTTTGCCTCTCCGTCATTGCTGTTTAGATCGACAAGGTGCAGTGTTTTAGTGGGACACACAGTTACGCACTCGGGTTTCAGTCCCTGCTTCAGGCGGTGCTGACAGAAGGAACACTTGTCGGCATATCCATCCGGGTGGATGTAACGCGCGTCATACGGGCAGGCGGCGATGCAGGCTTTGCATCCGGTACACAAGTCCCGTTCTATTTGCACCGTCCCATCTCCGGGATAATATGAAGCGCCGGTCGGGCAGTTGGTGACGCAGGGAGCATCCTCGCAGTGCTGGCAGCGTTCCGAGCGGTTGAGCATGGTCAGGTTGGGAAAAGCTCCCTCAACACGCTGGACGATCCAGTCCCGGCAGTAGCCTTCCGGCACATCGTTTTCGGTTTTGCAGGCAAAGACGCAGGCCGAACATCCGACGCACCGCTTGGTGTCGATGATCATCGCGTACTTCCGTTTTCGGGCCATTGCGTCTCTTAAGCGTTACGGGTGAAAGTGACAAAGTTGTTCTGCATCCCGGTGCCGCCCATGATCGGGTCTATGTCCAGGCGCGTGATCAGGTCGGCATCACTGGCGCCGCGTCTGTATGCTTGTTCCAGTTTGCTGCTGGTGTGTCCGAAACCATGAACCATGTACACCGCGTCGGGGCGGATGCGCTCGGTCAGCCGGACTTTTACCGCGGTTTTGCTTTTCACTCCGTCCTGGTTGACAAGGTAGATGTATTCTCCGTGTCTCAGTTTCATGTCACGCGCTGAGACGGAGTTCACCCACAGTTCGTTCTCCGGCATCAACTCCCCGAGGAACCGGTTGTTAGACGTCCGCCCGAAGGTGTGCATCGGCGCGCGTCCAAACAGCAGCCGAAAATAACCCGGAGGGTTTTCCGGAGGGGGAGTAAAACGGGGGACATCGTCAAAACCCTTCGCACGCAGTTTCCGCGAAGCGAGTTCTATTTTTCCTGAAGGGGTCTTGAATTTAAGGATATCTCCGGGTTTGCGGTAAATTCCTGCTTCAGGTTTTGTCAGTGTCCCTTTATTCTTCAGCTCTTCCAGCGAACTGCCGACTTTTTGCAGACGCCCATCGAGATAGGTTTCAATTTTGTCAGGAAACAAATCCGGCATCCCCATTTTCCCGGCCAGCAACCTTGCAATTTCATGCCCGGGTTTGCTCTCGTAAAGCGGCGGTACAACGGGCTGGCGTATGCCGACGTAAGGCACGCGGAAGGCGCGGTCATCGAGGTCGTCATAGCGTTCCAGGTAAGTGCATTCCGGGAGGATCACGTCCGCGTATCCGGTGATTTCCATCGGCAGCACATCCACCGCAACCATGAAATCGAGGTTTTCCAGCGCCGCCAGCGTGGCCTGCTGGTCCCCGAGCGAATGGATCAGGTTAGTCCCGTATACCAGCCAGCTCTTGATTGGCCAGGGATCTCCGGAAATGGTCTGCTCTACTACTTCATTGGAGGGGATGCTGTGCGCAAAGGGATATCTCGAGCGGAGCGAGAGTGATGATTTATTAACCGGAGTTTTGGCTTTCGGCACGCCGTATTTTTTCTGCTTGATTAAACCTCCGGGCATCCTGTAGTTCCCCAAAAGCGCGTTCAGCACGGCTATCGCGCGCGAACGCTGGGTGTCGTCTCCATACCAGGTCACATGACGCCCTGGATGCACCAACGCATTGTTTTTGTAACGGCCCAAGTCGCGGGCGACATCCAAAATTACTTCCGCCGGAATCCCGGTATACGCTGTCGCGCGTTCCGGAGTGGCGTCCGCGACTCCCTGGCGTAATTCCTCAAGCCCGACCGTGTTCTGCGCTACAAAATCCCGGTCGTACAACTCTTCCTTCAAAATTATGTGAATCCACGCGCGCAGAAGCGCCAGGTCCGTTCCGGGTTTGATCGGCAGCCAGCGTTCCGCTTTTCCGGCGGCGACCGAAAAGCGCGGGTCGACCACCGTGATCCGACAGCCGCTTGCGACAGCGTCCGCGAAATCCTGGACCGCGGTGTTGTGCATGTTTTCTCCGAGGTGCGTCCCGATCAGGACCAGATACCTGCTGTTCCTCACATCCACTCCTTCCGGACTGCCCACCGCGTGTCCGTAGGTCAAATTGAATGCCTCCTGGCGCGGTCCGCGGCACTGCGCGTATGAAGGATGTGTGAAGTTGTTGATGCCGTAGGCTTTGAAAAGAGTTTTGAAAAACGAAGACCCGAATCCGTGACTGAACATCACAATCGATTCGGAACCATGTTCTTCCTTGATTTGCGAGTATTTTTCCGCTGCCAGTGACAGGGCTTCATCCCAGCCTGCTTTACGGAACTGCTGCTCCCCGGCCACGCTTTCCCTGATTAGAGGATGCCTGAGCCGGTTGGGATCATACAAAAGACCATGCCCCCCCGTACCGCGTGGACAAAGCCTGCCGTTGCTCAGGGGATGTTGCTCCTGCCCTGTCAGCTTGTACAACTTTCCGTCACGCACATGCGCGTTGACGCCGCAGCGCCAGAAACACAGTTCGCAAAGGGTCGGCACCACTCGCTCCCCTTCCCCCGCCGCTTTTGCCCTGGGCGTGTGGTTGACAAGGGAAAACGTTCCTTCGGACATTGCCGATGAGGCAAGAAAAGCCGAGGAAATTTTCAGAAATTTCCTGCGTTTCAGGGGGATGCGGTTCATGAGAGCGCCAGGATTCTGTTTCCGGAACGACCGCCCCCGCTTACACGCTAAGCGGGGGGGGGGTGAAATTCAAAAGAGGTCTGGAATTAAAGCGCTTCTGCCGTTATTCCGTAACCCTCAATCACAATATCATAATATTTTGAACTTACCATTTTTATCAATTTCAATGGTAGCATTGAGGAAGCGCGCGTTGGTGTAGCCTTTGTTTTTAAGCAGGTTAAATGCAATCTGGGCGCGTCCGCCGGAGACGCAATGGATCAACACCGGTTTATTTTTCGGTACACTGGCGAGACCGGCTTCAAGGTTTTCCAGGGGAAAATGCAGTGAAGCCGCCATGTGACTCGCTCCATACTCCTTGTCGGTGCGTACATCCAGTATCGTGGCAGAACCGGCTTTAGCGAGTTTCGCGAATTCCTCCGCAGAAACTTCACCGGGGGCAAGTTTCTTGACGTAGACTATCCGGGATGCGGGCGGAGTGTCCGTCAGGGGCAACCCTTTTTGCTTCCACTGCTTGAGTCCGCCCTCGAGCACTGCTACGCTTTTATATTTCCATGACATCAGTTCACGGTAAGCCTTCACTGCTTCGGGGCTGTAGGTATCATCCACGTAAACGATGATCGGAGCTTTCTTGTCACCCAGCCCGGGCAGGATTTTCTGCAGGGACTTCAGCTTGCGCGCTTTGAAATCCTTGCCCATCGCCTGCAGTTCGGCCGGGGTGAAATGCACCGCACCCGGGATGCGGCTCGCGACGGCGCTGCGCACATCAATAATGACATGGTGCTCATCCAGGTTTTTGCTGACCCAGCTGTTTTTCACGCCAACAAGCAGTTTCTTTTTCTTCCAAGCGGGAAGTCCGGCTGTGTAGACTTTAACGTTGGTGTAACCTGCTTTTTCCGCCAACCTGGCGGATTTCGGACTGAAGCCTCAGGTAGGCCCTCCGCAATAGAAGACAAGCAGCCTGTTCTTGTCCTTCGGCAAAAGCTGGGTCGTCTTGGCAAAAGCACCGGTGGGCTGTGAAATTGAGCCGGGGATGTGACCCGCGTTGTATTTTCCGGTTGGTCGCGCGTCGACAATCAGGTACTCTCCCGCAGGGCGCTGCAGGAGCGCCGCGAGTTCTTTTGTGCCGATGATCTTCGCCGGGTCTACCTTGACCAGAACACGCTTGATGCTGTTTGCCACCTGTCCGGCATCCACATCGACCACGATCTTATCGTTTGTAATGAACTCCTTGATCGATTTCGCGTTCACGTATTTGGTGCTCTTCCCGAAACGAATTACTTCGACGGCCTTGGATTTAAGGTTCAACATCTGGATGGTGCTCGCCTTGCGCGAAATGGACTGGACCTTGCCGGTCATCTGTCCGGACAGCGCGAGCATGGGCAGCAACAGCATCAGCGCCGTCATCCCGATGAACCTGAAAATGGGGTTTCTCATGGGTCCTCTCTCTGCTGGAATGAGAAATGAGCGGATTGCCCGGCACGTTTGCCGGACAGGGACAGTCTCTCAAGAACCGCGATTTGCTTAAATTAGCAAAAATACGTACGGTAACTTGCTGAGTTAGCAGCGGTTTTTAGAAATTCATGAAATCACTGAACATATTGTTATTTTCGGCGCTGATTTCCGCGGTCTTTCACGGAGCGGTAGCCGCCGCGCAAGAGGAAGCCTGCCTCGTCTGTCATCAACAGACGAAAGGGTTTTCCCGCTTTCATGACCCCGGGCTGATCGGGTGTGCTGCCTGCCATAACGGGGACGTGAGCGCTGATACGGAACAGGGGGGGCACCGGGGAATGGAAGCCTTTCCGGGCAGGATGTCTACTCTGAAACAGACATGCGGGAGGAGCGGGTGTCACGAGGAGCAGGTCCGGATCGTTGAGCACTCGGTGATGAACACGCTGGACGGGATGATAGAATCCACGCGGAGGGTGTTTGGAGCGCCTTCGGGGAACGATAATGATCCCATTTTGTTGGCGGAACGGCTGTCCGGAAGCGGCGCCGATTCCTACTTGCGGAAGTTGTGTGTTTCCTGTCACCTGGGCAAGGATCGCAAGAATCACAGCCTGGGTTTGCGAGACCGGGGCGGAGGTTGCGCGGCGTGTCATTTGCAGAATCCGCCAGTGGAAAATCCGGATCTTCACCCGCGCCTCAGCGTCCGGGTTCACAGCGACCGCTGCTTCGGGTGCCACAGCCGCTCAGGCAGGATTTCCCTAAATTATTATGGACTCGCTGAAGTAGAGCGGGTGGACCAGGAGCGTATCGGTGATTTTGGGCGGCTTCCAGACAAACGTCTTGTGGAAAAGAAGACAATGGACGTACACGCCCGCGCCGGGATGGACTGCGTCGATTGTCACACCGTGCGCGGGGTGATGGGGAGCGGCAAGCGCGGTGAACGGCAGCTCGACATTCAATGCGTGGACTGCCACGGGGCAGTCCTGCCCGTGAGGGCATTGAGAAAACCCAGTTCCCGCGAAAGCCTCTACCCCGCTTTGTACGCGGGTCAATACTTTTATACTGAAGACGGAAAAGTGGCGGCGACATCACGACACGGAACGCCGCTGTTTCACCTCCGGGAAAAGACGGGACCGGAAACTGCATTGGGGAGGGATCCCGGTGTTCTGAGAACATTGACCGGGAAAGTCAACCACAAGGAATTCCGTGTTCCGCTTATAAAACAAGGGCCGCACCATGATCAGGCCGGTCACCAACGCCTGACTTGCGACAGCTGCCATTCTGCCTGGGCGCCGCAATGTTACGGGTGCCACATCCGTTTTGATCCCAACCGGAAGCAGTGGGACCATTTGAAAAACCGTAAAACCGCTGGACGCTGGATCGAAAGCCGCTGGGGGGTAGAGGCGGAACCGCCGGGAATGAATCTCATTCTCGAACCCCCTGGCGGGGGTCCGCCGATCCGGCGCAGACTTTACGCCGCGCTTTCTCCGCACACCACCGTCCGTGCCGGACGCACTTGCGAAAGCTGCCATTTGAGCGATGAAGCCCTTGGAATCATCAAAAGCAGCATCACCCATCCCGAACATCCGGAATGGTCTTTGCCGAAAGGTTGGATCAGGGAAGACTCGCAAAAACCCGGGAATGCGAGCAATCCGGACGCGCGCAGTCTCAATACAGCGGAAATACGCCGGGTCCGCCGGGTCGGGGAATGCCTCCGATGCCACCCCCCGGCTGACCCTGTCTACCGGGATTTCCAGCAATGGAGAAGCGCCCTGTCCGCGGATCATCCGCCGATGAATTGAATTTGTCTAATGTGTCACCTGCATTTTTTGCCTCAATAACAGAAATGGTAGTATGAAAGAGACGCCGATGAAACAGACAGAAATAACCCTTGTGCGTCACGCGGAAACGGAGTGGAATACCCAGCGCCGTTTCCAGGGACACAAGGACAGTGAACTGACGGAACTGGGATGGAAACAGGTTTCCGCGCTTGGGAAAAGCTTCCGCTATGAATCATTCGATCGCCTTTACAGCAGTGATTTGCCGAGAAGCCGCAAAACCGCGGAAGCCATTGCTGCCCATCACCAACACTCCATTCTGTTCGATGAGCGTCTGCGGGAAAAAAACCTCGGCATCTTCGAAGGCCTGGACGTGCCTGAAATCAGGGAGCGTTTCGGGGAGGCATACGCAGCATTCAAAAGCGAAGGGCCCGGTTATCAAATTGAAGAAGGAGAAAGCACTTTTCAGCTTCAGCAGCGTGCACTTGCATTTGTCGAGGATGTTCAGGCAAGACACGCTGGAGAGAGTATAGTCCTCGTCACTCACGGAGGCGTGGTGCGGGTTCTGCTCAAGCACATCCTCGGCATCTCCCTCGATACCCCCACCCGTTTTCGCATTCAGAACACGAGCATCCACCGCCTGGTCCTGGAAAAGGAATACTGGATGGTCTCCACACTCGGAGAAGTATCACACCTCAATGGTGTTCGTTCCGCGGGATAACGAGGACAGGAACCAATGCGAAATTAACAAAAGCGAATCACATCATCGCACTTTATCAGCGAGAAAAAACTTGGCATTCTGGAACCCGACTCGCGAAGAACTGATCTGGGTTTCGAATGAAGGCGAGACGCCCGTGCAGATCTGGCGCAAACCGGAACGCATAGAATTGAGATTCGGCTCCCGTATCGTGCAGAGCGCGTACGCACGCGCGCATCCGGATGAACTGCTTCTGCCTTATACCCGTTTTATGATGCTCGCTCTGCTTTTTGATCCAAATCCGGGAGATGTGCTGCACATCGGCCTGGGCGGAGGAATTATCCCTTCCTTTCTCCACCGTCATTTTCCGCACCTGCGGCAAACCGTGGTGGAAAAAAATCACGTTGTCATTGAAGCAGCGCTACGGTTTTTTGAATTCCCCGAGGATGAACGGACGCAAATCATCACTTCTGACGCGATCAATGCGCTGCCTAAACTCGAAAGGCATTTCGACCTGGTTTTCGTGGACGCGTTTGGTCCGGACGGGGTCCCTGAACCTCTGGGTACAAAGGATTTTCTGCACTCGGTGCGCGAGCGCCTGTTTCCGGGAGGATGGGCGGTAGGGAACCTTTGGACCCTCAGCGGGGATTTTCAGGAACAGGAGGGGAACTGGAAGGAGGTGTTCACGCAGGTTTTTGAAATCCCAACACGTCCCGGGGGGAACATGATCCTCTTCGGCAACCGCGGTTCACACGGGCTTGAATTCGAAAAACTGAAGGAAACAGGGGAAAAACTGCGCAAAAAAACCGGCCTGGAATTCCCGAAACTTCTTCGTAAACTGAAAAGGGTTTGAGCAGCCTGACTTTTCAGCCTCCCACGCGGGACATGGCAAGACCGGACCCGGTGAAGGCGGCGGTCTGCTTGTATGAAACGGATTCGGCCACCAGCCTTTCCAGCTCGTCTTTGGGATCGGGATGTTCGAGCAAGTGGCGGATCGAGGTTTCCACCGGGTTGCTCAGACAGCCGATCAGGCGTCCGCTTGATGTCAGCCGCAAGCGGGAACAGGTAGAGCAGAAGGGCGAGCTTTCATTGGGAATGATGCCGAAATGCCCGCCGGGAACGCAGAAACGCAGCGCGGTTGAATCTGTTTCCGCTTCAACCGGCATGACACTGTAACGTTCACGAATGCGGTCAAGGATTTCCTGCATGGAAACGTATTTAAATTGTCCGCTCCGGTACAGCGGTCCCATGCGCATCAACTCGAGAAACCGCACCTCGATGCCGTGGACGATGCCGAATTCCAGCATGTCGACCACCTCCTCGTCGTTCTCACCCTCCATCACCACCATGTTGACCTTAACCCTGATGCCCTCTTTGAGGCAGGCATGAATTCCGGCGAGTGTCCTGCGCAGACTTCCCGCGCGGCACATTCTGCGGAAATGCTCCGGGTCAAGTGAATCGAGGCTGAGGTTGACTTGCGATATCCCCGCATCGGCCAGCGCGGACGCACGTTTTGCCAGCAGTTGTCCGTTGGTGGTGAGCCCGATGCTGGTTAATCCGAGTTCGCGAATTCCGGAGATGAAGGGCAGCAGTTCACGGTAAAGCAGCGGTTCTCCACCGGTGATACGCACCTTTTCGATGCCGCTGTGGCGGTGCAGCAGCGTGACCAGTTGCAGCAGCCCCGGCATCGGCAGTTGGTCCGGGGCGACGCGGTGGTCGCGGATGCTGTTTACGCAGTACGAACAGGCAAGGTTGCACGCCTCGCTGACCGAGACACGAAGTTTGTTGATTTTTCTACCGTGGAGGTCTCTCATGCGTTCTCCTTTCCAAAGCACGGGAGGCCTGCGGGTTTCCCCGCTGACCCTGTCGTTCATCCTGCCGTTGCGGGTGCGTTAGGCCTGGATAAATCGGAGATGCGGTTGTTATTTATACTCGGAGGAGATTCGGAAAATTCCAGGGGACTGGATTGAATCTCCCCGCCGAATCAGTTTACAATCTACTTTCTTCTCAAAAATCCCCTTTGTCAAGTATTTTACGAAAAAAAAATGAAAGAATCCTATCTGTCTCCTGATTCACTGCCGGAGATCGATTTCACAGACTTCATGCGGGTGGAAATCCGTGTGGGCACAGTGCTTGAAGTCAGGCCCAACCCGAAAGCGCGCAAACCGTGTTATGTGATGCGCATTGATTTCGGCGAACATGGGATAAAGACCAGTTCCGCGCAGATCACCCGGAATTATTCCGCGCGGGAACTGGTCGGGTTACAGGTTGTGGCGGTTCTTAATTTTCCGGTGAAACGGATTGCCGGGGTGAAATCGGAAGCGCTGGTCCTCGGCGCATACTCGGAAGCGCGTGATGTCGCCCTGCTCCAGCTCACCCACCCGGTGGAAAACGGCTCGCGGGTCGCCTGATCCCGGATGTCAGTAAGTGGAGCGTCCGCCGCTGAGGTCGAAAACCCCTCCGGTGGTGAAAGAATTTTCACTGGAACAGAGCCAGGCAACCATTGACGCGGCTTCCCCGACTTTCAGGAACCGGTTGCGCGGG
The DNA here is from genome assembly GCA_964344035.1 of uncultured Pseudomonadota bacterium. Taxonomy (GTDB): domain Bacteria; phylum SAR324; class SAR324; order SAR324; family NAC60-12; genus UBA1014. The sequence goes on from CAYFLK010000066.1 coordinate 19,382, forward strand.
ATTTTATTTAACATGTACTGGATGTGTTCTTCGCTGATCTGGTCGAAGATCCTGGTTTTCGCCGCGGCGGGAGTGATGCAGTTAACGGCGATGTCGTAAGCGGCAAGTTCTTTCCCCAGCGATTTTGTCAGCGCAATCACCCCCGCTTTCGCAGCGCTGTAGGGTGAGGCGTTGGGATTCCCGTCCTTTCCGGCGACCGATGCCACATTGACAATGCGTCCGTAGTTTTGCGAGATCATTCCCGGTGTGACCGCCCTCAGGCAGTTGAAGACCCCGGTAAGGTCGATGTCGATCACCTGACGCCATTCATCCGGGGGATATTCCCAGAGCTTCGCGGTCGGTCCGGCTATGCCGGCGTTGCAGACAAGAATGTCGATGCTGCCGAACGCTTCCCTGGTTTGGCGCTCCGCGTGCTCGACAGAACCGAGATCGGCAACATCCGCCGCCACCGCTTCAACAAGGCCTTTGGCTGAGAGCTTTTCAGCAGTTTCACGCGCCAGCGATGCATCGCGGTCCCAGAGACTGACTGATCCTCCGGAATCAAGCAGACGTTCAGCGATTGCCTGCCCGATTCCCTGGGCCCCTCCGGTGACTACGCCAACCTGGCCTTTCAAATCAATTTGATTCATGGTGCACCTTTGTGATTGGTCACTTAGAAATTCCTTCATGCCTGTAAGTGGGTAGCACGCAGACAGGGAAAATATATCGATTAATATTCGTTGTCGAAATCGAAATCGAAATCGCCCCACAAATAAATGAACGGAGGCACATTCTCTATTCCTGGATGTTTCATGTCCAATTAAAGACGGGGCAATCCCGATTTTATGGAGTCCGGGCATGACCCGGACAGCATTGCCGGCGTTAAGCTTGGATTTGTATATACGCAGATGACTGGCCGCAGGGAAACCAGCTTGTCAGTCGGCCCAGGTTGTCTATCGTGCCTGCCGTGTCAGTATGCTCGGGATGGTATTCCCGCGTGATCA
>CAYFLK010000067.1:0-20294 GCA_964344035.1 uncultured Pseudomonadota bacterium
TATCAAATTAATCAAAGAGATATGACTGATCACTTAAGGGAACTTCGGTTTAGTTCAAGTGACGGCTGTTCGCTGCTAAGGCTCCAGTCCAGATGGTAATAATTGCTGAGGGGAAGCTTTCCGCTATGCTGGAAAACGAAGACATTCGAATTCCCTGTTTCACGCGTATCGCCTTCAACTGCACCTTTTCTGGCGACAAACATCGTTTCACGGGAAAAACTGGTCCCAAAACTATAGAGGATGCGACTGGTGTATTCCGGAGAAGCATAGTTCAAACGAATCCCCTCGGAACGGACCCCGGCCTGTTCTCTCAAGGAAAAACCGGCGGATAACCCTTCAAACCCCAGTTTTTCATGATCAAACTCCAGGAGGTACAGGAACCGTTCATTCTTTGTCCCGTACCCGGGCATGGCATAGATACGGTAGTCTGTGAAAGAATGGCGAATGCCTACTCCGTAGGAATTACCGTCGATGGCGTTGCTGGCAACCCCGGGGACCAGCAGCCATAAATGCTCGCGCCGTTTTTTCCAGTCAAAACCAAAACGCACGCGGTGGAAACTGATCGAGTGATTGTTGATGCGGTTTGATTCAAGTAGTTTTTCCTCCGGATCCAAGGAAACGGATTTCGGTTTGGACGCGCTGATAAATTCCACGATTTCATGGGTATCCCGGCCTCCAACAACCCCTCTCTTCAAACTCCCGTCTTCAAACTGGAGTAAAACCTCCACGGGCATCCACGCCTCACCTTGCTTCAACACTTCGACCGCGGTGTAAAAACCGCCGTCAGCACCTTGTTTCGTTTGCAACTCTCCAACCGCATAATCCAGACCCGTGGTGGTTGCGAACCACTGCTCAAAAAACCATTCAAGATCATGGTAGGAAGGAAATCCATTGTTCTCCGCGTATGCCGCCCCGTCACTGTGGTAAGCATCATTTATTACCTTTTTAAACTCGGCTGCCCCCGCGGCGCGCTGACGGAACTGTTGATGAAAACGTTGCAGCCCTTTCCTGAAAGCAAGCGGACCAACGAGATATTCAAGCATGGAAAGCACAAGCGCGCTTTTGTAGGTCACAGATTTCAGGTATTCCCGATATTCTTTTACTTCACGAAACGAAGACAGGATGGGGTAACTCATGTTCTCCGGAATCCCCAGCGCGATGTCTTCAAAGAAATGCTCCCGGTAACGCGGGTTCATCCAGTCAGGAAAATTGAAAATACCCGCGTCCACACCGAATTCATGCTGATAGAAACGTAGTCCTAAAAACGCCGGCAGCCCCAGGTTCAGCCACAGTTCACGGTCACGGTTGTTCCAGACGCTTTCTCCAAACCACAGTTGCCCAAACCCGCGAGATAGAAATCCCAACACCCGGCGGTCGAGGATCGAAGACCGCTTGAAATTCGGCAGGGGCACCAGCACCAGGTTGTTGATCACGCTGACCTGTTCATATTCCGCCTCAACCGCCACCACCCTGACGGTTTTCCAAGGGGAATGCAGCTTGTACTTGTTGCGTACAAAACGCAGATAATCCCTGCCCCAGCGGTGAATCAATCCCGCCCGGCGCTCGTATCCGGAAAAATAAAACGTTTCCACGTCAGTTTCAGAATCCTGAGAAGCGTCCGAAGGACCAGGGGAATCAGGAACATCTTTCGCGTCTGAAGGCTTAAATTTCAGGTAGGAAGGGGAAAAAATCAGCGGAAACGATTTTACGGGAAACGGTGTGACAGGTAGGGAAAGCTGTTGATCCGCCGACACCTGCGTATGATGCGCGGTGGTGGTAATTAAAACCCCTTCCCGGGAAGCGCTCCACGTCACCGCGTAAGTTCCAGGCGCCGGTGACATACCGTCTTTCAGCCAGCCCCCCCGTCCGTATACCAAAAGCTGTGGATGCCAAAGACTGGTGATCATGCTGCCGTTGATTCCGCCTTCCCTGGTGTTGTGCGGAAGCAGAGTATTGAATTCGATAGTTAATACCCGTTGTCTTAGGTTTGCAGGGAAGGATACCCTCAACAATCCGTGAAGCGTTGAATATCCGGTTTCCAATTCAGGATTCGCTTCCAGTGAGTACACCAGCTTCTTTCCTTGACTATCTTTCACTGAAAGAATGTTGATGCTGCCGGGACTGAACCCGGAGGGGAAACTGGGGTCTTCCTTTTCATCCTGATAACGGTTCAGGGCAAAAACAGGGATTACCCGATGTTTCCGCAAGCCACGCTTATCAGGCATGCGGAAACGGTTCATCGGCAGCGCAAAAAGCAATTCATGAGGAGGGTAGACATCAGGATTGAAACGAACTTGCATTTTCCCGGCAAGCAGTTTCTTATCGTGGTCGTAAAAAACATTTATGCGGTAATGAGGGATATCCGTCACCCCCAAAGAGATGTCAGGAAGAAACAGGCCGGGAAACGTACAAAACGCCAATAATATACTGAGCTTCCAGCTACAGCCGCAGAAAGAAGAGAATGTAAGTCTGATGAACTCGTAAAAAGTCCCAAAACGCACAATTTCGTTCTCGTAACTCATTGAAATCATTAGATGCAAAAAACCGGATTTCGACTTTTTACGAAACCATAAAGTCTGATTTGTCGGTTAAGCAACAGACTCCCTTGGAGCGATGTGTTATTATAGGATTGCTTCTCTTTATAACTTTGGGAGAGGCCTGATCATGGTTTTATGCTGGTTGCGCAAAAGCAAACCTGATTTGCAAAGGGTATTCCGTGTGATGGAACAAATCCTGATTAGATGCGACATTCAGAAACATGTACACACAGCACGGTTGCATGAAGTGTAAGTCAGTTTGTGAATGAGGGGATCATGGTTAATAGTATTCGACATATCATTCAAGATTGAAATATTAAGAGATTAAACACATTTCAAGCTAAGCACCTACACAAATAACTTCAAATGACCTCGATTTTCAGCAAAATCATCCGGGGGGAAATGCCCTGTGAAAAAATCGATGAATCTCCCACGGAAATTGCATTTCTCGACATCATGCCCTGTGCCCCCGGGCACACGCTGGTCCTACCCAAACGTGAAGTGGAAAGATTCGAAGACCTTCCCGAAGAAGACGCGGCTTCACTGATACGATTCCTGCAACGGATTTCTATAGCCATCAGCAGGTGTTTTAACCGAACGGACTACAACGTTATTTTGAACAATGGCAGAAATGCCGGACAGGAAGTGATGCACATGCATTTCCACATCATTCCAAGAACAGAAAGGACTTCGCGCCTGTTTTCCAACCGCAAATCTTCAAATTCACAGGAGCTGAAAGAAATCGGTGACCGAATACGGGCATGCCTGCCTTGAAGCACTTTGAATCCCGCAAATCCCCCACCCTGGACCTCTCCCAGGCGAAGAGGGGACCCCACACAGGGACGCGGATAGCGGTATTGGAAATCGGGACCAATGCCATCCGGTTGATTCTTGGGGAGTGCATACTTCCCGGAAAACTGCGGGTCTTGAAACGCTGGAGCACTCACATGCGTCTGGGAGACCCGGTCTTCTCACACGGTTACCTCCCGGAACAGCAGCTGAATCGGTTGATGGATGCCATTCGGGGTTTACTGGCACAACTTGATCCACACATACAAACGGATGTCCGTTTATATGCTACCAGCGCGTTAAGGGCTTCTTCCAACCAGAATGAAGTTCTGCAAAGGATTCGCCAAACCGCTGGTTACCCGGTCACTGTTTTGGAGGGAACGGAAGAAGCAGATTGTCTGCTTTGGGCAATGCGTGGATTTTTGCCTGCATCTGATAAACCAATGATGCTGGCTGATCTGGGCGGAGGCAGCCTGGAACTGTCCATCCTCTCAGGGAATCACCGCAAGTTCTGCCAGAGCCTGGATTTCGGCACCCTGCGGATTCGCGAAGCAGAGTCAACCCCGGAAAACAGACTGAAACTCATGCAGTCACTGCAGGATAAACTGCGTGAAATTGCCTCCGCGATAAGCACAAACCCGGCATCGCTTCCCAGCCTGGTGCTGGCTGGAGGAAACGCAAAGACCATTGCCGGGATCCTGCCGACACTTACCGTGCAGCTTGAAAACAAACCCGGTCACTGGGTCCGCGTCAGCTGGCCCCAGTTCACGGTATGCGCGGCAATCCTGCAAGCCGCATCCGAGGCACAGTTTCAGTCGTGGAAACTGCGTCCCCAGCAAACCGAAGTGTTGAGACCTGCTCTGGAGGTTTTTCTTCTTATCGGGAAATCGTTCGGCATCTCTGAAATCACCCTGCCTTTCCTGGGATTAAAAGAGGCATTGCTGCTGAAAATGGCATCGACCGTGGAAGCTAAGGATTTGTTTTCAGTGCAGCCTTCGGTCATGGAACTACCGCCTGTCCATTCCCAGCATGAAATCCTCCCGATTTGAAATTTAAAGGGAAATCTCACACGTTCAGAAGCAAATATTCCCGTTCCCAGGTGCTGATAACACGGAAATATGCCTCGTATTCAGAACGCTTGAGGACGTTGTATACCTTGACGAATTTTTCTCCGAACAGGTCATGGAATATCGGACAGGACTCCATGTCACGCAGGCTTTCCTCAAGGTTGCGCGGCAGTTCAAAATCATGTTTGTAGGCACTGCCGGATACCGGTTTGGTCGGTTTCAATTCCTCCAGTATCCCCATTAACCCGCAGCCCAGAGAGGTGGCAAAGGCAAGGTAGGGATTCGCATCCGCCCCGGCAACCCGGTTTTCCACGCGTCGGTTCGCGGAATTGCTGACCGGAATCCGAAACCCGGTGGTACGGTTGTCCTGTCCCCATTGGACGTTGATCGGTGCGGAGTTGTCAGGAGCAATGCGGCGGTACGAATTGACATTCGGTCCCATCAGGGGCATTGCCAAAGGCAGGTATTTCTGCAATCCGGCAATAAAGGAGAGCAGCATCGGGGAATCGCTGCCGTCTTCATGAGCGAATATGTTTCTGCCGCTGTTCTTTTCAATCACGCTTTGGTGGATGTGGAGGGAGCTTCCAGGCTGATCTTCCATTGGCTTGGCCATGAAAGTGGCGTAGACTTTGTGCCGAATTCCGGTCTCCCGCATCGTACGCTTGAAGAGATACACATGATCAGCAAGCAGCATCGGGTCGCCGTGGTTAAAATTGATCTCCATCTGGGTGCTGCCCGACTCATGCGTCAGCGCGTCAATTTCCAACTCCTGTGCTTCACAGAAATCATACATGTCCTCAAACAGCGGATCGAATTCATTGAGCGCGTCAATGCCGTAAAACTGCCCGGTCACTTCGGCCCTCCCTGAACGCCCGACTGGCGGGCCCAGCGGATAGTCCGGGTCCTTGTTGATTTTGGTCAGGTAAAATTCCAGCTCGGGCGCGACCATCGGCTGCAATCCGTGTTTTTCATATAGTTTCAGCACGCGGCGCAGCACGTTCCTCGGCGAAAGCTCCACCGGGGTGCCGTCATGATGAACACAGTCATGAATCACCTGGGCAGTGGGTTCCTCGACCCATGGCACCACGCAGGTCGTTGATGGATCCGGCAGGAGTTCCATGTCAATTTCCGCGGGATCGACACCGAAAAGGTCCTCATACGGAATCCACTTTCCCGTCACAGTCTGCAGAAAAACCGCCTCGGGCATTCTCAAACCTTCATTGCGGAGAAATTTATCCGCAGGCATGATCTTCCCCCGGGCAATCCCCGTCAGGTCTGGAATGATACACTCGACCTCGGTGATTTGGTGTTTTTTAAACCAATCTTTTAATCGTGTTTTCATGCACACATCCGCGCTTTTGTTCCAGTTGTTAATGAAGCATAATCTCCCCGGGATGGGGTCCGACCCTCACTGTTCATGCACTGACCAACAAGCCGCTTGAATACCTTTTAACCATTAAACAGGAAGTTCATTGCAGGGTTTTACTCACTATTTCTCTGACATCCTTAGACAATGTCGGTGTCCGGATGATTCTCTCCAGCTGTTCACGCATCAGCAACTGACGGGGAGGTTCGTATCTTTTCCAGCGGTTGAAAGCACTGACGAGACGGGCGGAGACCATTGGATTGAGCGGATCGAGTTCGAGCACACGTTCGGCGATAAAACAGTACCCATCTCCGTCAAAATGGTGAAACCCAACCTGGTTGCCGTGTGCGAATGCGCCTATCAGCGCGCGGATGCGGTTCGGGTTCATCGCGTCAAAGGCTGGGTGACTCATCAGCGATTCCACCCGCGCCAAAGTTCCCGGAAGGCTGGAGGCGCCCTGCAGCCTGAACCATTTATCCATCACCAGGGAGTTATTGATCCAGCGCTCCTCGAACTCCTTCAATGCGTGTTCGCGCTCTTCACAATCCCGGTCGGCCAGGGCCGTAAGCGCGCCCATAACGTCAGTCATATTGTCTGCTTCCCGGAATTGGCGATAGGCCAGTTGATGGAATTCGTGGGTACCAATACGGACAAGGTACTGCAAGCACAGGTTCCGAAGTTTCCGTTTTCCCATGGCCTCCGGATTTATGCGATACGGACCGGGTTCGGCCAGCCGGTGGTAATGCTCCAGGAATAAATCCTGAAGTTCAAAGGCGATTTGACTGGTGAGATTTTCCCGCACGGCATGAATCCCGTCGACATCGATTACCGGCATCCGCTCTCCAAGATAATGCTCTCCAGGAAAAACAAGAGCTTGGGCAAGCAACGCCGGGTCCTCATTTTCCGCATTTTCCAGTTGGAACTTGAATGGCTGCAGGAGGTGATCAGGCAGCCAAGTTTTTTTTCCCATGCGGAGAATCTCCACCTGCTCCAGCGCAGACCGCACCATTAAACGCTGACCTGCATCCCAGTGGTTGAATTCATCCGAATCGTGCGTGAAGAGGAATGACAGTTCCTCATTGGAATAATCAAAATGCAGATCCACGGGGGCGGAAAACCGTCTCAACAGGGACGGCACAGGTTTTTCATGAATGTTCTCAAAAACAAAGATGTGTGACAGTTCCCTCAGTTCCAAAACAAGGTTATCCGGTTCCATTTCCGCGCTATCATCCTTGATGCGCAAAGGCAGGGATTGTCCGTCCCGACCAATCAATCCCATCATCAACGGAATGTGAAAGGGATGTTTCTGATTCGTCTTTTTCGCGTTGTTTCCCGCGCCTTTCACGACAGAGGGAGTCCGGGAAGGGCCCTCGTCAGAGGCACCAAAACCCTGCTGTCCCGGTGTGTCTGGACATGATTGTTTTAAGGTCAGGGTGTATGTTTTTCTTTCCTGATCATAAATCCCGGATGCCTTTACAACAGGAGTCCCCGCTTGCGAGTACCAGCGGCGAAACTGCTCAAGGTCAACTCCGTTCGCTTCTTCCATTGCCTTGACAAAGGCATCACAGGTCACCGCCTGCGCGTCGTGCTGTTCAAAATAACGGTCCATCCCCCTGCGAAACCCCTCGCGGCCAAGCAAGGTGTGTAGCATACGGATCACCTCCGCACCTTTTTCGTAGACTGTCGAGGTGTAGAAGTTATTGATTTCCATGTAGGAATCAGGGCGCACCGGGTGACTCAGCGGTCCTGAATCCTCCGGGAACTGGTGGTTACGCAGCAGGTTGACGTCCATGATCCGTTTGACGGCCCGGGAATTCAAATCAGCGCTGAATTCCTGATCGCGGAAAACCGTCAATCCTTCTTTTAAACTCAACTGAAACCAATCCCTGCAGGTAACGCGGTTGCCGGTCCAGTTGTGGAAATATTCATGGGCGATGACTGCCTGGATTTGATAAAAATCCGCGTCGGTCGCGGTTTCAGTCGAAGCAAGCACGAGGTTGGAGTTGAAGATGTTCAGACCCTTGTTCTCCATCGCACCCATGTTGAAGTCGTTCACCGCAACGATCATGAACAAATCCAGATCATATTCACGCCCGAAACGCTCTTCATCCCAGCGTATTGCTTCTTTCAACGAACGCATCGCGTGGGCACAGCGTTCAAGGTTCTCAGGTTCAACAAATAACCGCAGCCGCACTGCCCTTCCGGAACAGGTCTTATAACTGTCGTCCAGAGTACACAAATCCCCGGCAACCAGCGCAAACAGGTAACATGGTTTGGGAAACGGGTCTTCCCATTGAACCCAGTGCCGCCCGTCCGGAAGTTCTCCCGAATCTACCTGGTTTCCGTTCGAAAGAAGCACCGGGTAGCGTGATTTCACCGCCCGCAAGGTGGTGCTAAAACGGGACATTACGTCCGGACGGTCAAGGAAATAGGTGATTTTTCGAAACCCCTCTGCTTCGCACTGGGTGCAAAACATAGAACCTGAACGATACAGCCCCTCAAGCGCTTTGTTCTTTTCCGGATGAATGCGGACCAGTGTTTCCAGTGTGAAAGCTTCCGGTACGTTGGCAACTCTCAGATGCCCGGAATCAACCTGGAATTCGTCCTGTTCCAGTTTTCTCCTGTTCAGCTTCAGTTCCAGCAATTCCAGCTCTTCACCGTCCAGCACCAAAGTAGGGTCACCGGTGCCCCCTTTTTTGTTGCGGCGGACTTGAAGACTTGCCCGTACCATGGTTTCATCCTCATTGAGGCTGAAATCAAGGTTCACATGATCAATAAGGAACTCCGGAGGAGTGTAATCCCGACGGTAGACTACCGAGGGAGATTCAGGCTTCATTTTGCTCGGTTAGGCAAAAACAGTGCGGAAGAAGGAATGTGTCTCGACCCTGCCATTCAGGCAAGTTCGATCTGCCGGTTGAATTCAGCGATCAACTCATCCAATTGAGACCCAATGCTGAACACACCGCTCCAGTAAGCATCATGATCATGCCACTGTGCATTCAGTTCCTCCAGATCACGACCCTGCTGTTCAATCCAGGTGAAATACTTTAGGTTGTGCAGCCGCTTTTTTTCATAATGCGTCAGTTCAAGTATGTGATCGATACCGGTAGCGCTGATCAGCTGCATGTCCATGTGCGCGTCAATCGTGCCGTATGGGCCGCGTTCAGTGTTAAGTTCCTCTACGCGTGACCCGTACAATTCCATTGAATCGGTGAGGATGGTCATCACGCAATCGTTTTCATTGAGTTCATAATACTTGGCAAACTTAATCGCCGCAATCACGTTGCCGATTCCTGAAATGCCGAGGAGGTCAAGCCGGGAAATAAACTGCTCATCGATGCCGTGATCCCTCAGGCATTTTCTGCCGTCGATTTCATTGAACAGCCTGAGAACCCGGATAACAGTTTCCTCATCAACCGCGATCACCATATCGGTGTTTCTGCAGTCATGAATCCAGGGAACGTGCTTGTCTCCGATACCTTCGATGCGGTGATCGCCGAACCCGTTGTTCAAAAGGGTTGGACATTGCAGCGCCTCCGCGGCAGCAACCTTCACGCCTGGAAAACGGGATTTGAGATAATAAGCAAAGGCCATCGTTCCAGCCGATCCGGAAGCGGATACGCAGCCGGCAAGCTTGCCGTGTGGCCCCGCTTCCCTGTTGAAGATTTCTTCGGCTGCGCGTCCGGTAACCAGGTAATGCCACAAGGTGTTGCCGAATTCCTCAAACTGATTGAAAATGCGGATGTCTTTCCGCGTTTCCTTCAATTCCCAGCACTTGTCAAATATTTCCTTGACGTTGCTTTCGGTCCCCGGAGTAGCGATAATTTCACCTGCGACTTTCCGCAGCCATTCAAATCGTTCACGCGACATCCCTTCAGGCAGGATCGCCACTGATTCACATCCGAGCAGCGCTGAAATGTACGCCCCACCTCTGCAGTAATTGCCCGTCGAAGGCCAAACCGCCTTGGTCCGTCCCGGATCAAACTGCCCTGTCACCAGCGGGGGCACGATGCATCCGAAGGTCGCGCCGACCTTGTGCGCGCCTGTGGGGAACCATTTTCCTGCCAGCGCTATGATCCTTGCTTTCACCCCAGTCACCTCCGGAGGAATCTCGATGTAGTTAGCCTCTCCAAAACCACCCCCCTCCGCGACCGCTTCATTTTTCCAAGTGACCCGGTATAAGTTGCGCGGATGCATTTCCCACAGGCCTATCAATTTCAGCTCGACCTTGATGTGAGCCGGGACCTTCTCGGGGTGACGCATCTCTTCAAAAGTAGGGATCCGGATACCTCGCTCGCGGCAGTGTTTTGCGTTCTTCTTTACCTGTTCGTGGTTGATTTTCAAATCAATCATGGGAATGCTCGTTGGGGAAAATAGAAATGGCTAGGGGATTTCTGTCAGGGAATTGACCGCTTTTTCAGGCATGTTCACTTGCAATGAAGCCGCCTGGATGTCCTTCAGCCCATTTCCGGTCAGCAGCACCACGCAGACCGCATTCTGTTGAAGGGCGCCCTTTTCCTTGAGAAATCCCGCAAATGCCGCCGCAGCCGCGGGTTCGCAAAAAAGCCCGCAGGTGGCGGACAATTCCTTCTGCGCCCGGAGGATTTCATCGTCATCGACCAGGATGCAGCGTCCATGATGCTGGCGAAGGTTTTTCAGCGCAAGATATCCGTTGCTGGGAACATCGACAGAAATTGAATCCGCAACCGTTTTAGAGGGAGTCGGTTCAAAAACGCCTTTTTCCAGCGCCCTATTAATCGCGCTGCTTCCGGAAGCCTGCACAGCGTAGATGACGGGTATTTTTTTGATCAACCCCAGTTGTTTCAGGTCGCGAAACCCTTTGTAAACCCCGGACAGGATCACACCGTCTCCCACCGAAACGAAGAGATAGTCCGGAACAATCTCAAGCTGTCTGTAGACTTCTAAGGAAACTGTTTTTTTGCCTTCAATGGTGAGCGGATTGTAGGCAGTGTTGCGGTTCAGCCCTCCTCGCTCACGTGAATACTGGAGCGAGAGTTCAAAAGCCTGGTCATAATTCTTTTCAGCCATTATCACATCGGCCCCGTATTGCAGGGCCTGGATCATTTTTGCCCGCGGCGCGGTTTTGGGCAGAAACAGTTTCACCCTCAATCCTGCTGACGCACCCACTCCGGCCATTGAAGAACCGGCATTGCCGGTGGAGGCAACGATCACTTCCTTCAGCCCGTGCATTCGAGCAAAAGCGGCCACCAGCAGAGAAGCCCGGTCTTTCAACGAACCTGTTGGATTCAACCCGTCATCTTTGAGATAAAGAGCAGGGAAGCCGTGCCTGGCGTTCAGGTTCTCCGATTTCCAGAGCGGGGTGTTCCCGACCGGAATGTCCGGTATAAAACGCTCCTCAACTGGCAGTAAAGCATGCGCGGTCAAGGGACCTTCCAAAGAACCCCGCAGGCGTACCTCCAGCACCCCCCGCAGGGGTTCCCCGGGAATTTTCCCGGAAGCGCATGTAGAACAAAGCATCCTGTCCGGGGTAATCTCATAAAGGCGGCCGCACTCGCTGCAGATATAATCAAACGTTAGCAACGCTCACCCTCCGCGCAGAAAAATGGAAAGTCCCTGGAATAAATTGAATTCATGCACGGTTTGCGTATGCGCTGGGAAACCGCGCCAGGAAAGCGATGGCAAGCCACAATTCCCTGCTGTCGACGCCTTCACCAATTTTGTGCGTGTTCTGCTCAATCCCGGGGCCAAACCCGAACATCGGCGGATGTTTGTACCCGCCCGCATGAACCCAGGCTTTGCGCTCTGATACTTCGATTTCGTTGTTGTCCGCGGGTATAGGGAAGCCGACCCCGTCGGTGGAAAAAATCCAGCGGTCCACCCTCGGTTTTTTCCTGAGCGCGCCGCCGGTTTCGCTGCTTGAATTCACATGGGGAGAAACCACCCGTTTATAGACATCCACGGCGGTTTGAATGACCCCGTGTTTCTCAGGTGTTGCCCAGCCCATGTAAATCTGCGGATTGCCAGGTTTGTATCCACGCCAGGTTTGTTCTTCATAACTCGGCACGGAAACCTCGACTGAAAGCCCGGCTTCTTTTGCGCGTCTGACTGAAACCAGATTTTCCATGTCGGCAACCGCCTGCTCAGGCGATTCTCCCACTGTTAGTCGACGATCGAAACGGAAGGTGAAACGGTCCGGCACTGCGCAATCGCTTGGAGTTTCCAGTTTTGCCCACGAAGCAGTGCGGGTCCCATGACCAAGGAACGAATCGTCTTTGAATCCCTCGCGCTTGTCGTATTTCACCGCCGCTTCGGAGATGATGGCGCTGCCGAATTCAAGCGGGTTCAGCCCTTCCCAGGGCATTGATCCGTGACATGAGCGACCAGTCACGGTTATTTCAATCTGCATCCTGCCACGCTGTCCGCGGTAAATTCCTAACGCGCCCTTGTTCGCGTCCCCCGTCCCCTCGGTGAGGATCACCACGTCCGGGACCAGTTCCTGTCCCGCGCCCGGAAGTACTTTCTGCATTATGTACATCGGCCCGGCGCCGTCGTTGTCTTCTTCAACCGCAGTCGCGTAGGCCATGATGATGGTTCCCCGGAGAGCGCCTTCCGGCGCAAGTTCGAGGGCGATCTTGGTGGCGATCACCTCTGAAATCACCCCCCCGAGCTGGTCCGCGGATCCCCGGCCAAAGATAAGGTGTTTCCATTCTTCGTCCGGAGGAAGGTAACCCAGTTCTTCACGCAGAAATCCGCGGGCCGGGTTGCCTGGATCCGCCATGCCCTCATATGCATCGACACTTCCCCCTGTTTTTGCAATCCACTGATCGCGCAACGCCCGCACCGTGTCTGAATGTCCGTCAAAGTATACTATGCGTTTTTCATTATCTGGTATCCCGTCATTTGGGTCCTTTGCCGTCCACACCAGGTTTCCATATTCGTCGAACCAGACATCGTCAGGGGAACGCACCGCACCGATTTCGATTATCTTTTTACGCAAATATTCCAGCCGTGGTCCTTCATGATTGCTCAATCCGCATTCAGGATCGCCTCCCTGTTCAACAGGTTTGTCCACGTAATCCGCCGGAATGCGGATCACCTCCTTCAGCATTTCCACCGCAAGCGGCAGGTATTTTTCGCTCAATTCTCCCACACGGGCGTCAAGATTCTCCATTTATTCTCCATTGACAATTAACTTGCCCACTGTCGTATGCAGTGGTTTGAGACCCCGGAATTATAGTGCCGGATAAAATACACTAACTCAGTTTTTTCAGTGTACTCGGACAGTATTTCTTTCGAGAATATATTCAAGTATACCCGCCGGATTTTTGAATTTACCAGCAAGGATCATGGCCGCAATAATAAACGGTTTGAATCCGGCCTGAATGTAGGTTTCTTTGCGGTATTTCTCAAAAACAGAGGCCTGCACCTCACCCTGCTCGCAGGAAACACTGCTGATGTCGGCAGGCAGACAGTGCATGTAAAGGGCTTCCCCGTTGCGGGTCAAACGCATCTTTTCTTCATCACACTCCCACTGCTTGTGAAGTGCGTTCTGCGAAAGGCAATATTTTTCCAAGTCTTGCAGTCCCTGTTCATCCCGGCTGCGAAGCAGTTCCGTCCGTTTCTCCATCACCCGGTAAGGGGCCCAGCTTTTGGGATAGACGATGTCGGCGCCGGCAAACGCCTCTTCCATAGAAGCGCATGTAGCAAAGCTGCCTCCACTTTGAACGGCAAAGCTCCGCGCCGATTCAACACATTCAGGGATCAGATCATACCCCTCCGGATGTGCCAACGTCACTTCCATCCCGAACCGGGACATCAGGGTGATGATCCCCTGTGGTACGGAGAGGGGCTTGCCGTAACTTGGGGAGTATGCCCAAGTCATGGCGATCTTCTTGCCCCGCAGGTTTTCAACCGACCCGAAGGTGTGCACCAGATGCAGCAGGTCAGCCATCGTCTGGGTGGGGTGATCCATATCACACTGCAGGTTGACTACCACCGGACGCTGGTGCAGAACCCCGTCCCGTTTTCCTTCATCCAGAGACTGGGCGACCTCCTTCATGAAAGTATTCCCCGCGCCCAGGTACATGTCATCGCGGATGCCGATTGCTTGGGTTAGAAAGGAAATCATGTTTGCGGTTTCCCGAACTGTTTCTCCATGGGCAATCTGTGATTTGCCTTCATCCAGATCCTGCACCGTCAATCCGAGAAGGTTGGCCGCCGACGCGTATGAAAAACGAGTCCGCGTTGAATTGTCCCGGAACAGGGAAACCGCCAGGCCGGATTCGAAGACACGGGAGGAAATATTGTTTTCATAGAGCATTTTCAAACCATCCGAGATGGCGAGTATGCCCTTCAGCACTTCCTCATTTTGTTCCCATGTTAATAATAAATCTTTATGATGCTGGTTGAATTCCAGTGAACCAAGTCTGTTGATAATGCTGTTGAAATCATTCATTGATTAAACCATTAATTTTAATACAATTGATTAATTATTAAATTTATAGAGTTTAAGTCATTTCCCATTAAATTTTCAAGTTATAATTGAAAAAATAGGTGTTATCCTTTGAGGCATCACACAAGACTTGCACTCAGCAGTCTTTAGTTTTTGCCCACTGTAGTTTATGAATTTAGTTCGGCACAAACTCCGTCCCGGCTTTCCCGGAGAAGGTATCGTCGAGTAAATCAATATTAGTGATGTAGGCTTTCCTGCCTCCGGAGCGCAAAAAATTTATCACCGCTTCAATTTTAGGTCCCATACTTCCACTGGGGAAGATTCCTTGTGCATGGAGTTTTTCTGTTTCCTCCAAAGTCAGGTGCCGAATATCCTGCTGTTCGGGCTGCTGAAAGTTCAGCTTTACTCCGTCGACATCGGTCAGGATAACCAGGTACACATCCAGAAACTCACCCCGTTTTTCCGCACGCTCCATTATTTTCCGGGCCAGCAGGCTGGAGGCGAGGTCTTTGTCAACCACACCCTCGATTCCTTTCAAAATACGCAGATTACTGTTCCCAGTAGTGGTTTTTGGGCGGCGATAAAGGATTCCGTAGTTGCACCGGTAAACCTCCTCTTCGCCTTCACTGCCTGGTTCAACTTGCACCACCGGGATCCCGCCACCGCCAACAGCGATAGGAATGTTCCCGGAAAGGTAAACGCTTTCAATGATGTCGATTTCAACGATATCGACCGGTTTAGGGGAAGGGACTACCCTGCGCCAAATTTCTTCCCGGTTTTCATTAAGTTTGTAGTATTTGTACAAATACCCGTTTTCTGCGGCATGCTGCTCCGCCTCCGTCCGCGTTAATGCCGGGCCGATAAACTTGGTGGGATCTTCGAAGGCAGGGTCCCGGGAATCGACAATCACCTGGGTCACGATTTCCGCGGTTTTGATATCCAGGTCCCGGACCTGCAGGGAATTGGACAGTTGGGCGAGCATGTAACCCAGCGCGCCCTGGGAATCAGCTCCGCAGACATCAAGCGGCAACTTGTGGAGCAGACCCCCGGCGTATTCTGAACGCAGCAGTATGTTGCCGATCTGTGGTCCGTTCCCGTGGGTCAACAGGTAATGACGATCCGGGTTTGCGGTAATGAAATCCGCCAGTTTCTCGCATGATTTCCAGGCCTGTTTCCACTGCGCGGGCAGGTCGGGGTTGATCATCGCACCGGTTGACTTATCCATCACTATCGGAGCAATCTCATTCCCTCCCAGTGCAAATAGAACAAGTTTTTGATTTTTCATGAAATGATCAGAAATGGAAAAACCGGCGTTGTTTGATGCGTAAAGGGCGGTAAATAACGAACCCCGAACAAGGGGCTTAGATTAACGTCTGATTGTCTGCAGGGGCAATTCGAATTGTTGCTTGCCGGTATAAGTGCGGAAGGCATTGGCCACAGCGGACGCGGTGGGGACCAGTCCGATTTCACCGACCCCTTTTGCACCGCGGGGGCCGTTTTCATCGGGTTCCTCCACGCCGATAACCACGATTTCCGGGGTTGCGGAAGAACGAACCAACCCCATTTTCCCAAGTTTTCTGCTAACCGGGTACCCGTCTTTCATTTCCATGTTTTCTGAAAGGGCGTATCCCAATCCCATGTGAATGGACCCTTCAATCTGGCCTTCAAACAAGGTGGGATTGACGATCCTGCCTGCATCATGT
Source organism: uncultured Pseudomonadota bacterium (assembly GCA_964344035.1). Classification (GTDB taxonomy): domain Bacteria; phylum SAR324; class SAR324; order SAR324; family NAC60-12; genus UBA1014. The sequence goes on from CAYFLK010000067.1 coordinate 15,897, forward strand.
GCGGCGTATACCGTGTCCGGCTTTCCATCTTCATCGAGGGTCACGACCTGGGTTGCGTAACTGTATGAATAATGCGTGCGGATTTCATCCACTTCGTCTTTGATCGCGGTCGTCCAGTCACAAATCCATTCTCCCGCATAGGCTTTGCCAACCAGATCTTCAAGGGGATGAGATTCAAGGTCTTTTTTGAGTTTTTCTGCCGCGTCCATGACAGAATGGCCAATGATCGACGTTCCGCGGGAGGCGGTAGTCATTCCGCTTTCGCATTCCTCGGAAGTATCCACTTTCACCCGCACAATTGAGGGATCCACTCCGGCGACTTCGCAGAGAAACTGCACGGCCATGGTGAAGACCCCTTGTCCCATTTCCGTCCATCCGTGATGTATGGTGATTTGCACAGGTGAATCCACCACGATTTTCACCTTGCCTTCATCCGGCACTCCGTTCCCGATTCCGGTATTTTTCATCCCGCAGGCAATCCCGGCATACCTGGCGTTCTTGAAATGGTCCTTCACTGCCAGCAAGGTTTTGCGGATGCCGATTCCGGTATGGATTTTCTGACCGGTTGAAGTCATGTCCCCGCTCTTGAGCGCATTATCGTAACGGATCTGCCAGCGGTCGAATCCGCCCATGCCGCAAAGTTCATCCACGCAGCTTTCAAAGGCAAAGTTGATCTGGTTCACACCAAAACCGCGCATCGCCCCGCAGGGAATGTTGTTGGTGTAGACCGCCCGGCTGCGCACGTCGACAACCGGTACGCAGTAAGCGCTAGTGGCATGCCCGGCGGCCCTCTCCAGGACCTTCATTCCCACTGAGGCATAGGCCCCGGTATCGCCTATTATATCAGCCTTGACGAAGGTGAACTTTCCATGTTCATCACACCCGAGGGCCATTTCCATTGTCAGGGGGTGGCGTTTCGGGTGCATGCAAATAGACTCCTCCCTGTTCAGCGCCACCCGCACAGGTTTGCCAAGCTGATAGGCAAACAGGGCGGCATGACCCTGCACGGTCAAATCCTCTTTTCCTCCAAACCCCCCGCCATTGGGCATCAACACCACTTTCACCTGTTCCAGCGGCAGGTTGAGGATGCCGCTCAGGCTTTTCCGGTCCTCGTAAACCCCCTGTCCCTGTGAGAAAACCTCCAACTCTCCTTCGGCGCGCCGTGCAACACAGCATTCTGTTTCCATGAATGCGTGTTCTATCCGCTGTGTTTTGTAGATCCCCCGGGCCACGTACGCGCTTTGCTTTTCCGCCTCAACCGCATCTCCGCGGTTGATCTCGCTGTTTGAAAGCAGGTTTCCGGTCGGGTGGATTTTTGCCGTTTCAGGGGAAAGTGCTGTTTCCGGGTCCGTGATCGGGGTGAGCACTTCATAATCCACCTGAATTAACGCGACTGCATTGCGGGCAATCTGTTCGGTTTCCGCGACCACCCCGGCCAGCACGTCCCCAATGTACCTTGTTGTCTCACCGGGTCTAACCATGAGCGGCCAATCCTTCACGATCAAGCCTGTGTACCGTTCTCCGGGTATATCCTCCGCGGTGAAAACACGCAGCACTCCATCCAGTTTTTCGGCGGCCGAGGTGTCGATTTTCATGATCTTAGCCCGTGGGTGATCGCTGAATTTCAACGCGCCGTGAACCATGCCTTCGAATTTAAGATCAGCGACATAGGGGGCGTCACCAACAACCAGCCTGGCGGCATCATACTTGGGCAGACTTTCACCTATTCTTCCAGTGTATTCCGGCAGACCCGGTCTTTCTCCACGCGCAAGCGCATCCGTGGCGTGCATGCAGGAATCAACGATTTTCTTGAATCCGGTGCAGCGGCAGAGGTTGCTGTTCAGCGCTTTGACAAAATCCCGCCTCTCAGCTTTATGCGGTTCAGCGAACAACGGCCAGACCTTCATCAGGATTCCAGGAGTGCAGAACCCGCATTGCAGACCACCCTTTTCCAGAAAGGCGTTGACTACCGTTTCCCTGATTTCCGCATCCAGCCCTTCAACTGTTACCACCCTTTTGCCGGCAACGCGCTTCATCGGGGAAATGCAGGATTTGACCGGACGCTCTTCCAGCAGCACCGTACAGCATCCGCAGACACCCTCCGGTGCACATCCGTCCTTGGGAGACACTATCCTTTCGACATCAAGCAGGTAATTCATCAGTGACAAATCCGGGTCACCATCGTAATTACGTGATTCCCCGTTTAGTTCAAATTCCATATGGTTCTCAAAAAAATACTGTTCTCATCATTCATAATGGGAAAGGGCGCTGACGTATGATACATGCCCGGAGTCGAAAATAGCCGTTCGCACCCTTTCCATGATTTCGTAGTGGGTCATGTCCACTGCCCCCCCTGCTTCTCCGGATACGGTGTCTTCCGGATCATTCTTTGAGAATGCCAGTGAAAATCCGGGACCGGAATAACGCACGGAACCGTCGTGGAATACAGTTTTATATTCCTCCCCTTTGAAACGGGCCAGGACATGGTCCTCTCCTTTATTCCTCTCAAGGAAAAAACCGTCGTATCCAGTGAGTTCCATAAATGATTCTCGGCTGCCGAAAAACCGGGGTTTGAGAATGTATGGACCCCCGTCTTCCGGACAGAAGACATCGCAGTTTCCGCATTCGTTGCAGAAATCGGCAAAGTTAGCGATCTGGTGTTTCTTTTCCAGTTTAAGCGCAGCGCCTTTTTCGGGAGACCAGCCGTCCGGTCCGGGCACAAGTTTCATAATTTCAATCTCCTCGGGAGGAATCTCGAGAATGAAATTCGCGTCATTCGGACACACCGGGATGCACTTGTCACATGTCAGGCAATCGAAGAGTTCAAGGGTGGAACCTACCTTGCGAGGAGGTTTGGCGTTTTTTTCCAAGGAATAGCGCGCATCTTGCGTTGCATCCGAAACATAGGAGCCGGTGTTGAGCATTTTGGCGGCCGACACCCAGCGAAGATATATTTCCTCACCCGCGGCCTGCCTAGGATTTTTTCCTTTTTCCAGCGCGGCAAGAGAGGCTTTCCACCGTGGATCGTCCGGATTCAACCCGCAGTTTTTCAGCGCCGCTTCCGCATTCCCGTATGCTTTCAAAATGTAATCGCCGATGTTGTGCACACCGAGATGGTCCATGCGCTTGTTCAATTCTTTGAAATAAGCAGACGCGCGGCTATAACCTCCGGTTTGAAGCAAATCGCTGCAGGCGGTAATCGGAGTCAACCCGAGTGCGGCCGCATCCGGGAAATTTTTGCGGTCTATCCCCGCGGAAAATGAAATCGGAAACCTGTCGCCAAACTCAGTGCGGAATTTGTGAACAAGGTTCATGGCAAGCACGTGCAGAGGAGGTCCGGAGAGATACATTTCCTTTTCAGATTGAGGAAAGAAGTCCCGGTGATTGTCTACGATCAGGGTGTTGCTGAATTTAACCCCAAAGCCTACCCCAAGTTTGTCCGCAGTATCACCGAGGCTCCCGACAAACCCCCGTGCCTGCTCCCAAGAAGTATCGCTTATGAAGGCTTTCTCAGGCACGTGCACGTCGGCGAAGCCCATTACTTCATTAAGCAGATGAGAGACCCGGTCTCTGCCCAGAAGCGTCGGGTTGAGCTTGATGATGCAGTTAAGCCCGAATTGGTGCAGGAGAAACAATATGATTTTTTCAATCTCGTCCGGCGGACAGCCGTGAAATGTGCTTAGGGTCAGCGAATCAGACAATTGTGTTTGAAAATTCAGTTCGCGGAATTGCCGGTACTGTTTGGGAATCTGATTCCGGTAAAGTTCAACTACCTCGGTGGCGTCCATCATCCCCTGGATGAATGCCTGAACCGGCTCAGACTGAATCCCCTTGAGGTCGTAACCGACGCTCATATCGTATATCACGTCGCCGAAATCCGGGTCTAGGTCCAGTTTGCCTGATGCTTTCAGGATTTCAATGAGCATTGCTCCCTTGACGTATTCATGTAGGGACTGCTCCAGTTTAAGTTCCTGGGACCATTCCACGTTGTATCCGATCGTCTGCATGTCGATGCACGGGCGCGGGATATCCAGTTCATCGAGTATCTGCACGGTTTTCAGTTCAACGATCCGCGAACCAGCGAGCCAAGAAAGAACGATATTCTGTGCCATCTGGGTCTGCGGACCGGATGCCGGGCCGAAAGGAGACGAAGCACGTTTGCCATGCATCCGGACGGAATAGTCCCGGCCGTTTTTACCGAGGAAGAAATGCTTCGCGGAAAGATCGAAAATGGCGTCCTTTTCTTCAAGTTCCCGGAACATCCGATGGATGAGCGCGCTAAAGGAATAGGGTTTCAGTTCCGCCATGTTTTATTTACTCCAGGATTTCGAAATTACTAAGATCTCACATTTCGGGTTTCAAATTTTGTTACAATGCCCCGAGGGCAAGGGCTTTTTT
>CAYFLK010000068.1:0-19729 GCA_964344035.1 uncultured Pseudomonadota bacterium
ACATATCTTAGCTGTGTTGCTGGATAATCAACACTTAACTCGAACAGAGCCAAATCTTTTGGACGACTGGGATCGAAGGGACCGGCTTTGATTTCATAAAAGACCGTTTCAGTTTCAAGGGCAAGGATTGTATGGAACCACCCGGCAGGAATATCAACCCCCCAGTGTCCCCGCTGCGGATCAAGGGGCAGGATGTTGCTCACGTTGCCGTTGTCGTCAAAAAGGACCGCCGCACCCAGTCCGCGGAGCACCAGGAAGGTTTCGTCTAAAGGAGGATGCAGATGCCGGTGAGGACGTATGTAACTCTCCGGTTCTATCGCGTTCAGCATCCGGTTCACAGGATCCTCAAAGCGATGGAAATTGTGATTCATGCGCATCCTCGGGGATTCACGCGCTCTACGCGACACTTGCTCAAGCAGGTTTTCATTGATACTGACTGCTTTTTTCATTGAACCTGTGTCATCATTACCATTCATGGATTATGACCTCAGCCCCTGCTGAAGGCCCTGTAATTTAACATGAACCAGACATGACAACCAACAGTAAACGTTCAAAAAAACACCAATCCGCCTTCCATGCCGCCGAAGCAATGGCGCATGATCTTTCTCTCCAACGAGGTAAACGCCACAAGGCATTTGATCAGTCAAAAGTAGAGGGACTGCTTTCCGCGAATGAAATTACAACACAAATCAAGCTGTTGAAAAAATTGGACGTGGACGGTTACATCCAGCGAGTTGTAAGCCCCTCGGAAAACCCGAAACGCATGAGTGCTCCGGAGGCCATCCGGAAACTTGGAGGCAAGCTGATTGTAGAGGAAACGGATGGCCCGCTTTTCATGGTTGAAATGGAATTCGAAATCGGCGGTCTCTCGCGGCGTCTTGGGTTCATTGCGCAAAACCACAAAATTCAAAACGGGGTCTGGTATCCTCAACATCATCGCAAAGCCGCGGAAATGGTCCGCTTTTTTTCTTCCCACGGAATGCCGCTGGTGACATTCATGGACACACCGGGAGCGGCCGCGGATGCTGAGGCAAACATGAACAACCAGTCCCACAGCATCTCCTTTTTCATCTCGGAAATGGCAAATCTGCAACTGCCCGTTGTAGGCGTAGTTTATGGAGGTGGTTACAGCGGCGGAGCGATACCATTGGCAACCGCCAACATCCTGCTTTCTGTCAGGGAGGGAGTGTTCAATACAATCCACCCAAAAGGATTGAGCAACATTTCGCGTAAATACAACCTGTCATGGCAGGAATCAGCTAAATACATCGGGGTCTCAGCGTATGAACTGCAGGCACAGGGATATTTTGATGCAATCATCGATTACAGCTACGATCAGCCGCACAAACTGAAAAATTTGAAAAACGCGATCCTCACCGCGGTTGAATCAGTGGAGGATAACGCGATGAACTTTCTGCGTGAACACGATTTTTTCTTTGAGCACTACCGTGACAGCATCAATCACTATCTGAATCCATCTGACCTTCTGATTGAAAGCAACCGGCGCACCGACCGTCCGCCAACGGGAACCCTTAATATCTTCGGAGACGTCTACCGTTTCACCAGGTTTCTTAAAATGCGGCAGCGGATCACAAGCCGCACCGTGCAAAGTTACTCCCGCCTCAGTCCGCGTACCACCCCTGAAGGACAGCTAAAGGAAAGGCTGCAGGAGGAACGACAGGAGAATTTCCAGCACTGGATCAAGTCCCCGGTGGAAATCCGTTACCACGAATCAATGCAGAAACGATTTGACCACTTTCTCAACGCCCGGGAAAACCGGGACAAGGAACGTGGACGTTTTGTCGCATTTTTCATTGGAGATCCCAGAGAGAATTACAATAAGTCCATCGAGGATTTGATCACGGAAATTCTTATCTACCTTTATAACCACTGGAAGAAAAATACCGCGGAAAACCTGATAGAACTCCATGAATACCTTGAGCGCAACGAGCTTCATGAACTCCCTCCGGGCAATTCGACACTGCTGGACCTGCTGCACCATCCTGAAATCCAACCTGTGTTTCAGGAGAATTTTCATAACATCATCCTTTTTGACCTCCTTTATGATCAGGTCATTGAAACCCTGCCGACTATTGCTGGTGAACTGAAGGGAACAAACAGGATTTCCCGTGAATCGGTAGAACACCTGTTTGAAAAGGCATTTGAAGGCGCCATCAAGGAATTTGAAGAGCGATCTCTTGAATTTGACAGTGTTTGGGTGCGGGCCCATTTTTTCAAATGGCTGGGACATTTCATTGAAAGAAGAGACTGCGATGAGGTGATGGGCACAATCAGCAACTGGAAAAGGGTGGTTTTCCCGCGTATGAGCCCTCCGCTGTTCGGGCTGGTGCGCTACTATTTTTCAGGTTTGCTGCCTTCCCTCTATGCCGAACAGCAGGGAAAGGGCAGATTTGACGGGAAGATCACACCGCGCAACATCGGCATCAAGGATTTCTGGAACCGTCTGGACCAGGCATACAAGGACCTGTTGATTCAAAACCTGCTGAGGGAGTACAAGCAAAAGATAATCACACCAAAACAAGTGATTGACCATTTCTTCAACGGGTTCCAGGAACTCTTCGCGGACCGCATCACCGCCAACCCCCTGCAGTTTCCCGGGTTGCGCGACGCCATCGAACGCGCTCTGAGTAAAAATGTTGTTCCCTGCGGAGTGGTCACCGGACTTGCCACCTTTGATACCACCGCACCCGGCACTATCAGTAATTCCGGAAATGAAGACTTCTCCACCGATAAATCCGTCAAATACCGGGTCGGTCTGGTGGTCAGCAATACGGAATTCCAGGCAGGCGCGTTCGACATGGCCAGCTGTGAAAAAGTCTGCCGCCTGCTCGATGAATGCGCCAGGCTCAAGCTGCCGGTGGTGATGTTCATTTCCTCGGCGGGAATGCAGACGAAAGAAGGCGCAGGGTCATTGTTTTCCATGTCCATCATCAACGACCGCCTCACCCGTTTCATCAAGGACATCGATCTGCCAGTTATATGTTTTGGTTTCCGGGACTGCACCGGAGGCGCGCAGGCCAGTTTTGTCACCCACCTGCTTGTGCGCACTTATTACTTTTCCGGATGCCAGATGCCTTTTGCCGGACAGTTGGTGGTGGAAAGCCATTTGCCTGCTCACTCCACTCTTGCCAACTACCTTTCAAAAAACACTGAATCGATGGATGGCCTGGTCGCAAACCCTTTCGACGACGGCCTGGACGAGCGCCTGAGAGAAATCGATCCGGAAATCCCCACTGCACAGCACGAAGTGCGGGACATTATTTCACGGGTGCTTGCTGGAGAATACCAGCTTTCCCTGCAGGAAAATATCCCGCGCATTTCCATGAAAGAAAACCTGCACCTCGGTCCCATCGAGCGAGTGCTGATCCATGCACGGGGGTGTACCGCAACCCGCTTGATCCGTGCTGCTCATGAATCCGGAAAGCAGGTCGTGCTTGTGGCCTCGGATCCGGACATGGAAAGCAGCGCCGCAACAGCTTTAAGAGGTGAAGACAGGCTTGTCTGCATCGGCGGAAACACACCGCAAGATAGCTACCTCAACGCCATGAGCGTCATCCGCGTTGCCGAACAGGAAGAGGTGGATGCCATCCACCCCGGCATCGGGTTCTTATCCGAATCCCCTCGTTACGCACGCATCTGCCGGGAACACGGGTTCAATTTCATCGGCCCCCGTGCCGGAAACATGGACCTGATGGGCAACAAATCCAATGCGATTGCAAACGCGCGTAATCTGGATATCCCTGTCGTTCCCGGAAGCAAAGGCGCGCTTACAGATCCTCAACACGCAAAAACCGTTGCCGAAGAAATCGGGTTTCCCGTGCTGATTAAAGCCGCCCATGGAGGAGGAGGAAAAGGAATCGCTGTTGTGAACGACCCTGCCCGCTTCACCTCCATTTTTACCCGCATGTCCCAGGAAGCCCTGAGCGCGTTTGGCAACGGGGACCTGTACCTGGAAAAATACATCCTCTCCATGCGTCACCTGGAAGTGCAGATTCTTCGGGATACCAAGGGAAACGCGAAGCTGCTCGGGATCCGGGACTGTTCGGTACAACGTGATTATCAGAAACTGATTGAAGAATCTTCTTTCGGAATTCCCAAAAAAATACTGTCACTGCTTTATGAATATGCCCGCAAACTGATCAATCACATCGATTACGTGGGCGCAGGAACGGTGGAGTTCATTTATGACCTGAAGCAAAAGCAGGTCTATTTCATGGAAATGAATACCCGCCTGCAGGTCGAACACCCTGTGACAGAAATGGTCTCAAGGCTGGACCTGGTTGGGAAACAGTTCGAAATCGCTGAAGGCAGGAGCATTGCCGGGCTGACAGAGAAACAGGCTGGTCATGCAATTGAAGTAAGGGTAAATGCGGAACGGGTGAAGATCGATGAAAAAGGCGGCATGCAGTTCATCCCGGAACCCGGATATATAACCGAAGCAGTCTTCCCCGAAGAACCTCACATCCGAGTCATCCCTTCGGCCGCTTCCGGATCGGTGATTTCTCCCTTCTATGACAGCATGGTCGCACAGATCATCTGCTGGGGGCAGTCGCGAAAGGAATGCATCACCAGAATGCGTGACTATCTGGATCGGGTACGTGTCCAAGGTATTTCGACAAACCTCGCCCTGAGCCGTCTGATCCTGGAAGACCCCCAATTCCTCAAGGGCCGCTATGACACCCGTTTTATCCAGCACCTGCTGGAACGAATTGATCCGGAATCCCTGATTTCCAGTATTCATGATGATTCCGGGGAAACAGGTCCGGCCCTTGACAAGCAATCGCTGTTTTTGGAAGACACCAATGAAATCAAGGTCATCTCTCCGCAAATGGGCGGGTTTTACCGCAGTCCTTCCCCGGATGAAGAGCCGTTTGTTGAAGAGGGTCAGGTGATTGACACACTGCAAACCCTTTGCCTGCTTGAATCCATGAAGGTCTTCAGCGAACTCTCATTGGCCCATTTCAAAGGGTCTGATGGAGAATCGATCTATCCTGAAAGCCAGGGATACAAAGTGAACCGTGTCATTGCCCAGGACCGCCAGACTGTTAATGAAGGAGATCTGCTTTTCGTACTCCAGCCCCTGGATTCACTTCCTACCGTGGTGAACTGATGCGGTTTGTAGCGGCACGCGAAACCATGCTTTTTGCCGATCTCACTGGCAGTGAGACTTGCCATGTGTTCGAAATCTCAAGTTTCGTGATCTCACCAGTTCATTGGAGTTTGCGTCACATTAAGGCAAGCACAATTGCACTGTGCTGATTTTATCCGCCTCATGCCTGACTCCGTAAATTCCCGAATACTAGCTCGATGTGAACCATTATACTCTGCGAAGTAGTTCTTCAGGATTTCACGATATGCAGTTTTCAGGAACACCCGCTTCATTGATAAATGTCCTGCTGCCCGGAGTGCATCAACCCGGGTTCATTTGCAGCAAGTGAAACGGCCCCCCAGAACACGCAACCAGGACCCGCCATGATTGAAGCTCCCACCGCTAAGAAATCTCGGACCAGGACAAAACCCACGGCAAAGAAGAATACCCGTGGCAAGCAACCCATGACAACCCCGAATGGCATTGTGCCTGGGCATACCGAAAAGGCATTGTATCCAGGCGTCAAAACAGTGATGCATGGAAACGGCGCTGTAGCGCACGTAATGGAACACGTTTGCGATGGGGTCATCGGTTATCCGATCACACCCTCCACCGAAATTTCAGAAATCTACGAAGCATACCGCGCCGGTGGCGGAACAAACGTGTGGGGAAGACACCCGTTCTTTTTCGAACCGGAAGGCGAACATTCGGCGCAGAGCGGCGCGATGGGCGCGGCGCTCACCGGGGGAAAATATATTTCCAATGCTTCCTCCAGCCAGGGCATCCTCTACGGTCTTGAATCCCATGTCGTGACCGCGGGCAAAAAGGTGGGCGGTTTTGTGCTGCTGATTGCTGCGCGTGTCGTCTCCAGAAACTCACTGAATGTAATGGCGGGACATGACGACGTTTACGCTCTGCTTTCTTCGGGATACACCATTTTTTTCGGAAGCAACCCCCAGGAAGCGGCGGACCTGGCCGCCATTGGCTATCGTGTCAGCGCGCTTTCTCTGATTCCTGTCGCGAACGCGATGGACGGTTTTTCCACCAGCCATATGCAGAGCGAGGTGCTTCTCCCTGAACCTGAGTTGTTGAATAGGTTTCTGGGTGATCCCGGAAGCCGCATAAAAGCCCCGTCCGTCGCCCAGGAAATCCTGTTTGGGGCAAGAGGAAGACTGTGGCAGCTGGAGCATTTTTTACGAAAACATGACGCGGCCCTTGACACCAAATCCCTGGACGATTTGAGACATTTCCTCGCCCTCCAGGAACATCGGATTGAAGAGGATAGCGAAGGCGACCTGATAGGAGAAACCCTGCAGTGGATTCCGCTGGAACTGCACGGGCGCTGGAAACGGCAATGGCTGAACGCTCACGAGAGAGGGACCCGCCAGCTGGTACCGGCGCTGGTCGATCCTCACAGTCCGGGACTCACAGGAGGTGTGCAGAACCAGCCGGATTTCCAGGCCGGCACTGCCGATCACCACACCCATTTTGCCAGTGAAGTCCCGCGTTTCGTCTCACAGGCAATGGCTGAATACGGGGTCCTCAGCGGACGCAGGTACCAACCCTTGAAAACTGCGTGGACCGATAAAGCGGAATGGGTTGTCGTCGGTCTCGGATCGGTAACGGATGACGCGGAAGCAGTTGCGAAACATCTGCGAGCGCAGGGGGTGCGTGTTGGAGTGGTATCGGTGAAACTGCTGCATCCATTTCCGGAAGCGGAAATTGTAAGGGTGCTGAGCGGGAAGAAAGCCGTCACTGTGCTTGAACGTGCAGACACCCCGATGCTTACACAACTGGTCAAACAGGCGCTTTTTCACGGCATGGAGAACCGGGGTAACAAACGCTACCCCGGCATCCCGGCGCTGGAAGAAATGCCGGTAGTGAACACCGGAATCTTTGGTCTTGGCGGGCATGACCTGCAGCCTCGGCATCTGGTTGCGGCATTCAGGAACATGGAAAGCGGCAGGAACATCCCGCTGTTCTATCTTGGATCGCGCTTTTTCTCCAATACCGCCTCCCCGGCCTTGGAAGGGGTCGAGAAAAAGCTGAAAGCAGCCTATCCGGAAACGGAATGGATGTCCCTGGAAACCGATGAAAACCCAGAGCTATTGCCAAAGGATGCATTCCGCGTGCGTTTTCACTCGGTAGGTGGGTATGGGACCATTGCCAGCGGAAAACTGCTCACTGACATCCTCGCGGCAGTACTAGGACTGCATTCGAAATCGGCGCCCAAGTACGGATCTGAGAAAAGTGGGGCGCCCACAAATTTCTACCTCACCCTCAGCCCGGAACCGATACTGATCACCAACGCGGAACTTGAGCAGGTGGAGATAGTGATTTCCCCGGACCACAAGGTTTTTGAACACACAGATCCGCTGCACGGCCTGGCGGAAGAAGGAACCTTCATCATCCAGTCCGGTGAAACCCCGCAGGAGGTGTGGTCTCAGATACCCGCGAAGGAGCGGGAGACCATCCGTCAAAAGCGTATCCGCTTCTTCATCGTCGATGCCTTCGGGGTTGCCAGTCGACATGCTCCCTCTCCCGACCTGCAGGTAAGGATGATGGGTATTGCCTTCATCGGCGCCATTTGCGGACATGTCGAGAGGGTGCTGCAGGGAACGGACGAGGAAACGTTGTTTGCTAAAATCAAGGAGCAGGTGCGGATGAAGTTCGGCTCCAAAGGCGATGAGGTGGTGGAAAGCAACATGCGCGTGATGCACGAAGGAATGGACTCAACCCTTGCTGTCGAATACAACGACCCTGCCTTCATTTCCGCGACGGATGAACTCGATGATTCAAGCGAACTTGATATACACCTTTCCGCATCGATGGTCCGCGTTGCCGATTCAGCGGAATACCGAGGCCTGAGCGACAAGGCTTACTTCGATGAAACCGTGGCAACCCCTTTTAAACAAGGATCCATCAGTGAGACCCCGGTGCTTCCGGGCATGGGGCTGTTCATGCCCTCGGCAACAGCCGCCTGGAAGGACAAAGGGCTGTTCCGTCTCAAGGTGCCGGAATTCCACCCGGAACTCTGCACTGGCTGCATCGAATGCGCGCTGGTCTGTCCGGACGCGGCAATACCCAACACGGTACACGACATTCATGAACTGCTGAACTCAGCAATTGAAGACCTGGAGGTCACCCCTAAACAAAAGGATGTGCTCAACCGCGAAGTAATCCCGCTTACGCAGGCAGTTCGGGAAGGCATTCGGAACCTGCCGTCCAAAGCTGAAATGGATTTCCGCGAAATCGCACTGCAGGCGCTAGAATCGCTTGAACTTGAAAACCCCCTGACACGCCGTCAACTTGCGGATGCCTTGGATTTGCTTTCACGATTTCCGCTCGCCCGCACCCGCACGTTTTTTGACAAACCGGAAAAAGACCATCCCGGTTCAGGAGCTTTGTTTTCGGTCATCATTGATCCATGGAAATGTACGGGGTGTCTGGAATGCGTTGAAGTGTGTGGTCCAAGCGCACTTGTGGAACAACCACAAACACGGGAACGCACACGCGCCCAGCGTTTGACTTTCCGTTTTCTGAGCAGAATCCCGAACACCCCCTCACGGTTTTTCAAAAATGCGCTCGAGGAAAACGGGGAGAGTAAGCGACTGATGCTCGACCACGATAATTACTACGCGATGACCGGCGGACACGGGGCCTGCCGCGGATGTGGTGAAGTCACCGCGATCCGCCTGATCACTTCCGCAAACCGGGGATTCAGGCGTCTGCTCTACAGGCGGCACGCACGGGAACTGGAAAGACTGATTGAACTCCTTCGTGAAAAAAAGACTGGCCTGGAACAGCAGGACACGCCTCAAAAACGATTAAACAGATTGGGCGAAACCCTGAACACCCTCGACCGCAGGCTCTATCATTTTGAAAGCGGGCCCACCGGAAGCGGCCCGGCGACTTCGATTTTCGCCAACGCGACAGGCTGCAGCAGCGTTTATGGATCAACGTTTCCCTTCAACCCTTATACCGACCCCTGGGTTAACAGCCTGTTCCAGGACAGCGCTCCGCTGGCAAAAGGCATTTTCGAAGGACTGAGCGCTTCGACCACGGAAGAAATAAAAGCCATCCGCATTGCCAGGCTCGAACTCGAGGATCAATACGATGAAAGCGTGCACGATGAATATTTCAAGTATTTCAACTGGTCGCGGTTCACTGAGGAGGAACTTGCTCTGCAGCCCGCGGTCATCGATCTGGGAGGGGACGGAGCAACCTATGACATCGGTTTCGGCGCGCTTTCCCGCCTTTTGTCCACCCGTACTCCGGTGAAGGTGGTGGTCCTGAACACAGGTTCCTACTCAAACACGGGGGGGCAGACATCCACTGCAAGTTTCACCGCCCAGGATTCAGATTTAAGCCGCCACGGACGGGCCCATCAGGGGAAAGAAGAAACCCGCAAGGAACTCGGGCTGATTGCCGCTTTCCATCCGCGTGTGCTTGTGATGCAGACGACCCCCGGTCTGATGGGGCATTTCCTGCGCTGTGTCACAAAAATGCTTAGAACAGAAATCAGTCCTGCGCTTTTGGACGTTTACACTCCGTGCCAGGCTGAACATGGAATCGCTGATGCGGCTGCCAGCAGGCAGTCGCGGCTGGCTGTGGAAAGCAGGATGAACCCGGTGTTCATCCACGACCCCGAAAACGGCGCGAGTCTCGCTGAACGGTTTTCACTTGAGGGCAATCCTGATCCATCAGAAGACTGGACCAGCACAACCCTGGAATACGTCGATGAACAGGGGAACGCTCAACTCAAGGAAATCACCCTCACACCCGCGGATTTCGCTGCCACGGAAGGACGATTCCGTAAGCACTTCCGAGTGCTGGCTGAGGAAGAGGGGGTGATGCCGGTGGAACAGTTCCTGAAACTTACACCGGAAGAACGAACCAAAGCCGGCCCTTTCATCTGGTCAACGGACGATAAACGGCGCCTGATCAAACTCTCCGTCGGCCCCTCTATCATCAGCCTGACGGAAGAACGTCTGCGTTACTGGCGTACTTTGCGTTTCCTCAGCGGACAGCAGGTTGCCGAAATGGAACAAAGCCATCACCGGAGGCTCGAGGAATGGAAAGCAAAATACCGGAAGGCCGTTGAAGACCGTGATAAAGGCCTTGACACGATTGCACGCGGGATGTCAGAACTTGCGTCTATTTCACACATGCCTGAAGGAGGGGCATCTCTTGCCGGGCTGATTCCGGGTGTGGCTGCTGACGCATCTCCTGAATCATTGCCTCCTTACGCGGCATCCGCGGGTCTGCCTTTGGTCAGTATCGCTGAAGACGATATCGGTGAGTGCACCAATTGCAAATCATGCTACCAGGAGCTTGGAAACCTGTTTGAAAAAACCACGGTTTTGGTCGATGGAAAAACCAGGGAAGTGGCGCGGGTCATCCCTGAAGCCCTGAAACAGATAGAAATAACTCCGGAACTGGTGAATAAGGCTGAACGTGTTGCCGGAGAATGCGACGCCGAGATCATCCGTTTTCAACCTCCTTTGTGAACATACGGCACGCATTCATCGTTTACGGCTCTTTTTTTGCCGAGGAAAACGCGGTAAGACACGGGAGGCTATAACTAGAGGCAAGTTTCCAGCTTCGAGCTGGGCCGCTTTCCACATTACAAACATGCTCACATATGACATCGGACATTATTCGCCGCACGATTTCTGCCCATGGACAGAAAGGTCCGTTCGGGTTACAAAATGACCGAATCAACTGAAACAGAAATGCAGGAACTTGAACAGGCTGAAGCGTCTGAGGTGTTTCATCAACAACTCGACCTGCTTAAGCGCAGACTGCTAAACCAGCCGCAGGCTTTCCAGCAAATCTTCATCGAGGAAGGTATGCAGTCCGTGGTATGGGAGTTCAGGCAGGATGAACTAAACGCAGATTTCATCAGGACATTCTGGAAGCTGCTGCTGCGTGATGACGAGATGAGCCGTCTGTTGCTGCGCTTCATCTGGGACATCCCTCTCAAGTTCAAGCGCAAGTTCATCCGTGCCTTGGACAGGCATCTCTCCGGACGCTATCCGATGTTCAAAGGGCTGTCACAAAACTGGCCGGGAGAAAACCATATCCCTCCCTACATTCGACCACCACACGAACGCTCGCAGGATTTCGACCTGGTGAACCAGGGATACCTCGGATACATGGGCTTGGGGTACAGTTTACGCGAAGTGGAAATGCTGGTCTGGCTGGAGGTTCTTCGTGACAAGCAGTGCGAGGACCGTCCGTGTGAAATCGGAGTCTCCAGGAATAACCAAGCAGAAAATGAAGGGGGCTGTCCGGTCAAGATTCATATCCCTGAAATGTTGCGTCTTGTGGGCGAAGGGAAGTTTCAGGAAGCATTCGAACTGATGCAGAACGCAAACCCCCTGCCTAATGTGACCGGCCGGGTATGCCCTCAGGAAATCCAGTGCCAGGGAGTCTGCACCAGCATCCTGCCGATTGAAATCGGACAAATTGAATGGTTCCTGCCGGAAAGCGGAAAACTGCGCTGCCCGGAATTGGAAAACGACTGGCAGCTGAAACAAGCTGATCCCTGGCAAACTGCTGGAAAGCCCTCGGTTGCGGTGATCGGTTCCGGACCCGCGGGTTTGATAAATGCTTTTCTGCTGCTCGACGCGGGGTATCCGGTAACTGTGTTCGAGGCTTTTCACGAGCTGGGCGGGGTTTTGCGTTACGGAATCCCGGAGTTCCGGCTGCCGAACAAACTCATTGATGATGTTGCGGAACGCATCCGTAAACTGGGCGGCCGCTTCGTCACCAACTTCATTGCAGGCAAAACCGCCAGCATCGATCAGCTCAAAGAGGCTGGTTTCAGGAAAATCTTCATCGGCACCGGCGCAGGACTGCCGCGCTTTCTCAGCGTGCCCGGGGAACACCTGCTCGGGGTGATGTCAGCAAATGAATTCCTCACCCGCGTCAACCTGATGCACGCCTACCGGGATGACCATGAAACACCGATGCCGGAAACAAGGGGGAAGCAGATCATCGTCATCGGCGGAGGAAACACCGCAATGGACGCGGCCCGGACCGCTAAACGTCTCGGCGGTGTAGTGACAATCGTCTATCGCCGAACCCGCGAGGAAATGCCAGTTCGCCGGGAGGAACTCGAACACGCACTTGAGGAAGGGATTTCACTGAAATTTCTGCGCACCCCAAAGGAATTCCTCGGAAACGACAAGACCCTTTTTGTCCGCGAAGCCATCATGGACGTGATGGAACTTGGCGAACCGGATGATTCCGGACGCCGTCGCCCTCTTCCAACCGGCAAAACCGAAACGATCCCGGTTCAGCTGGCGATCATGGCCCTGGGGAATTCGCCAAATCCGATTGTCAAGGATGCTGAACCGGAACTGAAGACCACTCGCTGGGGCACCATCGAGGTCAGACCGGAAACACAGGAAACATCTATCCAGAGTGTCTACAGCGGTGGAGATGCCGCCCGCGGAGGTTCTACCGCGATCAAGGCCGCGGGCGACGGACAGAGCGCTGCCCGTGAAATTATCTGCTCCCTCCCGTATGATCCTGATGATGTCCGCATCCGGGTGGCACACGCGCTGGATTTCACCCTGCTTGGACAGTCGCGTCCGGAAATCCTGGAAAAAACCGAACTCGCGGAAGACATTGTCGAATTCCGAGTTTATTGCCCCCTCATCGCCAGGTCCGCAAAAGCCGGACAGTTTGTGCGTGTTCTTGTTTCAAACCATGGAGAATTCATCCCTCTAACCCTTGCCGACTGGGACGCGGGCACAGGCGTGATAGACCTCGTGATTCAGGGAATGGGGACCAGCACGAGAATGATTAACCAGCTCGAGGTGGGTGAATCATTTGCCGCGGTGGCCGGCCCCCTCGGGCGCCCCAGTATGATCGAACATTATCCCGATGGTGAACGTGTTGTTTTCACAGCGGGAGGAGTCGGCCTGCCCCCGGTATTTCCCATCATGCGAGAGCACCTTGAGCTGGGGAACAAGGTTACTTTGATTTCAGGATTCAGGGGAGCGGCACAAATGTTCTGGCATGAACCAGGACAGCGGATCGAAATGCTGCAAGCCGAGTATCCCAACCTGGAAGTGGTTTACACAACAGATGACGGGAGTTTTGGTATCAAGGGTTTTGTCACCACTGCGCTGGAATCCCTCCTTGAAGGTACAAAGGATGGATTCGGCTCAACGATTACAGAAGTTGTGACTATCGGTCCCCCGTTGATGATGCGTTCTGTAAGCGAGCTGACCCGTTCTTTCGGTGTGCGCACCATCGCAAGCCTAAACTCGATCATGATCGATGCAACAGGGATGTGCGGGGCGTGCATGGTGCCGGTGCGGGAACGCCAGAAACTGCTCCGCAAACACGCATGCATCGATGGTCCGGAACTTGATGCCCACACCATCGACTGGGACAAGTACCTCCCGCGTTTCCAGCAGTTCCGTGCGCAGGAAGAGGCCAGCCTTCAGCGCCATGGATTCGCATGAACCTTACCGTGTCATTCCAAAAAAAAACACGATTCACTAATCCGGTTTGAAGGTGCTCCACCCTGGATTGCAGGCGGGGTCAGGAGTGATTCCGCTTTAAGCATAGGAGACGGGCACGGATGAACGGGCCGAAGCGATGTTCTTCCAAAACCCGGAAATCTCCATGACAAACACGGATGGCCTTCACCTTTAGTTCTTCACGCTTCCCTTCCTTGAAAAAGACTTCCGGAGGCGTGGATGTGCAACTACAGAGAAACATAATAATCGGCGCGAGTAATCCCTTGCTGACATGCCGAATAAATTCAAGTTTTCGGGAGATAATTCTTCCCGGCGCTGTCATTGAACTCAACATAAATTAAACAACTTTGGTGTTCCCTACTGAAAGAAACAGGCAGGCGCTTTGCCAGTCATGCGGTTTGCCGGCGATGTGACGGTGAAAAAGCTGGTGAATTTCAGCTACTTTTTCTTTCCCAAGGTCTGCTGCCAAACGCTGACCATAGGAGCGGTTTCCCACCCCATTCTGGCCAAACCAGGCTTCCAGCTGACGCACGGAAATATGGGTCCGAGTGATGAATCTGCTCAACCTCCAAGCTTTTATATGCCAGCCTTCTTCCTCAATCTGTTTTTTCAGCGATTCAGGAGTCCAGGCAAGCTGTGGATTATCCCGATCTTCATAAAGCGCGGATTCCGCCTCCCTCCACTCCCGCATCAATTTCTCCGATGCGGCATCAGTGGGGATAAGTCCTGATAACCTTTGTCCGAGTGAGGGATTTGTTTCAGCGAGGGAAATAGTGCCCTCTTTAGCCAACCAGAATCTCATCAATTTCAGAGACCCCACTGGATCCTCTTTCCCCTGCAGCCAATTACGTCCGAGAACGCGTTGGAACCGAAGACCGGAAACACCGAACACCTCTGGGCCTACACCTGATTCGTCAACAGCTATCAGTGGTTCCGGGTTTTCTTCGATGCTTGCCTGCGTGCTCCGGAGCATCCGTTCCTCAGAGGCAGAGTTGACCAGCGTATAGACCGGTTCGTTCCTGATCAATCTCCGCAGTTCTCCCAGCACCAGACCGTCCCCCGCGTTTAGCACAAGACACAGCAAACCGCGTGAGACCGCGGCGGTTTTGATTAAGATGTCCCGCACCTCAGCATAGTATTCGCCGGACCCTCCGAGTGTTCTGGATTCCCAGTAGTTTACCCCTTCTTCCTCAATCCCTGAGCCGGAAAGAAACGCTGCCAACTGCGCCTCCCGCCGTTTTGCCACCTCATCGCTTATGGTTTTTTCATATCCGAGCTTGCCGGGCTGGTAAAACACGCGGCCCTGCAGGGTTTCCGGAAGATATCGCTGCGCGACCCAGTGTTCCCGGAAGGCATGCGGGTAGAGATAACCCTCGCCGTGACCAAAATCTACGCTGTCGCGGTTTGCGTCCTTGAGATGATCCGGCGCCTCATCGCTGCTTTCCTTTCTCACTGTTTTCAATGCGTCAAAGAATGCAAAGGCGGAGTTGCTCTTTTTCGCGGTGCTCAGGTAGAGGCAGGCCTGTGCAAGATGAAAGCGACCTTCCGGCATGCCGACGTAATCGAATGCCTGAGCGGCGGCGGACACGACACCAAGTGCGTAAGGATCGGCCATGCCGACGTCTTCTCCGGCAAAAATGAGCATGCGGCGAAAAAGAAATCTAGGATCCTCACCTGCTTCCACCATCTTCGCCATCCAGTAAAGCGCCGCATCCGGATCGGAACCGCGCAGAGATTTGATGAATGCGGAAATAGTGTCGAAATGCGCGTCACCGTCTTTGTCATACAAAACTGCACGCTGCTGAATCGATTCCTCCGCAATTTCCAGCGTGATGCTTAGGTTTCCGTCAGGATCAGGTTCACTGGTGAGCACCGCCAGTTCCAGAGCATTCAACGCTGCACGTGCGTCTCCACTTGCGACTTGAGCAAGGTGCAGGCGCGCTTCATCATCGAGCACAACTTTCCGTTTGCCGTAACCCCTTTCCGAATCCACAAGGGACGCGTTGATGATTTTTTCGAGATGGGATCTCTCGAGCGCTTTCAACTGGAAAATACGTGAACGGCTGACAAGTGCTTTGATCACCTCGAAATACGGGTTTTCCGTGGTCGCGCCGATCAGCACCACCATCCCGTTTTCCACATGCGGAAGCAGCGCGTCCTGCTGTGCCTTGTTGAAACGGTGCACTTCATCGATGAACAGCAGGGTCCTTCGCCCCTGCTCCAAACGAAGCTTCCGTGCGGTCTCGATGCATTCCCGGATGGCGGGGATGCCCGCAAGCACGGCATTGATCGAAAGGAACTCGGAACGGGTGGTGTTGGCAATGATGCGCGCCAGCGCCGTTTTGCCGGTGCCGGGTGGTCCGTAAAATATCAGGCTTGAAAGCTGGTCCGCCTGAATCGCACGGCGCAACAGCCTTCCCGGCGCCAGGATGTGCTCCTGACCGACGAATTCCTCCAGCGTGCGCGGACGCATGCGGTCCGCAAGCGGGGCTTCCCTGCGGATGGTTTCTTCCAGTGCTTTTTCGAACAGGTCCATGACTTGACGCTTTTGAGCGGGCAGTTCCTACAAGGTTTACTACCAAGCATCAGGGACACATGTCTTTCAATAAAAAAGGGCTGTTTCAATTTCCATGATGCGCTTCAACGTGACATTCTACTGCCTGCCATCCGTAGTGGCAAACCCGAAGGATTGCATTTCTTGCTGAATGAATCCATCCCCGGTGCATCACTGGAAGAACACTATGTTCAGGTCTATGGGATACAAATAGGAACATGCTTGTATACGATTTTCTTTCACTGATTCCCGGCATCAATTTGTGAGAACAAAAACTGCATTCTTACCCTTTTTTCCATACGAATACTTCATCGAATTGGTTTGACAACCTGCGTCAGACTGGTTACATTTTAATGTTGAAGCGGGAGTAGCTCAGTTGGCTAGAGCATCAGCCTTCCAAGCTGAGGGTCGCCGGTTCGAGTCCGGTTTCCCGCTCCAACATTCCCTTCCTTGATCGCGGGGTGGAGCAGTCAGGTAGCTCGTCGGGCTCATAACCCGAAGGTCGAAGGTTCAAATCCTTCCCCCGCTACCAATAATGTCAATAAGCTATGGGTTTTTGAGGCGCCTCTAAAAATGGTAGGGTGTCCATATAGGTGTCCATCGTTCCGAAAACACTCCCCTTCCGTTGACCATTTCAGAGAAGGTTCAACAAGCCGCGGAGTCGCTTTTCTCAGCCGGGTTCGAAGGCTGATCGCCTCTAAATCCGAATCTCACAATATATCAACCCGTGACAGAACCAACATGCGCCGCTGAAACCCTGAAATTTCAGCTTCACCTGTTTTGATTTTCCTGAATTCTCTATTCTCTTTTGTGTGTTTCAACTTTGGCGGATAAATCAACGTCGAAATGATTTCCAACCACATTCACCCAACGGGACCAGCAATCTCGGCTCTGCATCCAGAATTTTTCTATCCAAATTTGGCTGTGGAATGTGTAAGTTGAAAGTTTTGCAGGGAGTGTGCGCAGGAAAACCGATTGGTGTATTTGTTCAGCCCTCTTTATTTGTTAAACAGCCAAATTCGCTAAAAACCACGGTTCTGGATCCCGATTTCTACTTTTCTTTATTCAAACAACCGGTTTTTCCCCAAAAAGCAAGCGTTGACAAGTTTTGCAATTCATGATTCTGCTGCCATTATTCAGATACGCTCATAAGGAGGTTTCATGATCAATATCAGTTCCATGTTCGCGAAGTCACCTTTCAAACCTTTGAGAGACCACATGGACAAAGTGATTGAAAGCATTGATCCGCTGTTAGGTTTTTTTGAAGCATTGCATAAGGACGACTCGGGTAAAATAGAGGAAATTCAACGGCAAGTTACAATTGCCGAAGAAGAAGCTGACCGGATAAAAAATGATGTGCGCAATCACCTTCCCCGCAACATTTTCATGCCCACAAACCGTCGGGATTTATTGGAAATGCTGGACATGCAGGACAGCATTGCCGATGTTGCGCAGGACATCGTCAACCTGCTTTCACTGCGGAGAATGAAACTGCCTGCCGAACTGCATAATGATTTGATGCAATATGTCGAAAAGGCACTGAGCGTTTGTCACATGGCGCAAGGTCTCTCACAGGAATTTGGAGATGTGGTTGAGAGCGGATTTGGACGGCATGAAATTGACAAATTACTGGGCATGATCGATGAGGTATCGATCGCGGAAACAGAAGCAGATGAACTGGAAGATGCTCTGGTCCGGAAAATGTTCGCAGTGGAAGACAAGATGAAACCCGTGGATGTAGTGTTCTGGTACGAAGTGTTCGAATGGATCGGAGATCTCGCCGATTATTCGAAAAAAACCGGAAGCCGTTTACGTTTGATGATCGCACACAGCTGATTTATGGCAATAACCAAGGAGTTTCATGCTGGTTGAATACGGTTCAGTTTTTATTGTGCTTGCAGTGGTTCTGGGTCTTTACATGACCTGGGGGATCGGAGCCAATGATGTTGCAAACGCAATGGGGACTTCAGTTGGTTCCGGAGCTATCAGCATCAAGCAGGCAATCATCATCGCCGCTATTTTCGAATTTGCCGGAGCGTTTCTAGCCGGTGGTCATGTCACCAAAACAATCCGTAAAGGAATCATCGATCCCACGCCCATTCTCGGCAATCCTGAAATCCTGGTTTGGGGAATGTTGTCAGCATTACTTGCGGCAGCGCTCTGGTTATCCCTTGCCAGCTGGATGGGCTGGCCAGTTTCCACTACCCACAGCATAGTCGGGGCTATCGTGGGGTTCGCCATGGTTGGTGTGGGAATGGATGCCGTGAACTGGGGGAAAATCGGAACAATCGTCATCAGTTGGGTTGTTTCACCCATGGTCGGAGGCACCCTCTCATTTCTATTGATGCGCAGTATTCAGCGATTCATTCTCGACACATCCACTCCCTTTCAAAATGCTCGACGCTATGCGCCGCTATATATATTTCTTGTCGGGTTCCTGATCTCTCTTGTCACGTTGTTCAAGGGGCTGAAACATCTCAAAATTGACCTGAACATTCCACAAAGTTTCTTGATTGCAGTCATCTTCGGCGGCCTTGTGTCCTTGATCGGAAGTTCCCTGATCTCCCGGCTGGGGATGAAGGAAGCCGAAAGTGTTCATGATCAGTTCACCCAAATTGAAAAAATCTTTGGCGTAATGATGATCTTCACTGCCTGTGCGATGGCTTTCGCTCACGGTTCAAACGATGTGGCAAACGGCATCGGTCCCATGGCGGCAATTGTCAGTATCGTGCAAAGCGGAGGGAAAATGGCCCAAAGCTCGGCGCTGCCTCTCTGGATTTTGGTTGTTGGCGGCTTTGGCATCGTCCTCGGATTAGCCACCCTGGGATACCGTGTAATACAGACCATCGGCACCAAGATAACCGAACTTGTACCCACCCGCGGATTTGCGGCGGAGTTGAGCGCCGCGGCAACAGTGGTTCTCGCAACCCGCACAGGCATTCCGGTTTCAACCACTCATATTGCAGTCGGCGCGGTGATGGGGGTTGGTTTCGCGCGCGGGATTGGCGCGCTGGATTTGCGCGTCATTGGCGGAATATTCATGTCATGGGTCATCACCCTCCCGGTCGGTGCGCTGCTGTCCATTTTCTTCTACTTCTTCTTCCGCGGTGTTTTTCTGTAAATTGATCTCCTCCGGGTTTCTGTACAGTCCACTTCACCTCAGCACGTCCGGAACCGGGTTTGCGCCCGGCAGCAACTTTTTTTGCTGAACCACCGCAGCTGATGCCGCACTCCCTATGTATTCTCGGTCAAACCAAGAAGCACAGAGACAAAGATGCTGGACATAGACGAAGTTCTGCTTAGAAGGAAACTTGACCGGCATGTGCGCCATGCTTGCCGAAGAAATCGGTGAATGGTGACGGACACCGCGCTTTTCCGCTACCACGCCTATCACACCCATCAGGACACACCTGAAAAAGCAGTCTATCCAAAAATGGCCCAGGTGGTGGCGGGCCTTACCCGGACAGTGGTGGAACTGACCTCATCCCGGTAAAACTCCCAAATAAAACAAGGCTCTGTTCTCCTTAAGTGTTGATTTCCCCTCCTAACGGTACTAAACTGTAA
>CAYFLK010000069.1:0-19621 GCA_964344035.1 uncultured Pseudomonadota bacterium
TGCGCGATAGAGAAATCGCAGGCCATGCCGATTTCCTGTCCGCCGCCGACCCGCATGCCGTTGACCCGGCAGACCACCGGCTTGTCGCAGGCCATGATGGAGGAAACCATGTCGTTGAACAGCCTCATGTACTGGCGGTATTCCTGCGGCCTGCCCGCATAGTACTCGGCATATTCCTTGGTGTTACCCCCCGTACAGAATGCTTTGTCTCCCGTCCCGGTGAAAACGACCGCAACTGCGTCACGTTCGTTCGATGCGCGCCGGAACGCGAGGATGGCGCCCTTGACCATTTCAGTGGTATAGGAGTTGTACTGGGCCGGGTTGTCCAGCGTGATCCAGACATTGCAAAGCCCCTCCACCGCTATCCCGTCCGGGGTTCGTGCCGGACGTTTTTCATACTTGATTCCCGGAACCACTTCTTCCGGGACGAGGTTATGATCCTTGTATGTAAAACCCGGATTGCTGTTCATACTATCCTTTTTTAAAATCGCTGTTTTGTTTAAGTTCGGAGCGGGTCTTCCCCGGTCCGCGTTTTCCCTGCTCCCATCAGGCATTCACTTGCACAAACCGGTTATGGAACTAGCACTACCCTGCGCTCCAGTTCGTGCCGCTGAACTGCGTTAAATACTTCATTGATTGAATCCAGAGGGCGGCGTTCAATGAAAGGTGCAATCTCGATACGTCCATCCAGCACCAGGTCCAGCGCCTCTCCATAAAGTTCCGGGGCGCAGCCCCAGTTGCCCAGCGCGCGCGCGTCAAAGGCCATCAGGTTCGACAGCCTCAACTCGGTTTTATCCATGGTAAACCCGAGCACCCCGAGTGTGGCACCGTGGGTGAGCAGCCCGAAGGCCGTCGTCTGCCCCGCGGCAGTCCCGGAGCATTCATAGATGAACCATTCGAATGGGGACAGACCCTCCTCCCGGACAAATTCTCGGATGCGCTTTTTCAGTTCCCGGGGTTTAAAATCAAGAGCGTTGAGTCCCAGTGAAACGCCGTGATCTCTCAAGGCGTCCACCTTTTTCGAATCCACGTCGATCGCGACTACTTTTGCGCCCAGCGCGGCATTGATCTGCACCGCATACCCGCCGAGCCCGCCCACGCCGATGATGACGGCCAAATCATCTTCTCCCACGCCCGCGCGTATCGCCGCCTGGTACGGTGTGGTAACCGCGTCGGCCACCACGGAAACATCCGCCAGCGACAAGCCCGCATCCGCCAGGCGTTTTTCGTCCACCAAACACAGTCCGTTTGCCGGGACGAGTATGTGGCTGGCAAATCCACCCTGGATATCGTTTCCCGGCATTTTCTGACCGCGGCATATTGAACCGCGTCCCTTTCTGCAGAGAACACAGTCGCCACACGGAATAACCGCCGGGATGATCACCGCCTTCCCCTGCCAACCCTCCGCGCCTTTTCCCGTCTCCACGACGCGGCCGCTGATTTCGTGCCCAAGGGTTAAAGGCAGATCATGATTCGGACGGACCCCGTCAAAATAATAACCAAGGTCCGTGTGACAAACTCCGCAACCAGATACTTCCACCAGCACTTCCCCCGCGTCCGCTGCCGGAGTCTCAAATTCCTCCCGCTGCAACGGTACTCCTGCCCCCTCCATCCGCCAACTGTATGCCTGTACCATCGTCCTTCCTTTTTTAATTAAAAGTTAAAGTGGTACCTCATTACATTTATAACCAAACTACGCCCACTGAAAGGGCTGTCAAGCTAAAAAAATTGATTCTGGTACAATTATACCATTTTTTAACTTGAAGTAGGAATTTATACTGGGCAGGATAGTCCGGGTCAAAGGCAAACGATCGATTCAGATACACTTTTTCAAGGGAGGACATGGAGATTCTTCATCCCCGGGGCTGGTCCCAGCCCATAGGATATTCCAACGGCATCGCCGCATCGGCAGGACGGGTTGTGTTCATTGCGGGACAGGTCGCGTGGGACGCACAGCAGAAGTTCCACAGCGTGGAAATCGCCCCCCAGTTCGAACAGGCGCTGGAGAACGTCCTGGCGGTTTTGGCGGAAGCCGGGGGAAAGCCGGAACACATTTGCCGAATGACGGCGTATTGCACGGACAAGGATGCATACCTTGCCGCGCGTCCTCAAATCGGCAAATCATGGAAACGCCTGATGGGACGTCATTTCCCTGCCATGAGCATGATTTTCGTTTCGGACCTGCTCGATGATCCGGGCAAGATCGAACTGGAAGCGACCGCGGTGGTTCCGGAGTAACCGGACAGTTTCTCCACTTTTCAAAAAAAGGAGCCGACCCGTTTTTCTTTTGACTTCTGAAATGCATTCGGTTAGCGTTTCAGGTCATCAGCGGATGCTGTTATCCGCCTGGAACAACATAATCAACGATTCATAGAGGAGACTCAGCATGAAAAAACGTGTTTATGCTTTCATCCTGGTCCTGGGAATGCTGGCTGCGCCGGTTTGGGCGAAAACGATGAAGATCGGTATTGTCACGACCCTCACCACTCCTGCCGCTGTCATCGGCAACGACATGAAAAAAGCTTACGATCTGGCCATGGAACAGATCGGCCACAAGATGGGCCCGCTGGATGTCGAACTGGTCTATGGTGATGACGAGTTCAATCCGCAGAAGGGCAAGCAGAAAACCGAGAAACTGGTAAAACGTGACAGAGTTGACATCGTGGCAGGGTACATCTGGTCGCATGTCCTGCTGGCCTCAGCACCGGTTGTGCTGGACGCGGGTAAGATCCTGATCAGTTCCAACGCCGGTCCCTCTCCGCTTGCAGGAAAGCGCTGCCACAAGAACTTCTTCAACATATCCTGGCAAAACGACCAGACGCCCATGGCGCTTGGAGAGGTGCTCAATCAGCGCGGCATCAAGTCGCTTTACATCATGTCCCCGAACTATGCCGCAGGTAAAAACATGGTTACCGGAGTTGAGCGGACATTCAAAGGCAAGGTGGTGGGAAAGGACATGACCAAATGGCCTTCCCAGATTGACTGGTCCGCCGAGTTTGCCAAGGCCAAAGCAGCAAATCCGGACGCGGTTTTCACTTTCTACCCCGGCAAACACGGTCCCGCTTTTCTGAAACAGTACCAGGAAGCAGGTTTGACAGGCAAAATCCCGCTCTATTCGGTGTATACCATCGATTCGCTAAGCCTGCCGAGGCTGCAGAAAGCAAACATGACGGGTGTGCTGGGCACATTCATGACCCAATATTGGGCGCCTGACCTGGATGCTCCCCAGAACAAGCGGTTCGTCTCCTCTTTCAAAAAGAAATATGGAAGCTATCCGTCTTTTTACGCATCCCAGTCTTATGACACGATTTTCTTCATCAAATCCGCGGTTGAGGCGGTGAACGGGAATATCGACGATGTCGACGGCATGCGGGCTGCCCTGGAAAAAGCCGATTTTCCATCTGTACGCGGGAAATTCCGCATGGGGTCAAACCACTTTCCGATTCAGAACTTCTACCTCCGGGAAGTGGTGGAAGACAACGAAGGAAACTGGACCACCTCGATAAAATCCACCGTTTACACGGATCATCAGGATACCTACGCCCACCTTTGTAAAATGTAAGGCCGGGCCGGCATGGCTCTGAGGGGGCAACCCCCCTCAGTGGCCGTGCGTTAAGTCCTGCCCGTCAAATCCCACCTCCAGTCCTGAAGCACCATGAACTGGGTGCTGTTTATCGAACAGTTTCTCAACGGCCTGCAGTTTGGAATTCTGCTGTTCCTGATTGCCGCTGGGTTGACCCTCGTCTTCGGCATCATGGATTTCATCAATCTTGCGCACGGTTCCCTGTTCATGATGGGGGCCTATTTCTGCGCCGACATCACCGACCGTACCGGGTCGTTCTGGCTGGGGCTGCTGGTCGGAATTCCCGCCACCCTTTTACTCGGGATTGTCCTGGAGATTGTGACTCTACGGACGCTTTACAACAGAAACCATCTGGACCAGGTGCTGGCAACCTTCGGTCTGATCCTCTTTTTCAATGAACTCGTGCAGATCATCTGGCCGCTTGACGGCATCGCCATTCCCATGCCGGAAGGCTTCAAGGGGGCGGTGCAGCTGGGTTTCGGGATGGTCTATTCAAGCTACCGTATCGCCATCATCGCCACCGGACTTGCAGTGGCGATCGGACTTTGGCTGTTTGTCGGCAAAACCAGAATCGGCATGCTCATCCGCGCCGGGGCATCGAACCGTGAGATGGTCGGCGCCCTGGGAATCAACATAAAACTCCTCTTCAGCCTTGTCTTCGGTCTTGGAGCAGCGCTCGCGGGACTCGCCGGCATCATGATCACCCCGATCCACAGCGCTACCAGCGGGATGGGCGAATCGATCCTGATTTTGGCCTTTGTGGTCATTGTCATCGGCGGAATCGGTTCCATCCGAGGGGCATTCATTGCCGCGCTGTTAGCCGGGGTGATAGACACCATGGGACGGGCGTACCTGGATGTGCTTCTGCTGAAGGTCCTGCCCGCCAATGCCGCAGAAGCGGCCGGTCCTGCGCTTTCAGCTATGCTGATCTACATCCTGATGGCGTTTGTGCTGGCATTGCGTCCCGAGGGTCTGTTTCCGGCAAGGAGGAACTAAGCGATGTGGACCGGCGTTTTGAAAAGTCCGCGCGGGACAGTGACCGCGGCAGTGATCCTGTTGATCGCGGTCATACCATGGCTTGCTCCCGCCATGGATGAGCCCTACTACATCGAGATATTCATCCGCATCATGATCTGGTCCATCGCCGCGATAAGCCTGAACCTGATTCTCGGTTTTGGAGGCATGGTCAGTTTAGGCCACGCGGCCTACCTGGGCATCGGCGCCTACACGATGGGGATCATGTCCTACTATGAATTCTATTCGGGATGGGCGCACTTGTTTTTCGGACTCTTGTTTGTGGGAGTGGCGGCGTTGATTTTCGGCGCAATCTGCCTCAGGACCCGCGGAGTTTATTTCATCATGATCACGCTGGCTTTCGCACAGATGATGTATTATCTGGCAGTAAGCGCCGAGGAATACGGCAGCGATGACGGGCTCCCGATAGACGGCCGCAGTGAATTTTTTATTGGAGACTGGCAGTTGGACCTCAGCCACAAACTGACCTTCTATTTCGTGGTTTTCGCACTGCTGCTTTCGACCCTTTACATCACTCACCGCATCATCCGCTCGCGTTTCGGCCAGGTCATCCGGGGGTCCAAATCGAACGAGGTGCGTATGAAGGCTGTCGGATTTCCTACCTACCGTTACAAACTCGCGTGTTTTGTCATATCAGGAATCGGCTGCGGGCTTGCGGGAATTCTATGGGCAAACCTGGAAAGGTTTGTCAGTCCGGACATGATGTACTGGACCCGTTCCGGAGAACTCATTTTCATGGTCATCCTCGGGGGTATGGGAAGCCTGTTTGGTCCGGTTTACGGCGCACTGGTGTTCCTGATGCTTTCCGAGGTTCTTTCTGAACTGCCGTGGATCGGCCATCACTGGCATGTAGTCTTTGGACCCTTTCTAGTGTTGGTTGTCCTCTTCGCGCGGAACGGAATCGACGGTATTCTTGAACAACTGGATAGAAGGCGCGGTGAAATGGCCCAAATTATTGATTCAAAAGGAGAATGATGATGATATCGCAAAAAAGCCGTCATTTTCGTGAATCCGCAACTACAAGCACTGTTCACTGAACTTCACCGGAACCGCGCATATCTTTTTTGTCATGCTGCAAGTTAAATCCCTGGTCAAATCATTCGGCGGTCTGATGGCAACCGATCACCTGTCTTTTGAAGTCCCGGAGGGTGAACTGCACGCTGTGATTGGCCCAAACGGCGCGGGGAAAACGACCCTCATCAGCCAGTTGACCGGAGAACTACATCACGATTCAGGCAGCATCCACTTTAACGGTGCTGATATTTCCAGGCAGCCCACATATCGACGATCCGCCCTCGGCCTGGCGCGCTCCTTTCAGATCACCAATATTTTTCAGAATATGACTGCACAGGAAAACGTCGCCCTGGCCGTACAGGCGCACACGGGGCATTCCTTCCGCTTTTGGAAAGACGTCCGTCGGGAAGCATCAGTACAGGAGCCCGCGCTGGAAATACTGAAGCTGATCGACCTGCATGAACGCGCGGATGTCCCGGCAAAAAAACTATCCCACGGGGAACAGCGTCAGCTCGAAATCGCGATGGCCCTGGCGACAAGGCCGAAAATGCTGCTGCTTGACGAACCGACCGCCGGCATGGGTGCAGAGGAATCCGCAAGCATGGTGGGATTCCTTCAGGGTTTGAAGGAGAAACTGACGATCCTGCTTATCGAACACGACATGGACGTCGTTTTTACACTCGCTGACCGTATCACCGTGCTGGTGTACGGCCGGAAAATCGCGTGCGATACTCCCGAAAACATCCGAAGCAACCAAGAGGTGCGCGCCGCTTACCTGGGCGAGGAGGTCTGAACCTTCAAATTGTTCCGCCTCCAGTGACCGGGCGCATTTTGAATTCCTGATTTAATAAGAAAGAAATCAAGAAACAGGTGCTTGATGCATTTGCCAAAGGAATTTTTTTCACTCCACATGTTTTGCACCAAATGAATGCCCCTGATAGACTGATACTCAGAACAGAAGTAGAGGAAGCCATCAAGACAGGGGAAGTGATTGAAGATTATCAGGAAGACGTTCGCGGACACAGTTGTCTGATGCTGGGAAATACATCACAAGGAAGAACCATTCATGTTGTATGTGCACCTAAAAAGAATACCTCACAGTGATTTCAACTTATCTTCCCAGCCGGGATAAATGGGAAAATGATATGAAAACCAGGAAAACGAAGTGGTGAAAATGGAGTGTTTTTACTGCAAGGGTGAAATGGAACCCAACAAAGTGACTCACTTTGTAAAACGAAACTGATACCGTTTAATCATTGATGAAGTCCCCGCATACGTTTGCAATCAATGTGGTGAGTACTTGTTTGGAAGAGAATCTGTAGATCTCATTCAGGAAATGACTTTAACGCTAGACCCTAAATTGCAAGCGCTGGTCAGCCTAGGACTCAACCCCGCTCCAGAAGCGAGAAACATCCATGCTTGAGCTGCAAGGTCTGGAAACAGCATATGGTACAAGCCAGGTGCTTTTTGGCATGAACCTGCAGGTCAAGGACGGCGAGGTGGTCACACTGCTGGGGCGAAACGGCATGGGCAAGACCACCACCCTGCATTCGATCATGGGACTCGTCCGCGCCCATTCCGGAAACATCCGCTTCAACGGACGGGAGATCCGGGACCAGCCCTCTTACCGGATTGCCAAATCAGGCATTGGGCTGGTTCCGGAAGGACGTCAAATATTCCCCAATCTGACTGTGCTGGAAAACCTGATTGCGACAGCCGCAAATCGATCGAACAGTCAGGCTCCCTGGGACCTGAACCGTGTGTTCGACCTTTTCCCGCGGCTGGCAAACCGCCTGGGGCACATGGGCAACCAGCTTTCCGGGGGAGAACAGCAGATGCTGGCCATCGGACGGGCGCTGATGACCAACCCTCTGCTGCTGGTCCTGGATGAAGCAACCGAAGGATTGGCGCCCCTGATTCGCAAAGAAATCTGGTCCTGCATGCAAAACCTGAAGGAATGCGGACAATCGATCCTGCTGGTCGACAAGAACATCGACGCCCTCACCCGTTTCGCCGACCGCCATTACATCATTGAGAAAGGGCAGGTGGTCTGGGCCGGAAATTCCGAAGAACTGCGAACCGACGTAGCCACACAGCACCGTTACCTCGGGGTTTAGATTCAGTCTCTGAAAATTTTATTCTTGGAAAATATGTTGAAAACTTTTCGTTGTCGAAATCGAAATCGGAATTTGATCACGATAGCGATCCCGATTGTATTGGTTGCGGGCAAAGACTGCGTTAGGACCGTCTAGTTCAATGTGTGCCGCGTATGTGCGGTCTTCGAATTGAACCTGCATGAAAATACAGCAGATTTTACGACAACAAGATTTTGGGGGAACAAAGCAATGTGGAAAGACAGCATTGTGCCGGTACCGCGGCAACTTGAAACAGCACTGCAGAACAAAATCGACAGGAAAACCAAACCTCCAGGGTCCCTTGGCAGGCTGGAAACGCTTGCACTGAAACTGGGATTGATCCAGGGAACACCCAACCCTGAACTGAAACAGCCCGCTCTCTTGGTGTTCGCGGGGGATCACGGGATTGTTGCAGAAGGCGTCAGTCCCTATCCGCAGGAGGTGACGGCGCAGATGGTGCTTAATTTTCTCGGTGGCGGTGCGGCCATCAATAAATAAAGCCGCCAGCACGGGATTCAACTGCACGTAATCGACGCAGGGGTGAAAAGCGACCTGCCGGAGCATCCGGAATTGACACAGGCCAAGATCGGGCGCGGCACAAGGAGTTTTCTCAAAGGCCCGGCGATGACCCTGGACGAATGCAATGAAGCAATGACTAAAGGTGCGGAACTGGCTTTAAGCCTTGCATCAGCGGAATGCAATGTCATCGGTTTTGGGGAAATGGGGATCGGCAACACTTCATCCGCCGCGGCGCTGATGCAGCGTCTGACAGGACTGCCGCTCGAACAGTGCGTCGGAAGGGGAACAGGGGTGGATGACCTGGGACTGCTGCGCAAGCGGGATGTTATCGGCAAGGCCCTGGAAAGGCACGACGGTATAGAGGAACCCCTGGAAGTCTTGGCCACGTTCGGGGGGTTCGAAATCGCGATGATGGCAGGGGCCATGCTGGCCTCGGCACATGAGAAACGGACTCTGTTGATCGATGGTTTCATTGCCTCAGCAGCGTATCTGGCGGCATTCCGGATGGCCCCTGATGTACGTGATTATGCAGTCTTCACTCATCAATCTGACGAGCAGGGACACCGCCGTATGCTCGCATTCCTCGAGGTTGACCCGTTGCTGAAACTCGATATGCGCCTGGGAGAAGGCACCGGCGCGGCGGTGGCGTATCCCCTGCTTCAATCGGCTGTAGCTTTCCTCAACGAGATGGCCTCCTTTGAATCCGCTGGAGTCAGCGACCGAACGGATGTCAATTGATTTGATGCGGGAAAGGGGGCTTTTGTTGCGCTCCCTGGCCTTTTACACGCGTGTTCCTGTACCCGCGCGCTGGTTTCCGTCTGAAAAAGAGTTACGAGAAGAAGAAGAAGGTAATCCTTCGCGTTACTTTCCACTTATCGGCATAGGGGTCGGTGGGGCCTGCGCGGTTACAACCGCTCTTTCATTGTTACTGTGGGAACCTCCGGTGGCGGTTTTGCTGGGAATGATCAGCGCTGTCGCGATCACAGGGGCGATGCACGAGGACGGTTTTGCAGACGTGTGCGACGGGTTCGGAGGAGGCCGGGACGCAGAAGGCATCCTGCGGATAATGAAGGATTCGTTCATCGGCGCCTTTGGAGTGACCGGGCTGACGCTGATGCTGCTGCTCAAATACACCGCCCTGCTGCAAATCTCCCCGGGAAATCTGCCGGAAACCTGGATAGCAGGGCATTCACTGAGCAGACTTGCCGCGATTTCCCTTCTCCGGTTCCTGCCATATGCCAGCGAAACAACCGAAAGCAAATCCGGAGCAATGGTCCTGATGACTAAAAAAGACTGGCTCCCGGTGACATTTTTTGGGTTGACGCCGCTTTTGTTTATTGGTCAGGCAATACTGCTCGCGTTGATAGGGGCTGGAGTCGGGTGGTGGATAATGAAGCGTTTTTTCGCAAAACGGCTCGACGGGGTCACAGGCGACTGCATGGGCGCGACCCAGCAGGTGACGGAAACGGTGTTTTACCTCGGACTGGGATTAAACGTGGGTATTTGAAAGGGGAGCAGGCTGGTGAAACTGGGAATACTGGGAGGCACCTTTGACCCGCCTCACTTCGGTCATCTACAGCTGGCCATCCTGGCATCCAGGCAGCTTGGGCTGGATCGCGTTCTCTGGGTGCTCACCGGTCAATCCCCGTTTAAACGGGACCGGGAACTCACAAATCCGGAAATCCGCTGGAAAATGCTTGAATGCGCGTTGACCAATCATGAGGAGTTCATCCGATCACGTCTGGAAATCCAGCGCCCGGGACCGCACTACACTGTCGAAACCTTGAAAGAACTTCGCAAACAGTACCCCAGTGAAGACCGGGTCTACCTTATCGGCGGTGACGCGCTGCAAGATTTCCCGCGCTGGAAAGACCCGGATGAAATCCTCAAATGCTGTCGTCTCGCAGCTTGGCAGCGTCCCGGTTCCCTTGTTGATATGGACAAGCTGGAACGGGAACTTCCAGGGATATCTGCTAAACTGGGTTGGCTGGATGCTCCTCCAAATGAGATTTCCGGGACCGATATACGTGAAAGAGTCAGACAGGGCCTGCCGCTGCAATCCTTGCTGCACAAATCAGTGGAACAGTTGATCCGCGAGCATGGGCTGTACCGGGATTGAAATCGCCGCTCACGAACCCCAGTCACGCAAATAGAGAAAATCGTATCCGATCGTGCGGTGGCTGAGCTTGGCAATCACTGGAGGCATGCGTTTGAACTGGCTCGACCTGACTAGATGGAGGACACGTTCAGCGAATGTCCGATCAAAACCTTGCGTAAGCGCGTCTTCCAGGCGGAAGCGCTGGTCAACCAGCAAGTGCAGCAACCGGTCCGCCCCCTCGTAACTGAAACCGAGTTCCTCCTCATCGGTCTGTCCAACCCACAAGTCCGCGGAAGGAGGTTTGTTCACGATCTCTTCCGGGACCCCGACCTCCGCGGCCAACTGCCTAACCTGGGTTTTGTAGAGATCTCCGAGCGGATTGACGGCAGATGCGGAATCACCATACAAAGTGCTGTAACCAAGCAGCATCTCAGTTTTGTTGCTGGTGCCGACTACCAGCGCCTGGTTTGCCGCCGACTGATCGTAGAGCACGATCATGCGCGCGCGGGCCATCACGTTTCCCCGTCTTTTTTCATCCGCGTCCGAATCTAGCGCAAACAGCGGATCGACCATCGGGGTGATATCCACGGTTTTTGACTGCACCCCGGATTTGCCGATCACCAGGCGCGCGTGTTCCAGGCTTTCCGCGGAAGAAGTGCTGTAGGGCATGCAGATGCCGAGCACGTTGCCAGGACCCAGCGCTTCAGCGGCAAGGAAGCACGAAAGAGAAGAGTCGATACCTCCGGAAAGCCCTATCACCGCCCGTGACATGCCCGTACGCAATATTTCTTCCTGGAGGAAACGGACAAGGATCTTTCTCGCCAGGGCAGAGTCGATGTTCAATGCATCCATTGGCTTCGCAGTCGTTCCAACTCACGCAGCGCCAATTCCGGGCGTTCGTCCCTCAGCAGCGGGAGCCTCGCCCGAGTCCGCTGCAGTCGGCCGAGATCAAGATCGGTACAAAGAAGTGTCTCCTCGAACGTTTCCGCCTGGGAGACGAGTTCGCCGTCCGGATCGAACACGGTGGACCCGCCCCAGAAATTCAGACCGTCTTCAAAACCGACCCGGTTGACGTGAGCCACAAAAACAGTGAAAAGCCCGGCATAGGCCTGGTTGACATGGTCCACCCAGCGGTTTGACGCCAGGCGCGGGTTGTTGTCCAGTCCCCTTCCCGGGCTGGAGGAGCAATGGAGAAGCACCTCCGCGCCGTCCAGCCATAGCAGGTAGGGTGGGCTCGCGTGCCAGAAATCTTCGCAAATGAGGATACCCATCCGCCCCCAGCGTGTGTCGAATGCACGCACCCGTTCTCCCTGCGCGAGAAACCTGCCTTCGTCAAACATGCCATAAGTGGGCAGGTAGACCTTGTGATGCACGTGAACCACTTTGCCTCCGGATAAATAGGCACTGGCGATGCGGTAACGGTGACGCTCGTCTTCCTCAACATACCCCACCACCAGGTCCAGTTTCCAACTTGCATCCAGGAGCGGTTCGAAGAGAGGGGATTCCGGCCCCGCCGGGGTCGCGGTCTGGGATACAAGGTCCTGCAGGACATATCCTGTCAAAGAGAGTTCCGGAAAACAGAGGAGTTCGATGTTCTGTTTGCGGGCGTTTTCAATGATGCTCAGGTGTTTTTCCAGGTTGGCGCGCGGACTGCCCAGTGTGGTTTTTATCTGGGCCAGCCCCAGCCGCAGTCTGCCTGGAGCAGGGGATGAAGCACTCATCGCACGATCTGAAGGTCGGGGTTGTCCCTGCGGGAGCGACCGATTTTTGCCATTTTGTGCCATTCCCCGCCGACTTTCACCCGCACCACATCAGCGGTGAAATCCGTAACGCGGTCTCCGTCGTTTGCAAACAGGGAGGAGCCTACGCCGTAGACATCCACCGGCACTCGCAATTTTTCAAAACGCCTGATTTTTCCTGGTTTGAATCCGCCTGAGACGACGATCTTCACATTTCTGCACCACTCCCGGCCCCGTTTCCGCCAGTTTTGGGGCAGGTCCCAGGATTCCCAGGCGACGTCGATCGCCTTGCGGACGTTGAACACCAGGCGCGGATTTACTCCAAGGTCCAGCGCAGGGTCCCCGAGAGGCGGCACAGAAACGTCGCGCAAACTTGAGCTGGTATCGAGCCGGACACCGTAAAGCACATATTTTCTGGCTTCAATGGATTCACCAGCATCAACCAGTTCACGGTACCTGGAAAACATCGCCTGCATTACCTGAAGCGAATCAGCGATACTGTCGTTGTTGAAATCGACCAGTGCAATGCGTGGAGTTTCCGGGGGACAGGCTTCGGCGAAAGCCATCATTGTCTCCGCGGTATCTCCCAGAAAACAAGCGATTGCGGCATGGGGGACTGTTCCTCCGCCGGCGCCCCCCCACCAGTCGCCCTGGGCATCGGTTGAGATGATCGGCCCGAGGCGGTGGCCCAGGTCATGATTGAAACGCTGCACCGCTACATTGTAGGCATAGCCGTCCGCGGCCTGCACCTCATGATGGTCGAAACGAGCGGGGAAAAACAGGACCGGTTTGCCCTGTGCGGCAAGCAATGTTTCGTACACATTTGTAGCAACCCGGCTGGCCCGTGTGAGCACTCCCAGGGTCGGAGTTTCCAGCAAGGCAAAATCACGGTAGCGCCCGCGCACCCGCATCACCGGAAGCACGTTCATCGGATCGCCGTTGAAAGTCACCATCGTCCCGTCATGCACTGCGTCCACTTCCAGGTTCTCCCAGGTTTTGACGAATTTCCCGTCATCTGTAAAATACCCCGTGCAATGGCGCAACATGGCCAAAGCCTTATCCACCCCAACCACCACCACTGTTCCAGGACGACGTGTAAACCACTGCACCTCAACTTCGATGTCTCCGACACGGACATGGTTGAGTTCATGTTTTCTCAAACGGGGGGAGGAACCGGAGAAGGTGTAGGAATCCGCGCTCAAATGCCTGAGCATGGTCCCGACATTTTCAAAATACTTGTCTGAATACCATCCGCGCCGCATGCGCTGGATGTCGATTTTAAATACCTTGTTTGTCAGCCGCTGCTGATTAAAAACTGTCATGGGAAAAACTCGTAAATTTCTTCATTTTCCTTCAATCTGCATGAGATGGCAAGCAGACAGCAGATTCTGTTTGTCCTCGTGACTAATTTATGAACGACGCAGGAGTTTAACTCAAAAAACTCTTCCATGAAACATAAACGCAAAAAGGATACATGACGGTAACAGCAGATCTGAACAAGACTCCACTACACGCCTGGCACACCGCCAATGGTGGGAAAATGGTCGATTTCGGCGGTTGGGATATGCCGGTGCAGTACGAGCACGGGATCCTCAAGGAGCATCTGGCAACCCGTCGCTTCGGTGCGCTGTTTGATGTCTGCCACATGGGCCGTTTCCGCATACACGGACGCAACACCCTACCCTTTTTGCAGCATGTACTTTCCAATAATGCCGAAGCGCTGGAACCATGGCAAGCGCAGTACACGCTGATACCCAATGAGGCAGGCGGCCTGCTGGACGACGCCTACCTGTATCATCCGGGAGAACAATATTTCCTGGTGGTCAATGCTTCAAACCGCGAAAAGGACTGGCTGCACCTGCAGCAGCATGCCCGTGCTTTTGGAGAAGTGAAGCTGGAAGACGAAACCGCGGCGGTGGCGATGATAGCATTTCAGGGTCCCTTGAGCGGAAGGGTCCTGTCGTCGTTGATCGAAGAGGGAATGCTTCCGGACACCCAGCGCAACAGCATCTCTGAACTTACCGTCTGCGGGGTGCCGCTGCTGGCAGCGCGTACCGGTTACACCGGAGAACCGATTGGCTTCGAGCTGTTTCTACCCGCCGATAGTGTGGAATATCTTTGGGGCCGCATCTTTCAGGCGGGCAAAGACCAGGGCATTGTCACCGCCGGGCTGGGCGCTCGCGACACGCTCAGGCTGGAAGCGGGGATGCCCCTCTACGGACACGAGTTCGGGCTTGATGCGGAGGGCAAGGAAATCCCCGCTTTCGCGTTTCCACTGACCACCATTGCGGTCAGCTTCTCCGAACGCAAAGGCAACTATGTCGGCCGGGAAACGCTTGCGGAGCAGTTCGAGGAAGTGCGGAAAATTCGCAACGGGCAATACCAGCATTCAGACATCCTGCCCAAACGCATACTGCCCGTTGCTCTGCTGGACCAGGGGGTAGTCCGTCAAGGCGATGAGGTGCTCATCGGCGGTGAATCCGTTGGTGTGGTAACCAGCGGAACCATGGTGCCCTACTGGAAGTTCGCCGGGGAAGCCGCAACCATGCACATTACCGAAGATCAGGACCGCCGCGCTTTGGCGCTGGCGCTGGTGAACGCTTCACTGACCCATGATCAGCAGGTGGAAATCCAGGTGCGCAACCGCAGGCTGCGCGCGCAGATCGTGCGTTGGCACGGACGTTCCGAAGCGCCTCCATTTTTCCGGGCCATCCCGCTGGAACATCCGTCTTTTGAACGGAACGGTCATTCCACCGAAGCAATGAACCAAATAACGCTGCTGCTGCACAAGAGCCGTCAAAACCATTTGTGGCGGCAGCGCAAATGCGTAAACCTGATTCCTTCGGAAATGACGCAGTCCAAATTGGTACGCCTGCTGCAGATTTCAGATCCCTGTGGTCGCTACGCGGAACACAAGGAACTGCTTGCCGCTTTTGAACAGGAAGTATTCTACTACCAGGGAACAGATTTCATTGCCTGGGCGGAGGAACGGCTGATGGCTGAAATGGCTGAATTCCTAGGCTGCACCCAGGTGGAGACGCGGGTAATCAGCGGACAGATGGCGAACATGACTGTTTTCAGCGCCATGGTCGATTTCCTCAACCGCACGGATCGCCGCGCGGAACCACGTCGTTTGCAAAGGGTGATGAACAACCACATCGGCAAAGGTGGACACCTCAGTTCCCAGCCGATGGGCGCGTTGCGGGATTACATCGCCAAGGACCCGGTAAGCGAACGATTTGCCGTGGTCAACTTTCCGGTGCTTGCCGAGAACCCCTACCGGATTGACCTTGAAGCCACTGAAAAACTGCTGGAATCAGTGAACCCGGAATTGATCATCCTTGGCAAAAGCCTGATCCTGCATCCTGAACCGGTGGAGGACCTGAAAAAGATGTTGTCCGGAAAACCCGGCCCCCCGGTGTTGATGTATGATATGGCCCACGTGCTGGGACTGATCGGGCCTCATTTCCAGCTGCCGTTCACGGAAGGGGCGGACGTGGTCACCGGCTCCACCCACAAGACCTTTTTCGGCTCCCAGCGCGGGGTCATCGGTTGCGCATTTCAGGAAGACCGTCCGGAATATGAACTCTGGAAATCGATCGAGCGCAGGACTTTTCCGGGGGCGGTGAGCAACCATCATCTTGGGACCCTGCTCGCTATGCTGATGGCCGTACTTGAAATGAACGAGTACAAGGACCAATACCAGCCGCGGGTGATTGCCAACGCAAAAACATTTGCCCGCGCGCTGGCCGCAAGGGGAATCCGGGTGGAGGGAGACCCTTCCGTGGATTACACCGAAACCCACCAGGTGGTGATCAACGTCGGATACGCCCGGGGATGTGAAATGGCAAAGGTGCTGGAACACAACAACATCATCGTCAATTACCAGGCTCTTCCATCTGACGAAAGCTTCACTGCCAGTTCCGGACTGCGCATGGGGGTTGCGGAAATGACCAGGTTCGGCATGCGTGAAGAGGACTTCTCCGCTCTGGCGGAATTGCTGGCGGATGCGTTGCAGGGGAAGGAAGTGGGCGGCAAAGTGACCCTTTTCCGCAAGCCTTTCCTGGAACTGCAGTACAGTTACGACTCCGGTTTTCCCGACAGCCTTGATGCCTGGCTGCATGATGGTTTTCTCAGCAATTGACTGCTTGCATCCACTAACCCGACCGGTGACGGGCACTGCCCCGGCGCCCTCATCCGTTTGATGCCAGTCACAACACGCAACAACCCCGGTTTTCCTGTGGAACAGATGGAATCGGCTTACACAGATTTTTTGCGGGAGTATCCGGATTATCACTCAACGGGTTTGCTGGACGAATGGCGCAAAACAGAATACGGACGTTTGGACGCCGCACGGCAGGTTTATCTCGATTACACCGGCGGCGGACTTTACGCGACAAGCCAGTTGCGCCAACACATGGAATTGCTGGAAAGCCACGTTTATGGCAATCCGCACTCCGCGAACCCCACTTCGCAGGTAATGACAAACCTTGTGGAAGACACGCGAGAATACATTCTGCGTTACTTCCACACAAACGCCGATGAATACACCGCGGTTTTCACGGCAAACGCCAGTGGCGCGCTGAAACTTGTCGGGGAGTCATATCCATTCACGCCGGGCGGCCTGTACGCCCTCACCTTCGACAATCACAATTCCGTCAATGGCATCCGCGAATTCGCCAAAACCAAGGGGGCAGCAGTACATTACATTCCGCTGACCGTTCCGGATTTGCGACTGGAGGGAAAGATGATGGAAGGTTTCCTGGAATTAGCTGATCCATCCCGAAACAATCTCTTTGCTTATCCGGCGCAATCAAATTTTTCCGGCGTCAAACATTCTCTTGAATGGATTTCCCGCGCCCAAAAAAAAGGATGGGACGTGCTTCTGGATGCCACGGCGTTTGTTCCCACAAACCGGCTCGATCTCGATACGGCACAGCCGGATTTCGTATGCGTGTCCTTCTACAAAATGTTCGGGTACCCGACCGGGATCGGTGCATTGCTCATCCGGAAATCCGCTTTTCATAAACTGCGCCGTCCCTGGTTTTCCGGAGGCACGGTAAACTATGCCAGTGTTCAGGCAAACAGACACCACCTTGCGGGTGACGAAGCGTCTTTTGAAGACGGCACGATCAACTATCTCAACATTCCCGCGGTCAAAATTGGTCTGCGGCACATCGAAAAAGTGAGCGTGGAAACAATCAGCATACTGGTCCGCGCGCTCACCGGCTGGAAAATTTGTATGCCATGAAGCACGGAAACGGCAGGCCGATGGTGCGCCTCTTCGGGCCGGTCAACACGGAAAACCGCGGGGGGACAATCACTCTCAATTTCTATTCACCGGATGGGCACCTGCTGGATTATCGGCGCATCGAGGAACTGGCAAACGGACAGGGAGTTTCTCTGCGCACCGGATGTTTCTGCAATCCCGGCGCGGGAGAAATGGCGGAAGGTTTAACCGCTGAAGACATGGAAACCGCTGCCCGGGAAGGAGCGGACATGAGCCTGCCGCGTTTTGTGCAAATGATTCAGCATCGCGGCAACAAAAGCGCCGGGGCCATCAGAATTTCCGTCGGGCTTGCTTCCAACTTCACGGACGTTTACGGATTTTTGAGGTTCGCAGCGTCGTTCAGAGACAAAACCAATCTCAATATCGGTGAAGTGACAATGGATGTTGCCGGTTGCCGTGTCATTCGCGATGGCAGTTGATGCCAACGCTTTGGGAAGATGGGGAGCGTGTAAATTGTCGGGATCAAATTTTATGGCAGTGAAGCCTTGTGCCACATACTCACTTGCAGCTTCCGCCGCAAGGTCCGGATCATCATATACATTCGGATTTTCCTCCCCGTAAACGGTCCCGGTTTTTGGATAGAGGTAAGTATAAGAGCGCAATCTTTCGTGAACAAGTCCACCCAGCATTTCATAAACCGGTTTACCCACCGCTTTCCCACAAATATCCCAGAGAGCGATTTCGATTCCGCTCAACACTCCCAACAGCGAAACATCCGGACGCATTGTGTAGCCGCTGCCGTACACTCTGCGCCACAGCGATTCTATCCGGAAGGGATTCATTCCCCGCACATAGCGCTCAAATACATCTTCAATCATTTTGACAATCACATGCGGTCCGAAAGTAGAGCACTAAACCTCCCCAAATCCTTCAATACCGTTATCCGCAGTCAGTTTGAGAAAGATGAAGTGACGATCGCCAAAGTGTGGTGGCGGATTTCCGACCACATACGTTTTCAAGTCTTTGATTTTCATGCTTTTCGTAATCAGAAAACGATGATGTTGCGTAGAGCGTTCCCCTGGTTCACCTCGGCAATCGCTTCGTTGATATGCTCCAACGGGTAGCGCCCGGAAATCAGTTCATCGAGCTTGAGCCGTCCCTGCTGATAGAGGGAAATGTAGCGGGGAATGTCGGTCACCAGCCGTGTTGAACCCATTTTGCTGCCAAGTAGGCGCTGTTCGATGGCGGCGAATTTGCAGGAATCGAACTCAATTTTAACTCCGTTAGCGGTCATCCCGACCACAACCAGGGTCCCACCCCTGCCGAGCAGCCTGAAGCCTTGCTCAATAGCGTTTTTTGCCCCGACTGTGACAAACAAATAATCCACGCCGCGTCCTCCGGTGATACCGAACACGGCTTTTTTCGCGTTTTCCCGTTCCACATTTACCGTGTGGGTGGCCCCGAATCCAAGGGATGCTTCCAGTTTTGAATCGGCAAGATCAAGCGCGATTACCTTTTCCGCACCGGCAATGGCCGCACCCTGGACGCTGTTGAGTCCAACCCCGCCTGTGCCGAGTACCGCCACGCTGCTTCCCGATTGAACCCTGGCAGTATTGACCACCGCGCCCAAGCCGGTGATGACCCCGCAACTCAAGACGCAGGCGCTTTCCAGCGGGACATCCCTGGGAATAGGAGCTAATTGTGAAGCCTCAACCACTACCGATTCGGCAAATGCCGCGGTACGCAGTCCATGCGCGACCGGCTGACCGTCCCTAGTGTGCAGCGGGGTCTGCTTATCCAGCGGAAAGGCTGTTTCACAGAGGACTATTTCTCCTTGAGTGCAGTAATGACATGCGCCGCACGAACGGATAAGCGTGACAAGCACATGATCTCCGGGCTTTACGCTTGTTACCCCATGCCCCACGGTTTCCACAATTCCGGACGCTTCGTGCCCGTAAACTGCCGGAAGGTCTCCTCCCCATGCACCTTCGGCGTAAAGAATGTCACTGTGACAAATTGCGCAGGCAGCCAGTTTTACCAGCACTTCGCCAGTTCGGGGGGGAGCAAGTTCAACCTCTTCAATCACCAGGGGTTTTTGAAATTCACGACAAACAGCAGCTTTCATGTTGATCAGTGTCCTTTCCATACAAGATCGCGTTTTTGTGGAAACAGCACCCGGATTGCCGGCAGGGCGTAATCATCCAGACCCAAAGATTTAGGCTCTGTTCGAGTTAAGTGTTGATTATCCAGCAACACAGCTAAGATATG
>CAYFLK010000070.1:0-19090 GCA_964344035.1 uncultured Pseudomonadota bacterium
ATCAGTGCGTTAAACCTATTTTAGGGGGGCAGACTTAAGGAACTTCGGTTTAATTAGATTCCTGGTTCTGCAGAGGCAGTGCCCCCAACGCTCCGCAGACCGCGGCTGCCGCGGCCACCAGGAATACAGGTGAATAGGATGTGGCTGCATCAGCAATCACTCCTGCCGCAAAAGGTCCCAGCGCCTGCCCCACCCCGAAGAAGAGCGTGATGAATCCCAGCGTTGCCGGAGCCAACCGCGGATCAAGCAAGTCCCCGCAGGACGCGGCTATAATTGCCGGGATGCTCCATGCGGTGAGTCCAAACAACACTGCTGACAGGACGACCGCGGCTGGGGCATGCCAGAGACCAAACACTGCGTAAGCTCCTCCCTGAATGAGATACACAAGCGCCAGAGCCCTGCCACGTCCGATCCGGTCAGAAACACTCCCCCAGATCACGCCGCAGAGGAGGCTTGACCATCCGATGAGCATGTAACGGTTCCCTGCTTCCGCATGAGTGTAGCCCTTATGAGAAACCAGGTAGGTGACAAAAAAAGTGACATAGATGATATAGGAGAAACCGAACGCAACGTAAACTAGCCCAAGATGCCACACCCTCCGTGAACGGTATACAGTTTTCCAGTTAAAAGGCCCTGCCGCGGATTTTCCGGCTTCCTTAACCAGTCCTTTTCCCAGCGGGCTCAAACCAATTTGGGAAGGATGGTTTTTCAGCAAAATCAATGTTACAGCGGAGAGCACGAGGCAGATCCCCCCAAATACATACCAGCAGGCTCTCCAGCCATCGGGCCCGAAAACCGAAATCAATTCCGGGGCCAGAAACCCGACAAGAATCAGCCCGAAAGACGAACCTGTCACTGCGACTCCTGCCGCCCTTCCCCTCATTG
Source organism: uncultured Pseudomonadota bacterium (assembly GCA_964344035.1). GTDB lineage: Bacteria > SAR324 > SAR324 > SAR324 > NAC60-12 > UBA1014. Next base: position 886 of record CAYFLK010000070.1, read on the forward strand.
ATGATGCAAACCAAACAGAAAGCAATCCCATAACAGGCATATTGCTGCCTCCGCTGCCTATGCCTGTCAGCGCTGAACCCAACAACGCCGTCTCCAGGTTTGTAGACGAACCGATGAGAAACATTCCGAATCCCGAAAGCGCCAGGCCCGCAGCAATTATCAATCTCGGTCCCCAGCGAGTAGCAAGCGCCCCGCCGATTGCGGAAAAGACCAGGTAACCCGTTAAATTGAAAGTGGCCAACATCCCCATTCCCGCGTTGTCCAGGTTCAGCGGTTCCTGCATCGAAGGCAACACGGCGGAATACCCGAATCGAGCCAAACCCAAAGATCCGAATACCGTTAGAGTGGCCATGAGCAGGATTACCCAGGCATGGTGGGGTCGTTGAACAGGAAATGCGCGGGAAAACATATGCCGGGAAAGGTGATGAGTCTAGTGATAATGCGGGAGTGTGGAATCTTCCGATAATACTGCTGGATTGAATGATCCTTGCACTGACATGGATTGTAGAGACAGATTCAAAAGAAAAGAGAAAAACGGAGGTATGATCTCACATATGTGGGTGGTTCTGTCTCCTGAATTAGACATATACGGTCCCAGATATACACTCAGTAATACATTGTGTCAAATGGAGAGATTCCTTTGAATCACTCCCACAAATATATATCAGTGCAAAATTCATTTTAATTTCAAACGCAAACATGTTCCCAACCAGTGATCGGTTTTTTCTTACCCGGATAATTCCAAGCCGGCCAATTTAAACCATGTCAGTCAAGTTTCAAAAAAAAACCTTATCCCTGCATCGCACCGCCGGCGGGTCTCCCTTTGAAATTGATGTCTGGATTTATGAACCTCCAAACCCAAATCGCACGGTTTATTTGCAGGGAGGACTGCATGGGGTGGAGTTGGCCGGAATCCCGGTGCTTCTCCGATTCATGAAGGAAATTGAAAATCACCGGCTTGGAACCCGGGTCATCTGTGTGCCTTTGTCCAATCCAATGGGTCTTGACAGCCAGATCATGGGGCAGCAGACTGGATACAACAACCTTCATACCAACCAGCAGAATTGCTGGAACTGGAACCGCATCACTCATCTTAGAGATGAAGAAAGCATGGAGGGGAACTGGATCCGCACACTTCTTGAGCTGTCGGAAGATGCGCAGGTGGTGCTTGATCTTCACACCGCGGGCTGGGAAACCGTCCCGCATGTGTATGCTCACCGCACCCAGGTTGAACACGCACAGGGTTTGGGGTTCCCGCACCTGCTGCAATGGGAAACTCCTTCGGCCAGTTTTTCCGATTCCTGTTTTGTCAACGGTCAGGTTGCATTGACGCTGGAACTATCCGCAAGCAGAACGATCAGTCAGCATGTCATTGAAACCGGAATGAGTTGCCTTCGGCGTTTTTTTGCAATGGAACCGGCGGGACAGGAATCCCGGGTCTGGAACATCGAGAACCAATTAAAAAAATGGTACGCTCCCAAAGGAGGAGTGATCTGCTGGCAAAAACGCGCGGGGGACGATGTTCGCATGGATGAACCCGTGGCCGCGTTGTTTACTCGTGACGGAGAGCAAGAACTGAAAGCGCCCTGTAATGGAGTGCTGCTCCTTAAAAATCCGATCCATGCCCCCCATGAACGACAGGAACTGGCCAAATTCCTGGTTGAGTGAATAAACAACAAAAACTTCGTCAACTGCTTTTACTTGCGCTGATGCGTGGGATTCTCTAACGTGTAAAATACAAATTCAATAAATTTCCTTCTTCATGCAAATTTGATGAGTTCAGTTTCGAGCACACTGGTACAAAACCCCTCTTTCCCCCTCCAGGATCAGAACAGGGAGCAACGCGCGAATCATGAGATGCAGTACCAGGCAATTTTTTCAGCGCCTGAGGTCCAAACCCTGGATTCGATCCTGCCCGCGGAACCCTTGCTTTTGATGGGGGCAGGGCCGGTTCCGATTTCACATGCGGTGTCACGTGCCAATGGGGTGGTGATTAACCACCTGGGCCCCACGATGAACGAAGTGGTTGACCATGTTAAGAAAATGGCGCGCTATGCCTTTCAGACCTGTGCGGACAAAATCCTCGGTGTGTCCGGTCCCGCATCAGCCGCGATGGAGATGGCGGTGACCAACCTGCTATGGCCCGGACGTAAAGCGCTAGCCCTGCAGCTGGGGACCTTTAGTGAACGCCTGGTGCAAATGGCGCAGGCGGTTGGTGCGGAAGTTGTCGCCCTCCATTCCAATGGCATTGAACCGGTAGGTGCGGAGGCGGTTCGCAAAGTGCTGGATGAAGAACAGATAGATGGGTTGCTGCTTGTGCAAGGAGACATCATGCGGCGTTAAAATCGTGGAACTTCCGGAAATCACCAGGCTGGGAAAGGCCCACGGCGCTCATGTGGTGGTTGACGCTGTATGCACGTTGACGACAATGCCGATGCAGATGGATGCTTGGGGAGTCGATGTCTGCATTGCAGGTGGTCAAAAGGGACTATCCTCGATCCCCGGTGTTTCATTGATAGCCTTTTCCGACAATGCATGGGAGACAATCGAATCTCGTTCCTCAAATTGCCCACACTGGTGTCTTGATGCGATGCGCGCACAGCAGTTCTGGGGTGGGCAGCAGTATCATTACACCGCCCCGGTTCCGGGAATATTGGCATTATACGAAGCAATGCGGCAGATCTGTGAAGAAACATTGCCGCGCCGGTTTGAACGACATTTTCTCAGTTCCAGGGCATTGCAGAAGGGGATCGAGGCAATGGGTCTCGAACTATATGTTCCGGTGGAATACCGTCTCAATTCGGTGGTGGCAATCAAAACCCCGGAAGCCGCTGACAGCTCTAGTATCCGTCAGACCATGTCTTCTTCGTTTAATGTGGAAATCTCCGGCGCCTTCGGACTGGACATCATGCGCATCGGACAAATGGGGGAGCAGTGCCGCTCACACAACCTGTTCAAGGTGCTTTACGCGCTGGGGATGAGCTGCCGCAGGCACGGAATCGAACTGGATATCAGCACCGGAATGGCTGAACTGGAAAAGCATCTTGTGGTTGATGTCGATCATTTCGTGGACTGAATTGCAGCACTCCCTGATGAAGATATTGATAGCGATTAAAAGCGGCAACCATTTACGGGCGTGGAAAACAATTCCTCACCGCGGTCCTCAGCGCGTTCGGTGAGAAGGGTTTCGTGAGCGCTTCCCTGGCGCCGAGCGCCAGACATTCCTCATGCTTGTCCGTTTCCAATTGCCCGGAAATAACGATCACCTGAAACGATCCGTCGTTTGCTGTTTGATCGTCTTCAGCATTTCCATCCCATTCATCACCGGCATATTGATGTCCAGCAGGATCACCTCGGGATGTACCGCGTTGCACTTCTCCACCCTTTCCCGGTCGTTTTCCGCGCAGTGGATTTCATAGTTTTCCCTGCGCATGGCCCGGGTCACAGCTTCCCGGATCATCACTTCGTCATCGACGATCAGGATAGTGTGCTTGTTCGGCATGAACCCCTTTTACGGTTTCTGGATGGCGGTTCACTGTTCACGATTTCCCAACTGCCTGACGGCTGGCAGGTCATCCCGGCCCCAGGGAGAGGGAGTGACGTTTCGATCCCGAACCAGACAGCGATTTCGATTTCGAATACATCAGGCGATCAGGCTGTAGGGGCAGGCCCCCGTGCCTGCCCTTTCGGTGGGCAAACACACAGGTTTGCCCCTACGAATTGGAATGAATAATGTTATTGTAGGGGCGGACCTGGGCCTGCCTGTCTCTTTCGCGAGGCAGACAGGTGCCCACCCAAGCGATCCCGATAGCGAACCCGATTTCGATTTCGAATACATCATGCGATCAGGCCGTAGGGGCGGACCCCCGTGTCCGTCCAATCGAAATCGGTCCCGATTTCGAAGTGTCACAGGCGGGGTGATGCAGGAAGCAACAATGTTTTTTTATTGATTGGTTTGCGGGCATGACCAGGACTCCATGGTCAGCGTGATGGAAAGGAACAAGGTGACAAAAATCTTGTCATTTAGTGGGGATTTTTTTTTAATTATAAATTCACTTCACCGGCATTAGACCTGCTGAGCACCCTACGTACGGCATCACTGTTTCAACCCCAGGCTGATCCCCATGGAAGCGACCGTTGAGGATTTAGGCAAGCTGAAGCGTGCGATCACCCTTGAGATCCCGCTGAAAGAAATAGAACCCCATTACCGCAACGTTTACAATCGTTTGCGCAGGACACGCCTGAACGGATTCCGTCCGGGGAAGTTCCCCAAGGGATGGATGGAGAAGCGCTTCAAGGCGGTAATGTACGAGGAGGCGCTTGAACGAGTTCTCCCGCCATACCTGGATAAGGTAATCACCGAACATCAGTTGGATCAGGCAACCCAGGCCAAGGTATCGGAGTTGACCTTTGAGAGGAAAACACCATTGCATGCAACCGTGCAGCTGGAAGTGAAGCCTCACCTGGATCCGCCGGATTACGGTAAATTTCTGCTTGAACGCGAAACTCCTGAAGAAGTCAAAGAGGAGCAGATGGAAGAAGAATTGAACCGTCTGCAAAAATCCCATGCCTCCCTGATTAAGAAGGATGAAGAGGCCACCGCGGAAGACGGAGACTTGGTTTCCATTACTTATGACTCAACCATTGAAGATGAACCCCACCTCCCTGAACAGAAAATAGACATTGAAATCGGTGGACCATCCTTCGAAGATTTCTTTGAAACTCTCAGGGGGATGAAAGCGGGTGAAACGCGGGAAATGGATTTAGAACTGCCGGAAGATGCGGAAGGAGCGGAAAAAACCGCCCATTACCGGATCACCGTGCATGAGCTGAACGCGATTCAGCTTCCGGAATGGGATGATGAATTGCTGAAGCGGTTTAATGCGGAATCCCTGGATGCGCTCAGGTCAAGGGTCCGTGAAAATTTGGAAAATGAAGAACTGGAACAGCTGCAGCAAAAATACCGGCTCAGTATCCGTTCCCAGTTGACCGGTTTGTATGACGAATTTGAACTTCCGGAATCCCTGATTGAACAGCGCGAACAAAACCTTGAACATGAAATGAAGGAACACGCCAAGGATTTGAGTGAGGAGGACAAAAAAACCCGGATGAAGGAAGGGATGGATATTTTCCAGGAAAACCTGCGCGGGAGATACATCCTGGATTGCATTGCCAAACATGAAAAAGTGGAAGCTGATCCCAAATCGGCAGCGGGAGATTTCATTCGGTATTCCTCAATGATGGGGGAATCCGCGGAGGAATTGATTCATACCGAGAGAGGGCGGCGCACTTACGATCAAATCGTGATGCGGAAAAACGAAGATGCCGTGCTCAACCGGGTTGTAGCAAGGGTTTTTGGTGACCCGGTTGAACCGGAAGTTCCTGAACCAGAACCATCCGCATCCCATACAGATTAATAAAATCCCGCATCTCCTTAGAATTGCCTTTGCAAGTTGAACATCGTAAGGTGATAAATATATTCAAACATCCTTTCCCGGTGAGATGAGGTTATGGCCCTGATCCCCATGGTCGTCGAACAAAACAGTCGCGGTGAACGCGCGTATGACATCTACTCGCGACTGCTCAAGGACCGGATCATTTTTCTTGGCACGCCCATCGACGACGTTGTTGCAAATGTCATTATCGCCCAACTGCTGTTCCTGGAAGCGGAAGATTCAGAAGGGGACATTGCGTTTTACATCAACTGTCCCGGTGGTCTTGTTTCTTCAGGACTGGCGGTATACGACACTATTCAATACCTGAAACCCGAGATTCAGACCATCTGCATCGGACAGGCCACCAGCATGGGTGCGGTCCTGCTGGCTTCAGGGACCAAGGGTAAACGTTATGCCCTGCCCCATTCACGGATCATGATCCATCAGCCTACCGGCGGTTTTTCCGGGCAGGCTGAAGACATTGACATCCAGGCCAGGGAAATCCTGCGCATGACCGAAACCCTTAACGAAATACTTGCGGGACAAACCGGGCAGAAACTGGAACGGATTGCGAAAGACACCCAACGGGATTATTATTTTTCCAGTGAGGAAGCCAAGGATTACGGCATCATTGATGCAATCATGTATGATCGGAGGCTTCAGGCGGTCCCTGCCGCCTGAATGCAGTTTTGTTGTTAGCTGCCGTAGTTATATTTGCTTATAAATAGAACTCCTTGATGTCACATCTCAAAGACGCCCCCCTTCGCTGTTCCTTCTGCGGGAAAACGCAGGATGAAGTGAAGAAGATCATCGCGGGACCGACCGTTTATATCTGTGATGAATGCATTGAACTGTGCAACGACATCATGGAAGAGGAATGGCAGAAAGAACGCGCGGTCAACCTGCAGCAGGAACTGCTGAAACCGGCGGAAATCAAGGAAATCCTGGACAAGTACGTGGTGGGCCAGGAGCAGGCCAAAAAAGTGCTGTCGGTTGCAGTCCACAACCACTACAAACGCATCAATGCCAATTTTAATGAAGGCGACGTTGAACTGCAGAAAAGCAACATCCTTCTGATCGGTCCCACCGGCACGGGTAAAACCCTGCTTGCCCAGACACTCGCGCGTATCCTCAATGTTCCTTTCGCAATGGCAGACGCAACAACCCTCACCGAAGCGGGTTATGTGGGGGAGGATGTTGAAAACATAGTCCTGAAACTGCTTCAGGCAGCGGATTATGACACGGAACAGGCTGAGCAGGGGATCATCTATATCGATGAAATCGACAAAATCACCAGGAAGAGTGAAAACCCATCCATCACCCGTGATGTTTCCGGAGAAGGGGTGCAGCAGGCCCTGCTGAAAATCATTGAGGGTACAGTGGCGAACATCCCTCCGCAGGGAGGACGCAAACATCCCCAGCAGGAATGCGTGCAGGTTGACACCACCAACATCCTCTTCATTTGCGGCGGAGCATTCATCACCCTGGACGGGATCATAAAACGCCGCATCGGCTGCCAGACCATAGGGTTCGGGGCGAACATCCGCAGCAAAACCAATGAACAGAATATGCTGGGTCATTTAGAACCTGAGGACCTGCTCAAATACGGGTTGATCCCTGAATTTGTCGGACGCCTGCCGGTGGTTACCACCCTGCATGATCTGGAAGTTGACCACCTGGTGAAAATCCTCCTTGAACCGAAAAACGCACTCATTCGTCAATATGAAAAGATGTTTGAACTTGAGGAGGTGGAACTTTCCTTCACCAAAGGTGCTATCCGTGCGATTGCCGAAGAAGCGATAAAGCACAAAACCGGCGCGCGCGGATTGCGGTCAATTCTCGAAAAGGTGATGCTGGATATCATGTATGAAGTCCCCTCGAATCCGGATGTGAGCAAATGTATCATCGAAGCAGGCGCCATTCACAAACATACCCAGCCCAAACTGATTCGCCGGCCTGACCCCGCGGTCAAGGCCAGCTGATTCTTCGTTGACAATTCCGACAGGGAGCGCTCTTCAGGCAGCACCCTCATTTTCACATAATTCCTCGATGGAACCATTCGACGTTTACGGCGTCTGCAATCCTCTCATTGATTTGCTCAGCAACGTGCCGGATTCATTTCTACTTGAACGGGAGTTGGAGAAGAACCGCATGCATCTTGTTTCCCTGGAAACACAGCAATCCCTGGTGATGTCCCTGGCAGCGGAACACCTGGGCATCGAGTTTGCAGCGGGAGGTTCCGGAGCAAACACCATGATCGGGCTCGCACAGCTGGGCGGACGCGCGGCTTTCACCGGCAAGGTGGGAGAGGATGAACACGGTTTCATCTACCAGGAAAAACTGGAAGACCAGGGGGTGCGCTCCGTACTGGGGACCGGTCCGGGAGTCACCGGAAGCAGTTTGATCCTGGTTACCGATGACGGTGCGCGCACAATGAACACCCACTTGGGAATGTGCCGGGAACTGCAGCCCGCAGACATTGCCACCGAAGTGCTCGGCGCATCCCGTTACCTGTACCTGACCGGTTACTTGTGGGACACGGAAAACCAGAAAGCCGCTGTACGCCATGCCCTTGAACTTGCCTCGAAACTGCCGGTCAAGGTTGCTTTGAGTCTCTCTGATCCGATGTGTGTGGATCGTCATTGCGAAGATTTCAGGAAATTGCTGCAGGAAAACGTGGATCTTGTCTTCTGCAACAAGGAAGAAGCTTTTGCCTTGCTCGACACGCAAGTATCTCAAAACGCGTTGTCCATACTCTCCGAATGGGTGGAAACGGTAGTCTTCACTATGGGTGGCCTTGGCGCGCTGATCTCACACCGCGGGGAGACGATATACATTGAACCTTCCAAGGTGGAAGTGGTGGACACCACAGGCGCGGGAGATGCGTTTGCCGCGGGTTTTTTCTACGGAATCTGCCATGACATGTCGCCCCTCAACAGCGGTCGCATCGCTTCCGTGATGGCAGGCTCGGTGATCGAACAAATGGGCCCGCGATACCAAGGCCATCTCCATACAATGATCAGGGAAAAACTCGGGGATATCTTCTGATTCCCGGTGTTGACACCACCCACCCTAACGCCGGCTTCGCCGTCCGGGTAATGCCCGGACCCCGTTTAATCGAAATCGAAATCGGGATCCAAATCGGGATCGTCATTGGAACACGGAATAAAGACTTGAGTTAAGAACGTGAAGCGGACTTGCCTTAAGGCTGAAGCACCCCTGTTCTTAACTCAACACCTTCGGTTGTTAAGTCAAGTCCAGGGGGATCGATACGTGATAGCGATCCTGATTTCGACAACGAAAATTTTTTGACATATTGTCCCTGTCTGCACCTGCCTGTGAGTGGCACCTGTCTGCCTCGCGAAAGCGACAGGCAGGCAAGGAAATTTAAAAGAGGCTAACCCCAAGGAGAGGGAACCATAAGATGGAACTGTTGGCCCCCGCCGGCAATTTACAAAAACTCAAGGTTGCCGTCCTCTACGGTGCTGACGCGGTATACCTTGCCGGATCCGGTTTTGGCCTGCGCGAGACAACTGACAATTTTTCGGACTCGGAACTGTGGGAAGCAGTCTCATTTGCGCATGCTCATGACGTAAAAATTTACCTCACCCTGAACGCTTTTCTCCATGAACAGGAAATGGCTGAACTGCCGGAATACGTGAAAAGAGTGGAAGAGGCAGGAGTAGACGCGGTGATCGTATCTGATTTAGGGGTGATGTCGGTGGTGCAACGGATTACGAAAATGCCCATCCATTTGTCAACCCAAGCCTCATGTCTCAACCTGCAATCCGCTCGGGCTTGGAAGGAACTTGGTGTAAAACGTGTCATTCTAGGACGCGAAGTGTCAATTGAGGAAGCATCTCAGATTCGCGTGGAAGCTGGTTTAGAGGTTGAACTTTTTGTTCACGGCGCAATGTGCATGGCCTATTCAGGAAACTGTACCATCTCAAATTATACCGCTGGACGCGACAGTAATCGCGGGGGATGCGTGCAGAGCTGCCGCTTTTCCTATCGCATTGAAGCGTATCCGGAAGACACCACCGAAATGAACGGAGGCGCCACGTACAACACGTCATCATTCATGAGTTCAAAAGATCTGCGCGGAATCCATCTGCTGCCAAAAATGATGGAATCCGGCATTGACGCCATCAAGATCGAAGGCCGCATGAAGAGCAGCCTTTATGTCGCAGCCACAGTGCAAAGCTATTCCAGGGCTATCATGGAGGCTTCGAATGGCAATGAAAAACGCTGGCGTGGTATGGTTGATGAACTTTCTGCTTCCTTGGAGAAAATTCCTCATCGGGATTATACCGATGGATCACTGGAACATCCCGCTGGAGTTGAGAGCATTTTTTACGGCAACCGTACCCGTCGTGTTGACAATGGATATGAAATGGCCGGGACAATATTGGAAGTCAATAATGACGACTACCTTGCGCTCCATGTCTTGAATCCATTTGAAAACAAGCATGTTCTGGAAATTCTCACCTTTGAAGGAGGTTACGTGGAAATACCCGCTGGGGAATTCTCTGACGTTTTGCGAAACCCGCTGAAAAAGGCCCTCCCCAACCGTGTGGTTTTGCTTCCCTTCCGGGATGGTGTCCAACCGCTTAATGTCGCCCGCATCCGGTCTTGCTGATTCGAGCATGGACTGAGTGATTTGCCGGCAAGCTCTTCCTGCAGAGGAATAGACTTTGCTTTACTTGAGTCATTATGACTCAGTTAAACGTACAGCAAAGGGTTGAAGATGAAATTAAAAGAACGCCTCTCCATTCCATTGACTCCAAAAATCATACACACAATTTTGATGCCGGAAGTGAAGGGGGCCACCATCATCCTCGGCATCCTGTCAGTATCGACCTTCATGGCAACGATCCTGTTCGAAAACCAGTTCCTCGGTTTATGATCTACGGCATCGCGAGCGGAATCAGTCTGGGAGTTTCAATTACAATGCTGGTAGTGCTGTTGCTTGTCATCTGACCCGGTTCCCGTTTCCAACCTGGGAGTGAGTGGTTTGCTTCAAACTGCTTCGTGCCGATCTTGTATGTATAAAAGATCACTGCTGAAGTGCCAGCGGACTATAAACGAAATCCACCTGAAAATCATCCATTCTGAAAAAGACCTTCGATGACGGAATCCATCGTCCAGAGAAACCCCGTTTCTGTTCCGGTCCCGGGTGGAAAAATCATCAAGGAGCATTTTGGACTGGCTAGCCTTGGCGATTCGCAAATCAGCATCGCGCATATGATCGCGCCCCCAGGGTGGTCTGAACCGCATCAGGTTCCTGAGTTTGATGAATACACTCTGATGGTGCACGGACGCAAGGAAATTGAGATCGACGGGAATAAGCTGATCCTAGGACCCGGGGAGTCACTCCGGGTTTGCCGGGGAAGTCGTGTTCAATATTCAAATCCTTTTGAAAAACCCGCGGAATACTGGTCTGTCTGCATCCCCGCGTTCACCCCGGAATCGGCACACCGGGAATGAAACATACGGATTCAGGATTCCAGGGATAAGTGCGAAACACTCATTTCCCGTACGCAGCCCCTCGCACACATATCATTCTTCGTATTCACATTTTGCTTCTCTTTTGAAACTTGCCCGGGGGCATTCATCAGGGCAGAATAAATCAATACTGTGAGAAAACATGCGTTTCGGTCCGCTAATCCGGAACTCCATCTCCCACAAAAGCTTTGGAATCCGTGAAAGTTCACAAGCTTGTATTTCAAGTCTCCCATCAGCACATGGGACAGCGTCTGGATCGACTGCTCAGCGGGAAGGAAGAAGTGAACTCCCGCAGGGAAGCGCAGCGCTGGATCAAAACCGGATGTGTAAAAGTAAACGCAGAACCAGTCACTTCCCCGTCGCGGGTGGTGCGTGTCGGTGATCGTATTGAGGTGCGAATACCACCTCCACGGTCCATGGATTTGGAACCTGAAACAGGAAATCTGGAGATTCTGCATGAGGATTCGGATGTACTGGTGCTTAACAAACCACCTGGGATCGTTGTCCATCCTTCCGCGGGACATCCTTCCGGAACGCTGGTCAACTTTCTTCTGCACCACTGCGGAGACCTATCAGGAATCGGTGGCGTCACACGCCCGGGAATCGTACATCGCCTGGATAAAGATACGAGCGGGGTGATGGTGGTGGCGAAAAATGACCACGCACACCAATACCTAGCTGCACAGTTCAAAGTCCATACAGTGCGGAGGCAGTATTCTACTTTGGTATGGGGAACACCCGAAACCCGGAAAGGAACGGTGAATGCGCCGCTGGGAAGGCATCCGGTTAAACGCAAAGAGATTGCGATTATTCCCGGAGGCCGGCATGCGGTAACGCACTGGAGAACCCTGCGGCTGTTCAACCAGATGACTTTGTTGTCCTGCCTCCTGGAAACCGGAAGGACCCATCAGGTCAGGGTGCATCTTTCTTCAATCGGACACCCCATTGTCGGGGACCCCCTCTACGGACGCTCCCCCCAACACAGGCTGAACAAACTTTCCATGGAATTCAGGCAGGCGCTGCGACATTTCCGCGGGCAGGCTTTGCACGCCGAATGCTTGGGCTTCACCCATCCACGGTCCGGGAAGGAAATGGTATTTCAAGCAGGTGTTCCTGAGGATTTTCAGTTCCTGCTGGACCTGCTCACAGCGGACAATCCGTAATAGTCCCTAACGCTTGCTTCGCCGTCCGTGACATGCCCGGACCCTGTTCAAATGATGAAAATGTGGAATGAGGTCTTAATCGCAGATTTTCACAGAATAGGGGTTTTTTAGAATTTAAGGGTATATGGTCGTTCCGTAGGGGCAAACCTATGTGTTTGCACACAACGATGGGCGGACACCTGTCTGCGCCTGCCTGTCGCTTTCGCGAGGCAGACAGGTGCCACGCACAGGCAGGCGCAGGTCCGCCCCTACTACCAAACCCGTATCAGCTGGAACCTAAAAAGTTGGTTTTTTTAACAATAATCCTTTTTTTATGAATATATTGAGGAAATATTTGTGCCTGTAAATTTCTTCGACATATTATCTAAGAATCAAATTATAAGAGACTAAAACGAACAGTACTAGGCTGATCCGGGACCGCCTTCCTTGAGGGTGGTTTTGCCTTCCGCGAAGCCGATGGCGCGGTAAGCCTGCTTTTTTGCCTGTTCACACCTGGAACATTCGCAGCCAATGCCCTGGTTTATCAACGCGTCTTCCGCCGAAAGCAGCAATTCCTTCAGGGCTTCATAAAGCCGCGGAGCAGCACAAACAAGGTGTGCGTCCGCGGATGCGTGTTCATGTGGCGTTGACTGAATCGCTGCCACAGGACCATCGCCGGAATGGATTTCAAACTTGCTCTGAGGCCCGTGCGTGTATCGTGTGCGCCAGGGACGGGGGGAAGGCTGGAAGCTCAAATCAACTCTCCTGTTTATGTTTATAGAGAAACAACCTGTATGTTTTGAAACGGTTGAATTTTTCTCCGTTCGTGTTTCCTGAAAGATATTTTCGATGTGCCTGTTCGATTTTACGGCGGAACAGCCAGCTGAAAGCGGTACTGAATTTCGGGTAGTTCTGCCGTGCATAGTAGGCAACAGCGTTCCAGGTGGGGACCACAACTTCCAGCATCAAATCGCGCATGAGGTCCAGGGAAGGCGCTGTTTCGGCTGTGATGTCACGCTCCTTTACCAATGAAAAAGGCTGTGTTTCCACGTATTGCAGGAACCTCCCGATTGCGTGCCCCCCGCTGATCGGGCTTTTTTCTCCGGGCTGAAATGGGGGATTGTTTTGGGGGGCCTCGTCGCGTTTAAAGAAATCGCATATCAGCACCCAACCTTCCGGTTTGAGGAACCGTTTCATTTGTGCAAAGGCTTCTTCCAGCAGGAGGTACTGAAAGCTCTCGCTGAAGAGTATCAGATCATAGCGTTTCTTGCCCCGCAAATCTTCAAACCGGCATTCATGGATCAAAACCCTGCTCCCCAGGCGGTCTCGCGCAAGACCGCTGAGGTGGGGACTAGGCGAAACAGCCTGGACCTCGTATCCGCGTTCGACAAGTTGCTCGGCAAATTTCCCCGAACCGCAGCCGACGTCAAGCATGGAACTGACTCCTTCGGGGATGTGATCCAGCAGCAGCCGGGCGTAGTTTTCCTGGGCCTGCAGTACATTTGCCGGTTCTACTTTCAACCCATCGGTCCAATATCCGTAATGCAGGTAATCGGTTTTATAAAAATGCTTCGCGAAGGCCAGGCCAATGTCTAGGCCGATGTCCTTCAGTTCGACTTTGTGCGGAGAAGTCATCAGGAGGGAAGAGGGACGGTACAAACCGTCCCGGCGGATTTATGTGTGTGATTCCATGTATTCGATCAAATCCAGCAGCCTGCAGGAATACCCCATCTCGTTGTCATACCATGAGACGAGTTTAAAGAATCGATCGTTCAGCCCGATTCCGGCCCCGGCATCATAAATGGAAGACATTGTGCTGCCGTTGTAATCGGAGGAAACTACGTCTTCTTCGGTATACCCGAGGATCCCCTTGAGACTGCTTTCAGAAGCGGATTTCATTGTCTGGTTGATAGCGTCATAGCTGGTGGCGCGAGAGAGCTTTACAGTCAGGTCCACAACCGAGACATTGGCTGTAGGCACCCTGAAAGCCATCCCGGTCAACTTCCCTGCCACTTCCGGAAGACAGATGGCGACTGCCTTCGCCGCTCCGGTGGAAGAGGGGATGATGTTTTGAAATCCTCCGCGTCCTCCACGCATGTCTTTTTTAGAAGGACCATCCACAGTCGGTTGTGTGGCCGTCACTGCATGGACAGTGGTCATCAGTCCTTCCTCGATGCCGTAGTTGTCGAGCAGCACTTTCACCACCGGCGCCAGGCAGTTGGTGGTGCAGGAGGCGTTTGAAACAATTGTGTCTTCACGGGCATTGTACTGTTCATGATTGACCCCCATCACCAGCGTGCTGATCTCCTTCGATCTTGCCGGAGCGGATAAAACAACCCTCTTCGCGCCTGCTTCCAGATGCTGTTCCGCTTTTTCCTTGGTGGTGAAAAGCCCGGTCGATTCGATTACATAATCCACTCCTAGCCTGCCCCAGGGAAGTTCTGAAGGATCTCGTTCGGAAAGACACTCCATGATGTGGTCGTTGATACGGATGGCGTCTCCCTCGGCTTTCACCTCTCCCGGGAAGCGACCGTGGGTGGAATCATACTTAAGGAGATAGGCCAGGTTTTCCGCAGGTACAAGATCGTTGATTGCGACGAACGTTACGTTGGGGTTGTTGATGCCGGCGCGCACCACCATCCTGCCGATGCGTCCGAATCCATTAATGCCGATTCTGATGGTCATAAGTCTCCATATTGAAGTTGTTGATTGATTTCCCTTGCCAGCCTTCCCTCAACAGAATGCATAATACTATAAATTCATGAAACCGGCCAGTGTGAAGTAGGGGAGCCTGCCGGGTGATTGCAGTAATACAGAAAAGCCGGGCTTGCTTCAACCAGGAATGTGCTTGTTCAGACCAGCCTATCACGGGTGGCTTCGTGTATCAGTCCCTGTATGTTGTTCCGGTATTCCACTACAAGTTCTTTCTCGGAAGATGCGCTTGCGGAACTGCATGTAAAAACAGCGCTTCCGGCAACGAAGTGCGTGGCGCCCGCCGAAGCAGCCCGCGCGATAGTTTTATTATTGACCCCGCCGTCGACTTCAATAGGGATCTGCAGACCGCGCTCATCAATCCGCCGGCGCAATGCCGCGATTTTCTGAAAAACCTCCGGCAAAAAAGACTGTCCCCCCCAACCGGGATTGACCGACATCAGCAGCACCATGTCAAGGTCCGGGTACACCCAGTCCAAAACCTCAAGTGGAGTAGCCGGGTTCAAAGCGGCCGCGGCTTTAACCCCCTGATCACGGATCATTTTCAGTGCATACTGCAAATGATCGGTTGCCTCGACATGAATGCTGATTACATCGGCCCCCGCTTTGGCGAATGCGGATATGTGTTTTTCCGGATTAGCGATCATCAAGTGTGCGTCAAAAACACAGCCTTCAGGTTTTTTGAACGAAGAGACTGCAACCGGACCGAATGTAATGTTGGGTACAAAATGACCGTCCATCACATCAAGATGAATCCAGGACGCTCCGGCCTGGCGCGCTCGTTCAATTTCATTTGAAACTTCTCCGAAATCCGCAGACAGGATCGAGGGAGCTATAACAGGCTGGGGCATCATTTACTTTCCTCGGTTATTATTTTTTCTCCACGGGCCATGATCATCATTCCGCACATTCGAACAAACAACCCATTTTCCACCACTCCGGGTATGAGGTTCAACTCGGTTTCAAGGGTTCTTGCATCAGGGATTTCCCCGCAGTGACAATCGAGGATCACATTGCCCTCATCGGTGACGACTGTTTTTCCATCGCGTTTACGCAAAACAGGGCAGGCGTTCATCTGCTTCAGTTTTTCAAAAACCACCGGCCAGCCAAAGGGAATCACTTCCACCGGCACAGGGAATGCGCCAAGTTTTTTTACGCGCTTGCTGGAATCTACGATGATAATGTAACGTGATGAGGCGGAGGCAACAATTTTTTCATGAAGCAGCGCGCCCCCGCCTCCTTTTATCATGTTCAAATCCCCGTCGATTTCATCCGCGCCGTCGATGCAAATATCAATGGACTTAGCCGTGGTGAAATCTATGAGGGGGATACCTTCTGAATTTGCATGTTTTTTTGTTTCAAGAGAAGTGGGCACACCGCTGATTTCCAATCCATCCCGCACCCTTTCCCCCAGGCATCTGATTGCGTAGGCGGCGGTGGACCCGGTTCCAAGACCAACCACCATCCCGTTTTCAATATGCTTAACAGCAGCTTCCGCGGCTAGTTTTTTTTCGCTGCTCATCGTTCTTGCCTTGGAAGTCCACCCGTTCTCTCAATGAAATCCAGTAGCTCTTCTCTGATCGCTTCCGCGGTGAACCCGAATTCACGCCGGAGCACCTGAAACGGAGCGGAAGCGCCAAACCTGTCCAGCCCGATTACATCTTCAGCAAACTGATACCAGGGATCAGACACACCGGCTTCCACCACCACAACGGGAACCGATGGTGGCAGCACTTTAAAATAATAATCAAGGGGTTGTTTTTTGAAACGTTCCACGCACGGCATCGAAACATGTCGAACAGGAACGCCGCTTTCTGAGATTGACTTGCCCGCTTCCTGCACCACTCCCCCTTCGGAACCGGTCGAAACCAAAACCAGTTCCGGGTCGTCCCCTTCCGCCGGGTCAGAGACGACATACGCGCCGTTGCAGATCGATCGCGGATTAAACGATTGCGGACGCTTCAGCATTTCCGTTGTCTGGCGCGAGAGAAACATTGCTGTAGGGTGCGGAGATTCCTTCGAGTTTTCCAGGCAGCAGGTCCATGAGACCGCGGTTTCCAAACCGTCCGCGGGACGCCACACCTCCAGTCCGGGGATCAAGCGCAGGGCCCAGAGCTGTTCGACTGGCTGGTGTGTAGGACCGTCCTCGCCGACTCCATAGGAATCATGGGTGAAGACAAACACGGAGGGCAGCCCGGAAATCGCCGCAAGCCTGATGCTCGGGCGCATAAAATCGGAAAACACCGCAAAGGTGCCGCAAAACGGACGCCATCCTCCAAATAGCTGCAGTCCGTTGGTGATGCCTCCCATCGCGTGTTCCCGGATGCCGAAGTGGATGTTCCTGCCGGCAAAAGAAGGGTCCGGATTGGAGTGTGAATCAAGCGATGCCGGGACGATGCTTTTCGCGGATTTAATCAGAGTTTTGTTGCTGGGTTCCAGGTCCGCGGACCCGCCGATGAAGGAAGGCACAAGTTCCGCGATTTTCTGAATCAGCTTTCCTGACAGGTTGCGGGTTGCGTCCTGCTGACCGCTTATTTCCTTGCATAAAACCTCCAGCAGGTCATGCGGAAGTTCAGCGTTCCAATGTGCGTCCCAAAGCCGCGCTTTTTGCGGATGCTCTTTTTTCCACAGCTGTAAACGCTCGCGCCATCTCCGGTATTCCTGCTCCCCTTTTTTCCGGCATTCAGCAAAGACCTTGCGGACTTCTTCCGGAACATGAAAGCGCGGTTCTAGCGGCCACCCTGCCGCAGTTTTGGCAGCATTCAACTCTTCCTCCCCCAACGGGGCCCCGTGAGAAGATGCACTGCCTTCCTTTGTCGGCGCACCTTTGCCGATCCGGGTTTTCGCCACAATCAAGGAAGGCTGTCCGGGTGTTTCAACAGCGTTCCCTATGCAGTCCGCGATTTGTTCATGATCATGTCCATCACACTGCTGGACATGCCACCCATAAGCTGAAAAGCGACGGCCTACATCCTCACTCATTGCCAGGCGCGCATCTCCCGCGATGGTAATGTCGTTGCTGTCATAAAGGGCCACCAGGTTCCCCAATCCTAAATGTCCTGCCCATGAGGCGGTTTCCGATGCAATACCCTCCTGCATGTCGCCGTCGCTGCAAAGCACGTAGATGCGCTGATCGATCAAGGCATCGGATTCAGTGTTGAACCGTGATGCCAGCATTTTTGCAGCCAGCGCCATCCCCGCGGCATTGCTGAATCCTGAGCCCAATGGTCCCGTTGTGCATTCAACCCCCGGCGTGAGTGGATATTCCGGATGTCCCGGGGTTTTGCTGCCCCACTGGCGGAAACTTTTCAGGTCCTTCAATGAAACAGGATACCCCGCAAGGTGGAGGAGCGAGTAGAGCAGCATCGATGCATGTCCCGCCGACAGAATGAAACGATCCCGATTGGGCCA
>CAYFLK010000071.1:0-18366 GCA_964344035.1 uncultured Pseudomonadota bacterium
AAAGCCCTTGCCCTCGGGGCATTGTAACAAAATTTGAAACCCGAAATGTGAGTATTAAAATCAACAATCCATGCTGCCTTGCTGAACCGCGGGCCGGTGAAATGATATGTGACCCGGCCTGCGGATCAGGGTCTTTGCTGGTAAAAACCGCGGCACATATCCGGCAGCACACCGGTTCTGATGATTACAGTCTTTTCGGCCGGGAATTGAACCGCCGCAACTGGGCATTAGCCAAACTGAACATGTTCCTGCATGGCGAGCAAAACCAGAGACTGGAACTGGGGGACACTTATCACGCTCCCGGAGAAGCTGCTTTACGGGACGCCGGTCCCGGTTTCGGTGCTGGTATTCAGGAAAACGAAAAAAGATGACAAAGTGCTGTTACATCACTGATTCCTTCCATAATTTTTTCTATACCAATAAAACGCCTCCTGTTTTGTTAAGGTCGTAAACCCTTTTCAACAGGTAATTTGCTTTCTGGGCAACCACGGGGGGTTGCCCCTACAGATTCTGGGTCGTAATCCATTTCGTTTACAGATCAATTTCTTCAGGATCAATAAGCGTCCAGCATACTTCCTCAACTATTTCATACCCAGGCTTATTCATGGAGCAACTGCATAAAGAGGATTGTCAAAAACGGCAGGAGTGCAAAGAACACCAGTCAATACCAGTAGACCATAACCACCAGTTTCACCAAATCCCATGTCAAATTCCAAACCCATCTAATTGTATTGAGGATCATTCAAGCCTTTCCATATCTTCAAGGGATTCCAGTCGTAATCCCTTTTATTAACAGGTCAATTTCTTCATATTAAACATGACGAAAGCACGGCATTCGATCCCATGTCGTAATCCCTTTTATTAACAGGTCAATTTCTTCGAGGCGCTCAGACTGGCTGAACAGTGCCCGGATGCGCGTCGTAATCCCTTTTATTAACAGGTCAATTTCTTCACCATGTGCCATTGACAATAAAAAGGTCAATATGATGGTCGTAATCCCTTTTATTAACAGGTCAATTTCTTCAAGCGATCTTGAATGATCCATAGGTACTTGTGTAACGTCGTAATCCCTTTTATTAACAGGTCAATTTCTTCACCCTAATTGGAGATTATAATGTGGGTACACTGTATGGTCGTAATCCCTTTTATTAACAGGTCAATTTCTTCGTTTGATGTTTGAATGAATAAAGTTCCGTGTCACCACGTCGTAATCCCTTTTATTAACAGGTCAATTTCTTCGGGAGAATCCAAGTCCAGCAGCGGACTGCCTCCCCTGTGTCGTAATCCCTTTTATTAACAGGTCAATTTCTTCTGGGAAGCCATCCGATCGGGTCGTGCGAAAACCGCAGCCGTCGTAATCCCTTTTATTAACAGGTCAATTTCTTCAGGAATATGTAAGCGATGTCCACCGCCCGGAATTCAAGTCGTAATCCCTTTTATTAACAGGTCAATTTCTTCTCGCTTCATCGAACTCAATTTACGGCGTGAGAAGCTGGTCGTAATCCCTTTTATTAACAGGTCAATTTCTTCAAAGTTTCATGTACCAGGAAAATCGATGCAGGCACAGGTCGTAATCCCTTTTATTAACAGGTCAATTTCTTCCTGTTTATGGCGCGCACGGATCAGCCGATCGAGGATGATGGTCGTAATCCCTTTTATTAACAGGTCAATTTCTTCTCAGTTTAGGCACGCCGTTGACCATCATTCCGCAACTTGTCGTAATCCCTTTTATTAACAGGTCAATTTCTTCCTGAGAGCGCGGTGTCGACCACCGGTCCAAGTATCTGGTCGTAATCCCTTTTATTAACAGGTCAATTTCTTCTCTGCGGCCGCAACCCATTGATTTAACAGATAAAAATACGGGGTTTCCGCCAACCTCTGGGGCAATGTCCCGAATTTTGCGGACTCATCTTTTTTCATAGGCATATCCTTTTGAAATCATTGAAGAAAAACTCGCCGCCAACCTCCGGTGAGGAAAAAATAGGAAAAACATGAATTATCAGCAACTTCCGTGAATCCCCGTTTTTTTAACCGGGGTTGGCGGCGGAGTGTTTCAGATAATCGCGTAGCTTTGCATCAGTTCCGGCTGTTCCCCTTCCCCGACAAGCGTAATACGCTGCAGGCAGCGTGCACAGAGGGGGAAGAATTTCACGCCGTCCTCTTCCGGGTCAATCAGTTCCAGCAGCGCGGCCTGAAGTTTTGTTTTAGATGCAGGGTCGAGCGCGGCCTCGAATATCGATTTCTGCACGCGCACCCCGTAGGATTCCATTTTTTTAGCCACCCGCACAAGCCGTTTTTCGTCGGCAATGTCGTAGGCGACCAGGTAATACTGTTCACTCATTTCCCCTCAGCCCCCCCTCGGGAGATGGTTACATTCATTCTTCATCCCGTCCTCTCCAGGACGAACCCGGTCCGGCTGTTATAGCTGGTGAATGTGTTTTCCTTCGACCTTAATTCAACACGATAGTCTGTTAACTCACATTTCGAGTTTGTGATTCCACTAATCATGCAGCAACATTTTCGGCACTTATTGATCAGCATAAAAAACCACTTCAAATCCCCCCTGCCCCCCTTTTTCAAAGGGGGGTGTGGCTTCCTCCCCCTTTGTAAATAGGGTGTGGCTTCCTCCCCTGTAAAAGGGGGTATGGCTTCCTCACCCTTTGGGAAAGGGGGATCGAGGGGGATTTGGCTTCCTCCTCCTTTGGAAAGCAGTTCAGTGAGTCAGATGATTTCATAAGCAAGCGTGTTCAGCGAAAGCCCTTCCCCGAGAATATGCGCCTTGCGCAGACAGCCCCGGCAGAGCTGATAAACCCTGGCCGAGTCGTTTCCCTCGTGAATCCGTTCGCGCAGGAATTCGAGGACCTTCCGGTATTCGGTTTCTCCGACAATCATTTCAAACACGGATTTCTGTGAATTTATTCCGTAGTTGCGCAGAAACTTGTGAACGCGAGTACGAAGCTTGTCGTCGGAAATATCGTATGTCACCACCAGCCGGAATTCCACGCCCGCCTCCTCATTTCATCTGCAGCGGCTGGTACACCGCCTGTTCGCCCTCGATCACCGCGCGCAGCCGGCGCGCCTGCACAACCATGGCCTCGGCATAGTTGACGCTGGTCCCGGTGGTGGGGTGCGTGAACTCCGTGTTCACCTTGTTCTCGAAGGCCCCCAACACGCGCTTGAGCGCTTCCGGAGTCAGGCGGCACGGGCGCTTTCCGGAAGGTTCGTGTTCCGGGAAACCTTCTTCCTCGATCCTTTGCTCAGGCGCCTCGAAAAATCCGTCATCCGGGTTTTCGTATACCACGCCGAGGGGGTCGTCGGTGACCTTTGCGCGAACGGTTTGCTCTTCGGTGCGCTCGGGAGGTTCCTCGTAAAAAAAATCGTCACGGTCGAGAATCCTCAGGTTAAACAGGCTCAGGGTCGCGGTTTCCGCCACCAGCGAGCGGAACTCCTCCATCAGGTCAAGCACCAGCGAATAACGCCCATAGTCGAGGGTGTGCAGGTAGCCCACCATCGGGTTCAGACCCGCCAACCGCGCCGCCGCGTGGACGCGGTTGAAAAGCAGCGTGTACAGCAGCGAAAGCACGGAGTTCACCGGGTCGGTCGGCGGTCGGCGGACGCGCTTGCGGAAATGCCAGTCATCCCGGAAACCCGCGCGCAAGCCCTCGAAAAACAGGCGGCTGCCCTGGCCTTCAAATCCGCGCACAACAGACAGATCAGCGGCCTCCCCGCAGCGCTGGATCAGACTCCGGATGCCCTGGATACCGCGGTCCAGGGCGCTGGTGTCGTTTTTTTTGCCGCGCCTGCGCAGGCGACCGAGGAGGGTCGCCATGTTGTTCAACTTTCCCGCCACCACCGCCCGCGCGATGCCGGGAGCGAAGCCGGGTTCGCCAAGCGTTTCAAACTGACGCCTGTGCAGAAACACGTTCTTGCCTTCGGAACTTTCGAGACGGCCCTTGTAGTTTCCGTTGCGGGTGAGAAAAACCGTGTCGATCTCCTCCCAAAAGAGCAGGTTCAACGCGGGCGGTGTGACTGAGACCGCGCCCATCAGCACCAGCTGCTCCAGCCTGTGGGTGAAAATCGTCTGCTTGAAATCATCCTTGCGCACGATCAGCGCCTGGCCCTGCCGCCCTATCACCGAACCCTGATGCTTTACGTAAACAATCACAGGCTGTTCCTCAAATGGAGTACGTTTTGTCCTTTTTGGTCCTTCACAGCATCCGTTCAGGAGTTCCCGCCGTTTTGTTCCCGCATAAAGGGTGGACAAAACAATTGCCTTTAACGTCAGCTATACATACACTGTACATATGAAAGAGTTGGGTTTCACATGGGACGACAGGAAGGAAGAAATCAATGTCAAAAAACATGGAGTTTCCTTTGCGGAAGCGCGCACGGTTTTTTACGATGAGCACGCAATTCAATTTTATGACCCCGACCATTCAGAAGAAGAAGACCGCTTCATCATGCTCGGCATGAGTCTAAAACCCCGTCTGCTGGTGGTTTGCCACTGTTTCAGGGAAAGTGAAACGGTGGTGAGAATTATTTCCGCCCGGAAAGCCGGCAGAGGAGAAGAACACGAATACTGGAGACAGAGAAAATGAGAGACCATTACAATTTTTCCAAAATGAACGGGCGCAAAAACCCCTACACCAAGTTTCTGAAGAAACCGGTCACCATCCGGCTCGATCACGACACCATCGAGTATTTCAAATCCATGGCCGATGAAACAGGCATCCGCTACCAGAGCCTGATCAACCTCTACCTTCGTGACTGCGCCTCGCATCAGCGGCGGCTGGACATGAAATGGGTCGCCGGGCAGCCGGCATGACCGACACGGACGCGAATCAACCTAAACAGCTTCCATACCCCGCGGACACCCGACCGGCGGTCTGTGAGGACCGTTGTTTCTGTTCAGAGGATTTCCTTCCTCTCAGGAACAGGCGCCTCGACATAGCGTCCCGCGGCGGAATCATAATGCATCACCGTGACATCGAAATGGTTCAGCCCGACGAGCTGCCCGAGCGTGAACGAAAGCGCGAGCGGACCGGAAAGCACCAGCCGCACCGACTCCCCCTGCCAAGCTTTGAAGTGTCCGTAAACCTCTTTCCGGATCCTTGGGAATTCCTCCGGCCTGATTTCGTCGGCGCTCACCACCGCATCAGCACGCATTCCGAGCTGCCGCTCCGCACCGGAGACAATGTCCCGCCCGATGGAGACGATGAGGAGTTTCATCCGGTGATTCCCTGCTCGATAAATTTACCGGGATTATGAACATAAGGCTTGAGAAATCGATGAAGTCCGTCGAACTCATTCTCCAGATTTTCCCAATTAACCGCACTGCTTGTGTATTCTCGAAGCATTTGCCTACCGGCGTGTGCAATGTTGTTTCGAGTATATTGTATGCGACGCATTTTATTCATGATTTCGTGGGGCTAGCTTGTGATTGTGTCCTTGCAGATTCCCCTTCTGTCTTCATCTGTCAGTTTCTCTGACCTGCACTGGTTAGCTTCCAGAATCGCTTCCGTCAGGGTTTCATCCAATGCGATGTATGCCTGCCCCGGCAAGCGGTTCTCCTTCAACAGCATGGACAAATTTAACAGTACACAAGGAAGCGTAGGACGATGAAGCCGCTTGTGAAGTTCCTTCAGTTTTTGCTTGACTGAGGCAAACCAGGGAGGGGCATCAGAATTTGATGCTTTGATGGCATTCCCCAGTTGCCGTAAAGGGTCCTCGATGCGGTCAAACATGTTTGCCTGAATTATTTTTGACAACCGGCGTATGGCTTTTTCTCCCTTGGGCCAGAATGGGGCAACTTCCTGCGCCAACTCTTCGCCTTCGAATTTTTCAAAAAACAGCCTGGCCGCCTGGGCTACTTTCAAACCGGTCCAGATGTCGTCAAGAACATGCACGGGCGAAGGTCTGTCCCGGTTCAGTTCTCCGTAAATCAGGCGCACTCCACGTAAATTCACCTGACCTGCCAAGGCGCTCCGAAAACGCAGCGCAGACATCAGCAGGATGGGCATGGAACGGAAGCCGTGAGTGAAGTCGAGCAGCACCTCATTTTCACGCGGGATTAACGACAACATTTCTTCGTAACGCATCAGTTCAGCGAATGCGTTTTCTTGTGTCACGCCAACTTCACCGGCATAAATACTGACATTAGTCTGCCAGCGATGCTCCAGAAGATTTTGCACCCGTTCCACCTGATTATCGGTAATCCCCTTTGCGCTACTGCCTTCAATCCTGTCCAGAATCTCAAGATACAGGTCTTCGTGTTCTTCCTGTACCAAATGCTCCCAAATCGAGGTCCTGCTTCCAAACAGGAGCACCTGTGATCGGGTATTTACCAGAACGCATCAATGCGTCGCCGAAATAGGCGGAAACGACTGTTGTTGCCTCGTCAAACAAGTACTCGGCAGTCTGATATACTTCTTCTCCTTTTTCATTCTTCCCGCGCTTTCCGCCGAGGAAGGTGATCAGGGTGAGGGGCGCTTCGTTCATTGCTGCTCCCCGCGGCCTGTGTAAATACATGAAGCGCTGAGGAACGAGCGCCACGAAAAGGGCTTGCCGTGGGGGAAACG
Organism: uncultured Pseudomonadota bacterium; assembly: GCA_964344035.1. Lineage (GTDB taxonomy): Bacteria > SAR324 > SAR324 > SAR324 > NAC60-12 > UBA1014. The sequence goes on from CAYFLK010000071.1 coordinate 6,579, forward strand.
ATGAATTATTATGCACATAGACAAGCACTTGTTAAAGATGGAAATCCGGACGCCTGAGCGAATTCCAACTGGAGGAAGTGCTGGACGATTTCCGCCGCCTCCCTATCCAATACATCCCCTTCGAACCTGAAACATCCGCCATCCCTTCTCTGGCCCAGAATTACGGACTCAGCGGCTATGACGCCGCTTACCTCGAACTGGCGCTGGATCGGAAACTGGAACTGTTGACACTCGACCGCAAGCTGCAAAACGCGTATCGACGAGCAAAGCCCGCCGCTCACTGAACAGAGGTTTCCAGTATCGGCAAATGACGACCCTCCAGGCATAGTTTGATTGCTCAAGCGATCCATATTCGGTAATAAAAACCCTTTCATTGACTGCTCCCAGGGAAAGCGAGCAAGGTCAGTTCAGCAGATTTCCTTACTCCTCCACTACGTTTCATTGCATAAAATCAACCAGCATCCTTACGTAGGTTCTCCTAAAATCTTTTTGAGTTGTTGCACTTTTTCAAATTGTTTTTTCTTTTTGGGCTTAACCTCCCATTCCCCGCTTTCCACAAACCGTTCCTTGAAAAATTCAGCCAGTTTGCGTTGTTCTTCTCCTTCAAACTCATTGAGCTTTCCGAAACTGCTTTTGTAATTCGGATCTTCCCGCAATTCTTCAATCAAGCGTTCCAACGGGGAAAGGCTTTCGAGTTGTTGTCGGCGTTTTTCTGCTTCAAGGCGTTTTTGTTCGGATTGTGCTTCGGCTTGTTTTTGTGCTACCTCCGCTTGTTTTCGCTTTTCCTCTATTTCAAGTGTTTTTTTGACAATAAGTTCTCGGATACGTTTCTGATTTTTCTTCAATCTCCGGTTTTCGTTCCGGAGTGCTGTTTCCGTTTTTCGCCGTAAATCCGGATGTTTCTCCGCATCCCGAATCCGCACCCAGCCAAAGGGCAAGTCAGGTTTGCCGTCCGCGAAGGCCAAGCGGCGTGTTTTAGGGAATAGCGGATTATTGGGTCTCAAATTGTAAAGTTTCCGCATATCATTTTCAGTCTGTTCGTCCATCCAGTCACCCGTCATGCCGCGCCAGCCACTCCCCCATCCGAGCTGCAGATAAATCGCCTCCGGTTCGGCATTCATTTTTTGCAGCAAATCCGCGTAAATTTCTGTGGATGACCAACCGTGTTTTTGATAAAATTTGTATTCCCTGTCGATGCGATATTGAGCGTGCGCATTAAGGATTTTCCGCAATTCGGCGAAATCACGGGGAACTCCCTGCCACTGCAATTTTCCTTCGGCTGCGTCCCATAAATCTTGTGAAAAAACCACGTCAAACATCGTCCTGCTTCCGGGCTGAAGAACCTCGGCCAAAATGCCTTGCGCTTGTTTCCAATCGTCGATATTTCTTCTTCCGGAAAAATCCTTCCACTGCAATCCGGAATTCGTGATGTTCAAAAAGCGCACATCAGCCAAACGTAAATCGCTTGGCGAAAAAGCCGAGTCACCGATTTTCCAGAGACGCATCCAGTCGTAATTGGGGTGCTTGCCACGATCCTGAGAACCTGCGGAAAAACAAGATTGGGTCAAGTTCAATGCCGCTGTTTTCTGCCCTGCACTAGGTCTTCCGTTTCTTTTGTAGGGCAGTTTGTTTTGCAACCTTTCCGAATGTCCACGCAAAAATTCGGCAAAAATCGCGGTGCGGATTGCTCCTTTGAGCGAAGAACCGGGAATTAAGGGGCGGGCAAAGGCGTCTTTGACTTGTTCCCGAATTTTTTCATTTGACGAAGGAGCAGAAGAAAGCGGCGGCAAAGCATAACCGAAATATTTTCCGAATTGCCGATGAACTTCCTTGACAAACGAAGGCAATTCCCCAAGATTTTTCAGCGAAACATCGGTGACGGCAAACGCGTCAAAGGTCGCGTTTTGATCGACGACAAAGTGCTGTCCGTCAACGGAAACAAAATCCAAATCCCGATGCAATTCTTCTCCACTGCCGATTTGCAGCGGAGTCATAGTTTCAAGTATCCATTTCATTTTTGTCCTTGTTATTGCAATGGTTTCGCGTTAGCCTTGTTTCACAAGTTGTAAACATCAAATGTTGGCATTTTCATGTTGATCATCGACACCCTGCAAACGAGCCGACGTTTTCAAAACGCGGGAATGTCTCCGGAACAAGCCGATGTACTGACGGAAACGTTTCGGGAAACTCAAGAACAAAGCATCGAAAATCTTGTTACCAAAGGCGATATTGAGCGATTGGAAACTAAATTGGAAACTAAAATTGAACATGATTTTTCCCTCGTGCGCAAAGACCTCGAAGCCACTGAATTCCGCCTTTCCGCTGAAATCAAGCTTTTGCGCTGGATGATGGGATTCCTACTTGCGGGAGTTGCAGCCCTGATTTTGAAAGCTTTTTTTGGGGCTTGAAACACGCTCGGTTTCAGCTTCCACCTCCTACCATAAAAGCACGTCCGTCGCGATAAATTTTGTGTCCAAAACGCGGATGATCTCCAACTTCAACGATTCTTCCTGTTAACTTGCCGGAAAAACAACTTCCCTCAGAAAACATCCGCAGTCCGGCTTTGCGCCATGATTCGCCGGAAATCCAGCCGCCGCGTTGCGTTAACTCATAAGCCGCACCGTCCAGCCATTTTTCCGAAATGTCGGTGTTTGGATCAGGATTCACCAATGACAAAGATATGTTTTGCTTAATCCCGGAGAAATCCGGCGCGGCGGTTTTCTGATAAACGAAGTGCCCGTGCCCGCTGTTGCGGTCTGAGCCGATTCCGGAATCACCGAGCAGTTTGAGCACGGCGTCAAATCTATCCTGTCCAGCTTCATCCTGAAAGCGCGCGAGGAAGAACAGGCCGCCTCGCGGGTCAAAATGAATTCTGGAAAAATGAAATATCTGACCATCGGCGGCTTGGCTTCCGGAACGGTCCACGGCAATTCGGGGTCTTTCTTCTTCTTCCCAGATTTTATTTTTTTGTGGAAACTCTTCTGCCGTGTCAGCTTCTAATCCCAAACCCTCTTCACCTTTCACAACAACGGAATCAAGCCAGCTTGGGCTATCAAGCAAGACTTTTTTCCAAAGGGACAATTCCAACCACTGAATTTTTTTAAGCGTTTTGCTTTTCTCGATTTTCTCTGAAGGCAATGAAACTGCTTTGCTGGCAGCCGGACGCGGAAAAAACAAAAACTCCCGCCAAAACGGAAAAGCGGAAGAAACCTGCCAGTGCGGGGCGGATACATCGTGAGCATCCTCCGGAAACAAACGCAGCCAGTTCACCGTCAGAGCCGCGCTCAGCGTATCGGATCGCACTGTTGTTTCCGCCTGTTCATAAAATCCCGTGCCGCGCCCATCGACGTGCAAGGGGCCGAGAAAGCGAAGTTTGTAGCAGGATTCAAGCATCGGAAAACTCCGCGAATTTGTCCAATAAATCGCTTTCAATAACTTTGGCTTCCGTTCCGTTTTTGTAATTTTCCGCCGTGCGTTTGCTGACTGCTTCCACCGCGAATTTAACTTGGCCGTAACCGCGACTGCCGGAACCGCCCAAACTGTCATCCCGCACCAGGCGCATTCCTTCGGCTAATAATTTCAACCATTTTTCTTCTTCGTCATTTTCCAACAAGTCAATCACAAAACAGAACCCAAATTCCGCTCCAGCCGGAACGCGCTCAATTTGACGTGGATTGGCAGCCGATGTGATGCGGTCGATCCAGACTTCCGTTTTGACTTCGGTCATCGGCATGTCCGTGTTGGGGGCGTTTTCCAGTGCTTTTTGACTTTCGGTAGTCAGCGGACAATCCCGCACGGTTAGGCGGGTAACGCTACCGCCGGTTTCCGCGGATGTGCCGAAAAATTTACCCAAATCCGTCTCAGGCTCCTTACCGGCCAATGCTTCTCCTTTGCGTGAATATGAAAAGCCTCCTTCACCGTTTTTGCCTTCCTGTCCGCGAATCCGCTCCATCAGCGAGCGCATTTTCCCGCGCAGAGAGGAACCCGGAATGTACGGTTCGTTGGTAATGGGATTCCGGACAACCACCGTGTCCGCTCCGCCGATAGCCATGCCCACCGAGTTGCCGCCGATGTGCAAACCGGTTTCGGCTATGATTTTGCCTTTGATAAAAATTTTGGCTTCCAGTTTTACCGGAGTGCTTTGCGCTACTTTTTCGCTTGTTTGTGTTGCTTCGCTCATTTTCCTCCTGCGGCTTTGAAATAGGCGACAATCGCCTCAAAAAATTGACAGAAACGTTTGAAATTTTCTTCACTTTCTCCAACGGCATCAATGCCGTAACCCACAACATTGCTCAGATCTTCCATCCCTGCTCCATGTCTTCCCGCAGCGTAGGCCAAACGTGGCTTAATGAGCAGCAATTGTCTTTGGGTTGTTTTATTCCAACCCGTCATTTCCAGTTTCTTCATGCTTCCGTAGGCATTGCGAAGTTGAGAGGTGGATACCCTATTATTCTTTAGATATTGACCAAAGCCTTCACAGGCTTTGATCATTTCCGCGGCTGATTTTTCCTCCTGTATGTAACGTTGGGTATGTTCTTTCATTGGAACAGCACCCGATTTATTCTGTGTCGAACCGCCTTTGCCATGCGGTCCATGATGTGGCTTTCCTCCCCCACCTTTTCCGTATTGTTTACCGTTCATTGTGTACTCCTTTTCAAAAATTCAGCCCAGCGTGTGGGCAATTGCAACCAGTCAAGTACCTGGGAACTGGTCCGGTGATCTGAAACCTGGTTGTTTAAGATAGCGTTTTGTAAATCTTCAATAGTTTTTTTCAGTGAGCCGTTCCTTTTCGAGAGGCGGCTGAGGTTATAGACCATTTGCCAGCGCCAGGGTCCCCAATGCACCAACTCAGCGATTTGCCTTGTGGTCAAGCCTTCTCTTCGGTGCAGGAGTTCTTCGTGTTTGTGGTGCGCCGCGATGATTTTTCGCATGCGGCTCAAAACAGATTTATCTTTTTCCATGCTTTCCAGAAGCATATTCCGCAGTGTTTCCGCGGCTACAAAATCCTCCCAACCAATGGAAGTTTCCAGCATGTGAAAGGCGTTTTTTCGCGATCTGTTTTGATCATCTGTTCGTTTGAATTTTTTGGCTTCTTTTTCCGCTTCTCCGGCCAGTTCGGCGGCGCGTGATATGGGATATTTACCACGCACCAAGCTCATACCTCCGGAGATGCCGATATCCGGATTTGTGCTGCAATAGGCCGAAAACATCTGCTGAATTTTACGGGCGGCTTGCGGCAGTTCATCCCAGGAGCCGATTAAAAACAAATCATCGCCTCCGGCGTAAATAATTTGCGTGTTTTCAAAACTCCGTAACAACGTTTGCAGGTATCCGGAAAAAAACATATCGAGCTGCCGCGAAAGCGTCGCCACACGGGAAAGCGAGCCCATCTCTTTTGTTTCCCCCCATTGGAAGCCTCGAATGAACAATTGCCCCAAATTATCCACATCCATCCGCAAAACTCCGAGACGCGCAAGGCCCTCCGCATTTTCCGCAAAATCATCAAATTCATATTTTCCGGATTTTTTGTCGCGCTCCCATTTTCCCAGCCAACGGGTTGAACAGGCATATCCGTTGAGGTTGCCGTCCAGACAATCCACATAATTCAGAGTTTCCAGATGTGAATCCGGCAGTTCCTGCATTTCGAAAAATTCCGGCTTGTTGTCCAGCAAATATAAATCCAGATTCAAAGGTGCGTCAAAACGATAACGGAAGGTTTTTAAGTTAGGGGCGGCAGAAGCCCGATCATTTTCCCAAACCCAAAAACAGTGAGAAGCATTGGCTAAACTCTTGCCCAAATCTTCCAGTTTGCGGCACTGGCGGCAAACCGAGCGGTTCTCATCCTCTTTATTCAAATCAATGCCTTCTTCATTGCGTCCGCAGACGTGGCAATGACTCCCCTCCGTCAACGGCGGAAGGGGCGCGAAAAAGTCAGCATCCATAAGCGCGGAAAAGCGCTGCAGACGGTTTTTTGCCAAATCGTCATTGGCTTCCTGCCATTTTTTGGACATCTTGCCGCCCTGAAAATCATCGGCACGAACCGGAGCCACGCCCAGCCCCAGAAAAACTTCACCGCCGAATTCCCGCAAAAGCCAGGCATTGACTAGATTGACGGCTTCCCGCAATGGTTTTCCAAGAACATCGGCAATCAGTAAATAAAACTTTCCGCCGGAAGAATAAATGCGGGCTGTCGGAAAAAGTTTCAGCTTGCGCAAAAGATGCTCGGAAACGGCATCGCAGAGCAGTTGGATGTAGAGCGAACGCCCGCGCAGAGCGTTGGCCGCGCCCTTGGAGGTGATGCGGTAAATGAAAGACTGGATCCCGGAAAAATCGCCCCAAACCAAACGCCATTTGTCGGTGTTTTCACGCATAATAGCATCAATGTCTTCCAGTTCATCCAGCTCTTCGTGGTGACGATACAACCCTTCGGCGATTGCGGCGGTGATACGCAAATGATCAAAAAGCGAAATATCAGGATGGGTGACGTTGGTGGCCGCCGGAATTTGCGTGAGATAGCGTTTGAACAAAGCCAGCAAAGACGTAATTGTGGAACGCAGGGCTTGCGGACTTGCCGACTGTTGCTGTGGAAAATTTTCTAAATCGGCTAACATCGATTCGGCAAGTCTGGCGTAGTCATCGCGCAAAAGTTTTTTACTGACCTGGATTATTTGACCATTCTCATTTGTTTTTTCTTCTAGATTCAAATCATCTCGAATTTTTGGGAAAACATTAGCTCTGTCCGGAGTTCCTTCGTTAAGCGGCAGACGGTATTCAGTAATGCAGTCGGTTTGCAATCTCCTTCCGGGTGGAACTGATCCGGGTCAAGGTCTTCCAGCAGCCTGTTGCCGTGGAGTTCGAATTCGCACACCAGCGGCAGCAACCCTGCGCACTTTTTCCGCTGGCCAAGGCGCCAGTAACCTTTCCGGCTCGCGTGGAAGAGGATTGTGCTTGTGTTCCACTCGGGAACTGCGATCCAAGACATGGAGCAGCCCGTCGCAGCCGAAATGCGCAGCGGCGGCCTGGATGTCCGCGCTCATCGTCTTCCGTCCGCCGGCCAGGGAAAGCCATAATTTGCCTCCCCGGGTTTTCCTCCTGCCATGCAGAACCACGCGAAACACCAGTTCGCGGAAACGCCGCGCGTCTACGTTGGAACGGATGTCATCCTCCGGGAATATGAAAACGCTCAACTCCGGGGCGCCGTTCCCGAGCAGCTGAAGCCATTCGCGCGTTTTTTCAAGGTCATCACCGGTGCCGGAGGTGGTGACGACCCACAATTCCGCCAGCGGGCCGAAACAATGCTTTTCACGCCCCGCTTCAAGCTCCGGCAGTTCCGGGTGATGGGTGTAGAAGTCTACCGGTCCCCTGTCAATCCAGTGCAGCAGTTCCGGGATCACCGCCCACGAGGCGCCCAGCGTGGTAATCAGGATGTTTTGATTATTCACAGAACCTCCATGACCACCTTGCCCAGCCCGAAGCTGGTTTCCTTGCCGATGTGCACCACTTCCGCCGCGCGCAGCAGGGGCATGTACAGTGTAAGTCCGCCCTCGAGGCTGATGTGTCCGCGCAGCCCGCCCATCAGCTGCCGGGAATTCTGGCGGCTCGAATAGCGGGTCTGCTCCTCCCAGCGAATTTCCTTGCCCGTCACTTTCACCTCATCCGCGCGGTCAAAAAGTTCCTGCAGCGGCAGTTCAAAAGGGGTTTCGCAAAACTCCGACTTGAGCGCCTTCAGCCTGCGGACGATGGCGCGCAGCAGCAGCGGGAAGTCCAGGTCAGAGGCAAACCTCCCCTTGTCCTTGACCCGCAGAGGCGTCTGTAAATAAAGCCGGAGCCTTTCGACGTCCTCGTCCCCGGGTCCCGGAGAAAGGTTGAGTGTTTGACGGGGAATGGGCGAAGGCAGAAAAGGATCATGCGGATCGTATATCAGCTTGTCCAGCATGTGTACCGCTTTGAGGCTGAAAGCGCTTCTGCCTTCCTCGGTGCGGCGTCCGAGGCCCCTGCAGCCCATCGATTCGAAGGTGTATATGAAATAGGGAAGCAGGTCGATCATGCCGCCGAAAAGCAGCAGTGTAAACCGGAACCGCTCACCGGTTTCGTAAAACTGCTTCGACATCTCCGAACCGTCCAACACGTATGGATGCGGAAGGTTTACCTGGCTGGTGGCCTGGTCGGGGTTCGGTTTTACTTCGAATACGCGCGCGTAAACGCAGGTTGGACGGAGCAGGCATGTTTCGCATACCTTGACCCGCACCGCGCAGACTGTGGACTTGAGGGCATGTCCCATCGCCCCGTGAAGCATGGAACCCTTGAAGCGAGGGAGTTCCGTGTCGCGATGAAACTCGGCGGAAGCTGTAAAGCTGGCGTAGTCCATCCGGCTCGCACCTGGGTTGTTTCCGGATTGATTGCCTCCTCGTCTACTCCCCCCTGCTCTATCCTGTCCGGACACAGTATTTTCGAAACTAAACCGGGTTTTCAACAATTTCAAGCGTGTTTTTTATATTTGCCTGTATCAGGGTATGGCAATAAATGCCGTTTCTGGACAAAATGGAAAATTTGGAAAAAAATGAAGAACCCGAATCATAATCATATTTTTCGCTAAAATTTGGCAATCAGTAACTATTTCAACCATATATGGAATATTTTTATGATTTTCCCTGAAAATCATTGGGACAAAAAATATTCCATGGAAAAATTTTATTTTTTATCGTTTTTTTCACGTTTTAACATTGAAGCATCGTAACGGGTGCTGACTTATGCACGCGGAGGTTACATGCAGAGGGCATTGTTGATGTATGCTAATGCTGATCAACCGCGCACGAACCAGAGCACCTGGTCGGCGATGCGTTCCCCGCCTACGCGGCTCGGTTCGATGGGGTTCGCGTAGCATTCAGGGCTGTTGCAGACGAGGCGCAGGTCGATCACTTCGCGGCAGTTTTCGCATTCATCCGCGGATGCGGTGATGGCGGCATCGAAGGCGTCGACCGCGATATCGGTCCCTTCCCATTCAATTCCCTCCTGCAGTTCCACTCGTTCGCCTGCGGCGAAGTGTTGATATGCGGCGTAATATATGGAGCAGACCGCGAAGGGAAGGCCGAGGGCATCGACCATGCGCAGCAGTTCCGAGTATTCCTCCGCGAACCTGCTTTTCAGCCCGGAGAGGAACCTCAGGTTTTCCCCGAATGTATTTCCATGGCGCATCCCGAGGCGCCCCATCAGCCCAAGCAGGTCGTTGCCGCCGACGCTGAGGACGATGTGAGTGGCGTCACCGGGGACAAGCCGGATCTGCAGTTCCTGCACATCGCGGATCACCGCGCCGTCTTCGGCGAAGAAGGTCAGCCCGGTCCGCGTATCTCCGGCCTTGAGGCGGGCCAGCACCTGCTGCCCGACATCCGGTTCGCCGGGGTTGACGTAGGCCGAGTTGTCAAATACAGAATCACCAAGCATTACCAGTTTTGTCATAGCTTTCTCCTGTTTCATGGTTGATAAAGGGGATGAGGGAAGCCGAAGACGTCGTCGATATCGACGTACATCACCGGCGTGCTCAGCTCCGGGTTTTCCATGGATTGGGTGAGGAGGAACGAAGACATGTTGAGGACTTCGTTTTTGCCGTTGAAGAGGCCCTGGTTGATCCAGTTGAAATCCCGGGCGGTTTTGCTTTTTTCCATTGTTCTTTCCTGTCAAGGTTCCCAAAGCACATACTATAACGGCATCGCCTCCCATGCGGGAGGTCCCGCGGGGGTCCGGGCACCCGTCAGCGGACAAAGCTTATGGAGACCCCCGCGAGGCCTCCGGGAGAATGGCGGAATTACGATATAATGTCTGTATCACGTTGCCTGATGCGGTTTCCTGGAAGGAGAAGGCGGGGAGGCGGCATCACACGTTTAGATAAATCGCGCACTTCTCCCGGCGGCTTGGATTCCGGCCTGTTTTGAGGGCGTCGGGATCATTCCAAATCAAGCCTGGATGAACAGAACATATGGTAATCTTTATCCACGGTGCGGACGAGTTTTCTCATTCCGCATCCCTGGGTAAAGGGGTCCACGGTCTTTCTCAGCTCGCGGGAGGGTTCGCTGAAGATATCTCCGGACGGAGCGCCGTCGGCAACCGATTTCAGGAAACGATAGCGTTTTTCCGTGAGCTGACAGGCAAAGCGGAATTCCCGGATGAACCCGATGGGGGTCTCCAGGGGGCCTGCGTAAAGCGCCAGTTCCCAGCGGTCGGGAACGGGTTTAAGCAGTTCGAAGGTAAACAGGTCGTCATGGAAGAATATCTTCTCGGGGTCAAGCGAAACGCGGAACCACGTGCGGTTGTGAGATTCAAGCAAAGGCAGCCCGGCATTTTGCAGTTTTTCCTGGATTTTAACCAGCAATTCACGGAGATCCCGTTTGAACGCCTCGACCCAGCCCAGGCGGTGAGCAAGCAGGGATTCGGGGGCGCTGACGGGATGCTTCCATCCGAACTTGCGGCGCCAGGCCAGCGCGGCCAGGATTTGCAGTTCACTGCGGTCGAGGTCCGCGAACACCAGGCGCTCATTAGAGGTTTCACCGGTTTTGAACGGTTCCTCGGGATCCAGGGGGAAGTCCGTTTTTTGGTGATAGAGTGAATGGTCAGTGTATGATTCCTCATATTCGAGCAGATCTTTTTGCAGGGCTTCGGCGTCATGCCCGTAATGCGCGTGCCAGGCGTCGATGAACGCTCGCTGATCCTGTTTCTGGGACCGCGCCACTTCGCCGGGAGTAAACCAGCTCAGCCGCCCGTTCAGCGGGTACTCGGGAGTGTCCATCAGCGATTCCATGCGAAAGATCTGCTTGATCCCCTCGAAATTTAGTTCCAAAGGAAAGAGGTCGATTTCATAGCGCGTGTATGCGTGATTCGCCCCGGCGCCCTCCAGCTTGAAGTAGGGTTTGAGCCGCAGCGCTTCCCCGGCGCGGTAATGCCCGGGTTTCAGCCCGGTTTCCTCTTCGATCTCACGGGCCAGCGTGTATACTAGTGCCCGATGCGCTTCCCGGGAGTCATGGTTTTGCAGCATCGCCAGGCAGGGGCCGATTTTCTCCCCGGGAAAGGAGCGTTTCAGGTCGGAGAGGTTGAGCCTTCCTCCAGTGGGCACATGATGGGCGACGCCGGGGCGCTCCCTGTCCTCGCGCTCGCAGAAGAGGAAGCGGCCTTCGATTTTCAGCAGGGCCCAGGCAACGTAAACCATGCGGATCGCCTGCCGCGCAGCACCCGCCACGGAACCCAGCCGCAGTTCCTCCATCTCCCGCAGCAGCCGTCGCATCTCTTCGGTGTTTGCCTCATCCGACCACCAGCCCGGGGGATGCCAGCAGCCCGAGGGATCGGACATCACCGCGAGCCAGGAACGAGCGGCAAGGGACGCTGGATATGAGACAAACTGCCAGTGGCCCGACTGCCTCTCAAACGCGTCCAGCCAGCCCATTTTCGCGAAATATGCTTCCGCCAGCTGCATTGTGGCAGCCACCACTTCAGTCGCCGCCAGGGAGGAAGACTTGAGGGAATCAACAAGTTTTTCTCGCGCTACGCGTTCCCGCTGCTCCCCTTCGGCGGCAATCCTCGGAAGCAATTCGGCCAGGTGTTCGAGCAGCAGCGCGGTTATATCAGGGTTCATTATCGTGTTTTTAAGTACGCCGGGTTTGACCGGGGCCTTCCATGAGTATGGGGAGTGACGTTTTAAAAAAATGAAGCATTATACCACATGCCCGCGGTAAATATCCCTGATGAGTTCATAAATTCCGGTCCCGCTGGTGACGGTCAACCGTACGCAAACGACAAAGCC
>CAYFLK010000072.1:0-18291 GCA_964344035.1 uncultured Pseudomonadota bacterium
GCGATGATCCAAAAGTTACTTGGAGGATTGAGGCCGGGGTCCCGGGTGGGTCGCTGACAAGGGAGTGATGCATTCTGGTTTATCATGGGTAGGTTTGTTGACACGGGTTGAAACGGGCCATGCTTCCATCAGACTTGGATCGAAGGGGTTCATCAATGATTGAAGTCTGACAATATCCGCACTCCCCAGCCACTCTCCGGCATTGGAGGGCGGGACGATCACCGGCATACGCTGATGGATTTCCTCCATCAGTGCGTTTGCGGAAACGGTGAGGATCGCGCAGGTCAACACTTTCTCGCCATCGGGGGAATTCCATTGCTCCCAAAGCCCCGCGAAAGCCATCGGCAAACCTGACTTGACGCGGATGTAATAAGGTTGTTTTCGCCCGTTTTCACGTTTCCACTCATAGAATCCCGAGGCGGGTATCAAGCACCTGCGGCTGCGGAATGCGTGTCGGAATGAAGGCTTCTCTTCAACCGTTTCTGAACGTGCGTTTATCAACCCTCGTCCTGGTTCCCTGGCCCAAAAAGGAATCAATCCCCAAAGACGGGATTCCATTTTCCGCAAACCATGCTCCTCAAGAATGACAGGGACCGACTGAGTAGGAGCTATATTGTAACGAGGACTGAGGTGCAACTCGGAATGCTGGACCGAGCAGGTCTCCATTACTTCATCCTCTTCATGGATTTGAGCAAAACGGCCGCACATTGTTCGTTTTCGAGTTAAGGCTCAGAACGGTAAAGTCTTAGGAAAGCGCGTTTAAAGGACTGAAAGGTTCCTTTCTCAATTGTCTTCTGTGCGTCTTGAACGAGGTTAATGAAGAAATGCAGGTTGTGCAGAGTGTTCAATCTCATTGCCAATATTTCTCCCGAAACATACAGGTGCCTCAAGTATGCGCGGCTGTAGTTCCCGCAGGTTGAACAGGCGCAGTTCGGATCCAGCGGTTCGTTGTCCTCTCGGTATCGGGATTGTTTGATGGTGACCTTGCCCTGAGAAGTAAAAAGCGAACCGTTGCGCGCGTTGCGTGTGGGAAGCACGCAATCGAACATGTCCACGCCGAATTCGATGCCCTCAAGGAGGTCTGCGGGTTCCCCGACACCCATCAGGTAACGCGGCTGGTCCTCCGGCATTCTTGGCGCGATATGCGAGGTGATCCGGTACATTTCCTCATTGCTTTCACCTACGCTGAGACCGCCGATAGCATAGCCGTCAAAACCGATTTCCCGCAACTGTTGGAGGCTGCGCTCACGCAGACTTTCTTCGGTCCCGCCCTGGATGATCCCGAAAAGCGCCTGGTCGCCGGTATTCGCCGCCTTGCAGCGTGAGGCCCAACGTGTGGTCAGGGCCAGAGACCGTTCGACTTCAATTCGCGGCGCAGGGAGTTTCAGGCATTCGTCAAGGCACATCATAATCGTCGAACCCAGGTTCTGCTGAATTGACACCGATTTTTCCGGAGTGAGCGTGATCCTGTTTCCGTCAATGTGACTACGGAATACGACTCCTTCTTCATCAAGCTTCAGCAGTTTTGCCAGTGAAAAAACCTGAAAACCGCCGCTGTCGGTGAGGATCGGACGGTCCCAGTTCATAAAGCGCCGCAGTCCGCCCAGTTTGGCGATCAGCGCGTCTCCGGGCCGGAGATGGAGGTGATAGGTGTTCCCGAGCAGGATTTGTGTGTCAAGGTCTTTCAGTTCATCCGGGGTCATTGCCTTGACGGTCCCAAGTGTGCCGACCGGCATGAAAACCGGGGTACGTATAACACCATCCTCTGTTGTCAATACCCCCGCGCGTGCTTGACCGCAGCGGGATTCCACGCGGAATTCGATCATTTCAGAAACACGCGGGATTAATTCCAGCTCATCAGTGACAAAGTAGTTTCTCGTTCCTCCCGCATGCGTTCTTCTTCAGAAAGGGTATGGACGGGAACATCCGGGTCGATGGTGAACAGCCGCTGCCCGCGAGTTACATTGATCCCGTGCGAACCGTCAACAGAAATCTCACGGACGGTCCCGGAAAACTCAGCACGCACCGGATTGAACATTTTCATCACTTCCAGCAATCCGATCACATCTCCCTTTTCAACATGATCTCCGGTTTGGACAAAAGGCTCAGCATCCGGTGTTTCTCGGGCAAAGAAAGTCCCGCCCGACCAGCTGAGAACTTCATCTCCTTGATGAACCGGAGGAGGCGCCAGTTCGCCAACCAGAGTGGATATAGTTTCGGGGTTGCGCAAGTCCTCCGGGATTTCAACCTCAAGTTGGTCATTGCAGCTGAAGGCATAATAATGCACGGCCTTACCGATTGCGACAGGCAGTTGCAACAAATCCAATCCCAGTTGGAATCCCCGGTGGGCAGCCCGCACTTTGTCCCACGGCACGTCATCGTCTTTGTATGCCTTGAAAGTCCGAGGTGGATTTGAGGCGGAAAGCAGTTTATCCATTTCCTCCCATGCCATCTCATGCTGCACAAAACGTGAACCAGCTTCATGGTAAAATGACAGTCCGCGGTCAAGGAGTTTTCGATCATCTTCCCATATTTGCTCCGCCGGAGAAACGCCTGGGTGCGGTTCCAGGCGTAGGAAGTGGTACAGGTCGGCCAGCACTTCCAATGGATTTCTCAGCCAGCGGAACCCTCCGTTTTCAATATCCCATCTTTTATTGGACCTGGGTGCAAGCCAGCCCATCATCAAATGGGGATCTTCTAGGAGAATTTTCAGCGGACGAATAAGCAGTGTCATCTTTTCCCGGCACAGTTCAGCTGCAGCATCACCCTCATCCACGCGCATCCGTTCCAGACGCATTTCCCAGGCTAACTCATGATTTACACGGCGGGCGAAGGATTTCAACCTACCGGCCAGTGCAAGGTATGACTGGACAAACCGAGTGTTCGGTTTGAGCATCGGGTCCTGGCCAAGAAGCCAGTGGATCAACCCGTAATGAAAACAGGTGTTCAACTGCAGATCCACTCCACGGAGTTCCATGGTGCGTAGGAGTTCCGCCAGCCGTTCCAGGCTTTGTTGCCTGGAATTGCCGTGGGTAATCGAAAGGGCGACGTTGGAATCGTATGCACCGGCAAGATGGTAGGGCTGCAGCAGCCCGGTGTCCGGATTGCGTATGCCGATGCCCTGATCATCCCGGATTTCCTCCGGGGTGGGCCTGGACCAGTGACGCAGAATTCCGCCCGCATGTGGTATGAGCGCGGCATTGGTCGCATTGATGCGTGCTTCAACGGCGGAAGGTTGAAGCGGGATTCTTGTCGGACGAGGGAGCCTGTCACGATGACACGCGACCAGCAGCATCGCCGCAACAAGCGATTCGCATATGAACTTGTCATTCGGGTCATCGGGGTTGGAAAATTCAAGTGCGTAAACCATTTCGGTGATCCGATGTTCGACTTGAATCCGCGTGTTTACCTCCATGAAATAATGCCTGTCTCCCTCGACGATGCACTCGAATGTGGAGACTGAATCCAATCCAAGAGCGCTGCCGAACTTCTCAGCTTGAGAACACATTGTACGCAGCCCTTCAAGGTCTGCATGCAGAACATCAGCCTGTTTGTGTTTTACTTGATCCCTGTATTCCTGAATGGTTTGCTCTAGCATTTCTTCCGTGAGAGAGACTTCCTGCAGTTTTTGTTCATGCATTTGCAAGGAACAGTCGCGCCCCCCGAGTTCAATGCACCAGGACCTGTTTCCGAGTAGTTGCACCTCGTTGTGTCGGGTGTTTTCGATATTCACTTCAATCAGGAAATTCTTGTTGTCCGCGGGTCCGGTGGCTTTTGATTCGATCAGCACTTCCATCACCGAGTCCGCGATTTCGTCCGCATCCCTGATCACACGCTGTCCTTTACCTCCTCCTCCTCCCACGTGCTTGAAGCGGATGCGCCTGCCCGGGAATTCCTGCCACAGGTGTTCGACTTGACGCCGTGTTTCGGCCTGAATTTCCTCGATGCTTATCAACTCAACATGACCAGCGTAAGAGGCTTGCAGCAAGTCTTCCGCTTGAAGAACCGGTTCTTTTGCTTCCCAATCGTCCGGAAGCATCAACCGGTGGGATTGAGCCCAATTGCGGAAGCAGCTGAGTGGTTCCGCCCCTGCTTTGCGCAGCAGGGTTTTCGCGCAGATTTGGTCCTCCCCGGGAGTAACGGAAACCCCAAGCCTGCGTGCCAGCTGTTTTGCTTCATCCTTTGAGCCCGCTTGGCGGATTACCCGCGCTCCCGGGCCGACAAAACAGATGCCGGCAGATTCGACTGCTTCCACGAATTCCGCGTCTTCCGCCATGAACCCATAACCCGCAAACAGGTGTGTGTAACGGTGTTGGCGGCAAAGGTCGAGAATCAGCTGGATGCACACGGCACGTTCCTCACGGGTGGCGCCGATATAATCGGGAACATGGTGAACCTGCTTATGACGGTTGCGGATTGAACGCAGTTCAGGTGCAAGGGTTTGCGGATAAACGATGCTGTCTTTCTCGGAGAGCAGCATTCCATATTCGACCCCTAATGAGTCGAAAACCTGCATCGCTTCAAAACGTACCGGTCCCCTGCAGACAATCAGGCATTTCACCCGATCAAAACGGAAACTTGCTTGCCAGGCACTGTTTGAATCAATTGAAAGCATATTCATAATGCAAATGGAAAAAGTCTGTAATTGGGCAAAACACCCCGGGTAGAACTATGTTGGGGCGCTTCTGTGCGGATATACGAAGGAGGAAAGAGGAATCTGCCCAGAAGGCATGAATTCAAGCATTCATCGTCTGGGGGGCAATCTCCCGTGTTTGCCCATCTGCTGGGCGTCCCTGATCCGGGATGTGAAAGTGGATACACCCGCTTTTGGCGCTCAACCCAACATTTCCCTGAAGTCGACAACTTCCTTGCGGAGAGCATAAACCAGCGTACTCAATGCAAGTGCGGGAGTGTAGTGGAAACGCTGGCACATGTTCTCGAGTATCCCCTCCGCAAAGCCTCGGAGGTCCTCCGGTGCATTGGCGAATAAGACCGGATCGTTGAGTTTGTAAAAAAACAGGTTGCGCAGAATTTCCGGGTTTATTTCCTTGTCCATCTTCCGATGAGAAAGAAGCTGCCCGTATTCCTTGGAAAAGCATTTGAGGAAATTGTCATCCGCTGAAGTGATCACCGATTTTCCGGATTCAATTTTCAAATCACCGGATGCCTGCAGATCGAGAAATTTCTGTGAGATTTCCTTCCGGAACGCTTCCACTTCATACTCATCGGCAAGAATCTGCTCCATCGATTCGAGGAAGTTGAGGTCCGGCTCTTCAACCTTCTCCCCTGAACCGGGATCGATAAACGCATAACGCGGGACCATCACATGTGCAAAAGCCTTGTTGTCAGTGGCCCTCGCCAGCAGGGCGTGCTGCAGATAACGGCGCAGGTCCTGTTCAATCTGCCGCGGGTCGCGATTAACCGTACACACGCTGATCTCATGCCGCAGGATGGCATAATACATGGCTTTCACCACAGTTACCAGTCCCTGAAAATCTCCGTAGTCGCCCTCGCCTTCATCCATTTCATAATCACCAATCCAGCGTTCACGAATGGGCCTGCGCTTGCGCACGTATTTTGAGTCGATTTCCAGCCAGTGGTGTAATTCGGGGCCTTCGGCGATGGTTCGTTTGAGTTGACTGAGGAAGATCCCGACGTGCACCTTGCGGCCGTCGGAATTGGCAACGGTGTTGCGCATCACGTTTTGCAGTTGCCGGATGGAAATCCCGTGTCGTCCTTCATTCGGATAGTGTTCATTCCAGAGGCAACGCATGAATTCGTCATCGATCAGCTTGAGATCGGATTCATCAAACAGCGGGGAATCCCTCAGCGAAATCGCCTCCGGGTGTTGAGCAATAAAGGAAGAAAAACTCTTCGGGTTACTGAGATCGAGTCCGATGCGCATCGCTTCATTACGGAATGGATGCCAGTGCGGCAGTTTCTCGATGGTGGCCACCGGGTCTTCGTTCAATGACGAATATATCAACAGCTTTTGTTCGGGTGTGATGCTTTGATAGAAATCAATTTTGCTCTGATTCCACGACTGCTCAAATTTCCTGCGCAGGGGAGGCAGCAGACGCGTCATGACTGAATAGTAGGAGGCGATTCGAAGCAGGTTCGGATCGATTTCGTATTTTTCCCGGATGTGCTCAAGGTCACGACGCAGGATGTCCATTTCCGCGCTTGCGCTGAGCAGGTAATTCACCGGCACTTTTTCAATCCGGTCCAGCAGTTTGGATGAAGTCAACTGCCGGTCCAGTAATTCCATTTCCTCGATGTTTGTGGTTAGAATGACGTTTGTGTCCACGGAAGTCTGGGTGGACTCCACCGACACCCTTCCACTGCCAAGCAGCATCAACAGAGGTTTGTAATCGCTTTCCTGCACCCGTTCCCCGTTGACTCCGAAAGCGTCATGGATATGGAGAATGCCCCGGTTTGAACCGACAATTGCTCCTTCGTAATTGTACAGGGTCTTTCCGGGTATGTGTTCACTGATCAGGGCCATGTCCTCTCGTGTAAGGTCGAAGGGACGGGTTCCGACTTTCAGGTTTGCCATTTCATCGATGTTGCAAATTCCCTTCGCCTGCGCGGCGGAAAACTCGATTTCCTCAACGCGGATGTATTCCTCGATCAGTTCAAACAGGGTTTTCCCGCGGTTCTGGGGATTGTTTAGAAGCGACTCAAGAATGTCCAGGGTCCGCTTGTCCAGGGATGCGGTCAGGTAATACGGGGGAATTGACACTTTCGATTTTTCCGGACGCAACCGGTTGGCATGTTCAAACAACTGCTGCCGCGGTCGTGTTAGCAATCCGTTTTCCAGTTTCAGCAGAGACGGAAAAAGCAACAGCGGGTGCTGCTGAAAAGCAGAGTGGATTTCCACGCAGCGTTTCTGCTCATTCTGAAACCTGAAGAAAAACGAGTGTATGCGGATCTGTTCCTGTTTGGTGAATTCTTCCAGCGCCTTGACAATCAGGTCCACGATGTTGGTTTTCCCCGATGCAGGCGGTCCGACGAGTATGATTCCCCGGTTTGGTCCGACCTCCTTGTCCGCGGATTCAATAATATCGAGGATCTGCTTGATGCAGAATTCCTGGCCAAACACCGCGTTCATACCAGCATTGAAGGGGTCGCGGAAAATATTGTAAGAAATGACCGGTTCCCCGCTGCGTATCGTGATTTCAAAACCGAAATACTTGATGGCGGCGGCAATCAGCGATGATGATGTGTGCAGGTATTGCTGGGGATTGTCGAGGAAACGCTGGACGAATTCTGAAAAACGCAGTGTTTGCTTGCGATGGTAGCTGAGCAGTCCGCGGTAATCGAATTGCTCCGACGAGCTGTCGAAGTGTTTTGCACGGGATTCTTCCATGACACCTCCTGACAGAAGGGGATCAGATTTTGAAGGGTTTCTCCGAGTTCTTCATCCGTTGTACAATTTTTTCGAAACTCAGTTCGGTTACCACTGTTTCCTTGAAAAGATTGGCGGAAAAGGAATACAGCCAATTACGGGAAACAAGGTAAACCGGAGCTTTCCAGAGCAAGTTGAGATTTTTCAGCGTCGGTTTGATCCAGTCTTTGCGCAGACGACGTCCATCATCCCGGTGATAGAGCAGCAACCCGCCATCCTGAAAATCCGCGTCAATCGCATATATACGCGGTTTGTGGAAATGAGTGAAGAAATTCAGCATGTCTTTTTTGATCGGGACCGGATCAACCCACACCCAGGGGCCTTCTTCCCGAATGATGTTATCGGCGGGGATCCGTAGACGCTGAGATTCCACTTTAGGGATCCGGTTCAGGGAAAATTCCTCAATCAGTTCTGGAGACAGGAACCGCCTCAGGAACTCGTAGTCGGTGACCGTCCGTATCAGGTGCTCCATCTGGCGAAGGGGGTCTTCCCGGCTTTCCTTCCGCCAGTTGTTCTTGGTGGCCTGGTCTGTTTCCTCATGATATTCAAGGGACACCTTCCCCTCACGGTAGAGCTGTTCAATGTGGTTCCAGAGATAAAAACCGAGGTGGTATGGATTGCGCTGGTAATAGGGACGCGGCAGGCATACTCCGGAAAACACGCGCGCATAATCGATGATGCCCGTGACTGATTTTTCACGGAAAAGCTCCAGCATTATCTTTTTCTCCCAATACATGGCCCAGCCCTCGTTCATGATCTGCGTGCGGATCACGAAGTCATGGTTGCTGTGAATGGCGTACATGTAATTCAGCAGCGACTTTTCCGATTCGGTGGTAGGGGCATAATTGCGGATGAAACCGAAGATATCCTGGCACGGGGCTTTCAGTTTATACCCACGGCGGTTGATCGTTTCTTCACGGATCTTCGTCTGCAATTCCTTCTCCCACGCCGTTTCCCGCGGAGATTGATGAATCACGGTTTCAAGCGTGTACGAAAACGGAGTCCAGGGCGGCTCGGTCTTTTTCTCCGGGATTTGAGCGTCTTCTTCCTGCTGAGGCAAAGGAGCGTTTGATTCCACTGAGCGTGACAGGTTGTACTGGGAATGCGGGGCGATCAGGGAAATCGTCGATTCACATGCATTCCAGTAGTGGGCGTAGTTGACTTCTCCCATCCGCGAACGGGCGAGATTGACCTTGCGGCTGAGATACATCACCATCTCGGTGCGGTCCCGGGTAGAATCCTTCAACACATTCAATTCGGAAAATTCGCAATGCCCGACCACATGCGCCATCACCGACGCCTGCATCATCGGTGAATTCGAATGGTTGAGGTATGCATAAGAGGGATTCCCGGTCTGAACCACTTCATAAAACAGGCTGGTTTCCAAGCCATGCTCGATCCGGTGACGGTGGGTGACCATGCGTTTTCCTTCCCAGATATTAACCGGACTTACCGGGTACACGTTTTTTTCCAGCAGTGAAATGAATTCCATTCCATCCAGAATGTAAAACCGGATCTCCGGCAGTTTCCTGCCGAATTCGCACGCATGTTCCAAAACGCGCGCTTCAAGCCGGTGTATCTCGGGAATTTCTCTCGTGCTGAGCATCAGCGTTCCGCAAACAAAATTTTAATCACTTCAATGGTTTCCAGGCGATCATTCAATTCGCTGAGCCGGACAACGGCATCACGGTGAAACTGGGTGGCAACCTGCCGGTTTAACAGGCTTAACCTGCCGGGCTGAACTTCAACAACTCCAATGCGGTTGAAAACCGGCCTCATTGTTTCATCCAGCAGTTTCACGATGTTCTTTGCATCATCGTCAAAAAGTTCTCCATCACCAAAATAGAATGCATAGTAATTCGTTATGCCCGGATCATATTCATTGAGCGCAACCTGGCAGACCAGCTGAAAGACGGGGGAAGCCAGCGTTCCTCCCGCGTTGCTGACACTGTAAAACTGATTTTCCTGCACTTCATATGCTTCCGAGTCATGGACGAAGAAACGGTGATCAACGTTCTTTGTTCCATACTGGTAGTCGATCCAGTTCTGGATAAAATTCACCAGCCGTTTCTGCAGCTTGAGGCGCTCACCGTAGGTGGAGAAGGAAATGTCTCCCATGTAGAAAACAACCGCATGGTACTTGGGCCGCTCCACCCGTTCCGGGACTTTGAACCGTTTATCCCGCCGCCGGATCTGCACCTCATACTGTTCATCAGCGGGATTATACAGTTTCAGGCCGACGCTGGTCCGAAGCGCACGTTTAAACGTGCGTTTTTTGTCCATTACCGTGCCGATTGGGGCGAATGTTTTGAATTCATTGGTGAATTCCTTGATCCGCCCTTTCCCTTCCTTGGTCAGGTTGGGCAGGTTGAGGGATTTTCCAATGCGCTCCATCATCACCCTAAACGGCACACTGAAGCGTATTTTTCCGGGGTCCCGGCCCGGTCCGGCAGCTCCACCGCCACCCTCACCTTCTTCTCCATAGGAAAATGAAGGCGCGATGATGTCATCGACTTCGACTATAACCTCGCTTCCGCGCTCTCCAAAAGCAGTGATGTCGCCTTCGCTAATGATGTTTTCAACGAGATGGTCAAGTTGTTCCTCAATGAATTCGTTGAAAACCCCTTCGGATTCGCTAGAGGAAATCTGATCGTGCAACTGGGTCATGCTTTGCTTCAAGTGGTTGCCGCAGATTATTCACGCAGCAGTTGGATCAGTTTGATAAACGCCTTTGAATGCCTGCCCTTCCGCGGTTTCGTGTCGGATGCATCCGCTTCAATGGCGATGCCGCTGATGTGCGGAGGATCAAACCCGAATGTTTTGCTGAACAGTTGATCAACACGCACCTCTGTTATGAATTTCTTCCCGGAACTGCCGTCACAGGGTATGCAGAAATAACGCCCCCCCTTTTGCCAGTAATTCCCGTAATACGCTTTTCCTGGACGTTCTTTTTCTCCCAGGAAAAACCCGAGAAAATAGGGGATGTCAGGCACAAAGAAACTCCCGCTGTCAATGTTTTTGTCTCCATAAAACACCATCACTCCGATAGGGTCACGCACCGGGCGCCTGCGGTTTATCGGTCCGGACCAATCCGCTCCTAGGGGGTATTGCTCAACTCCCCACACAATCCTCAGCCGCTTGACACTCTTGAGCTGAGTGGACCCGGGACGGAAATCCAGGAAGAAAACTCCGGAATGCTCCTCAACCGGTTCAATGACAAGACTTCCACCCTCAAACCGCGCGTTCATTTTTTCGATGTCTTCACGGAATTCCCAACCTCTTTTTTTAAACCACGTGTAAGCATCTCCTTCAGTTTTGCTGAAATCCAGTTCAAACAATGGTTGAGCCTGTATTCCAGACACAAAGAAACACGTCAATAATGTCATGCAGCACAAGGTTTTTCGTAACATGCCGACTTTGTCTGGAGGATGAAGGATTGAAGAAGAAACGGGGTTGAAGACTTACTCACACGCTACAACATCTACCCCGGGCCAACAAGAAAAAATAGGAGAGGTTCACACAGCGTGCCAGCTCATCCAGACACAGTCGATTCCGTCAAGCGCCATGTGCAATACAAGTCCAAGGGCGGGCAAGCGTGTTTTTTTTGGAAGCAACAGCAGCAGGTATGCAGCGATTGCCACCCAACCGTGGAGGGGATGAAACCCGATCCCGCAGCGGTTCGGATCATACAGGGGGTCCGCAAGCAGATGATCGAGGTCAACAAGCATCGTCGCCGCCATCACCAAGAAAGCCTTCGTCCACATCGGCCGGTAGACCAGAACAGCCACAAACGCCGGGACTGCAACGTGCAAAATCAAATGCATCACCGGTCTATCAAACTGGAGCAGTGCTTCCACTGGCTGATCACCTTTCCTGCCAGTCAAAGCAAACCGCCTCGCGCAGGGATTCCGCGCCTGTCAGCCACATCACCAACCGGTCGATCCCCAGCGCCATGCCCGCGCAAGGCGGGAGACCGGCGGCCTGGTTTTTGAGAAATGAATGATCGAGAGGGACTTGACGACGTCCGGCGGCCTTGCGCTGCAAGAGGTCCCGTTCGAAACGCCTGCGCAGCTCAACAGTATCGGTCAGTTCCCCAAACCCGTTCGCCAGTTCGATGCCTTTGACATAACACTCCACACGGTCGGCGAATCCGGGGCTTCCAGGACACGGACGGGCGAGGCTGGCCAGGGGCAGCGGCCAGTCATGGACAAACAACGGAATTTCATGCCCGAGTCCTGGTTCGATCAGGTTCCAGAGCCGGGAAAAAACCTGTTCATAATTATGCGCGTCCGTTTTTTGCGAGGTGGAATTTTGGGGTTCATTGTTGTTTGCAGAGAAAGCAGGCAAATCTTCAACTGCCTGTGCGTGTCCCGCAAGGCGGGCTTTTCCCAGCAACTCGCTGGAAGATTCCGTGCCCTGCAGACAAATCCCCAGGTGATCCTGAAGAAGTGCGGAAACGGTTGTCCGCGGCCATGGAGGTTCCGGGATGCCGACCGAAATGGGAATGACGTCGGCAAGGCAGATGCAGAAATCCTCCATGTCACGGGTTATTTCTCCCAGTCCCTGATGCGCACGGTACCACTCCAGCAGAGTGAATTCAGGGTTGTGAAGTGAACTCCGCTCGTTGCCGCGGAAAGCACGGGATATCTGGAAAATCCGCTCAAACCCGCCCACAAGCAAACGTTTCATCTGGAACTCCGGGGAGGTGACGAGATAACCGGCTTCCTCTTCAGGACCCTTGAACGCAGAAGATTGTACCAGTACCCGCATCGGATCGAACTGCACTTCCGGACTGGGCGCGCGGACCAGCAGGGGCGTTTCGGTTTCGATAAACCCTTGTCTGTCGAACCAGTTCCTCAGTGCAAGGACGATCCTGTGCCGGTATTTGAGCAGCTGCATGCGGTTCAAAGCATGAACCGGATTGCGCCATCGAAGTGAATCCCCGGCATAATCAGCGGCATCTGGAAGGTGGTGAACCGTGATTGCGCGTGCTTCGCCATCACCGTCAAACCCGAGGGTGATCAAGGCGCCTTCTGCCAGGCGGGAGATCGCTCCGACCGAGTGATCTCCATTGACGGATACTCTTTTTGCATCAAGTTTGAATACCCGCAGTTCCTCACCAATCAGCATCCACAGGCTCACATGCTCTTCCGTATCTATGCGGAATATTCTGCCGTGGAGAATGCCGTGATGCATATCCATGGAATCGGAAAAAGTGGGTTGGATTCCGGATTGGAAAGGAGGGCGCATGCAAAATCCGGGTTACAGATCCTTTAAACGTTCCGCTCGTTCCGCTTCCACCTTGCGCATGTATTCCCTGGAGGCACGCTGCACCTTGCGCAGTTCCCGGTCTCGCAGTTTTACCTTTTCCTGGACCTGATGGTGGTGCACATCGATCGCATCCTTGCCCAGTTGGTCCAAAGACTTTACCAGTGGACGCGGATACTCCTCCCAGGGGGCATACTCCCCTGTCGCGGGAAAAATGGCGGAGAGAATACCCTCTAGATAGATGCGATGATACTTTGGGGCCAGCCGGATGTCGAAATTGCGGGTGTTGATCCAGCTTCCAAACCGCGGGGGTCTGTCAGGATCAATCGGAATATGAAGTTGATGCAGTGATTCCCGCAGCAGTTCCCTGGCCTTTCTGGATCGTAAACGATCAAAGAAAACACCGATTGCCTGGTGTTGTTCTCCGGATACTTCATGTTCCTTAGATTTGAGACGGATCGTCCCCAGGTCGAAATCGACGACGAAGATCTCACCCAGGTTGTCCCTGACTATCAGTGATACAACCAGAAACCGGTTGACGTTGCAGACCATGAACAGGTCCCGCACGTAGTGGATGTGTTCGAGTACTTCCCGCGGAAGCAGCCGCATCGGCGCGAAGAACCTGCTGATGGACTGGGCCAGGTGGTGTACGTCATCCTGCGCGAACGGATTGTTCGAAACCCTGCTGGGAAACCGTGAGGCATCCTTTTGAAAAGCAGTCAGGGTCCTCGCGTTCTCGCCGATGTACCCGCTGAATACACAGCGGGCGATGCCCTCGACGAGATGATCTTCGAACATCTCCAGCATGTTTCCCTGAGATCCTCCTCCGGCGCCCGCGCGCTTTGAAAGCATTGCGAGAAACATCCAGCGTTCTGATTTGACCTGATACCGGATCAGGATCAAGGGACGCGGAATGCTCAGGTTTTTGGAAATCGGAAGCGGTATTTGAAACGGTTTCCGTTCAAAGTTCCGTTCAAAATGGTGCTTGAAAATCACGTTTTCGAGTACGTCACCAGCTACCCGGATTCTCGAATTCAGCACCAGGTTTTCCAGCACAATCGAGCTGGCTGACACTTCAGGAAAATGGCTGAGGATCTGCTTGCTGACTTCTTTCAGCTGCTGGTGATCGTGGTAGATGCTGCGGGCCTGTATCTTTTCCATCGCGTTCAGCGGTTCTTTGCGCTTCATTTTTTTCAGCACCTCGCGGTCCTCAATCGGGACCCGCTGGAACGCGCGATGGATCATGGGCTGGAGGAACTCCGCGGAAATTTTTTTGTGCTCCGTGTCCACGGATATGCGTTTGAGATAATCACTAACCCGTTTTAGCGCCTCCCTTTCGCCCTGCTCACACAACCGTTTTTCAACGCGTTTCATTGATGCCAGGAAAAGCTGTTTCAACTGCTTCTCCAATACGTTTGCCACGTCGTCACGCCCCTGAGCAAAACGCATTAACAGCATCCGCTGTTTGTGTTCCGGGAAAAAAGAAAGAAAAAACTCCCCCATGACCTTTGTCCGCCAGTTTGCATCCTTGTCGATGTAAACCAGCCTGGCATCGGTCTCAAAATCGATGATGTCGGAAAGACGGACGTGCTGGGCAAAGCAGAAAACCATCTGCCGGCAGATTGTCGGGTCGCCGAAACGGGTCAGCATTTCAGTGAATTTCAACCACCAAGGATCCAGGCGTAGTTGGGGAAACGCATCCTCCAATGTTATGATTTCCCGGACATAAGCAGCATCCGCGTCGCCGGATACGAATTTCCGCTGCTCGGGATGCAGCAGCAGGCGGGTCATGCTGGTCAGAGGCTGCCCGGGAGCATCAAGAAGCAGCAACATCTCCACCCACCAGCAATTGAGCAACGCCTTCGGCAGGTTGCGATGACTGACCTTCTCGCTTTCCCTGAGAAAAATCGGGATTACGTGCTTGAGGAAAAAACCACGTGAAAGATGGCTATGACCCCAATCGGGCATTTCATGAAGAGCAATTTTCCTCTCCGGCTCTTCCGGGCAGGGGTTGGCAAATGTCCACGAATCCCCTGAAAAAACCCCGACTGTCGCCATGGTCCGGAACGCCTCGGGTAGATCAAAGGGCATCGGGGTCTTGCCCGCAAGCATCGTTGCCGGATTGAGGAGGAAGTCGTTTAGCATCAGCGAATACGCCTGGCTCCCCTCGGGGGAAACCAGAAACGGGGTGTGGTCGCCGGAGCGCATGCGGCGCAGGATATTCAGAAAGTAATGGACTTCAGTTTCCGGATACTTGCGGGTCAGGAATTGCTCAACCGCCAGGATTTTCAACTGCAGCGCATGTTCGGTTTCCGCCTCCAACCCACGTGAATGGAAGTTGCGGCGGACCCTGATGAGCCGGCACATCGATTCGCGGAAATCGGAAATCGCCTCTCTTTTAAGCTGTTTGAGGAGTTGCGCGCCCAAAATATTCCTGGTCCCCGGAAACAGGGTCTGCATTTCCCGCAAGACCCGGTTCAGTTGATTACGCTTTGCATGCCCGCTGCGCCCGGCAATCCACGAGAGGAACCGTTTAAGTGTTTCCTCCAACTTTGGAGAAGACTTCAGATGATCAACAAACAGTTTTTCTTCCCCGCCTTCATCAGCGCTGTGCGGCTGGTGTGTTTTTGAGTCAATCTGTTCCCGCAGACTTTCCGCATGGTGTTTTCCCAGAACATATTCTTGGTAAAACCAGACCAGCCTTTTACGCAGTCCATCACCTCCAGCAAGCGCTTTCAGCGAGGGGAAATACTCTTCCTGAAACGCATCCCCACGCACTTCCTTGAGAAAAGGAAAGAACACTACCAGCATATCGCTAAAGGGCTCGAGGTCCGGGAAATCGGGTAGGATGCGTGTAAGGACTTTCTTGAACAGGCTGGTTTGCCGTTCCATGGAAAACCTGTGGATTCGACTGTCGATATGCTCGTCAAGGAGATACTGATAACTTCCTGGAAACACTGCGTATAGCACCTGAATTTCTTCCTCGCTCATTCCTTCCCCGCATTTTTCTCTCAGTGCCTCGCGGGTGTTTTGCACCAGCTCCGCGCGTTCCTCCTCGGGCATGATGTTCTCGAGGGTCTCTCTCCGTGCTTCCTCCAGAACCAGCAGCAACAGTGCAACCAGAAAATCCGCGTCATTCCAGGGGTGTTTACATCGTGGTTCCGTTCTGACAATGACCTGGGCGTCCATGTCCGAATCGGGTTTGTGTCCAATCCCTCCCAGGCTGCCGATGGTGGTCAGGGCAATGATCGGCGCATTGTCTTCACGTGGTGGAGGTTTTTCCAGATGCGGATAATCCTCCTTGAGCATGACATCCATGCTTTCCGGACCATGGAGCAGCGTTTCGGGGAGAAAGCGGTCCCGTTCCATGATCCCGTGCAGCGCCCCTGAAGTAAACACTTTGAAGTTGTGTGTTTCCATCAGCGGTTTGCCCTGTTCGTCGTATCCCGTGGTTTCTTCGAGCGTTAGCGTGTCGCTGCCGGACGGGTTGACATCAAAGAGAAACAAGGATTCTAGTACCGCCCGGCGCAGGTTTTCATCTGCCAGCGTAACCAGGCTTTCCATCCGCTCCAGATTGATGCTCCGCATTCCGGAATAATCATCTTCGATGAGGTTGCGGTAAGTGTTGAGTTTTTCAGGGGAAAAAGTCTCACGCAGAGCTTCCCCAATGCGGTTGCTTTGCAGGGACTTGAGCGTAGTCCGCAGTTCCTTTTCCGTTTCAGCGCCGCAGGCGGTTCCGTAAAGGCTCTGATAAAGGGAGGACAGGATGTCCCATTGCAGTTCAAATTGGGTGGCCGGGTTGTGTTCCGGGGGGGAACCACCCGCGGGCAGGGACGCCATAAGTAAAGAGTATTTGGGTCTATCCGGGCTGGTTTTTCACCCGTTCAACATATTCTCCTGAGCGGGTGTCGATTTTAAGCATGTCTCCTTCTTCAATGAACAGAGGGACGTTCAACGTGTACCCTGTTGAAAGGGTTGCGGGTTTCGAAGCGCCGGTGACGGTGTTGCCCCTTTCGCCAGGCCCGGTTTCCATTACTTCGAGAGAGACAAACTTAGGCAGGCTGACGCCTATAGGACGGCCCCGGAAGAAACTGACCTTGATTTCCATGTTTTCCGTCAGGTAATTTACCGAATCGGCAATTACGTCTTCTTCCAGACTGGTCTGTTCATAGGTGCGGTTATCCATGAAGTGAAAGGCGCCGTCGTTATAAAGGTACTGCATTTCACGTTCTTCTGTGTCTGCCGGCTTTAGTTTCTCCCCGGTTTTGAAAGTCCGGTCCAACACCGAATTGTTGATCAGGTTCCGGACCTTAGTGCGCGTGAAGGCTGTACCTTTTCCCGGTTTGACAAATTGAAATTCGACGATAATGTAGGGTTCTCCGTCCAGTTCGATGCGCAATCCCTTGCGGATGTCTGAAGTTTCGTACACGTTTTTCCTTGGTTAAGTGTTGGTCCTAGGCCTTAGTACAAGGGCCGGTTCTCCTGATACAAATAACGGTCACCGACCCAAAAATCGAGCCGTTTTTGCGTACTAGACAGCCCTCATTCTTTGGAGCGTATGAAAAGGGACCGATCACCGAATTCATCGGCAAAAACAACACCCGGGGTTATCTCTAGGATTGCGCCTACCCCGAGCGGATACCTTCATGCGGGGAACGCGCTTTCTTTTCTCCTCACTTGGCTACTGGTCCGCTCTCAGGGTGGTCATCTGCATTTGCGTATCGACGATCTCGATGCCCCCCGTCTTAAAAAGTCATGTCTTGACGATATTTTCCGCCAGCTTGAGTGGCTGGGATTGGATTACGACTCCGGTCCGTCCGGGGTGGAAGACCTCTCTGCCTCACATTCGCAGGTTTTTCGCATCTCAAAATACGAAACAATGCTGGAGAAACTGCGTGGGAACGGCCAGCTGTATGCCTGTACATGTTCGCGCAAACAGGTACGGGAAGTTTCCGGCAACGGTGTGTACCCCGGGACCTGCCGAAATCAAAAAAAGGCGTTTAATCCGGGGCAGGCTGTCTGGAGGGTCCGCCTTCCGCGGCCCTGCGTCATTTCCATAGAAGAGCCGGGATCACTGGAAGGAAGAGTTGGGCTTTCAGCGGAAATGGGCGATTTTATCGTGTGCCGCAAGGACGGTTTGCCAGCCTATCAAATCGCCTCCCTGGCTGACGATCTGGAACTGGGAACCAACCTGGTGGTGCGCGGGGAAGACTTGATACCTTCCACGGCGGCGCAATGCTTTCTCGCCCATTGCCTGGGGGAATCCATGTTCCCGAACGCGCGGTTCCTGCATCATCCGCTGCTCAAAAACCCGGACGGTAAAAAACTTTCCAAAACCGGTGACGCTTTTTCACTGCGGGAACTGCGCGAAGTTCATCAAACCCCGGGATTACTTTACCGGATGACCGCGGAATGGCTCGGGATTCCCACAATGAACATTACATCATTGGACGAACTGCTGTCCGCGTTCAGGAACCGCTCGCTTGCAACCCCCTCCATTTCAGCAAATCAGCCTATGTTGTTTCACGATGTTCAGCCTTTGATCAATTCAAGTAAAAATGGGTAACCAATTCACTAGCCCGAAGTTCCTTAAGTCTGCCCCCCTAAAATAGGTT
>CAYFLK010000073.1:0-17682 GCA_964344035.1 uncultured Pseudomonadota bacterium
AAAAAAGCCCTTGCCCTCGGGGCATTGTAACAAAATTTGAAACCCGAAATGTGAGCATATACAATGGGGGTAACATGGCAATATTTCACAGGTCTCCGACATTTGTCATTGCTTCATTCGCAGTCCTGGTGCTCACCATTTCCGGCTGCGCGCAGAAAGACGATAGCAGCTCCTCTTCGAGCACATCGAGCAGCACCGACACATCGGTTTCCGTCAGTTCCGCGCTGAGCGGTTCGGTAACGACTGTTTCGTCCAGTTCCTCCCGCATCGCGGGGCGCCGTACGGCCAACGCGACCTCGTATTCAGTGGATCAGGGTGTGAAGGCGCTGGTCAGCCTCTACCTGATGATAGACGAGAATTACACCTACCCGGTGGCCAAGGTCAAATCCGCGGACAACGGTTCCTATGAAGTTACTACCGCGGACGTGAAAGACTTTCTGCTCGACACAACCACGCATGCGGCGATCGAGACGGCTTACGGCTCAAGCATGCCCTCCGCGGTGACCAGCCTGAGCAGCAGTTCCAGCGCCAGTGAACTGCTTGCGGGTTTCCAGGCCCTCGGCCCTCTGCGCGTACGCGCAATTTACACCTCAGGAGGCAAGGCGCGGGCTATGACGGCCATGGCCGACCCGACCAAGACTGATGCTGTGCGCGTGGACCCTGTCATAGCGCGAGCGGCCGAGCAAATCATGGGTTCTCTGGTAACCACCATCAAGACCACCATCAGTTCCATTTCCGGGTTGTCGGATACATTGAAATCGGCCTTGATCAGCGCAGTTCTCACCGCGGTGAGCGAGACTGTGGTGGCTACGCTCGAGGAATACAAGGACACCACCACTTTCGAACTCGAGGAAGGCTCCGATGTCTCCGATCCGGAAGACCTGTTTGACGTTTCAAGCAGCATGAGCAGTACAGAAATAGCCGCGATCGACGCCGAGCTGGCAAGCAGCAGCGAAGAGGTTTCAGATACATTGGATACAGTAATCAATGTCTCCGACACTGGAAAACTGGCCGACACCCTTTCAGACGAGGAAAAAGGTGCAATTGACAAGATAGCCGACAACGCCTCTTCCAGCGCGGCATCCACGGTCGGAGCGCAGGACGCGACGGCAGGCAAAAAGATCAAGGTCAAGGGCCTGCGCAAGCTGTTCCTCACCCTCGGCTTTCCGGTCATTCTGGACCAGCAGTCGGACAACACCACCGTGGTGGCGGTCGCGCTGAAAGTCCCGCCGGACGTGGAGGAATCAGACCTTCCGGGGAAAGCGACTTTCAAAAATCGCGGCATCCGGCACTTCCTGGTCAAAGGTTCGTCCAGCTCCAGCGCGCCCAGCGACTGGTCCGATGCGCCTGAACTATCAGACCAGGTTGACAACCTGACCACTTCCCTCAGCAGTTACATGATGTCCGGCGCGAGCAACGTTGTGGATCACATCGCGCTGGAAAACGACAACAAGACCGCACTGCTCAGCCGGGTGCGCACCTTCCACCGCCTGGCACGCAAGCTTGAAGAAGGGATGCCCCTGGTTTCCAAGGAACTGGTGAGTTGGATGGCGGACAACGACAACAAAACCGTCACGCTCAAGGACCTGGCCACCCAGGTCGCGGGGATGGCTAAATGGGCGCAGGAGCGCATAGTCTTTTCCAGTGACGGCATTCCGATTTTCACCGGAAAAACCGTGGCCCCTTCAAGCGGGTCAACGGTCAAGGCCACCGAGCTGATTACTTCGCTCACCATGCCGGTGGGCACCAGCGCCAAGGCCACGGCGAAAAGCCTGACCGACAACAACTCCATCTTCTGGGTGCCCTACGCGGCGGAAGCCTTGGCGGATGAAATCATGCGTAAAGCGAGCACGTTCGACAACGCGTCCACCAGGGGGTCTGAACTTTTGAAAATCGTGCCCAAGACGAAATCGGACTACCTCAGTTTCCTCAAGGGCGGGAACTACACCGCGTTTGACAACAGCACTGTAGACGCAACCCCGAGTCCGAGGTACATAGACGCCCGTGCTTCTGTAGCAAAAGGGCTGGTCGCGGCTCTTCCGGATGACGCGTACAGCACATCCACGCAGACCAAAACCCTCAACGGCGAAACCGAACTGAGCGGGAAAGCATCAGTGTTCCTGATTACGTACATGCTTCAATTGCAGTACCCGATCGACAAGGCCAAGGGCATGTTGAACACCGATGAAAACTCGGGAGCGCTGCTGCCGAACATCGAGAACTTCAAACGCCTCGAGTTCACCAGCGACCCGAGCGTCTCCGAAGTCGCGGGCGCCGTGATGTCTGAAACCGCCCCGGACGACAACGTGACGCACGAATACACAAGCGCCAAGCTGCGCGCCGCGGTGCAGGACAACAGCACCGGGCTGATGAAAGGCATGAACAGCCTGCAGCTCGCCGAGTTCCGGCAGTTTGATCCTTCCGAAATGGGAATGAGCGCGGCAAGCACCGCGAACATCAGCTGCACCGTCTCGTTTTATGACGGAAGAAGCGATTTCAGCGGTCTCAGCGCGAGCATCCTTTCTGTTGATTCGAACGGAGAATTTTCAACTACATCCTTTACAGTAAGTGATTCTACTGGATCAGGAACAAGCCGCTCCTACACGGCCAGCAGTGTGAATGCCAACCAGGAGTACGCGCTGCGCTTCGCGATGAGCAGCTACCGAAATGATCTCCCGGACCTGTACTTTTATGTGGACGGTTATGAGTCTAACATGAACATCTGCGGTCCGGACGGTTTCGTGATCGGCCCGGATGTTGAAGACAAGCCCGTGCCGGGCATGGGCCTCTTTGCCGGTTCGAGTTCGTCCAACGCGGAAGGCCTGGACCTCAGCAATTTCACAAAACCGGGATCGATCTTCATGCTCTTCCCCAGCGACGAACCGAGCAAGGGGACGCGTGACGTGATGCTGACAAAATCTGGGAGCACATTCACACTCATCACCGGCGACAACATGTCCATTGCCCCGGTCTATAACAACTCCGGTACTTTCAGCCTGAGTACCGGGGACAACGTAACAGGCATGCACTCGGTGCTGGGGCAGTCCCTGAGCGCAATCCTTGGCCTATCGATGTCCGACAGCAGCCTTGTGCTTTCTCCGGACAGCTACGGCGGGCTGAGTGACAAGATAGTGCTGCTCAAGGTCAGCGACAGTGAATACTGGCTGCTAGAACTGCGTTTTGTGGACACCAACATCGGCATGATGGACCTCGGTTTTACCCAGGTCACCGCGCAGGGCCGCGCGGAGATACCGGATGCCGGCTTCGAGCAGGGTCCGGTGGACATGTCCAAGGCGGGTAATCTCGATCACTACATGCTGATGTTTGGAGACGGACTGGATGTTGACGGTTCCTCCAGTTCTGGAAAGATGCAGTTCCCCTTCAGCTTCACAGGAAGTTTAAACACCAGCATGGATGTTGACATCCAGTATGCCGGCGACTATTTCGATGAAAACATCTCTTCAATGTCCGACATGGATCAGTACTGGGGCGACGCCTCATCGATCCCGGTGCGGATTGACGCGAGAGGAGACGTCACCCTGCGAAGCGTGCGCTTCAAGAAGCAGTCGCGCAGCTACGAAGTGGACAACTCCTCACTCACTTCGCTCAAAAACCTCGAACACAACGACCTCTTCGGGATCTGCATTTCCGGCACCTGGGAAGGCAGCAGTTCCACCTGTCCGCAGTACGTGGTGAGGGTGGTGCGCACCGCCCCGGCAGGGGACATGATGGCGAACATGCAGATTGAGTTGGAAGTGATACAGTTTCAGTCCAGCCCGACTGACAAACGCCTGAACATCCTCGGCGAGACCACCGATTCCGACGCTTCCAAGTATCCCAAGTTCACGGTCGGCGGTGAAACAGCGGGCATCGTTTACGATGGTGATTACGACGGGGTGCCTTACATTTTTGATCCCAATGACGAGGACCCGAACATGCCGGGATCCGGAGGTGGCGGAATCGCTGCCGGCGGTCCGGGCGAGGGATTCCACGGTTCCGGGGTCTCGCTGATGCTGCTTAACAAGTATTCCTATTCCACCGAGGGCAAGACGGCGAAGATGACAAGCGACAACTCATCGATCGCTGACCCGAGCCGCCGCATCCTCGTGCGCGTGGAAGGGGTCTTTCCGGGCGACATCAAGAAGATGACTCTGGGCAGCGAGAAACTGAGCCTGAAGAACAAGATCTTCGGCTGCTCGCCTCCGGAATTCAACCAATACGGGATGATCACCAGCGAATATTCCTGCAGCGTCGACAACTCGACAGCGGAAGGAAACGCCAACATCGACAAAATCGAAGAAGTGATGAGTTCCTTCGATGAGTTGATGTACCAGATCAAGCTCAAGAAATCCGTCTTCAGCAGCGGCGGGGCCCTTGATGTCACAGGCGGGTCTGTAAAGGCGGGCTTTACCCACAAGCTGCATTTCCGCGCGCCGGTCGGTCCGGACGGGAACACTTTGAAATGCGGCAGCGAGGACTGTCCGTCGATGCCGCCGATGGAAGGGAAGGTCAAGATCAGGTTCCCGACCACATCAGACAGCATTGGTCCATTCGAAAACATCAAGGTCAAGTCCGGTAACGACGACGCCCAGGATGTCAAGGACGCATCCACCGCCGATTCGGGCAAATCCCTGCGTGTTTCCTCCAGCGCGGTGCAGAACGCCGGCAAGTACATGCTGAAAGTATACTGTGCGGGCAAGGAGGAGTCCGGTTCATTTGAACCTCCGTACCAGATGGATTTCATGCTTCCGCCGGGCACGAAGCAGCCGTCGTTCGACATTGACCGCGGTATGTTGCCCGGTGGACGGAGCTGTGATTTCCGCACGGTGGCTATCGGCGAGGACTCCATCGGCAACCCGATCGGGGTCACAGTCTACAAGTTCAGCCTCTCCATGAGCGGCGGCTTCGGCGGCGGCGGTCCGGTGGACAACGAGTTCAAAGTCACTTCGTCCGACAACAAAGTCTGTTGGGATAATGCCGGCTACCGTGTAAACAGCGGTTCCAACTGCGACGGCAAGACTGAACTGTTCACTACCGCTATAGGAGGTTCTAATCCGTACACTCTTGGCGTGACCGCGGCAAGCGGGATCAGCATCCAGACGGAAAGTCACGGGCAGCCTGTAGCCTCGGGATCGTTAACCACTGGGACAGGTACCGGTACTGTGGTAGTCGATTCGGCGAATGATTACTGCGGAGTAATCACAGGTGATCCATTCACTGATTCCTTCGAGTGTTCCTCGACGACATCTCCTGTCACACTGTTAAGCTATGACGGAACAACCATAAGTAAAGGTGGTACAGTAACAATCATCAAAGGGCAGCCGGACAATAACAACGATAATACTCCGGATGTCATACAATCTAATTTCTTTGGTTTCGGGGATCTGGCGGTCTGCACAGGCGCGCTTGACAATGGGAGTTGTCCGAGCAGCGAGAAAACTTTCCGTATCTTCGTTGATCGCATGACATTCGACAATACCACTGAGGTTTATGTTCATGTTGAATACGAAAAATCCGCCGGACTGAGCGCCCTCACCAACGGGCAGTTCTTCCGGGTGGCGGATGCCGGAGGTGGCCAGCCACTGGATTTTGACGTGCGTTTCGTCAAATCCGATAAGGCTAAGCTGGCATATTTCCTGCCGCCGCCGCAGATGACGCTGGCAGATGGAGGGACTTTCCAGATCGATGGGGTAAACATTATCTCCCGGTCCGGTTCCGCCATTACTTTCGACAATTCGACGGTGTCGAGTGTCTGGGATTTCATGAACGGGGTTTCCGTGACCTCGGCGGTTACGCTGTCGAACAACAATTTCTACGAGTATGACATCACGGTCAGTTCGACCAGCAAAAACTATAAGGTCATGCTCAACGTTGATGGTTCCGGAAATGTCTCTGTCGAGTTCTTTGAACTTCATGTCGGAGGCGGAGGTACCGGAGGCGGTCACGGAGGTCCGGGCGGAGATCAGATGGCCCTGCTCTTCGCGGGAGACAAGCTGTGCACCGAGGGACCGAATGCCTGGCCACAACCTTCAAGCTGTTCTTCGCCGGCAACGGAACTGCTTAATGTTGATTCCAGTGGTGTCATCACGCTGAACACCGGCGGGGGATGGTCCGTCACCCAGGATGACAGCGGTTACGCACTCTCCAGCGGAACCAGGAATCTCACTTCCTCTGACGGGTACGCGTTCTACAAGCTGAAGAACAGCAGCTCCGGAATGGAACTGGAGATCGAAATCGGCTCGCCGTATTTCGATGGCTCAACCTTCAAGGAAGTCGAAATCCGCGTCAAACAGCCTTTCCATGATGGAGGCGGCAGCGGCGGAAGCGGCACGAGCAGCAGTTCCACGCTGACAGTGACTTCATCTTGTCCGTCGGGATATGGATGTGAATCCAAAACATCCAGCGACGGCAGGGCCAACGAGCACAATATCGGATCCAACGAAACATCTTGGATATCAGTGAGGATGGAAGCGTTCGGTGATTTTATGCCTTCATTGTCGGAAATCATGCAATACAGTCCTGATGGACAGGGAGGTCCTCCGGACTGGACTTGTACTTCCGATGCAAGTGTGCAGACGTTGTCATCTCTCGACATCGGGGGCACTACCGGCCGAAGCGCCATTGTGCGCGAGAATTGTTCCGCTTCGTACACTACCAGCACGGCAATGTGGATCAGCTTCTATGAGCAGAACCACTATGTCAACATCGCTGTTTCCGATGTCGGCACGCTGACAGCTCTAACATCGGGCAGTTGGCCGTCAGTCTTGTCCGGCTTAACGTTCGGGTCCCAATGAACCACTAATCCCGGGGTTTCCCCGGGATGCTCCCTCCAATCAGGGTCCGTCTTTCTCCCCGGGAGGCGGACCCGTTATTCCTAAAAATTCATTCCCGCATGATGTCCTGTTTTTTTAGGGACATCGGTGCGCCATATTCCTTCATGATTGACAACTACATCTAACGACATCTTGTAGGGGCAACCCCCCGTGACCGTGCACGTTTGATTATTTTGTCCAACGACGAACCTGTAGGGGCAACCCCCCGTGGTTGCCCTTTGCAGGGTGGTTATATAATGCGTGAAGGCACGTGATTTCGGGCAGACACACAGGTCTGCCCCTACAGGATGATCATGTATCCTCCATGGTTGCCCGTTGCTGGGCAGACCCCCCATGACCGTGCACGTTTGATTATTTTGTCTAATGACGAACCTGTAGGGGCAACCCCCCGTGGTTGTCCTTGGACACAATCCTCTTGTATTCGTCCACAATTTTAACTAAAATCTTGCATCGCGCGCCAGACTGATTCGGGGCGGATCGGCAGTTCCGTGATGCGTACCCCGACTGCGTCTTCAACGGCGTTGGCGATGGCTGCGGCGCCGGGGACGATAGGCGGTTCCCCCACGCCGCGGATACCGTATGGTCCGTGCGGGGAAGGGTATTCCACCATTTCGATTTCGAGCGGCGGCACTTCGTCAGCGCGGAAAATGGAATAATCTAGGAAACCCGGGTTAAGAAGCAGCCCCTGTTGGTCGAATACCATAGCTTCCCGCAGTCCCCATCCGAGACCCTGCGCTACTCCGCCCTGGATCTGGCCTTTGACCAGAGTAGGGTTGAGGGCGAAACCGACGTCCTGGACCACCAGGTATTTTAGCGGGGTCACCACCCCGGTTTCCGGGTCGACGCGCACCTTGACCCAGTGCACTGAGGCAGCCGGGGCGTTTTCCGGGACCGCGCTGCGTCCCGAACCCATCACCGGGCCGGATGCCCCGCGTGACGATTCCGCCTTTTCCGCAAGCGCGGCCAGGGTGACGGTGCGTCCGGGAAGGCCTTTCACGTGGACTTGCCCCTGATTCAGCTCGAGGTCCCGGGCATCAGCCTCGAAATGATCGGCGGCCAGGGTCAGCAACTGTTCGCGCACCTCTTCCACCGCCGAGCGTATGGCATGGATGACGCTGTAACTGACCATGCTTCCGCCGCTGACTGGCGCTATCGGGCCGTTCCGGGTGTCCTGCTGAATCACTTCGACTGCATCAAGCGGGACATCGAGAACCTCCGCCGCGACCTGGGCGAAGCCGGTGTTTATTCCTGAAATGTCCGCGGAGCCGAGAAACACCTGCACCGTCCCGTCCTGTGTCACCCTGCAGTTCGCCCCGGCCGGCGCGGCATTACAGGGCCAGATGCCGAGGGCGATGCCGATTCCTTCGTTTTCTCCGGTTTCAGCATTCTGAACCAGCGGTTGTTCACGCAGACGGGTCAGGCATTCCCGGATGCCGAGACTCGGCCATGGTTTACCGTTAATCATCGGCTCTTCCCCGGAACAGGCGTTGCGGTTACGGAATTCAAGCGGATCCAGGCCGAGTTCACGCACCATCAGGTCCACATTCGATTCCAGCACAAATGCCGAAAGAGGAGCTGAGGGAGCCCGGTACGGTCCGCCCATCGGTTTGTTGGTGTTGACCTCCAGGCACTCCACGCTGACGTTGGGGACGTTGTAGGTGCTGCCGAGAATGGTGGCCAGCAAATTTCCCCAAGGGGTGGCGAACACCCCGTTGTCCATCAGGATTAGCGCCTCCAGCGCGAGGAATGCTCCGTCCTTGTCCGCGGCGGTTTTCAGATTCACGACGCAGCCCGAGGAAGGCATGGCGCTGAGAAAATCTTCGGTGCGGGTCAACTCCAGCCTGACCGGACGATTGAGTGTAATCGCGACCGCCGCCGCCAGCGGTTCCATCAGCCCGTGTTTTCCGCCGAACCCTCCGCCGACCGGCATCGGCGCCACATTCACTTTTTGTTGCGGAAGCGACATAAGCCGCGCCACTTCATTCCTAACCCCGCGCGGGGCCTGGGTGCCGGTGAAGACCGTGAGCCCGCCATCCGGTTCAGGCATGACCGCGCATGCCTGCGGCTCCATGTATGCCTGGTGCACGTATTCCGTGCGGTAGGTTTTATCCACCACTGCGTCCGCCGCCCGGAAGCCCTGCTCCAGGTTTCCACGTTGATAGAGATGCCTGCGGTTAACGTTAGGGGGGTTTGCGGATGCTTCCTTCCTGCTGTTCCTTTCTGCGCCGTGATCCGCGGCGATATCGACTTCCGATTCGGGAATGCCGTCGGGCCATATTTCCATGCTCGATTCCAGCAAGGCTTTTTCGGGGTCCACGACCGGTTCAAGAGGTTCGTATTCGACCTGCACCTTTTCCGCTCCATCCTGCGCGGCACTGGGGGTTTCACCAACCACCGCGACCACCGGCTGTCCGTTGAACAACACTCGGTCCCTGGCCAGGATTGCGCTGGAGCGCGAATTAATCGCCTGGTCCCTGCTGGGCAGGTCCTCCGCGACCAGCACCGCGACCACGCCGGTGACCATGCGGGCTTGTTCACGGTCGATTGAAACAATGCGCGCGTGTGCGTAAGGGCTGAGGACCGGCCTGATGTGCAGTATTCCTGGAAGCGGCAAATCGGCGGTATAACGCAGACGCCCCGTTACTTTTTCTACCGCGTCGCGCAAAGGGGTCCCGCGGCCCAGGTAGCGGAATTTTTCTCTGTCAGTTGATGAAGACGGCAAGGCTTCTTCCTGTCTGCTAATCGTTGCAAAAATCCGGGTGTGGAGGTGAAAATTAATCTATACTTGCATCTTATATAGTAATCTTCAACAAAAAACCGGCTCACGAAATCCAGGATAAAGATGCTCCAAAGTTAAAACAATGGATTCATTTTGCGGGGAATTTCAGGTGCCGCAGCAGCAGGGGGACGCCTATCAGCAGCACCGGGGCGAGCACAAGGGTGCTGAGCATCATCTTCAAAAACTGAGAAGACGTATTTGAATCGATCCAGCGCACAGTGCGGAAAAGGCGGGAGCCGAACTGGGGAAGACCGCGCCCGCCGAAGAACATCACCGTGTCGAAAAGCAGGTGAGAAATTAGCGTCGTCCCCCAAGGTTTACGGGTGTGCGGCAGGCGTTCCAGTTTCCGGATATATTCGGGCTCGAGCCCGCTAAGCCGCGCCCCTTCCCGGATCAGGTTCAGGTAGCGCCGCGAGGGGGGAATATCTTCGGCCAGCCGGCGTTTCTCAAGCGCCCGGAAAGCGACGGCTTCGATCCTTTCTCCGCTGTAGGTTTCCACGTTCACGCGCACCTGCTGGTAGGCGTGATTCTCCCCTTCGCTGCTCACAAGTTTGGAGAATTCATCCGTGTGCATGCGCAGCAGCACCCCGTGCACTTCATCCCCAGCGGAAGGTTCGATCCCGGCCATCGATGGTTCGAGCCAACTGATTCCCAGCAGGTTGAACGCCAGACGCCAATCCTTCAACTTCGCCGGGACCACCGCGTCAATTTTCAGCCGCGCCCTGCCTGCGCGCTTGCGCGGATGCA
This sequence comes from uncultured Pseudomonadota bacterium, assembly GCA_964344035.1. GTDB lineage: Bacteria > SAR324 > SAR324 > SAR324 > NAC60-12 > UBA1014. The sequence continues at coordinate 10,360 of CAYFLK010000073.1, forward strand.
GGTTGGAACCGATGGCAAAGTTCCAAATTATCTGATCAGGCATTGGTGTTAACTCTTCCGTACAGGGTCAGGAACTTGTGGAATCGCCTTCGACGTAGACTTTGAAACCGTCTTCAAGCAAACCGCGACGGCGGGGGTCTTTTTTGGCCTTGGCATTCCGGCACAGTTCACAGCCGCAGTCGATGTGGTGGGTTTTCTGAAACTTCTTCAGTTTCAGGCGGGAAAGGTCCTTCCCGTCTGCTTGCATCTCTTTGAGCATCTTTTCAATTTGACGCATGGCGAGGGCCAGGATCTGTTCGTTTTGCCGGGGGGAGCGTAGCCGATGCATAATATATAAAGACACTGCTGTTTAGGTGACCGGAGTGGGATTCAACTTGACATCAAAACCGAAATTTTCAAACATGAACTATTAAGCGGCGGTCAACAGGCCACGCAAAGGATGTGCCGTCAAGGCAAACGATCGTTTCATAACACCTGATCCGAAAACCAGCATGAAGTCCGTTTCCACCAACCTGCTCATCGGCGCAATCATCGCCGTTGCGGGACTATTTTATCTGACGACGTATATCGTCGACAAGACCCAATATGCAATTGAAATCCGGCTGGGGGACCCGGTGGACACGGTGACCGACCCGGGACTGGAGTTCAAACTCCCGTTTGTCACACGCATTCATTACGTGGAAAACAGGATCCAGGATTTCGACGCCGACCCGGGCTCGGTGTTCACAAAGGACAAGAAGGAAATGCGTGTGGACACCTATTCCAAGTGGAGGGTTGTCGACCCGCTGAAGTTTTACGAAACAGTGCGTACAAAGGAAGGTGCTCTTTCACGCCTTGACGACATTATTTATTCACAGACAAGGGAAATTCTCGGTCAGCATACTTTGGTTGAAATCGTATCCGGAAACCGCAAGGACATCCGTGAAACCATCACCCTGCGTTCGCGGGAAAACGCCAGGAAATTCGGCATCGAAGTAACTGATGTGCGCATCAAGCGTGCCGACCTTCCGGAATCGAACAGCCTTGCGGTGTATGGAAGGATGGAAGCGGAACGCAAGCGGGCAGCCAAGCGCTATCGTTCAGAAGGCGAAGAAAACGCATTGGAAATCCGCTCGGGCGCGGACCGCGACCGGATCAAAATCCTTTCCGAAGCAAAACGGGTGAGTGAAGAAATCCGCGGGAAAGCGGAAGCGGAAGCAACACTGATCTACGCGGAGGCCTACAACCGCGACCCTGAATTCTTTTCTTTCATCCGCTCCCACGACGTCTACCGGGAATCTCTGCGGGAAGACACGACCTTCCTGCTGAATGCGGACCGGCCTTTCTTCAAACACCTGAAATAACACGTTGGTGCGCCTGCTTTCCGGGGGCGCTTCCCAGACCCTAAAGCCACGTTTCCGCCTCCGGGTATGACCGCGGCATTTCCTTCCATTTCCGGGGTGCTGTCTGAACTGGATCAATGGGCCAGTTACGAACGTACCGCAAGTCCCCGCGACATCAGCCGCATGGAGGGCATCCGGACGCTTCTGGGGCGGCTCGGAAATCCTGAGCAGGGTTTGCGCGTAATACACATTGCCGGCACCAACGGCAAGGGACTGACCGCGAAGATGCTCTGCACCCTGCTGCGTCTACATGGTTTTTCCACCGGGAGCTACAGTTCCCCGCACCTGCGCGATATTCGTGAAAGGATCACTTTTAATGGAGAATGGATTTCGCGTGAGAGCTTCATCGGTTACGCGCAGAGGGTGCTGAAGGAGGCCAAGTCGCTTCCAGTCACCCCCCGAGTTACCTATTTTGACCTTCTCACCGCGATTGCTCTGCATGCGTTTCATGAATCCAAAATCGATTGGACTGTGCTGGAAACCGGGCTCGGCGGGCGGGCTGATTCAACCAACGTCACCCCGAAGGAACTCTGTATCCTTACCCGCATCGGCCTGGATCATCAGGACGTGCTGGGCGATTCGCTGGAGCAGATCGCACAAGAAAAAATGGGCATCTCGCGAAAAGGCATTCCGCTGGTGTTGGCCCGGCAGCTGCCGGAAATGAGATCCCGGATTCCGGAGCGGCTGCAGGAAATTGATGTCCCGGTGATAGATGCGGATAGCCGTTTCACGCTGGAAACAGTTGGGACTGTTCCGGGGATGTCGGATCAGCACCGTTTCTTGCGGATCCACCTCCCGGGAGGTGAAAGTCTGCGTTTTCAGCGGGAGCACTGGCACACCGGGCCCTGGCGGGAGGCCCTGCAAACATCCCTTGCGGCGGCGGAACTCCTCGTGACGGGCGGGGAACCGGATTGGGAAAAATGGATTGACGCGCTGCGCGGAGTCCGCATGGAGGGCAGACTCGATTTGAGACGGGGGCTGCGCTGGAAGGGGGCAATAATATCTGCGCTGGTGCTGGACGGCGGACACAATGCCGATGCCCTGCAGGCGCTGGTTCGGCAGCTCAATGAATGGGAACTCAGAGATTATAACCTGGTCCTGGCCCTTTCGCGGGACAAGATGCGTGCGGAAATAATGGGTCCGTTGAGGCAGCTTTGCAAGGGCGCGAGATTAGTCGTGCCGACTTCCTTCTCCTCACCGCGTTCCGCGACCCCCGAGCAGTTGTATCAATTCCTCGACCGGGGAGACTGTCTGACTGACGCGCACGAATCTCATTTGTCACCCGTTTCCCAGGATGCCTTTTCTCTGGCAGCCGAACTGTCTGAAAGACCAATCGTCGTGGCGGGGTCGTTTTACCTGGTTGGAGAGGTCCTGTGGCTGCTGGAAAATCAATAACGGTGATTCACCAGAATGAATATGTCCAGCTGGCACGGGTGATCATTCCCTCCATTCCGGCTTTATCCGGGAGCGTTCCTCCCCGGTCGTTGTAATACTTGTTGTATGCCCCGGAACTGATGTATGTCTGGTTTTTGAACGGATTGTCGATCAGTTCATTTTCATAGAGGCGCAGGAATTCCAGCATGAAGCCGAAATTTTCCGAGGCGGATGCCAACCCGAAACGCTGAAAACTGAGCAGCGCCGCGGAAAACTGGTAATCGGTCCGCAGGTAGTAGCCTTCCCCGGTATATGCAGGGTCGTTGTAAATCTCAGGGTTCGCCCTGATACCGTAATGCAGGGTCGTCTCCACCCGCGCCAGCCCGAATCCCCAGAAGAAATCTATCCCCCCCGGATGTGGGGCGCCGAAAGGGTAGACGCTGGCGGACGCCATCAAAAAGCGCGAAAACATGCGCATCAGCGGCGTGTCGTAGGATGGGTCAGATCCTGTTGTGGCGGCCCGGACCTGTGTGTCGTCCAGCCAGATGTTCGTGTAATGGAAGGCGAACCCGGCCCCTACCCGGTAGTCGGTGGGGAACACGTATTCCAGCGAGAACGTCGGCAGCCAGTCCATAAGCTTACCGAGCATGCTGTCAACCCCGCTGTGTCCGTCGCCGTCCTCCCTCTTTTTTGAATTGACGTTCGCCGACAACCCGTCGGGGAATGAAATGTCTGTCGGGTCCAGCGCGGGGATGCCGGAATATCCCTTTCCTCCGTTGAAACGGTTCGATCCGCTCAGTTGATAGAAGGGGTGGTCCTGCTCTGTCCAAAACGTCTGGTGCAGCATCTCCCAGAACCCCAGGCGGAAAACGGCATCCCCCGCTGCCGCGCCCGCTGAAGGTGCTTCCGCCGCCGGTGGGGGCGCTTCTTCCTGGGCCGCGGTCCAGGGAGTTATTGCAAAGAAAATGATTAAACTGAAAACAGGTCCTCGCAGCATGGTTTGAAAGCGTTTCAAGGCTTTCAACTCAAGTCCAGTGAGTGAGGACATGCGCAGTGAGCGAAGTGGAATGCTGAACGAACTAGGGGCGGGACTCCTGTGTGTTTTCCAGCACTTCATCCCAATCTGAAACCCGGCGGATGTTTGGATGGACAAATTCCTGGTTGAATACGCGTGTCATCAGCCAGACTTCCGCATCCGGGAAGGCTTCCCGGACATCAACGCAGTTGTCAGGATGGTCATCGACGAAAAGAGGTTTTTCTCCCGCCTGCAGCAGGTCCTGTATTACCTCGGCTTTCGTTTGAGAACGTCCGCCGTCAAAGCTGATGAACCCTCCACAATGGGCGGAATCAAACAGGAACCCGGCATTTACAAGGTTCTTCCTCCGACGTTCCAGACAATCCGGCGGAATGTTGGTGATGAAATGCACAGGATATGCCCCGAATGTGCTGTTGAAATGCGATGGATTCACCAGTGGCGGGATTTGTTCGAAGTGCTTGCTGTGCAGGAAATACCTCCATCCTTCCTTCATCTGCTCGGCGGTCAGCAGGTCCTGGAAATACCAGTTCTGCGGTTCGTAATCCGCGGGCACATCCAGCTGGAAATAATCCTTCATGGCCTGGATGAAACTGGATTGAAAATCCAGCAGCACTCCATCGACATCGAAGAAACAGCGGTAACTGTTGATCGCCGACGCGGGAACCGCTTTCCCGGCATTCAGACCAGCGGGCACGTACGCAAAATGGATGAAGAGGAGAAAGGAGAATCAGGAGTGATGGGAACCCGTACAGCAGTGTGAGGAGTCAGACATCTTCCGGCATGTGCCTGCATCGATTTTCCTGGTACATGAAACTTTCAACTTTTTTTTAGGGAGGAGTTGAAAACCAAGATTACCCTGCAACCTGCCACATGCTGTACGGGGGTATCTCTATGATCCCATCTGTTCCAGGATCATACAGATAGCATAAACTATTTGCCGAACCGAATCAAGATCGAGAAATCAATTTGTTACAAATTGCATAATATCCATCAATTTCCGGAAAGGGAGGTACCCCTGCTCGGAATGTGTATTCGGCAAAAAAAGAAAAACATTACAAACTGCATCCTGATTTTACTGAATCCTGTTCAAGCCCGGTTGTTCAAATAAAAAAACAGCGTCTTTTTCGGGCCGGCCGATAGAAAATCTTGAACCTTCTCCGGGAGTGGGGCAGAAAAAACATGTGAACACTTAATTTTATTGTAACAACTCCGGATTTGTTAAAGGCTGATTCAACCGTAAAAAGTCGTCAGTCGATCAACAAATTTCATTTGTGGGTGTCTGTTCGTTTTATTGTCATTCCCGCGAAAGCGGGAATCCAGTATAATTTCAAGCTTTTCTGGATTCCGCCTGCCTGCCGGCAGGGAGGGATCTACGCTTCGCTTCGTCTGGAATGACATGTTCATGTGTGTCAAAAACTGACAACACACTTTTTACGATTGAATCAAGGCTGGGGACTCTAGTTCTATAAGCCGGTCAGTTTGAGGCAACAAGTTTCTAGAATTCAATTTGCATGGCCTTGCAGCAAACCACCAACCACTAGCGACTTGAGATGCACAGAAGATAGGAGTTACAAGGAATAATGAGCACGGTGAGTTCTCTTGGATTTTTCATGCCCGCGGAATGGCACAGGCACACGCGCTGCTGGATGGGCTGGCCCTGCAGGGAGAAGACCTGGGGTGAACACATGGAAATGGCCAAGCAGGCATACGTTGAGGTTGCACACGCCATCCGGCAATTTGAACCTGTAGTGATGACTTCTCGTCCGGAAGATGAACAGGAAACCCGTGCCATGTGCGGTGAGGAAATAGAAATTGTCACGCTGCCGATGGATGATTCATGGACGCGCGACAGCGGGCCGACGATTGTCATCGATCACCGCGGCAATATCGCCGGGATCGACTGGGAATTCAACCAGTGGGGCGCGGATTACCCGGATTGCGAGGACGATGCCGATTTCGCCCGCGCACTGCTTGAATACTCAGGCATTCAGCGCATCAAGGCCCCGTTTGTGCTGGAAGGGGGGTCGATCCACGTTGATGGAGATGGGACCTTGCTGACCACTGAGCAGTGCCTTCTGCATCCAAACCGGAACCCGGACCTTGAGCAGGATGAAATTGAACAACTGCTGAAGGAATTCCTCAACGTACACCAGGTTGTTTGGTTGGGAGACGGTCTGCTGGACGATGAAACAGACGGACACATCGATAACCTCGCCTGTTTCATCCAGCCCGGGGTGGTGCTGGCATTGAGCTGCAGCGATCCTGAAGACGAGAACTACGAAGTTCTGGAGGAAAACCTACTCCGTTTGAAACATGCGAAAGATGCGCGTGGACGCAGCCTTGAAGTGGTGACAGTCGAGCAGCCGGAAGCGAGATGGAAGGAAGAGCAGCGTCTTTCCCAATCCTACATCAATTTCTATCTGCCAAACGGCGGAGTGGTGATGCCGTCGTTTGATGATCCTGAACGCGACATGCAGGCCAGGGAAACACTTGCCCGGGTTTTTCCGTCTCGCAGGGTGGTCCAGGTTGATGCGCAGGATATTGTTTTTGGAGGTGGAGGGATACACTGCATTACCCAGCAGCAGCCCGAACCGATGCGCGGGTTGAAATAATGCTGCCGTTCGAACTTGATGACGGATACTCTGCTCGCCCTTGGCTCACCGCCTTCTGTTTTAATGTCATGTCCGGGAGACGTCTGGCAGAGAAGCCCTGGCCAGTTCCAGCCCCCGGAACAGGTCTGAAGCAGTCAGCAGACGGGATGCATCTTCCGCCGCTAGGCAATCCGCGGCACGACCGTGTAGAAATGCTCCAGACCACGCGGAGGCAGCAGGAGTGAGTCCCTGCGCCATAAAACCGCCGATGATTCCGCTGAGCACGTCTCCGGAACCGGCGGTGGCCAGACGTTCGCTGCCGGTGTTGTTGATGAAAACAGCACCCTCCGGGCAGCCGATGACGGTGTGCGTACCCTTGAGCAGCAGAACTACTCCCCACTCCCGCGCCATCCGGCGCACGGTGGAAACCCTTGCATCCTGAATTTCTGAAACGCTCAGTCCGCACAGCCGCGACAATTCACGCGGATGTGGAGTAATGACGGTCGGTCCTGAGCGCTCTGCCAGGGTTTCCTCATCCAGGTTGTTCAACCCGTCCGCATCGATGAGCAGGGGTTTTTCAATTTCAGCACAGAGTTGACGGACAAAACCCGCGGTCTGGGAATGCACCCCGATACCGCAGCCGAGTACAACGGCGTTCCGGGATTCCGCCGCATCCAGAACAAACCCCGCATGCTCCTCACGAAAATGATCCGGACACACCGAGGGTGAAAGGGTCATGATTTCAGGAGGCTGCCCTGGAAGACGGTCCCTCAGCGTGGATGGAACGCAGGCCGTGACCAGCCCGGCGCCGTTTTTCAGCGCGCTCATCGAAGCAAGCATTGCCGCGCCACCCATACCAACCGATCCGCAAATCGTGAGCAGATGCCCGAAAGTGCCTTTATGCGCGTCAAACGGACGCTCCGGCATAAGCGAGCTGATG
>CAYFLK010000074.1:0-16572 GCA_964344035.1 uncultured Pseudomonadota bacterium
ACATATCTTAGCTGTGTTGCTGGATAATCAACACTTAACTCGAACAGAGCCTTCTATTTTGTTATTTCAATAAGATGATTTTCGGATCGATTCGTATTTAATGTCTTTTGCGCATCTGCGGATAAATAACAGGATGAACAGGTTTTTTTTGTGCGTGCAGGGGTTGTTGTTTTCCTGTGTTTTCGTCCTGGTAATCCTGTCATCCTGTCAAAAAACTCGTCACCTTCCTGAACGGTGATAATCGTTCATGAGTTCCCGGGGGAGCGGATTATTAATCCGCACAAAAACCTGATTCAGCATCTTGTCACGGAATGATGCGTATGAGACCACGCATTTATGAAATTCGGGATAATTTCCGTGAACTGCTTAGTTCCGATCCACGGATCCGCAACCGCCTGCTGGCTGTGCTCATCCTGCTGGCGTTTCTTGCCTTCCTGGTTTCATTCAATATTCAGCAGGGTTTTGCCGGCGCGGAAGAAGGAAGATCACGGCTGTTTCTCTTCCTCGCCATCAACATCAACATCGTGCTGCTCGCGGTGGTGTTCTACCTGATTGCGCGGAACCTGCTCAAACTTGCATATGAACGTCGGCAGCATGTGCTGGGGGTAAACCTCAAAACAAAGCTGATTATTGCGTTTATCATCCTCTCACTGCCGGCGATGGGGTTTCATCTGTTTGCCAGCATCTTCATCGCAAATACCCTTGAATCATGGCTGCAGGGGCAACATGAATCAGTCCTCAACAGCGCGCGCAACATTTCCGAAGTCTATCACCGTGAACTTAGAAAAACGATGGAACTGAAAGGCTGGGTTTGGGAACAGCAGCTGCTGCGCAACAAAGGGAAAATGCCTGATTCATCGTTTTACAGGGATGTGGACGTGAACGTCACGCTCTACTCGGTAGATCGGGACATTATCTATCAGAAGCTAATCGATGAAACCAGCCGCGCCTTCTGGAAAGCCCCTTCCATGTCTGAATGGTACCGCATTGAACTGCAGGATCAGACCTGGCTGGTGGAGGAACTTCCGGATCGATTTATCTACCGACATCTGCGCAGGGTGCAATCCCGAAACCGGCTCGTGTTTGTTGAAATCTATCAACCGGCGCCCAGGCATGTGACCAGCGCGATCAACGAGATAGCGGAGGTTGAGCTGAACAGCCTCCTGCTTTCAGAATCAAGAGAACTCGTACAGCGCTATTTCCTGGTGATATTTCTGCTGATGCTGCTCTTCATTGTTTTTGTTGCCACCTGGATTGCTTTTTATTTGGCCGAGGGATTTGTGCATCCGATTGAAGACCTTGCGGTGGCCACCGAACGAGTAGCGGAAGGTGAGTTGGGATACCAAGTCCAGCCGAGGGGTTCGCTGGACAAGGATTTTTCGCTGCTGGTGCAGTCCTTCAACGCCATGAGCAGGGACCTCCGGGAAAACCGGCTGGCCCTGATCCGCACCACCGAACACCTCCAGCGCAGCAACCGTGTGCTCGAGGAACATACCCGGTTTGTGGAACTGGTCCTGGAAAACATCACCACCGGGGTTATTTCAATGGACAAGGACGGCCGGGTGGAAGGCATAAACCGTTCGGCTAAAGAACTGCTGCAGCTGCAAACCGAAAATTTTTCCGGCAAACACTATTCCGAGGTTTTGACCAAGGAATCTTTGCGGGTGTTCGAGGAGATGTCGGAAAAAATCAGTGAAAACAACCTCACCTCGGTTTCGCAAAACCTGACCCTGGTCAAGCAGGACTCGCCGATTCAGGTTTCCGCTACTCTGCTGATGCTGAAAAACCGGGCCGGGGGCCCTGTCGGAATGGTGTCGATTTACAACAACATCACTGAAATGCAGCGCCTGCAGCGTGCCAGAGCGTGGCGGGAAGTGGCACGCAGGATTGCCCATGAAATTAAAAACCCCCTGACTCCGATCCAGCTGTCCGCGGAACGCATCCGCCGCAAGTATACTCCGCAGGTGGAAGACCAGGAAGCGCTCATCCAGTCGACGCAAACCATCATTAACGAAGTCCAGCAGCTCAAGCGGATGGTCAGCGAATTCTCGAAATTCGCGAAGATACCGGAATCAAATCCACAGCCCGTTGATCTAAATAGTGTCATCGAAGAAGCCCTGCAGCTCTACCGGGACAACATGCCTTCGCGCATACAACTGAAGACCGATTTGGCGCAGGACATCCCCCCGGTGTCGCTGGACCGTGAACAGATGAAGCGCATGTTTATCAACCTTGTCGACAACGCCATCGATGCCATTGAAAAGAAAGGGCGGATTTCCAGGATTTTCCGTCAAGGTGAAATCACCGTCCGTACCGCCTTCCTTCCGGAACTGAGCATCGCGCAGGTGGACATAATTGACAATGGCACGGGGATCGATCCGGAAATGTCGGTGCAGCTATTTGAACCCTATTCAACCACCAAGGATCACGGTACCGGCCTGGGTCTGACCATCGCTTCCCAGACGGTGACCGATCATCAGGGGTTTGTCCGTTTCAGCAACCGCGAAGAGGGGGGTGCGGTTTTCACCATTGAACTGCCGGTATCATAATGTCCTTTCCGGACCTTTTTGTGAAGCGATGAGATTCTGATACGACTTCCATCCGAGCGGCAGGTCAAGAGAGAATCGGCCCCGTCAAACCGGGGAGAGGCTCACCAAGATCGCCGTCAGCATCCCCGCTCCGGACAGCAGCCCGGTTTCGATGCGAATTGTGGCGCGGATCGAGGCGACGGCTTTAGGATGATCGGGGTCGTTCTTCAACATCGGCACCAAATACAGGTGGTTGTAGGCGCCAATCGCCGCCGCGGACGCGACCAAGACCAGCTTGGCGAGCATGGCCCGTCCCCACGGAGCGGTAAATAACGCGGCCGGCGTATCGAGGATAAGCAGCGCCATCACCGCGCCGGTGAGGCCCACCATGGCGAGAGAAGCGCCGGCCACCGTGGAGAAGGGAATGACCAGTCGGGCGGTATGGAGTGGCTCGCTTCGGCGGTGACGTCCGACGAGAATGCGGCCCAGTATCGCTACGCCGCCGACCCATATGGCTCCCGCGAGTACGTGGATGATAGACGATAACTTCATCAACCAGCCCGGACTTGCCGACACCGTGTGCCCGTCGAACAGGTAAGACAAGGTCAGAGCCGCAATCCCGGCGATCGCGAAGGACGAAACGGGGACGGGGAAGCGCTCTCGCTCGACCGCGGGGGCTGCTTCCACCGCCGATCCGTCTTCGGACGAGGGGAGAGGAGACCGGACGGTGACACGTGCGCCGAGAAACAGCGCGCAGCCGCCGGCCAGACGCAAGAGGATCGCCAGTCCGAAACCGCGGCCAAGCGCGTCTGACAAGACCGATGTGTCGAATGCCCCGGCGATGGAGCCGTCGGCGAAAATGATCCCCTGTCCGAGAATCTCCAGCGGCACGGCGAGCACTATAACGGACCCGGCTCTTCGCGCCCAAAGATCGATAACTCGGGCTTCGTTTGTCGACCCCTCGAAGACGAGCCGGCTGAAGACGAAAGCGCCTATCCCGAGCAGGACAGCGATGATTGAGGCCGCACGCGCCACACGTCCGATCCAGTCACCGGTCGAGGTGTCCGGATGGACGAGCACGGAGTCGAGAATGCTGGGGGTCACCGCAGTCGTGGACGACGGAGATGTCGTCGCAGGGATGGCGTTCGATTCGGTGGATGCCTCGGCGTCGGCTGCGAACTCCAGGCGGATTTCTGTGAGTGGCCCGGTGACTGTGGACCCGTCGGCAGGAGTACTCGATACGAGACCCACATCAGCAAAGGCGGAAGGCACGGTGAGCATCAAGAGGATCCCGACCAGCGCAGCCAGCGTCGAAGTCCGGGCATACAAACTACAATGACTCATCCAACGTCTCCTCGACCGGATTGTTTCCTGCATTCGTGTTGTAACTCCATATACTCTGTAAAATAGTAGTGCGCATGACAGGGCTATCTGGCTTCACCTGTGCCTTATGACAGGGGCGTTTGCCCACAATGATGGTGCATGGTTCCAAGGCTCTGGGTAAAATTGCATATTTAGGGTAAAATCCCCAAATGAACGTCTATAGCTCAGAAAGTACCCCTTTTCCTCGGTGGTGCATTGGTGTTAGAGAACCCATTTGCAGTTGCGCCGGATCCATATTTCGGTTTTCACGGTGCTTCCACCGAGAACTCGATACCGCCCGACCTGGGGTGACCATCCTCGGCGCGTACCCTCACGGCGACCGCGTATCGGCCGGGATCCAAGGGATCGGTCGGCACTACGACCACCACCGTGTTCGACTCGACACGAATTGAGGCAGGTACTTCAACGGCGTCGGAGTTATACAGTACGATGCCCTTGGCAGCCGATTCGGTGGATGCCTCGGCGTCGGCTGCGAACTCCAGGCGGATTTCTGTGAGTGGCCCGGTGACTGTGGACCCGTCGGCAGGAGTACTCGATACGAGACCCACATCAGCAAAGGCGGAAGGCACGGTGAGCATCAAGAGGATCCCGACCAGCGCAGCCAGCGTCGAAGTCCGGGCATACAAACTACAATGACTCATCCAACGTCTTCTCGACTCATCCAACGTCTTCTCGACCGGATTGTTTCCTGTATCCATTTTGCAACTCCACATTTTCATTATGTAACTCCAAAAATAGTAATGCACATGACGAGGGCTATCAGGCTTCGCCTGTACATAATGACAGGGGCGTTTGCCCACAATGATGGTGCATGGTTCCAAGGCTTTGGGTAAAATTGCATATTTAGGGTAAAATCCCCAAATGAACGTCTATAGCTCAGAAAGTGCCCCTTTTTCTCGGTGGTGCATTTGCGTTTGAGAACCCATTTGCAGTTGCACCGGATCCATTTTTCGATTTTCTTGGCATCGGTAAAACGTTCCGGGTTGGCCGCCGGGGAAAGCGGATCAATGGTTTTACCTGTAGTCGCATGGCGTCCGATTGCAACCGGATCATCACCATGACAGGTGGCGCAGGAGCGAAGTTCGCCTTTTTTTGAGTGTTAGCGTGTTGAGAATAAACTGAATCCCTGTTATACTCATAACTAACCATGATTATTGTCATACCCATTCTCCTTTATGTTCATCCTAATTGGCATAAAGCGACATAGAAATGCTCATTATAACTATCAATTATTTATTAAATAGCCAGGTCCTTTTATATGTCGTGGCAAACATTCTACCTGAAAACCTTATTCCATTCAATCCGACATAGGTCTCTATGATTAATGAAAGTAATATCAACAACTTGGAAAAAAGTCGTGGGTCGTATGACATAAACTGGGAAATCAATATCTGGGTGATTTTCTTAGGATTATTAATTGTGTTTGGTTTTTTATCCATTGATGTTTTTTCCCATTATTTTGGGTGGTATAGTTTTTCACATAACATTGCTGAATTATTATCTGTTGTCAGTTTACTGGGTCTCATAATTTACCTTATCATTTTATTATTACGAGCCAGAATCACTGCTCACGAATGGAAAACTCGGGCAACGTATGCTGAAGGTGAAGCTCAAAAATGGAAAGAAGAATCCAAAGAGATTTTAAGGGGATTAGGGAATGCTATTGATCGGCAATTTGAGGAATGGAAAATGACAAATGTTGAAAAGGAGATAGGATTGTTTATTTTGAAAGGATTTAGTTTCAAGGAAATTGCCGACTTCCGTTCAGTAAGTGAAAGAACCGTTAGGCAACAAGCCACATCTATTTACAAAAAATCCGGATTAGGAAGTCGAAATGAGTTTTCAGCTTTTTTCCTGGAAGATCTTTTGTTACCGCTTAAATGATAATGAAGCATTATGTTTATACGCACACGGAGCAAATCCTCAGCAGTTGTGCAATTTGTATTCGGGTCATCATGCCCGGATAGTTTAAAAATGATGAACGGGTGATAAATATAGTAAATCCGGGTAAAGGGATTGGACTGGTGATGATACATTTTCAAAAAGAGCTTCGATTCAAAACCCGCGGCCGGGGGCTGCTGGAAATCACGGATGACATCCGCCGCATCGTCAATGATTCCGGTATCGTCTCCGGAATGTGCCACCTGTTTGTCCTACACACTTCCGCAAGCCTGATCATTCAGGAAAATGCCGACCCGAGCGTGGTTTCAGATTTGGAAACATATCTGGACAAGCTGGCGCCGGAAAATGATCCGGATTACCGCCACACCCTTGAAGGACCCGACGACATGCCCGCGCATATCCGCGTTGCGTTGACTGGTGTTTCCGAACTCGTGCCTGTTACCAGCGCCCGATTGAACCTGGGAACATGGCAGGGGATTTTTCTTTGGGAACACCGAAGGCAAGGACGCATCCGGACCGTGGTCGCTGATGTGTTTGGAAAACCGGGGTGAGAGAATGTGCTTGAGAAAATTACAGTGGTTCTTTAGATTGTGGTTCTTTAGATTCAGGTATGATCGGAATGCAGAGTGAGAAATGCGATCATCCCTAACTTTTTTCCTGGCAGGAGAATCATTTCCGAATTTCCCGTGAGCACAGACATCTCGTCATATTACATTCTCTCTCCAGCGGGAGAGGGTCGGGATGAGGGGAAAACGGAGTCAACGCGAACTTGCGGCAGACGGGGAAGAAACCCCGCTCTACCATACTCAGTTTCACCAGCACGGTTGACAGGTTTCAGATTTTGCAGACCAAGTACATTTTCATCACCGGGGGAGTGGTATCCGGGCTGGGCAAAGGCATCGCGGCCGCATCCATCGGCGCCCTGCTTGAAACCCGGGGGCTGACTGTCAGCCTGATGAAACTCGATCCCTACATCAATGTGGATGCGGGGACGATGAATCCCTTTCAGCACGGTGAAGTGTTTGTCACCGCCGACGGGGCGGAAACCGATCTTGACCTCGGGCACTATGAGCGATACACCAACGCGGAGTTGACCCGCAAGCACAACACCACCACCGGCCAGATTTACGATTCGATTCTGCGCAAGGAACGTGCCGGGGAATACCTTGGGGCCACGGTCCAGGTAGTCCCACACGTGATTGATGAAATCAAATCCACCATCCATCAAGCTTCCGGCAACAGCGATATCTGCATCGTCGAAATCGGCGGCACCGCGGGTGATATCGAGTCCCTCCCATTCCTGGAAGCCATCCGCCAGTTTCGCCATGACCAAGGTCGCGAACACACCCTGTTTGTGCACCTTACCCTGATCGTGCAGACCACGGAGATGAAGACCAAACCCACCCAGCACAGCGTGGGGAAACTGCGGGAAATCGGTATTCAACCCGATATTCTCGTCTGCCGTTCCGCATCCAAGCTCACCGACCAGGTCAGGCGAAAGATTTCTTTGTTTACCAATGTTCAGGAGGATGCGGTTGTAGACGGGCTTGACGTCGATTCGGTTTACGAAGTTCCCCTGATGTTCCACCAGCAGGGGCTGGACGACACCATCATCAGCTTTCTCAAAATGTGGACGCGCAGACCGATGCTGCAGCCGTGGATTGACCTGGTGCATACATATAAAAATCCCCGTGATGAAGTTGATATCGCGTTTGTCGGCAAATACGTCAAACAGCGCGATTCGTATGAAAGCCTCAACGAAGCGCTGGTTCATGGAGGACTCGCGAATTATGTGAAAACCAGGTTGCACTATGTTGATTCGGAATTGCTGGAAACCGAAAAAGTGGGGGACCATCTTTCCGGAATGGATGGAGTGTTGGTGGCGCCGGGTTTCGGGGAGCGAGGGATGGAAGGTAAAATTGCGGCGGTTGAATATTCACGTATCCGCAAGGTCCCGTTTTTCGGCATCTGCCTGGGGATGCAGATGGCGATAGTCGAATGCGCCCGAAATTTGGGCGGACTCAAAGACGCCCACTCCGCGGAGTTCCGTCCGGACCACGAACACAACGTGGTTGATCTGATGCCGGGGCAGGAAGACCGGCTTGAAACCGGAGGGACGATGCGGCTGGGCAGTTACCCGGCGCATTTGAAAAAAGGGTCACGCATTGCATCCATCTACCAGTCCACGGAAATATCCGAACGTCACCGGCACCGTTATGAAATGATGAACCGTTTCATCCCCATGCTGGAAAAATCAGGAATGTCGATAACCGGGAGAAACCCTGATTGGGATCTGGTGGAAACAGTAGAACTGGTGAATCATCCCTGGTTCATCGGATGCCAGTTCCATCCAGAACTGCAATCCAAGCCCCTGAAACCGCACCCCCTGTTTGCATCCTTCATCCAGGCCGCGTATCAGTACAGAAAACTGCGTCAGGGCGGGAGCCGCAGACAGACCGAAGCAATCAAGACCATACATGCTTAAAACCCTGACTTTCCTGGCATGGCAAGTGCTGGCCGTGCAGGTATTAGTGCTGTCCCTGGCCTTCGTTGTATCGAATGGATCTGCCCGCGCTTATGCAGCCGGTTCGAACACGCGTTTCAAAATCACGCAAAACACACTGGATCACCTGCGCCGGGAGGGATTGCCCGACAAGCTCGTTGCTTCCATGAAATCGATGCTGAACCAGGTGCACATGTCAAAGGAGGTGTTTCATGCACGCTTGGCTGATTTGCCTGTCCCCCCTAGGGCGCCCCTGGAGACGGACCTGATTCTGCGTTATGCCGCCATGAACCAGCTGAAAATCCAGGCTGATGTTTTCAGCAGCGATCAGAAAACCCGGGAATCGGTTTTTCGGGGCAACGTCAAAGGAGAGATCCCCCGGGAAAACATCCGTTTTTCGACTTCCAAACTGCGGCTGCTGCTGGGCAAAGAAAACCGTTATGAACGCCTGATCGGGGAAGGAGGGGTGCGGGTGCTGCAGTGGGACCGGGAAGTCCGGGCGGATCACATGAATTATACCCGCGGCTTCTCTGCCGGGACAAGCGATGAAGAAAACCTCCGTCTCAGCAGTGAAACGCTGAAGCTTGAAGGAAGCGTGCTGCTGAGTACAAAGCAGGGGATGTCGCGCAGCAGCAGCCTGATGCTGGATCTCCTTAAACAGCAGGCAGTTCTCGAGGGTAAAACAACAGCGGAAAACGGTCGCATCCGCCTGGAAGTTTTTCCGGACAGCCTCGTCAGGGAAAAAGATGTGGAGACTTCAGCGGCGGTCCCGAACCAGGGTCGCAAAATGGTCCTGCAAGCCTACCGCGGAAGCTTGGATAACCTCAACCGCAGGGTGGTTTTCGAGGGGGAAGTGGAAATGCAGCGCATTCCTGAGGACCTTTACGTCAGGGCGGGCGCCATCCATCTGAATTTTGACAAGGACCAGTTTCTCACCCACGCATCTGCGCGGCAGGCAGTGTGCATGGAACAGCCGGGAAGGGTGGCAAAAGCGGAGCGGGCTCTTTTTGACGAACGCAAACAGACCGTGCTGCTGGAGGGAGATGTGGAAGTTGAATCGGGACAGTACAACCTGAAAGGCTCCACCATAAACCTCTACCTGGATGTCAGCCGCGGAGTTGCCCAGGGCAATGACAATGCCCCCATCCAGATGACCATTGTGATGGGGGGTGAATTCAATCCTTCATTTACCTGCCGATGAAAATCAGCACCGGGGCGCCTGCTTTGAAGGGGCCGGAAGTGAAAAACAAAAAACCCCAAATGGCGCTGGATATCGCCTTCCAGACCAGGCGTTCCGGGTTGAAAGTTTATGTCGAACGTCCGGGGGAGGGGCCGAAAGTAAAACCGGGCAGCAGGCTGAAGGTGCATTATGAAGGCTGGCTTTCCAAGGATTATTCCCGATTTGACAGCAGCCGCGCCAAGCGCAGGCCTTTCGAGTTTACCCACGGCAAGGGGGAAGTGATCCGCGGCTGGGATGAGGCCTTGGAGGGAGTGCGCGCCGGGACAAAGCTGCAGCTCATCATTCCCGCAAAACTCGCATACGGGGAAAAAGGAATCCCGAATCTGGGCATACCACCCAACGCTGAACTGATTTTCAAAGTTGAAGTCTTAAAAGTGAGCTGAGTTGCCGGGGCGTCAGCCTTCTCTTGCAACCTGGAATATTTCCTGCAAAGCCGCATCGTTCAGGTGCATTTCCATTCCGTTGATTTTCTGTTTCAGTTCTGCCAATGAACCTGCATCGATCTTCAGAGTCAGTGCATCTCTTTCAAAAAACTGGTCGGCTTCAATTTCAACCCCGGCAGGGAGTCGGAGACGGGCAAGGATTTCCGCGAATCGGAAACGCTGCTCAGTCAATTCCGGGTACCGCAGGCGCTCAAGCTGCTGCTTGAGCTTCCGGTAGCGAACCGGACCCTGCAAATCAGGATGGTCAAGGATGGCACGTATTTCCGGAGAGTCCAGAATTGCCCCCGCGTCATCCTGACGGAAGCGACAGACCTCGTCCAGCAGCTGCAACAGGGTTTTCCATTTGTTGCTGCCCAGGTTCATCTTGCCCGCCAATTCAACCACATCAGGCAGCAAATGGGTGGGGAATTTTAACATCGGCAGAAGATCGGCAACACTCAGCTTGCGCAGCGATTCCGGCAGAGTAAACGATTCCAGGGCCTGCGCAAGCTGCAGCATCCGGTTTGCAACCCGGACCGAGGCTTGTTCTCCCAATGGTGGCAATACTTCTCGTGCAAGTTCCTTGACGTTCATGCCCGCCTGATGCATTTGCTTCAACAGCACACAAGACCTGACACCGGGGAGTGTCGCGAGTTTAGAAACAGGCTGGAGCCGCAGCCGAAAAAGGAAAACTTTGCTCAATGGCAGGTCCGGGGGAAGAACATGACAGTGAAGCTTCTCCTTTTTTGCAGACTGCTGTTGAAGTATCCTCATTCGACGGTAACCATCCACCAGCCGGAACCGTTGTTTGGGTCGGGCCTGCACGATAAGCGGTGTCATCACGGCGTGTAGGAGAAGCGCCTTTTGGCTCAACTCGTCCGGGGGATCCATGAACCAGTCAAGTGCGGGTTCAGGGTCAATCAGGGAAAGCGGGATTTCTTCATTTTTTTTCAGGGAAATTTCAATGATGCTGTTCAATGCGTTTGTCATAGTCTCGTTACGGTAGAGTGACCGGATTGCGGCAATGGAAGTTAGTGGTATTATTGCTTTTTTCTGAATGTATGGTCCCAGGCAAGGTTTTCTGTCAATGTTTGGAAACCTGTGTTTCCGGACAGGGCCACCTCTGTTGTTGCAGTATGCGCAAACAGGGATAGAATGAATGGAAACACTAAACAGGCTTTATCCTGACCCGGCAGGAGCAGGCGCGAATCAAATTTAGCATAAGGATTCAGATTGGTCTGATGGACATCTCCACAGTTTGCCTGATCGCGCTGGGTGGCGCGGCTTTTTTCGGGCTTCAGGGTGCAATAACACTCGCCGTCCGGCACGCACTTGCAGGGACCCGCGCGACACGTTCTCCCTGTGACCGCCTGGTAAGTACGCGGGATGCATTTATCGCGGGGATTCCGGTCGCATTTGGCGCGGTGGGTTTTTACCTGTTTGTTCTGTTCCTGCTGATATGGATGATGATTTCTTCCGGAGACTCAATGCCGCTGCTTGCCCCGGTTATCATTGTGGCGCTTCCGGTCACATGTTATTATGCTTACATACTGTTCTTCAAGCTACGCGTCTTCTGCATGGGCTGTATCCGCATCTACCTTGCCAATGGATTGATGGGGGGCGCGCTGTTGGGTTACTACTGGTTTTGAGCGGTTTTTGTATGAACGGGTCATCCCTTCGCACCCTTGGTGGGAAAACGCCTGATCAATTAATGAGGTCTTCATGAACAGCAAATTGAAAACTCTGTTGACCAGGTCTGTCAATCAGGATGTCTCCCAGGAAGTCATCCCCTTCAATCTCTTCCTTGAATTGGTCCGCAAAGAGCCCTGGGTGACGCGCGACACATTTCAGCTGTTACATGACATGATGCTGGAAAAGGGGGTGGAACATGCGATCACCGCGGGGAAACCTGTCAAGCACCACTATCGTTTTTTTGAAAACTCCGAACTGGTGGGTCCTTTTGTGGTCTTCGGACAGCAGAAAGCAAAGGAAAACATTGTGGAGAAGATCGACAATGCAAGCCGGGGGCTGGAAGCATCCAAGCGCTTGTGGATTCTGCTTGGCCCCCCCGGGGCTGCAAAATCACGCTCCATGGACGGGATCAAGAACGCGCTGAATCAGTATTCAAAATCGGGAGCGGGCAAGACCTTTACCCTCTTGCTGCCGACGGTGGATGAACGGTTAAAAGACCGCTCGCTGTTTGAGGAAAACGGGATCCTTTATCTGCAGGCGCCGCTGTTCGAGCAGCCGCTGCAGGTGATTCCTGAACAAATCCGGGAAAAGTTTGCCGGTGAACTGACCGCCCAAATGGAGAGAGAGGAAATCAGCGGTTGGCTGGACAAACATCCTCATTACGACAACGATTTCCGCATTAAAATTGAGGGTGGACTTTCTCCCTACTCAAACTTTGTACTGCAGCAGTTCATGCGTGATAAAAATCTCGAGTTTGTTGAAATGCTGGATTTCCTCAAAGTGCGGCGCATGGTGTTTGACGTAAAAACCAAAACCGGGATCGGTTCCTACACCCCCCGTGATGAAAAAAGCCAGGAAGCAGGGTCCCTGGTGGGCAATATCGACTACAGCCTACTTCCGCGTTTCGGCAGCGAATCTCATCCGCTCGTGCATGATTACAAGGGAGAACTCTGCGCGGGGGCCAACGGGTTTGTTGAGATTCATGAAATCCTCAAGCTCTCCGACAAGTTTCTCTATGAAATGCTGTTTGCCACCCAGGACCGTTTTTTCAAACCTGAAGGGCAGCCGCCGATTCCCTTCAACGGAGTGATCATCGGGCATACCAATTTCCATGAATTCAACATGTTCATGGAAAACGCGTCTTTCGAAGCGCTGCGTTCCCGAACCACCTTCATTGAAATGCCGCTGTCGGTTGATTTCCGTCAGGAGCAGTTCATCTACGATTTCACTTACTCCAATGAGCGCCGAAAATGGCACAAGCTGCAGAAGCATCAGGCTCACGTTGCGCCCCACAGCCTGGCTCTCCTCAGCCTGGTTGCAACGATGTCGCGTCTCTACGAATCGAAACAAAACGCGAATCTGACGTTGCTGCAAAAAGCGCTGATTTATGCCGGAAGGGCTGACAGCGGAGTGGACAACAACATGGCGAAAATGGTGCTCGAGGAGTATGAGTTCAACAAACCATCTGAAGGCGCTTTCGGACTTGATCCGCGATTCATTCAGAACGTGTTTGAAAACACGGAACATTTTCAAATCAACGAATACGCCGCCAACATCCAGAAACTGCAGGAAGAATCCGGGGACCACGCGATGCTCACCTCGATTGCGCTGGAAAACCCCTGCGTCACCCCGCTGGATTTGCACGTACGCATGCAAAACGCGCTGAAAGACAACTTTGCTATGCAGAAGACGAAGCTTAACCACTATGTGGAGAAGATCCTGCCGCAGGCAAAGAACTGGATATTCGGACAGATCTCAAGTGACGTATACAGCGCCATTCTGCGTGACGACACGGTGGTGGAAACGACATGGAAAAAATACACTGATCATGTGCGCGCCTATGCGCTTAACACCAAGGTCAAGCACGAGGTGACTCAGACGGACGTGCAGCCGGACGAGAAATTCATGCAAACCATCGAACAATACCTGGGGGTTCCGGACAAGGAGGTGTTCCGCAAGGAACTGAGCGACGCGATTGCCAGCGTCAATTACGCGGTGATTCTGTCCGATGAACCTTCCTACCAGAACGCGATCAAGAAGTATGTCTTCGAGAATGAATTCAAATCCGGTGAAAACATGAAACTGCTGGGCTGGATCAAAAGCGGGACGAGCACCGCGGTCGTGCATGACAGGGAGCAGGAACGGCTCAATGAAACCATCAGCTACCTCGTGGATGTCAAGGAGTACTGCGGGAAGTGCGCATTTCAGGCTTTGACGATCACCGCGAACGCTTCCAGCATCATGATTTGAATTCTTACTGCCTCCGGGAATCCCTGGTCGGGTCCATCCGTTCCCGCTGGTTCTTCCTCCTCGCTTGACTAGCACATTAAGTTTGCTAGGATATGTCAGACCTCACTTGTACGTGGATAGTTGTTGCTTGTCACCACCATTCTCTGATGTGAATTTACGGGTAGGTCCAGGCCGAAATCATTCTGAATTTACTTTTTCCTTATTTTGATCGACAGGGCCCATGGCCAAAACAATGTTTGAAAAAATCTGGGATGCGCACGTGGTCCATGAACAGGAGGGAAATTGCATCCTCTACATCGACCGCCATCTCGTGCACGAGGTCACCTCCCCTCAGGCTTTTGCGGGTTTGAGGCTTTCCGGTCGTAAGCTGCGTGTACCTGAGGCAACCTACGCAGTCCCGGATCACAACATTCCCACCCGCAACCAGCTGCAGCCGATCAAGGACCCGGTTTCCGCAAAACAAGTTGAGACCCTGCGTGAAAACTGCAAGGAATTCGGTGTGCCACTCTTTGACCTGGGAGACCCTCGACAGGGGATTGTCCACGTGATGGGTCCGGAGCAGGGGTTGACCCTCCCCGGATCAACCATTGTATGCGGGGATTCACATACTGCCACGCATGGAGCGTTCGGTGCGCTTGCCTTTGGCATCGGAACTTCGGAAGTTGAACATGTGCTGGCCACGCAGACTTTACAGCAGAAAAAACCGAAGACCATGCTCATTGAAGTGGAAGGACCCCTGGATGAGTATGTAAGCGCCAAGGACATCATCCTTGCGATAATCGGCAGGATCGGCACGGCGGGAGGAACAGGATACGTGATAGAATATGCCGGCAGCGCCATACGTGACTTCTCGATGGAAGGCAGGATGACGCTCTGCAACATGAGCATCGAAGCAGGCGCACGTGCCGGTATGGTCGCTCCGGACGACAAAACCTTTGAATACCTGAAAGATCGTCCCTATGCACCCACAGGAGAGGCATTCGATGCTGCCTTGGAGTATTGGCGTCAACTGCCGACCGACGAACAAGCCCGCTTTGACTGCACGGTTAACATCTCCGCGGAAGATGTGCTGCCGCAGGTGACCTGGGGGACAAACCCGGGAATGGTGACCGACATCGAGGGAAAGGTGCCCGACCCCGCAAAAATCGAAGATTCCCTTGAGCGCCAGGCTGTCGAACGCGCGCTGGAATACATGGGCCTTTCGCCAAATATGCCGTTGCAGGAAATTGCCGTTGATCGCGTGTTCATTGGTTCATGCACGAATTCTCGTATCGAGGACCTGCGCGATGCGGCTGAATTTGTCAGGGGGCGGAAAGTACATGAAAAAGTGTCGGCAATGGTGGTCCCCGGAAGCGGACTGATCAAACAGAAGGCTGAAAGCGAAGGGCTACATACCGTATTTGAAAATGCCGGCTTTGAATGGCGGGAACCGGGATGCTCGATGTGCCTGGCGATGAATGACGACGTCCTGCGGCCCGGAGAACGCTGTGCCTCAACCAGCAACCGCAATTTTGAAGGGCGTCAGGGTAAAGGGGGGAGGACCCATCTGGTCAGCCCGCTGATGGCTGCGGTGGCGGCTGTCGCCGGTAGGTTTGCCGATCCCCGCACTCTATGAAAGGAACACAATGGAAGCATTCACTCAATTGACTGCGCTTGCGGTGCCCCTGGACTCGGTTAACGTCGATACTGACCAGATCATCCCAAAGCAGTTTCTTAAAAAAATCGATCGAAACGGATTCGGCAGACACCTGTTTCACGACTGGCGGTTTCTGGATGACGCCGGGACTGAGCCGAACCCGGAGTTCATCCTCAACCATCCACGTTATCAGGGTACACAAATACTACTCGGCCGGGACAACTTCGGGTGTGGATCGAGCCGTGAACATGCACCCTGGGCGCTTCTGGATTACGGCTTCCGCTGTGTTATTGCCCCAAGTTTCGCGGACATTTTTTTTAACAACTGCCGCAAAAACGGGATCCTGGCGGTGGTCCTTGATGAAAAGGCGGTGC
The DNA here is from genome assembly GCA_964344035.1 of uncultured Pseudomonadota bacterium. Taxonomy (GTDB): domain Bacteria; phylum SAR324; class SAR324; order SAR324; family NAC60-12; genus UBA1014. The sequence goes on from CAYFLK010000074.1 coordinate 15,931, forward strand.
AGGCACTGTTTGAAGAAGTGGCTGCGTATGAAGGATGCAAATTGACTGTTGATTTAGAGCATCAAGTAGTTTCCTCCCCGGGAGGAAAAAATTTTTCCTTCGAGGTGGATCCCTTCGCCAAACACTGCCTGCTAAACGGGCTGGATGACATCGGCTGGACCCTGCAGTTCGAATCGCGCATCAGCGACTATGAAACATCAGCCCGCAGGGTTAACCCGTGGCTGTCTCTTTCTGCCTGAACCTGAAGCTGGAATCCATTGTGAAAATCAACATCACGATCGAAATCACCCCGGAAGAACTGCGTGAAACTATTGGACTGCCCAACCCTTCCGGGGTGCAGCGCGCGCTGATGCGTCGGATGTCCGAGAACGTCGAGGAAGGAAGAATAGACCCCCAGGCAATCATCGATCTCCTTCAACCTTCCATGAAAGCAGGACAGCAGATCCTGGAAACGATGCTGAAGAACATGAACACCATGATGGAATCTGCTTCCCACGAATCCTCTGATTCCCAATCCTGAGCAATCAAAACCGACTTAAGTTTGCCGATTTCTTTCAATACGGCATTTTCCCGGTCCCTTTCCCTTTGACTAAACCGAAGTTCCCTTAAGTGATCAGTCATATCTCTTTGATTAATTTGATA
>CAYFLK010000075.1:0-16561 GCA_964344035.1 uncultured Pseudomonadota bacterium
TAAATCAGTGCGTTAAACCTATTTTAGGGGGGCAGACTTAAGGAACTTCGGTTTATTGAACCCGGGATAGTGCCGATGCTTTTTGCTTTGGGGTGTTTGTTCAATCCCATGAACTGATCGTCTGTGCGGCTGTCGACGAAAACCGCTCCGGCATCCAGGGAATGTTTCACTTGTGACATGCTCAACACCAGCTGCTGCTGTAACTGTGCCTTGAAAGTCTTTGCCACCGGCTTGTTGATCCCCTCCTCAAGCGGGTTCGCCGGTTTTTTCGCTTTCTTGTAGGCTTTCATCCCGCCATTGAGTATAGATACTTTGTCATGCCCGAGCACTTTGAAGGTCCAGTAAATCCTGGTCCCTATGCCCATGTCGCTGGAAGAATTACCCGGCGGCAGCAACACCACGTGATCGCCGTTTCCTATGCCCAGCCCGCCGATCAGCGCGGTCAGTTTTTCCACTGGTGGAAGCATGCCGATTGTGCCCGCATCGTTTTTTACCCGCCATCCGTCTTTTCCGTAACTGGTATAAACTGATCCTGGTACATGTCCTTTCTTGTAACTCGAGGGTATTCTTAAATCGAGAAACACCACCCCGGGTTTTCCTATGTTCTGTTTCACCCACTCTACGTCCACAAGCGGTGTTGCTGCCTGTAACGAAACAGACAAGCCTCCAAACATAAATGCCGCGGTCAACAAACTGATAATCTTGTTCATCTCACCTCTTTTGGGAAACGGGTTGGAAAAGAAAGTGAACATCGAATCTGCACGCAATAAGGTTTAAATTGATGTTTCTATCCGTAAATCTACGGAGATGATTCAACAGAATTTGAATTACACCTGAATTTCTAGAAATCAATAAGTAATATTCAGACATAAGCAATACAGATTTTGCATTGCTTCTGAACCGAATCCCCTGCAAGCTGTGGGCTGATGCTTCAGTGAAATGGCAACCCGAGGACGCGAAGGAATGATGCAAGAAAGCAAGACATGGCTGGTGATCCTGGTTTTGGTTCTGCTTGCCGGTGGATCATATTTTTTGTATCAGCAGGAAGGTCCTCCCTCCACTCCTCCGGAACAGGCAGTCAAACCCGATATGGAACAAGTCGAACCCAAGGAACCCAAAGCGGCGGCAGAAGTGCAGACGTCAAGTGGATTGAAATACCAGGTATTGGCGGAAGGATCCGGTGGTTCTCCGCAGTTGAGCAGTCAAGTTACCGTACACTACCGGGGAACACTGGAAAACGGGAAGGAATTCGACAACTCATACCGCAGAAAAGAACCAGCAACATTTCCGGTCAACGGTGTGATCCCAGGTTGGACTGAAGCCCTGCTGCTGATGAAGGTTGGCGACAAGTGGAAACTTACCATCCCCCCGGAACTGGGTTATGGATCAAGTGGCGCCGGCGGGGTGATTCCACCCAATGCCACCCTGATTTTTGAGGTTGAACTGCTTGAAATCCATTGAACCGCGTTTCAAACCGAGAAGCAGCCCGGGATCCCCAAACGAGTACGTTTGGGCAAGTGATTAAAGGAAATGCGGCTTCAAGTCTGAAAGTCTTTAAGGGTGTCAATGATGGTCTGAAACAATTCGTTCACCGTCTCGTCACTCAACGGACCGGTATTCAATTCCCGCAACCGCTCCAGCAGAACAGCCTCTCTTCCGGAATCAAGGACTTCCGCGTTTGTTTGACGTTTGATCCTGCCGATTTGGATTACGCATTCCGCCCGCAGGTTCAACAATTTCAACAACTCCGCGTCAATTTCATCAATCCTTTTCCTCGCCTCATCCAGGTTTTCGCAATTCATGTCTTGTTCCATTGAGGAATTTCTTCAATCAACGCATGCGGACGTACATTTATCAGACCTCCCGGAAAAGGCAATCCCGATTTACGCAAGCCTTCCTGCGGAAGGAAAATCTTGTGTGTGACGGAATAATACATTATAAAATGATGTTTTGCCATTTTCTGTAAATCCTATTTTATACAGCGTCTGATTCAAACCATGCGTCGCAAACTGGTCGCGGGCAACTGGAAGATGAACGGCAGTCTGACGCTGGCCCGGAAGACGCTGGAAACCCTGCAGCCGTTGCCGTCGCAATCAGGAGCTGAAATACTGCTCTGTCCCCCGTTCACGCTGTTGAGTGGAATGGTGGATATTTTTCAGCATACAGGAATTGCCCAAGGCGCCCAGAATGTTCATCCGCAACCCGGAGGCGCTTTTACCGGTGAGGTATCCGTATCAATGCTCGTGGAACTGGGAGTGAAGTGGTGCATCGTCGGACACTCTGAACGCCGCACTCATTTCAACGAATCAGATGAATGGGTCCGTGAGAAAACGGAAGCCCTTCTGCAACAAGGCATTCACCCTATCATCTGCATCGGGGAAACGCTCGAGCAGCGTGAAGCGGGCATTCACGAGGAAATCGTCATCGGGCAGCTGCGCAAGGGAGTTTCCGGATTGTCCGCATCACAAAAGCAGCAATGCGTGATCGCATATGAGCCGGTGTGGGCGATCGGGACCGGAAGGACGGCTACCCCGGAACAGGCTAATGAAATGCACGGTTTGATCCGGGAAGAACTGCAAAACCTGTCTGCAGAAGGCACAGCCTCGGATATGCGCATTTTGTACGGCGGCAGCGTCAACGCGGGGAACGCCGAATCCCTTTTGAGGCAGTCCGATATCGATGGCGCCCTGGTGGGAGGCGCCAGCTTAAAACCAGAAGAATTTCTCAAAATAGTCGCCGTCTGCGATTAACCGTCAAACAAAACACGAGTCATTTATGTTCACATTACTGCTGATCCTTCACGTTGTTGTATGTGTGCTGATCATTTTTTTCGTTCTCCTGCAGGCCGGACGCGGTGCGGAACTGGGCGCGGCATTCGGCAGCGTGGGTCAGGCCAACTCTGTACGCGGAAGCATGTCCGGAGTGGGAAAGATCACCGCTGTGATTGCGGTTATCTTCATGATCACCTCCTTGAGCCTCGCCTTTCTTTCTTCGCAGGCGGCAAAGGATTCGGTGGTCCGTGAAATCGAGGCGGTACCCACGATTCCGGGGTTGCCGTCCGCGGGTCAGGCAGTGGTGCCGGAAGAGACCCCGGTTGCCGAAGAAGATGAACCCGTCAAAACCCTTGAACAAAAAGTGGCGCCCCCTATTGAGCCGGAAGGAGGCAGCAGCCGGTAATTCCTGGAGGATGAAAGCATCCGCGCATCACGGGGATTCTCATGAAAACACTTTTTCTGCTGAGACACGCGAAGTCAACATGGGATGATCCTCAACTGGACGATTTTAACAGGCCGCTGGCTCTCAGGGGAGAGAAGGCGCTCCCGGGAATGGCGCGCGTCCTCGACACGATCGAGATGAAACCGGAACGCGTCTACACCTCTCCAGCCAGGCGGGCTCTCCAGACCGCACAGGGTATAGCAAAACTCCTCTCCTCACCGATCCCGGTAGAAACTCATGATCCGTTATACCTGGCGGACATCAACATCTGTCTCAAATTCACTCAATCTCTGCCCGAGCAACTGCATTCAGTGATGCTGGTGGGACACAATCCGGGAATGGAGGAATTACTGGAGTGTCTTTGCCGCGGGCAGTCCACTGGTTTCATCAACCTGAAAACCGCAAACCTGGCCTGGCTGGAATTGCATGTTTCCTCGTGGCGGGGGACCGGTCCGTCCACGGCTGGACTACGTGCGCTGATCCCATCGCGGATGATCAAGGCCCTGCTTTAATTACATTGCTGACGGATACACACTCGCCTGCCAGGGTATGGCTTTTTTTATAATTTCAGTAAAGTGAGGGGTGAAAACGACCAAAAAGATATGCGGGTGCAGGGATTGCCCGGTTCAGATGATATCCGTGGTCGGCAGGAAATTCAGGTTAAAGGTGATGCCGAGGTAGATGGCAATGCCGATGATGTCGTTGGCGGTGGTGATGAACGGTCCGGTCGCCAGGGCGGGATCGACATTTATCCGTTTCATCAGAATCGGAATGGTGGAGCCGACGACAGCAGCGAAGCAGACGACAATCAGCAACGCCCCTCCGCTGGTGACCGCCATGCCGATGTCCCGGCTCAAATACCATGTCATGGCGACCAGCACCATGGCGCAGATAATCCCGTTCAGAAAACCCACCCTCAGTTCCTTGGATAACCGAATCAGCAAATCAGAGGTCTGGATGGCCCCGGTCGCCAGGCCGCGCACGACTATTGATGAGGACTGGATGCCGATGCTTCCGCCGAGCGCCGCCACCAGCGGAATGAAAAACGCAACCTGCGGCAGGTTGACCAATGCGTTTTCATAACTGCTCATAACCAGCGCGGAAAGAAACCCGCCGAACAAACCGATCAGCAGCCAGGGCAGCCTGTCCCGGGAGGTTCTCAAAACCGATGTTTCCGTTACTTCTTCGTCCCCGGTCCCGGCATAGTGACCAATGTCTTCGTTGAACTCCTCGGCCATCACGTCCACCAGATCGTCGATGGTGATGCGTCCGATAAGCCGCAGGTGTTTGTCGATGACCGGCACCACCACCATGTCGTATTCCTTGGCAATCCTGACGACTTCTTCCTGGTCCAGGTCCTGGTCAACCGCGACCACATCCGGGTCCATCAAATTCTGGATCAGGATTCTGCGGTCGGCAAGCAGCAGTTTGGTAACGCTGACAGTACCGATGAGGTGATGGTATTCGTCAATCACGTACGCGGTATAAAATGACTGAAACAGGCCCTGTTTTTTTACATACCACTGTATGCTTTTGATGGCCTCGCTCACAGTCTGATCCTTGCGGATGGACACCACGAATGGAGTCATCAACCCGCCTGCGCTTTCCTCGTCATACTGCAAGAGCTGGGCGATGGTGTCCCGTTCCTTGTCCGGCAGTTTTTCAAGCAGTGCATCCGCCTGATCTTCCTCCATCATCGAGACAAAATCCGCCGCGTCGTCCTTCGGCATTTCACCGACAAACCCGGAAAGCTGTTCCGGCGTCATCTGTTCAATTATGCTCTCGAGGATGGTGGTAGAATCCTGCAGGTTGGTCAGCACCTCCGAGGCTTTTTCCTTGTTCAGCATTTCCAGTACTGAGAGCTGGTGCTTGAGTTTAAGCTGCAGCAGTACATTGGCGGTTTCAACCGGATTGAGGGTGTCAAGGAGGCTTTGCAGGACCTTCGGGCGCTGGGTGTTGATCAGCTTTTTCACCAGCTTGTAAAACTGGGGATCACGAGTTGTGCTCATCACTCACCTTTGTTGTATTGAATATGGTTCGGCAATTGTGTGTGGAAGGGGTATCCCGAACCGTGTGTCATTTCAACGGCTGCCAATCCTGGAGGAGGTCTATGATCAACCGGACCCCGACCCCGGTCGCGCCGTTGGCAGGTTGGTAATCGACATGCTTGACATTCCAGGCGGTCCCTGCGATATCCAGATGCACCCACGGAGTGTCGCCGACAAAGTTTTCCAGGAACATACCGCCGGTAATGGTGCCTGCATCCGGACCGCCGATGTTCTGCAGGTCACCGTATTTGCCCTTGAGCAGTTCTCCGTATTCAGGAAAATTCGGAAGCTGCCAGACCCTGTCTCCGCTAGTTTCACCCGCTTTACGAACCCGGTCCATCAGGGTGTCATGGTTGGTAATCGCACCGGTGGCGTGATGTCCAAGGGCGACTACGCACGCACCGGTCAGGGTGGCAAGGTCGATCACTGCATCCGGCTTATATTCCTTGATGGTGTAGCTGAGCGCGTCTCCCAGGATCAGCCGGCCCTCGGCGTCGGTGTTGAGAATTTCAACCCGCTTGCCGTTGTGGGCAGTGACAATATCACCCGGACGCTGTGCTTCTCCGCTGGGCAGGTTTTCCGCCGCGGGGATCACGCCGATGATATTTGTTCCGGGTTTGATCTGCCCCACCGCGTCCATTGCGCCCATAACCGCCGCGGCGCCACACATATCGAACTTCATCTCGTCCATCGATTTACCTGGTTTAAGGGAGATTCCCCCGGAATCGAAGGTTATTCCTTTCCCCACCACCGCCACGGTCTGCTTTGCTCCCTGGGCGCGGTGTTCCATTATGATCAGTTTTGCGGGATTTCTCGAACCCTGGGTCACTCCGAGAAGCATGCCCATTCCCAGGCGCCGCATATCTTTTTCTTCCAGTACCTGGCACTTGAACCCGTGCTGCCGGCAGAGTTTCTGCGCGTGTTCAGCCAGGTCTTTGGGAGTCAAATCATTGGCGGGAGTGTTGCCGAGAGTGCGGGCGAGGTTGGTTGCTTCCGCGCGTATGAACCCGGACCTGACGGCCCTGGATGAACTGAGTTTTCCCGGATCATTAATCCGCACCTTCAACTGCTTGGTTTTGTTGCGGCTGTTCTCTGCCGACTTGTATTCCTGAAACTGGTAGGCGCCGAGCGTCAGTCCCTCCGTAAGACATTGCCCCGCATCTTCGCCGGAAACCTTGTGCAGCAGCGTTGTGACCACGACCCCGAGGGTTTTCATCTTGGACCCGGCCAAGGCTTTACCCGCTGCCCCAGCTGCACGGCGCAGTACCTCGTTGTCCAGTTTTTCCCGTTTCCCGAGACCGGTTAACAACAGTTGAGGGATTTTGCTACCACTTGAAAACAGCCGCAGGGTTGATCCAAGTTTTCCGCTAAAGACTTCCTGCTTGACCGCTGCGTTGATCTGTTTCTTGTATGCGTCCGCCAGTTGGGCAAGTCCGCTTTCACGTGTACCGGATTTTTCAGGTAAAAACACCACCAGCCCATCCAGCGATTCCTTTTCCAGCCTGTTTGTGCTGTGTACGCATTTCAGTTTCATTCAACACTCCTGCTTGTTTTAGACGATCCCGATTCCAGCAAAATCATCAGATAAATGTAAAATTAAACGATATCATCGATGATTCTACAAGACATTAGCCCTTTACACACATTGAACTTGTTATGAATGCTTTGGGCGGTATCATACGGCACAGCAGTTCTGGACTGGGTCGTGAACAAGAGGGTGGGTAGATCACTGCACGGATGTGATCAGTGATAAACCGGATGCAAAGGACTGATACGGGTAAGGAGAAATGAACATTCAAATCGGCTATCCGCGGAACTGCAAATGCCTGCCGAAAACGGTCTTACCGCTACTTGTGATGCTGATGCTCATCATGAGTTCATGCAAAAGGGTAGCGGATGAAAACAGTGCATCTCCCGGTCCGCAATGCGAGTGGGAAACCTCCGGTTCCGGGATTACCATCAGCGGCATGGTCAAAGACGGGATGACCGCTGAAAGCCTCAGTGCAAACATCTTGCTTTATGCAAGCAATGGAGCGTTTTGTGACAATTCCACCGCAACCGCCTCAACCGAGTATTCCTTCAGTAACTTAAAGGCTGGGACCTATACTTTCCAAAGTACGATTACCGACTACCGGGACATCAACGAAAGCAAAACCATCACTTCCAGCAGAACCGGCTTGGATCTGTATTCCCTGAAAAATATCAACAGCACTGATAAAATCACGATCATCCTTTCCTGGGGCGACCAGGCATCAGGCGCACCGAAGGATCTTGACTCGTATATTTCCAATTCCGCTGGAACAACGGTTTATTACGGCAACAAGAATTCGGTTTCAAACAATATCTGGGCTTATCTGGATATTGATGACACCAGTTATTCCGGTCCCGAGACAGTGACTTTGAACATCCCCAATGCTCAATTGTATGACAACCTCAGCAAAGTCTGTTATTACACCAAAATATTTACTACTAACAGAAGTTGGTCCAGCACCATGGCCACGGTTTCGTACTGGAAAAACGGGGTGCTGACTAAGGGTTTTACCGCACCGACTACTACCGACACCTCCTACAAGTGGTGGCGTTTGTTCGATTTGGACACGAATTTAAACATGACCACCTATGATACTGCTGGGACCAGCCAGCCTTCATGCAATTGAAAACTCCTTTACAGCGAGGGATTCCATCTCAGCAAATCCAATTTACATAAAGCAGGGTCGTGTTTGTTAAAAACCGATTTAGGATTGTGACTGAATATGGCGGGCACATCTCTGGTGTTGATCGCGCAGGGAGCCAAGATAGAGTCCGGGAAGCGTACCTTTTTCCACTACCCAGCGTCCGTTGACCATAACACGGTCCGCCCGGTGGGCGCCGCAAAGCACCAGCGACGCCAAAGGGTCTACGCTTCCGGAAAAACGCAGTTCACCCAGCTTGAAAAGCGCGAGATCGGCCCGAGCGCCGGGGGCAATCCGGCCGAGTTCGTTTCTGCGCAGGCACCGTGCGCCTCCCTCAGTTGCGCAGCGCAGAGCGTCCAGATGGGAAACACGTTCCGCTCCGTGATGCAGGCGCTGCAGTAGAAACGCCTGCCGCACTTCCTGCATCAGGTTTGAGTGATCGTTGGAAACGGACCCGTCCACCGCCAGACCGACCGGTGACCCCGCGGCTTCCAGGCCAGGGATACCACAGACTCCGGAAGCCAACACCATGTTTGAAGAAGGGCAGGGAGCGATTCCTACAGAGGACCGGCCCAGCATTTTCATTTCATCAGCATTGAAGTGGATTCCGTGTGCCAGCCATGTTCGTTCGGACATCCAGCCAACCCGCTGCAGGTATTCCAGCGGCCTGCATCCCTTTTTTTCAAGGCAAAACCGGTTTTCATCCCCGGTTTCCGCAAGATGGGTGTGCAGCAACACTCCATATTGTGCTGCCACGGACGCGCTTTCCCTCATGATTGTTTCCGAAACGGAAAACGGGGAACAGGGAGCAAGGGCAATTTGAATCATCGCTCCTTCTGATGAATCATGATACAAACTGATCAGGCGCTCGCTGTCTTCCAGGATTTCATCTGTTTTCTGGACAACGCTATCGGGCGGCAGTCCTCCGTCTTTTTGAGAAAGATCCATCGAACCCCTGCAAAGGATTGCACGGATTCCCAGTGACCGGGACTCTTCCACCTGCAGGTCAATTGCATGTTCTAGTCCGGGAGGAAACACGTAATGGTGGTCCACCGCGGTGGTGCATCCGCAAAGCAGCAGTTCAGCAAGCGCAAGCCGGGTGGCCATGCGCAGTGCCTCGGGATCAAGACCCGACCAGATTGGGTAGAGTGTTTTAAGCCAGGGAAACAGCGGCTTGTTGAGAGCATCCGGATGTGAGCGTGTCAGTGTTTGATAAAAATGATGATGCAGATTGATCAATCCCGGAAGCACCACGTGCGCGGATGCGTCAAAAACTACGTCAACCGGAGCTTCTGGCAGTTTGCCGACGGGAAGCAATTCCCGGATGAGGGTACCTTCCACTACTATTCCCGCTGCCGCATTATTCGTGAAAATTACCAACGGGTCCTTAATCCAGACCGATTTTTCCGGTTTCATAATTTCCTGTATTTTGGAATCATTGACGAATGTTGATGAAAATTGCTTTACTGCATAATACTTACCAGAACTTCCCTGTGAACACTGAGTAATACAATGAATAGAATTTTATCCTCGGAAATGATTCGCCCGGCATTGAATCGATTGAAGGAAGCCTGTGATTCCTTCAGGGAAGAAAACCCGGGAAAACCGCTTGCCCGCCAGCCTGTTCACACAGTTTATGGGGGAGCACATTTGTTCAAAGCCGAAACGGTGCAGAAACTGGGGAGACTGGCAAAGAGCAGCCTGGATGATTATGCGCCGAATTTCGGGATTTTTGCCAAAGCGCTCGGACTCCCCGGTTCGGAATCGCTGCCGGTAAATAATCAGGAGGCGGCCGCATTGGCGGAAGAAATTGCGGAACAGACCCCCTCCGGAGCCGGTTTTTCCAACTGGCTGGCATGGCGGGTCTATACTCAGGTACGGAAAAAGCTGGACCGTGAAGCCGTTGAGGACTTCCGCCTGGATTACGAGGACGGTTTCGGCATTCGTCCGGACGAAGAGGAGGACGCCATCGCCGTTCAGGGAGCAAGGGAAATGGCCCTGGGCCTGAATCTGGGCAGCCTTCCATCTTTCATAGGCATCCGCGTCAAACCTTTCAATCAAGAATTCTATGCGCGCGGTGTGCGCACCCTGGATTTATTTCTTGGCACTTTGCTGGCCGAGACGACTTCGCGCCTGCCGGACAACTTTGTCGTCACCCTGCCTAAAGTTGAGATTCCGGAACAGGCATCGACCATGGTCGAACTATTTAAAGTAATCGAAAAAAAAAGCGGATTGGCGCCGGGTTCACTGAAAATGGAAATCATGGTGGAAACGCCTCAGTCCTTGTTTGACGGAAAAGGTGCTGCTCCACTGCGCCGAATTGTGGATGCCGCTGAGGGGCGCTGCATCGGTGCTCATTTCGGGGCATATGACTACACCGCAGCATGCGACCTGACTGCGACCTTTCAGCGGTTCGACAGCCCGGTCAGCGACTTTGCCAGGAATGTGATGAAAGTCGCCTTTAGCGGCAGCGGTATCTGTTTGTCGGACGGTGCCACCAACATCATGCCGGTCGGTCCACACCGCGGCAAAAATCCGACCCCTAGGCAGGTCCGTGAAAATACTGAAACCGTACACAACGCTTGGAAAACAGTATATACGCATATCCGGCATTCACTTGAACAGGGTTTTTACCAAGGCTGGGACCTTCACCCGGCGCAAATTCCTGTTCGTTATGCGGCGAATGCGGTTTTTTTTCTGGAACAGCTGGAAGAATCATCCTTAAGGTTGAAGAACTTTGTCGAGCAGTCTTCAAAAGCGACTTTAAGCGGAGACGTTTTCGATGATGCGGCCACGGCCCAGGGGTTGCTCAATTTTTTCCGCCGCGCCCTCAACAGCGGGGCCATCGATCCGGGGGACATGGAGGTGGCAGGGGTCAGCGTCGAGGAAGTCCGTGTTGGATCATTTAGAAAAATCGTAGAATCTCGCAGGGGTTGAGCAGGACGCGAAACGATTTTTCAGAATTAATATGCAGGAAAGATACTTTGTGCCGGGTGCAGGCGCTTTTCAACGATGCACTTCCATGCGCTTTCTTCACAACCTGTGTCCTGTCCAGAGGATTCTGCCGACTAGGACATAATTACCGTTGTTGATCACTTCAGAGTCAATTGTTTGGGTATGATAAGAAGGGTTGTCTGACTGCAGCGTGACCGAACCGTCAACATTCCACTGTGTTCGTTTGACAAATACGGTTCCTTTGACGCAGATCATGTATATGCCGTCACCGTAGAATTGTCCGTTGGGATTTATGATGCACAAATCTCCAGGGTTGATGGTGGGAGACATTGAATCGGAAGTTGCGTAATATGCCTTTACCGACCTGACGTCAATACCTGGAAAAGCTGACTCAAACCACTTCAGTGATACCGGCAGTTCATCCGTGGTGTCTTTTGGCATCGATTTCTTCCAGCGGCAGTTGCTCGGGCAAAAACAATTGGTAGAGGCGACGGGAATGATTTCCATGTCTGTTCGTGCGGCCACCGCGTAATCCTGAACGGATTTGACGAACTGATCTCCCAGTCCCTGCAGGATCCATTGAGAATTTACCTGATATAATTCCCCCAGTTTAATCATGAACTTCCCGTCGATGGATTGGACCCCGGTTTCGATGCGGGAGATTTTCCTTTGATCCACTCCCATTTCCCCGGCCATTTCAGACTGGGATTTGCCCAGGTTGAAGCGCAGTGCTTTGAAGCGCGTCGCAATCAATTCCTGACTCATACTCAAAAACTCTATAGAATTAAGGAATTATATTTGAAAATATTCATATTATTCTTGACAATGTCTTATTATTGGGTAATCTCTCATGTCAGTCAAGGATTTTTACTCAAAATTTGTCAGCTTCTACTCTGCATTCCAAACTCACTGAAAGCGGGTTTGGAAAAACTCAGGCGGCATTGATCCACACGAAGGGTTTGTGAAGAGGCTGGAGTTTCAAAGAATAAACAATCCTTAAATGACCGTCTCATTCCCCTTGACACCCAGGATGATTTCACATACAAAGACTTCTGCTTGAATCCAGCTAGATGCTGGGTTTTAAACCTCCAATCCGCTTGGCTGCGAACTGAAAAGTAACAGGCAGGCGTGATCGGAATTATAAGGGGACTGACCGGGTAAAGCTGAATCCGCGGAATCCGGAAAACCCTGAAACATGCGTATTTACGCATTTTGAAAGGAGAAAGCCCATGCTGCTCGTTACACTAAGAAAGTTCAGTGTCTTTTTTGGACTTTTGACTTCTTCAGCATTTTTTTGCGGTAGTGCTGTAGCTGAAACAGACCTGAAATTTTCACTTGATTGGAAATTCGAAGGACCTTCAGCAACCTTCTTTACCGCGCTGGAAAGAGGTTATTATGAGTCTGTAGGACTTGATGTGACAATTGATTCCGGTAAAGGGTCCCTGGATGCAATACCTAAAGTGGCCTCGGGCACTTACCCGATGGGTTTCGCGGACATCAATTCGGTGATCAAGTTTTTAGACAAAAACCCGAATGCCAATGTAAAAGCGGTGATGATGATTTATGACGCGCCACCATTTGCCATCATCGGACGGAAAAGCCTTGGTGTGAGCTCACCGAAAGACTTGGAGGGCAAAATTCTGGGTGCGCCCGCACCTGATGGGGCTTATGCACAATGGAACTCATTTATATTGGCTAACGGGATCGATGCGTCAAAGGTCACGATTGAAAATGTCGGATTCCCTGTTCGCGAACCGATGCTTGCACAGGGAAAGGTGCATGCAATCACCGGATATTCATTTTCTTCATACATCAACTTGAAAGCCAAAGGAGTGCCTGAAAACGATATAACTCTTCTGTTGATGACAGAGAACGGGTTGGACCTTTATGGCAACAGCATTATTGTCAATACTGAATTTGCGGCATCCAATCCGGGAATAGTAAAAGGATTCCTAAATGCTACAATTATGGGCCTGAGAGATGTGGTTGCGGATCCGGCGGCAACAGTCAAATATGTATTGAAACACAATGAAGTAGCACGTGAATCAGTTGAATTGGAAAGGCTGCGTATGGCATTGCGGGACAACATAGTGACTGCATACGTTAAAGAAAACGGGGTGGGTGGAATTGACCGTGCCCGTTTCACAAGAGCGATTGAACAGTTGGGACAATCTTTTGCCTTCAGCAGGAAGGTGACCGTAGATGAAGTGTTCACGGAAGCATTCCTACCTTCAAAAGCGAATCGTCAGGTTGAGTAATCTAATCTCATCCTGAAAGAAAGTGCTTCATTTCCCTACCGCACCCTTCTGCTTATCACCTGCTTAAAAACAGAATTTCGATTTATGGGTGCGGTATGCGTATCGTGATACCACAAAATAAATGCCGCTAAAAAAACCACGAGTAGTTGTGTGGCATTTGGGGGATTAGCCCAGTATCAAAAGTATCTCCAACCTTATACCTGTAATTATTTATTCAAGCACGTGATGTAAGGTTCTGCTATGAAAACAAAGAGAATTAACTAGAGGGGGCTTCTTTTGGCGGCAGGATATGTCGAAATAGATAGTGTTTCAGTGGCTTATGGAGCAGATGCTGACTATCTCGCTCTGAAAGATCTATCACTGTCAATCAAGCGGGGTGAATTTTCCGCGGTGGTTGGTCCTTCAGGTTGCGGTAAGTCAACATTAATGAAGTTGGTCACGGGTCTGCTTTTTCCTCTTAGCGGCCAAGTTTGTGTGGACCAGGAGATAGTTGATTCTCCACTGAAAATTGCGGGGATGGCTTTTCAAAACCCGGTGATGCTGCCTTGGCGCAGGACTTTGGAAAATATCCTTCTTCCATTGGAAATTGTTTCTCCTCACAGGGAACGTTTACGCAAGGAACGCAAACAGTATGTGCAAAAAGTAGAAGAGATGCTGAAAACTGTTGGGCTTGAGGGGTGTGGGAAACAGTACCCCTGGCAGCTTTCAGGTGGAATGCAGCAGCGTGCTTCTTTGTGCCGGTCGCTGATTCATGAACCGGAACTGTTGATGCTTGATGAACCGTTCGCTGCCCTTGACTCTTTTACGCGAGAGGAGTTGTGGTGCGTGATGCGGGATCTCTGGCAGGAGAGAAAATTCACCGTCATTCTAGTAACTCATGACCTACCTGAAGCGGTTTTTCTTGCGGACCGGATATTTGTCATGAGTGCCAGACCGGGAAAAATCATAGCTGAGAGGAAAGTCGATCTGCCCCGACCTCGTGACCTCGACATTTGCTTTACCCAAAAGTTTTCTCAAATCGTTCAGGATCTGCGGGGCCATATTTCCGAGGCCCGTGGATAATAAAAAACATGAAATCGATTAATTGGGATAAATTATCGCCGTGGCTATACTCAATAGGCTTGTTCGTAATATGGGAAGTGGCCTGCCGGCTGTTTTCCATCCCGGAATATTTCCTGCCTCCACCAACTGTAATCTTGGCCGCATTTGGGGAATTTAAGAACGCGTTGTGGAACAATTCCCTGCAAACATTGTGGACGACCCTCGTTGGTTTTGGAATTGCCATCTGCTTCGGGATGGTGCTGGGGTTGATAATAGGCTGGTCACGGAACATTTATAATGGGGTTTACCCGATCATGGTTGGGTTTAACAGTATCCCAAAAGTTGCGGTCGTTCCGATTCTTGTACTGTGGTTTGGAATCGGCTGGATACCGGCAGTTTTGACTGCATTCCTGATTTCTTTTTTTCCAATTGTGGTCAATGTCGCCACCGGACTCGCAACTATAGAGCCGGAACTGGAAGACGTGCTTCGTGCGCTTGGTGCAAAGAAGTTTGAAATAAATGTAAAAGTCGGCATTCCCCGTACACTACCATATTTTTTTGGTTCCCTAAAAGTTGCAATTACCCTTGCATTTGTCGGATCTGTTATCTCCGAAACGGTTGCCGCAAATTCCGGGTTGGGACACATGATGTTGATTGCACAGGCGAATTTTGAAGTTCCGTTAGTGTTTGCCGGCTTGATCGCCCTGGGGATCGAAGGGATTGGCATGTATGCAATCATGGCTTTTGTCGAACGAGGCATGACAGGCTGGGCTCATCGTTCAGGTTTTGACCGTCAGCCAGCGTGAATGGTGTTTGATGATGAACAAAATCTTTCAGATCAAGGCAGGTATTCCAATGGAAGAAGCAGTCGCACATGTTCATCATGGATTTTGGCAGTAGGGGATATCATCTAAAAGTCAGCAATTCGCGGCTGTGGAAACTGAGGTAAAATGGATAAAGAGGACAAAATACTGTTGACCAATCTAAACCTGTTCAACCCATGCGTTGAGCCGGCATTCATTGAAAATGCGAATATCGTGGTCTCCGGGGAGCAGGTTGAAAGTGTCGGTGTGGAACGGCTCCTTGGCGATTTCAACCAGGTTATTGATTTTAAGGGGAAATATGCCCTTCCCGGGATGATCAATGCCCATCATCACCTCTATTCCGCGCTTGCGGTGGGTATGCCTCCGCCCCGTAAAACTCCGCATAATTTCACTGATATTCTGCGGGAGGTGTGGTGGAAACTGGACCTTGCCCTGGACAAGGATTCCACCCGTGCATCGTTTGAATCGGGACTGCTGGACAGTCTGAAGGCGGGAACGACGACCGTGATAGACCATCACTGCAGCCCGAGTTACATCGAAGGCTCCCTCTCATTGCTGGCGGAAACGGGTGAGGCACTGGGGTTAAACACGAGCGTTGCGTTTGAAGTAAGCGACCGCAACGGATCTGAGAAGTTCGAGAGCAGCCTCCGGGAAAACCTTGAGGCGGCTGAAAAATATAGCGATCACCCATACGTTTCACCCTTGATCGGTTTGCATGCATCCTTCACACTGTCAGACGCATCCCTGAAACAGGTGCATGATGCAGCGACGAAAATAGAAAAATGGGGGGTGCACGTGCATCTTTCAGAAGACCTTGCGGACGAGCGGGATGCGGCGGAACGGGGTTTTGGGTCCACTGTTGAACGGCTGGACCATTTCGGGTTGATTAACGCACGGAGCCTGCTCATCCACGGGGTCCACACGAAAGACTCGGACATTGAACTGATACGTAAACGTCAAGCCGCGCTGATACACAACCCCACCTCAAATGCAAACAACCGGGTCGGTATGTTGTCCGGGAACAGGATAGATAAACTGCGCGGAGGATTGGGGACCGACGGCATGCAGTCCAACATGCTTAGGGAGGCAAAAGAAGGGATGCTAGTGCGCAGTTCCCATCTTTCCGGAGGAGAACCTGCGACTGATTACATGAAACTGCTTTTTGACCACAACCCGCGGATTGCCACCGGTCTTTTTGGGCGTAAAATCGGTCATGTGTTGCCCGGTTATCAAGCTGACCTGGCGGTTTACGATTATCATCCAAGGACCGCCGTGACCCCGGACAATGTGTTTGGACATGTCTTCTTTGGCCTCGATTCTCTTCCATGTGAGGTGATTACCCGCGGGAGATTCCGGATCAGGGAACGCCGGGTTTTAGAGGTCTCCGAACCGGAGATAAAAGCCACTGCAGCCGGACTGTCTAAACAATTGTGGAACCAATTGGGCTGATGATCTCTAAAACACTTGTAACCATCAAAACTTGGACAATCTTACTCACATTTCGGGTTTCAAATAATCAACAAACAACACACATAAGAGACTGATAT
>CAYFLK010000076.1:0-16004 GCA_964344035.1 uncultured Pseudomonadota bacterium
CATATCTTAGCTGTGTTGCTGGATAATCAACACTTAACTCGAACAGAGCCAAAATGAAACGTTTATTTCCAATATGCATCATCTCAGCGTTTTTTTTGTTTTCATCCCTCGGATTCACACAAACCACGCACACCATGCAGACGCACTCAAAAGTGGAGGCGCATCATCCCTGGGTCCGCGCCGTTCCACCGAATTCGATCACCTCCGCGGCGTACATGGTCCTTTACAACCATGGAGACATGGAAGAACAGTTGCTGAAAGTTTCCACTCCGGTTGCTGAGGTTTCCGAACTGCACACGGTGGTGAAGAAAGACGGCGCCATGTCCATGCAACCCGTAAAACATATCTCCGTCCCCGCGCACGGTAGGCAGGAATTGAAACCGGGAAGCTTTCACATCATGCTGATCAACCTGAAGCAGGTCCCGAAAGTCGGAGACAAAGTGCAGCTCACCCTGCATTTCAAACACGCGGGCATGCTTGAACTGAGCGTCCCGGCGAAGGAAAGTCAGGCCAAAATGAACCACGATCATTCCATGGAACACTCCAAACACAAGATGGGAAGCGACGGCTGATTGAAGATACTGCGCTCCTTTCCACCCTGTATACAGGCGAGGGAGCGTTTTTGACCTGTGGTGCTTCAAACAGATTGAAATGCCGTATTCCTCACAGGTAAAGTTTGTTCAATGCCGCGAGTGAAAAGCACGAAAATTAAGCAGGTTCCGAAGATTAATTCGTTGGCGACTTTTTTTTGGGCCGCCGCCCTGCTTGCGGCTGTCGTGCTGTTTGCCGTTTTCAGGGACCTGGAATATCCCTCTCCCGCTTCTGAAACCCCTGTTGTGGAGGTGGAGGGAGGGCGCCTGGTCGAGGTGCCCGGACTGGGCATCCACGAACAATGCCTCTCTTTGTTGAAGGGGCAGAAACTGAAATACAGTTTCCGCTCTTCCCGTGCGCTTAATTTCAACATCCATTTCCATCAACATGGTAATCCGGTTTACCTGGTCGATTTGCAGGAAACGAGTGAGGCTGACACTTTCTTCACTTCTCCCAGGAAAACGGAATACTGCCTGATGTGGATCAATTCATGGGATGAACCCGCGCAGTTGAGTCAGGCATTCAAACCCCTTCCACTTGATCCCGCTTCCTTGAAAGACCTGGCACCGGTGCGTTTTGTGGCCGATGGGGAGAAGCAGGCGATTCTCGCGATCGGAAAATCGGGAGCGGAATTTGCGAGGATCAATATTGGTTCGCCGATCCTCAATTTCGCCCTCAGTCCGGACGGCAAACTGCTGGCGGTGGTGGTCTCCCGTACTCGCCAGGGACTGCGCATTTATTCTCTTTCCACCTTGCAGCCCCTCGCGCTTTATGACCTGCCGCGTCCCGCACGCTTTCTTTCATTTTCCACGGACAGCCGTTACGTCGCCACCGCGGACGAGCATGCCGAGGAAGTCACGATATCCGCTTTGTCTGGAAACCTTCCACAAACCATCAACCTCCCCGCGCCGCTGATCGCCCTGGAAACCGGAGACGCGCAAAACGAACTGCTGGGGCGGACCGAACGGGAAGTGCTCAAGATGCGTTTCCACCCTCCGGAACTGCTGGAACGCAACGCGCGCATCGAACTAGCGTTCGGCAATGAAAAAATCCTGGTTGATCCAAACGAAGTGTGTTTCGCGCACGGCATCCCGCATCCCCTTTACACCCCGAAAGCGGTCGCCATGAGCGCAAAGGGCCTACCGGGTTTCCTTCCTGACAAACCCTGAAATCAACTGTTGAAATACCCATTTGTAACTTTCCCTTTCAGGCGGGTTCGGTAAGACTGAAATAGGAAGTTTTTCCATGGAACATCCGCAAGCAAAGAGTTCCACTACCCTCCACACGACATAAACCCGCGGGGCGGCAGCTCTTACATCCCTTGTCCGGTCAATCAAGTTCAGGCCGGTCGGGGAAATCGGGCTTTATTTCAGCGCTCTTTCCGGGAGATCTTTATGTCATGTTCCATTCTGCCACCGCTCCGTTCATTCAAATCGTTCCTGATATTTCTACTGTTCATAACCAGCGTCAGCGTGCATGACGCATCCGGTAAAATATTGCGTCTAAACCCGGGAGGCCACACGGCGATGATCCGGCAGCTTGTAGTAACATCAGACCGGCTTCTGGTCACTGCGTCGGACGACAAGACCGTGAGGATCTGCGATCCGGACGCCTTGTGTGAAAAACGAAAACTGCTGGGGCAAATCGGCCCCGGGTGGGGTAAAATATACGCCCTCGCCCTCACAGCCGATGGCAAACACTTGCCACCGGAGGGATCCTTTCCAACAAACCCATTGACGGCAGCGCCGTCCGCCTCCACGATTTCAACTCCGGGGAGATGCTTCAGCTGCTTACAGGCCATGAAAACGTAGTCAAAGACCTTCACTTCAGCAAAGATGGACGGTGGCTGGCCTCAGCCTCGGGAGACACGACGGTGCGACTCTGGCGCAAGGCGGGCATCGTTTCACTGCCCATGGTGTTTTGTGCGGGCATGAGGATGGGGTGACGTCAGTGCGGCTTTTTCAGGTTTCCGGGAAACTCCGTGTGATCAGCGCCGGAAAAGACCAAAGCGTCAGGCTTTGGGATGCACATTCGCTGCGGGAACTTGCGCGGGGCCAGCATCAAAAGCAGGTCAACTCACTCACGGTCGGGCCGGACTGGCTTGCCGGCGCAGGCGATGACAGTGAAATCCGGGTCTGGTCTTAGTGGAATGCGCGGGATTTGAAACAATACCTCGATATGCTGGGAATGCCGCACCTTTACCAAACCCGTCTCGTAATCCAGCCTCTTGTGACTCTCTACCTATCATTCGACAAAACCGGAACGGCAGCACGACCGGTTGAGTGGGTCTCGTGGACAAAATCGGGATATTATCCCTACAACGACACTTATACGGTTAGGCCGCTGTTTTTATCAGCTTATGCAAAAAACTGAATTATTCAATGATTTCATTGTGAACCTGGCCAACTGACGTTGTAGGGTTATGCCGCAAGCAACCTCGGAGACAGCCTGATCGGGTATCACGTCAACCATGGGCCGAGTAGGAAAGCTGATTTTCTGGAAATCTCACATTTTCAGGATCAACTTTTCCGCCCGGACATTGTCCGCCTGACTTTTCTTCACGGCAGCGAAGAAGCCGCGCTGACTATTGCTTCACTGCCCGGGGGAAAAGAATCCCGGAGACTCAAGTCCGTGCCGTCCCTGGAAAAGCCATCCCGCTCACCCGGGAAACGGCTGGCTCCCGGTAATTCCGGAATGGGGAAGCAGACGAACGGGGTCAGATGGACTCCCCTGCTGAACGATTTACTCACCCGGTCGGAGACCGTTCTTGCTCAGGCAAAAACACACACGCTGAAGGTTTCAGGAAAATCCGAAAAACCCGTAAAGGCGGTGAGGATGGTCCGTGAAAAATCCCGGCGGTTCAAATTAGGGGGGCGGGAAAAACCAGCCTGGATTTGAAACTTCTATTGTCACCAGCAGGACCGGCTCTGACCTCATCACTAGGCGCCTTGAGCAGCGAATGTATCCTGCCGTCGGGTTATGGCCAAGCGTCGATGGCTGCGGAAGGTTTCATGTCCGGTCTGGATGGCAGATGCATGACCCATTTCAGCAGCGGATACCTCCCCCTGTTTGATTTGATGCAAAGCAAGGAAAAATTTAAAAATTGCGCAGAAAACAAATGAGATGCAGAAGACGCTTTCTTCAATAAATCCCATACGTAAATCTACTATGAGTAAATTCCCCAATGGCAGGCATAGTGGGATTTACATATAATCGCAGAAGGCTTTTTAGCCCGTCGTTTCAGTGCAGGATGTTCTGGGGCGGCAGTGTGGAGGAGGCGTTCATTCAGGCATCTCAATTTGGAGGTACAGCAATGTCGAAACTGATCAAACAAGGGCTGGGGCTTCTGCTGGCGCTCGGTCTGGTTTTACTTCTGTCGGCGGCGGCATACGCGCAGTCGCTGCAGGAGGTTATGAAACAGCGCGGGTTGACTGAGCAGAATCTGTTGGCCGCGGCGAAGACCTATAATCCATCCGGGAAGAAGGATGAATACGTGGTTTTTTCGTCCGGAGGGCAAGCCGGTCAAGTCATCGTTTATGGAGTCCCGTCGATGCGCATTCTCAAGTACATCGCGGTCTTCACTCCGGAACCCTGGCAGGGTTACGGGTATGGTGAAGAAGAAAGCATGAAGGTGCTTGAGCAAGGCAAGATAGACGGGCGTGAAATCCGCTGGGGCGACACGCACCATCCGGCGCTTTCAGAAACTGCCGGAGATTATGACGGGGAATACCTGTTCATCAACGACAAGGCCAACCCGCGGGTCGCGGTGATTGACCTGAAAACCTTTGAAACCAAACAGATCGTGGTCAATCCGCTGTTTAAATCGGAACACGGCGGAACCTTCGTCACTCCCAACACAGAGTACGTGCTCGAAGCCGCCCAGTATCCCGCACCCTACGGGAAAGGCTACGAGCCGCTGGACAACTTCAAAGAGAAGTACCGGGGCGGGTTGACATACTGGAAGTTTGATCGCAACGCCGAAATCTCCCTTACCTCCAAGAGCCTGCGGCGGCTGAAGAAAAAAGGCGTGTCGACCAAGGGGCTGAAATCCCTGGTCAACCGGGTTTTTCATGGAGAGCCAGCTTTCTTGGCCGCGGTTGGTGATAAAATCGGCGCGGGAGAAACGCAAAAAAACAAAGCCAGTCTGTTGAAGTATGCCGCCAAGCAGGGACGGATCCTGCCGGATCAATCCTTCACCGTCGAAATGCCGCCATATATGCAGGACATCAGCGATGCAGGCAAGGGATTCAGCGACGGGTGGTCGGTCACCAACTCGGTCAACACCGAACTCTACATCGGCGGTTACGGGAAAGGCAACACCAAGTGGAGCAACCGCCTCGCATATGAAGCGGGAATGTCCGCCAAGGACACCGATTACATGCACATCGTCAACTGGAAAGCAGCCGAAAAGCTGTTCCAGGCCGGAAAAGCGCGCACGGTCAACGGACATGCATTGATCCCGATGGAAGAAATGGTTGCCGCCAACGCACTGTTCCTGCTGCCCGAACCGAAAAGCCCACATGGCGCGGACTTCAGCCCGGACGGACGTTATGTAATTGTCTCCGGAAAACTGGACACCCACACAACGGTTTACGATTTCAAGAAAATTTTCTCTCTTGTCGAGAAGAAAGATTTCGCGGGCAAAGATCCCTGGGGAATCCCGATTCTGGACATGAAGAAGTCGATGCACACCCAGGTCAACGTCGGACTTGGACCTCTTCACACCCAGTATGATTCAGTGAAAGGGGTGGTATACACCTCCCTTTACGTCGACTCGATGGTGGTGCGCTGGGATTACCTGCAAGGCAAGGTTCTGAACAAGATCCCGATTCACTACAACATCGGTCACCTTTTAACCGCTGAAGGCGACACCGTGGAACCTGACGGCAAATATCTGGTTTCACTGAACAAGCTGGCCATCGACCGTTTCACTCCTGTTGGTCCGCTGCACCCGCAGAACCATCAGCTCATCGACATCACCGAGGGACGTCCCATGCAGTTGCTCTACGATATGCCGCTGCCGCTGGGAGAGCCTCACTACGCGCAGATGATCAAGGCGGACAAGTTGAAGCCGGTGGTGCGTTTCAGCAAGAAGAGCTTCGCGAACTATGTCAAGGCAGGCAAGGAGCGCGTGGAGCGCAACGGCAATCAGGTTACCATATACTCCACCGCCATCCGCAGCCACTATAGTCCGGAAGTGATCGAGGTGAAAGTCGGAGACGAAATCACCTGGCACATCACAAACGTGGAACGGGCGCAGGACCAGGTTCACGGGTTCGCCATTGACAACTATAACGTCCACGGCAGCCTTGAACCGGGAGAAACGGCAACCTTCAAGTTTGTCGCCGACAAGGAGGGAGTATACCCCTTCTACTGCACCGAGTTCTGTTCGGCGCTGCATTTGGAAATGACCGGCTATCTGCTGGTTAAACCCTGACTCCGTAACAGGTTTTCTCCCGGTAGACGCGGCAAACCCTGCGTCTACGCCCCCGCTAAGGCGGCAGCCCGTGGAGACCTTGAATGACTGAACCGGCCGGCGGAAAGCCGGCCATCCAAAAAGAGGAAATATGCGCAATCCATTCAAAGGGATGCTGACGGCGGTGTTGATCTTGCTGCTGTTGGCGGTGCTGACCCCCCCGGTCTACGCCGATGCCAAGGCGAAATACCAGGAAAAGGTCGGTGTCAACGACGCCACCATCGGCGTCATTGCCGGAGTGATCAACTACGTCTGTCCTAAACTGGTTGATCCGTCTCTGGGCATTTGCAATGCGGCAGACCCGGTCGGGTCTGCGGTCGGCGTGCAAAAGCAGATGGGCGATCTGGACGAACTCGACGAACTCGATTCAGATGAATTGGCGGAAGAGCTGGCGGAACGGAAAATCCTGCACGTCGATGCCGCTATGCAGTTTTACGATGCAGTCGAACAATTCAAACTGCACTACCCCCTGCGCGCGACTGCCAAGAAATTGGCGACAGAAGGCGATTGGGACGGCGCCTTCCTCAATGAGGAAATGGCGTGGCAGTACCTGGTGAAGACCGCAAGCCGCGGAATCTTCGCTAAGAAGATGGTGGACGGAGAGTAGAAAAACCACCCTCTAAGTAGTATAATTATGAGCCGGAAGTGGGAATGATTCCCGCTCCCGGCTCTTTTCATGTCAACAGGAAAACATATGAACACAAAACACCCGATCGCGTGGTGCCTTGGCCTGATGCTGTTCCTTGCAGGTAGTTCTTCTCTGCATGCGGTGGACCAGGCCGTCATCGAACGCGGCAAGCAGTTGTACATGACCCTCACCTGTTTCGCTTGCCATGGCCCGGAAGGCAAGGGAATGGTTCGTAAACGGGACCGCAAGGACAAGAAAACAGGGAAGTACAAGTACCGCAAGGGTGACCCGATGCCCGGTTTTGAGGCTTACCCGAAACTCGCCGGACAGAACCCGAAATACCTCTATCAGCAAATGCAGGACATTTTTGCGGCCCGCAGGACTAACGGACTGACCGCCGCCATGCTGGGGATTAAGATCATGATCGACAGCACCGCAAAGGAAGGCGACCTGCAGGCAGTCGCGGAATACCTGGCGCAAATTAAGTGAAGTCCGCCCCCTGTCAGGCACATCTCAAACAATCTTATCAAAAGGAGGCGTTATGTACGCTAAATACATCCGTGTGAAAGCACGGAACACCTTTTTGTTTTTCTCTGCAGCACTGATCCTCACCGGACTACAGGCCCACGCGCAGGAGTCCGGGAATCTCACTTCCACAGACGAATTCGGAGGGAAGTGGGGGACAAAGGTCGAGGAAGCAATCGAAGCCCTGAAACTGGAAGGCAGCATCGAGGACGGACAGATCATCTACGAAGAAATCTGCCAGCCCTGTCACCAGCCTGATGCAAACGGAGATCCGGCCGGCAATTTTCCGCAGCTGGCGGGGCAGCATTCGACGGTGGTGATCAAACAGATTGCCGACATCCGTGCCGGCAACCGCGACAATCCGACCATGTACCCCTTTGCCAACATAGAAGCCCTGCGCGCGGCAACAGAGGATATTTTCGATGACCCGAAGAGCGGACCGCAAACCCTGGCAGACGCGGCGGCATACATTCAAACTATGCCGATGAACAGCACGATCAAAGGTTCAGGAGACGACCTGGAACACGGCGCCAAAATCTATGCCGACAACTGCGTGCGCTGTCATGGGGATCGCGGGCAAGGAAGTTTCAAGAACTACTACCCGCGCATTGCCGGGCAGAACTACCATTACCTGATGCGCCAGTTCCGCTGGATCAAGGATGGGAAACGGCGTAACGCCAATCCGGATATGGTGGAACAGATCGCTCGTTTCTCTGAACGCGACATGCTGGCGGTGATGGACTGGGTTTCGCGCCAGGAAATGCGTCCGGGCGATTGGGACCCGGACAAGTGAGGAGTAGTGATGATTAATGACGAAATTCAAAAGCGCCTGCGGCTCAGCCGCGTGTTGGCTCTGCTCGCACTGGTATTCTTCCTCGGTTCTTTTTTCGGCGGAACCTTTTTCGAATACCGGGACCCTGTTACCGGAGAACTGGAGTTTGACGAAGAAAACCTCTCCTTCCAGCCTTACCCGTTTTTGATTGAAATGGATGAAGCGGAAGAAATCGACACTCCTCCGGAACTTGTGGAACACCTCGGGGAAGTGCTTTACGCCTATTTCCCCTCGGGCTGGTGGTCGCACCTGATCGGTTATCAGACAATGCCGGTCTGGAGAGTTTCCCTGGAAGCGCCGCAATACCCGAAGGAATCGTACCCGGAAGGCATTCCTGTTTTCTTCACACTGACGGATTTTCGCGGAAGAGTGGTGGAGATGAATGTGATCAATCACTACATCGGTATGGACCCGATGGACATCGGCGCGTTTAATGTGCGCAGGTTAGTTCCTTTTGTATACCTGGTCTTCACCGTGTTCATCATCATGTTCCTGTTCTACAGCGGTCCGGCATGGTGGCTGCTCGGACTGATCCCCGCGCTGATCCCATGGTATTATCTGGGATTTTACAGTTACTGGCTGTACTGGTTCGGGCACAACCTGCACGAATACGGCGCTTTCAAAATCAAGCCGTTCATGCCGACCGTGCTGGGTGACGGCAAAGTCGCGCAGTTTACCACTCATTCTTATCCTCACACCGGGTTCTATGTGCTGCTCGCGGTGTTTATTCTCCTTGGATTGGCGGTGCTGGTGAAACGCCGCGCATTGCGTGAACAGTCCGAACTTTCCGGGGGTTGATGCGCGGAATAATTGTGTTCCTTTTGGCGGGATGGATGTTCCATCCCGGGTGGCTTGCTCCGGTGCATGCCGGTAATGCTTCCCTCCTGCAGCAAAGCATTGAAGTTGCCACTCCCGGAGCAACATTGTTTCTTGATCCCGGGACCCATCAAGGTCCGCTGGAGATCACGAAACCGCTTATCCTGGACGGACGGGGGAAAGCGGTTGTGGATGGCGGCGGGAAAGGATCAGTAATCCGCATCCTTGCCGACCGCGTAACGATCCGCAATTTGACCATTACCAATTCCGGCAGCAGCCATGACGGCATCGATGCCGGTATCTCGGTCAAATCCTCCGGCAACACCATCAGCGACAACGTGATCCGCAACACCCTTTTCGGCATTGACCTCTGGGAGGCCCATGAAAACCGGGTGGAGAACAACGATATCTCCTCCATACCTGATGAACTGGGATTGCGTGGGGACGGCATCCGGGCCTGGGCCAGCAACCGCAACATCTTCCGAGGAAACCGGATTCACAATTCCCGGGACATGATTGTCTGGTACTCGGACGACAACTTGATTGAAGACAACCTGGGGTGGAACAACCGCTATTCCCTGCATTTCATGTACACCGGTTCAAACACGGTGCGCCGCAACCGTTACTGGGATAACGCGGTCGGTATTTTCCTCATGTACAGCAGGGATTCGGTGATAGAGCAGAACGAGATCCTCAGCTCGATCGGCACCACCGGAATGGGAATCGGCATGAAGGAAGTGGACAACATGCGCATTATCAAAAACCGCATAGTCTACTGCAATGCAGGTATTTACCTCGATCAGTCACCGCATGATCCGCTTACTTTCAACCTTCTGCTCGGCAATACCCTGGCAAACAATGTCCAGGGCGTGGTTTTTCACAGCAGCCTGAAACAAAACGTGTTGAAAGGAAACGCACTGGTTGCCAACCTTGAACCGGTTGTGGTGCATGCAGGCGGCACGGCGGTTGACAACCACTGGGAGGGAAATTACTGGAGCGAATACGAGGGGTTCGATCGCGACCGAAACGGGTATGGTGATTCCGCTTATGTTAATTATTCCTACTTCGAACAATTGTGGATGAATGATCCATGGATGCGGTTTTTTTTTGGATCCCCGGTCATCTCGATAATGAACCTGCTTTCCAAACTCGCGCCGATTTCGCAGCCTCGCCTGCTTCTCACCGATGACAACCCCCTGTTCAGCAACAACGAACAGATGCGCCTCTCCGAGTCCAACCTTGCCTTCGAAATACCAGAACTGGATGAGGATGAACTGGATGACGACGAATGGGAGGACGAAGATGATGAGGAAAATGGTTGAACCGACTTTACGGAACCACACCTTTATATGGACTCCCCCGCACGTAAACAGGCATGAATTACCCAACGTAAAGGCCGATGTCTCGGTCCGTTTAGCGGAGGGCTTGTGTCATGCAAGGGACGGTTCATATTCATATATCCACGGAAGGGAATGAAATAATTCAGGAGGCATTAGTGATACAACTCGCCCAGGTCAGCAAGCATTTTGCCAGGCAGCAGGTCCTGGAAAGGCTTGACCTCCATGTAAAAACCGGTGACCGCATTGCACTCATCGGCCAGAACGGCGCCGGCAAGACCACCCTGATCCGCACCCTGCTCGGGCAGTATGTCCATGAAGGTAAGCTGCGGGTTTTCGGACGCGATCCGCGCAACCACCGGGTGGAAGTCCTCAAACGAATTGGTTTCGTTCCCCAGCATCCGCCTCCGCTGCAAATGAGCGTCAGTGAACTGGTCGGTTTCGCCGATTCCCTGGCGGAAAGACCGGTGTTACAATCCATCTTCGAACACGCATCGGAACTTGAACTGGATCTTGCCGAACACTCGGCAAAACCGTTTTTCAAACTATCCGGAGGGATGAAGCAGAAACTGCTGATCGCCCTCACTCTGGGCCGCTCGCCGGATTTGCTGATCATGGACGAACCGGCGGCAAACCTGGACCCTTCCGGAAGAAAGGCGTTTTTCGCGCAGCTGGCGCGACTGCCGAAAAAAACCACCATGCTGCTCAGCAGCCATCGCGTGGATGAACTGCTCAACCTTGTCAACCGTGTCGTGGAAATGGACTGCGGGGTAATCGTCCTTGACGAGCGGCTCAACGGCGGGCTTTCGCAGGGGCGGCTGCTCGAATGCGAGCTGACTCTCCATGAAGTCAACGCATCGATTCAGAGGGTGCTCGATTCCTGGAATTTCACCAACGGTGCCGCACCCGGACACTTTCACGGGGAAATAGCCGAGGAAGACCGCATCCGTTTCTTCAGCGCGATTTCACATTTTTCACACCACATCCTGCAACTGCAGCTCGGGTAGCAATGCATACTCCATCTCTTTCTAGTGGGACAGCCAACCCCCTGATCTCCGTCGCCCTGTTGGAAATACGGGAATCCTTCCGCGCTCGCTGGTTTTTTGTGTACGTGCTGATTTTCGGCGGCGCGGTGGTGCTGTTATTCACCCTCGGCATAACCGAATCCCGGGTACTCGGTTTCACCGGGTTGACGCGCATGCTGATCACCTACTTTCAGCTTTGCGTTGCAATTTTGCCGATTTTCATCCTCATCACCACAGTGCGGACGGTAGTGGGCGAGCGTGAATCCAATGTACTCGAGTACCTGCTTTCCATGCCGATCCCGCTGGGGGCATATTACTGGGGAAAACTGCTTGCCCGTTTTCTTTTGGTATTCCTGCCGGTCTTTGTCGCGCTGGCAGGCAGTCTGCTTTGGGGAATCTTCCGTGGGCTCCACATTCCCTGGAATACAGTCACCACCTACTCGCTGATGCTTGCCACGATGGCATGGTGCTTCCTGGGGATAGGCATGTTTCTGTCTACGCTGGTGAGAAAACAGGAATGGGCACTGGGACTGGCGTTCATGTGCTGGCTCCTGTTGCTGCTTTTCCTGGATGTGATCCTGATCGGGGTGATGCTGCAGCACCAACTGCAGGAAGAAATAATCATCGGAATTTCCTTGCTAAACCCGCTTCAGACCTTCCGCACCGGCGCGATTCTGCTGTTTGATCCACAACTGACAATCCTTGGCCCGGCATCATACGTCATTCTTGACTCGCTCGGCCGGAAGGGGTTTCTCACTTTCAGCATTTGCTACCCGCTGCTGCTGGGTTGCGGCTTCTCACTCCTCGGGTTTCGTCTGTTCAAACGGGGGGACCTGGTGTGAACTCATTTCCGTTGAAAATTGCATCGCTGGGAATATTGCTGGCGCTCATAACAGGATGTGAAAAAAAGAACCTGGAACAGCAGCCGGTCAAGCTGGTTTGGGACCGTGAAACATGCGAGCAGTGCGCGATGGCGGTCAGCGACCGGCGTTATGCGGTGCAGGTCATTGAACCTAACGGGAAAGCCCATTTTTTTGACGACATCGGCTGCGCGCTGACCTGGCTGGAAAACCAGGAGTGGGGGAAAGGTTCCCGAACGTGGGTCAGTGACGTGAACACGAACGAGTGGATTGATGCGGAAAAGGCAAATTGGCGATTCGGTGATCCCAACACTCCGATGGGGTATGGATTTGCTGCAACCCTGAACCCGGTTGAAAACGCACTGGAATTTGACACAGTGCAACAAATGATAGCCGACAATCGCAGCCTCCGTCACCATCATCAAGCCAAGCACAGGTATACATGGTAGCGAAACCGCTAAGGCAAAAAAAAGGCGGCAAAAAAATCAAACGTCGGTTTTTTTTCAAGAAAACCTCCACCGCGGTCATCCTTGGCGGAGCACTGGCATACGGACTGGCAAGCGCGCCTTTGCTGAGGAGCAAGCAATTGCGGCTGCGTCCGCCCGGCGCGCTGGAAGAAAAGGTCTTCCTGGCAAGCTGCATCAAGTGCGGACAGTGCCTGCAGGTCTGCCCCCCGCAGGTTGTGAAACTTGCGGGCATCAAAGACGGCTTCGGTATCGGCGCCCCGTACATCATTCCCCGTAAGGGAGCCTGCATCCTCTGCCAGGGGCTTCCATGCGTCCTCGCTTGTCCAACCGGCGCACTCGATCACAAAATCTCCGAGGGCAAGGAAGCCGAGATGGGCCTCGCTGTACTCAGCAGCCCTGAAACCTGCCTTGCGCGTCTGAACCAGAACGACATCGTCCATGAACTGGAACAACTGCTGGATGAAACTTCTAGCGGTTACAATCACGAGTCGAAGAACCGGAGTCGACGCTGGAATCGAGTACTCATTCGGATGGTCAACCGGATTGATGAGGAGGAATCCAGGTCGCTTGCGAAAAAGTTTGATGTCAAAGAAAACGGACCAGGCCCTCTGCTACGCAGGCTGAAAAAGCTCGGGGACCGTGAATGGCGAATGCTGCTGGATTTCGCGCGCAGCACCGGACAGGCTCGTACCGGTTGCCGTGTCTGTCTCGATGAATGTCCGATCAGCGAAGAACACCCGATCCGTTTCGACCCGGATGCAAATCCTGAAACCGGTGAACAGGCTTACCGTCCTGTAGTCGGTAAAACTTGTGTCGGTTGCGGGGTATGCGAAGAACGCTGTCCCACTGCCGTACCTTCCATCACCATCGTAGCCAGGAAAAAATGGCAGCCCAGCCTGACATGAGTACATCGTCATCAAAATCGGGGAAAGAGGCCCGCAGCAAAGTGAGGATTGTGGTTCGCGGTCCAATAACAGAATCCGCTGCCGTTACCGGCAAACAGCAAAAAAAGTCTACTAAACCGGGGCAACCCAAAGGTCCCGGAATGCGTGCTATATCGGTCCTGGAAAACCCGCACCGCAACAAATGGAGGGGGATCCGCTGGGCTTTTCTGCTGTTCGTGAACTTTCTTTTTTTTGCCTCGTTTTATTTCGACATTCAGGTCCTGGAAGGAACCCTCAGCGGTTCGCGGCTGCTGGGCTTTCATCTGGCGGACCCTTTCGCGGCCCTGCAGGTCATGCTTGCCAGCCGAGTGTTCAATGTCAACCTGATCATCGGGCTGTCGACGATACTGATCACCTACCTGCTGCTCGGAGGCCGGTTCTTTTGTTCCTGGGTCTGTCCCTATCACATTCTTGCCGAACTTGGAGAAATGCTGCACAAAGCGCTTGTGCGTAAAAAGATGCTCAAGCGCAACCATGTGTTTGACGATCGCATCAAGTATTATTTTTTCTTCCTCTTTCTGACACTGGCCCTGTTAAGCGGGTACACGATTTTTGAAGTGATCAACCCCGTCTCGGCCATCAGCCGGGCCCTCGTTTACGGCCCCGGGCTGGTTTTGCTTTGGGTGGCGGCATTGCTGGCCTTCGAGGTTTTCTACAGCCGGCGCGCATGGTGCCGCTATTTCTGTCCGGTCGGCGTTTCCTACAACCTGATCGGCAGGCTTGCGCCGTTCAAAATACGTTGGAACGTCAACAAGTGTTCAAACTGTAAACTTTGCCAGCGTGCATGCATGGTGCCCTGGGTGCTCAAACAAACGGTCAACCAGGGAAAATCGGAATATGTCGTCTCCGGTGACTGCACGCGTTGCGGACTCTGCATCGACGCCTGCCAGGACGGCGCCCTGCAGTATAACATCCGCTATCTCGACAAACTGATTTAAGGAGGAACATGAACGAGGACAGCCATAACCGGAAACTGCAGCGGCGACTGTTCTGGATTTTCACCGCGGTTACCATGTTTTTTCTGCTGCTGCTGGTAGTTATGATGCCCTATCGCCTTTACACCCGTGATGTCAGGGATGCCCGCAAAAACGCCCGTGAAGTCTCTGAGTTGATCCGTTCAGGGTTGCTTTCAACCATGATTTCGACCGGGGACTCGGAAAAAATCCGCGGGTTGATAACTCAGTTTCAGAAGCAATACAACTTCCAGTTCCGCATGATCCGCAGCAAACACGTGGAAAAACAGCACGGGATCCGGGAAGACGAACAGGCCACCGACGAACTGATCCGCAAAGTGCTCAGTACGGGGAAGGGCCGTGACGACTGGGCGGACCGCACACATTTCCGCTATGTTTCACCGTTCATTTCCGATGAACGATGCCAGGAATGCCACGAGTCGGTGGACGGTTCGAGCATCGGCGCCGGAGAAGTGCTCGGTGCTTCCGAGATCATCTTCGACCTCTCCGAAAAGGAAGCAGACGCAGTACGGCTTGTGCTGGAGATGTTCGTCCTGCTGTTCGTATCGCTTGGAAGTATGGGATGGGTTTTCTTCCTGGTGGTCAAAAAAGGTATCCTTGACCGGAAAATCCTCATCGACCGTGAAGGAGTATGAGATGAGGGAAAAAGTTTTCCCGAAAATTTATGGCGACTCGCGCTCAGCCGTGTTTCAGCATTTTCGGGTTTTACGCGGGGCAGCAATGCTGCTTTGTGCGCTGATTGTGTTCGCTTTACAACCAGGTAACCGGGTAACGGCACAGACGGAAAGGCTACGGGTCAGGCACGATCTCGGCGGGGATTTCACGCTCACCACGCATCACGGTGAAAAAGCCGGGCTTCAGGATTATCGAGGGCAGGTAGTGTTGTTATATTTTGGATACACCACCTGTCCGGATGTATGCCCGATGACGCTTAGTCACCTTAAAATGGCAATTTCGCGCCTAGGGGAACGTGCGGAAAAGGTGCAGGTGCTGTTTGTTACAATCGACCCGGAACGGGATACTCCGGAAAGACTGCGGGATTATGTGCCTTTCTTCCATACCAATTTCATCGGGCTGACCGGTACTCCAGATGAAATCACCAAAACGGCCGAACTCTACCGTGTCCAGTATTTCCGGGAGGCCTCACCCTCGGCAGCGGGTTATTTCATGGCCCACACCGACGCCGTTTTTCTCGTCGATCAATACGGACGTTACCGCGGCCGCTACCAGACCAAATGGGCGCTGGAAGACCTGCAAACCGATATCAGGCTGCTTCTTGCATCCGGTTCCTGATACCCTGCTCCCGACAAGCCCTTTCATAATTTCAAAATAGTTTGCACCCCTGAGCTGTTTCACATATTTAATTTCCCGCGCTGATCTTCGTCAGTGTATGGTGGTCTGACTCTCCGGCACAGGTTGATTGCCAGGTACTTGTACTTTGGATGCAAATAATCTCCAGGGGTTGTGTTCACCGTTTTAGTCCGAAGTTCCTTAAGTCTGCCCCCCTAAAATAGGTTTAACGCACTGAT
>CAYFLK010000077.1:0-2661 GCA_964344035.1 uncultured Pseudomonadota bacterium
TCAGTGCGTTAAACCTATTTTAGGGGGGCAGACTTAAGGAACTTCGGACTAAAAAGTATCACTTAAAAAGTTGGGGGCGCCCCCAACTTTTTAAGTGATGTTCTCAAATGATGTCCTGGAATCATAATGCGGGCTTTAATGTCCATAGTAAACATATAATACACGGATCAAATGGTGAGGTTGTGGAAAAAATCTCCAGGTATATCAGCAGAGCGGCTATCTCAGTCGAGAGAGTGGAGTTCAATTCGGAGGATAACACAGTCACAGTCTATGAGAAACAAAAGCGATCATCCTCAGGAAAAACGGTCTCTAATCTTGAGTTCGACTTTGGCGACCCCTTCCCACCGGATGATGTGTATTTTCATGATGAGGAATACGTGTGCTAAAAAAATCCTCAACCATGTACAAGGGATAACCACGTCCAAAATTATTAGTGAGTTAACGCAAACAAAGAAAAATTCTGAAACAAGCGCAATACGTCCAGCAAAATCCTTAAAAACGCGAAATCTTCCCCCAAATCCCTAAAATCATCCTCAAAAAATATCCTATAGAAAGTCTTTGCCCAAGGACGAAAGAAAGCGGTTGCAAATCGAGCATGCGCCACACCTCTCATCCGACGCGGCGTTGATCAAACTGGGAGACAAGATCGCCAATGTTGTGGATGTCGCTGACTCTCCACCCTCTGATTGGAGCATTGAAAGAAGGCGTGAATATCTGAAATGGGCAGAGGCGGTGGTGAATTCCTCCCTGAAAGTCAACCCTAAGTTGGAACGCTATTTTTACATGGTGTTGAAGAAAGGTCTTTGATTCAACTTCCTTTTCCGGAATCGAGATCGAAGGATATTCCCTGCGCGAGCGGGAGGTCCGGCGAATAATTGATTGTGTTGGTCTGGCGGCGCATGTAGCCTTTCCAGGCATCAGAACCTGATTCACGTCCGCCTCCGGTATCTTTTTCTCCTCCGAACGCCCCGCCGATTTCCGCCCCGGAAGTGCCGATGTTCACGTTAGCCAGACCGCAATCCGAACCGGCGTGGGAGAGGAACTGTTCTGATTCGCGCAAGTCCCTGGTGAAGACCGCGGAGGAAAGACCCTGGGGTACGTCGTTCTGCATGCGGATCGCGTCGTCGAAATCCGAATAGCTGATGAGGTGCAGAAGCGGGCCGAAGGTTTCTTCCTGCACAATCGGCCAGTGGTTTGCCACTTCGGCAAGAGCGGGGCGGACGTAACAAGCAGAAGGGGCGTCTTCGACCAACTCGCCTCCCTGAATTATAGACCCTCCCTGTTCCCGGACCGCATCCAGCGCTTTCCGGAAAGACACCACGGCAGCCTTGTCAATCATCGGTCCAATCAGAACGTGCTGATCAAGTGGGTTGCCGATTTTCCCGTCAAGTTGCCGGTATGCGTGGACCAGTTGATCTTTCACCTGCCCGTAAATAGAATCGTGAATTATCAGCCGGCGCGTGGTGGTGCAGCGTTGTCCGCAGGTTCCGACCGAGCCGAAAACTATTCCGGGAATGGCGATGTTCAGGTCCGCGCTGGGGGTGACGATGATCGCGTTGTTGCCGCCGAGTTCGAGGATTGTCCTGCCCATCCGCGAAGCAACCATGCCCGCTACTTGTCTGCCCATCCGTGTTGAACCGGTTGCGGAAATCAATGGGAGACGTGCATCGTTGACCAGGGTTTCCCCAATTTCTTTGTTGCCGCCGATGACGAGGCTTATCACCCCTTCCGGCATTCCGTTTTCATGAAGAACTCTTCCGGCGATGCGCTGCAGCGCAATTGAACACAGCGGGGTTTTCGGGCTCGGTTTCCAGATCGAAACATTGCCGCAGACCGCGGCAATCATCGCGTTCCAGGACCAGACCGCAACAGGGAAATTGAAGGCCGTGATCAGCCCGACAAGACCGAGCGGATGGTACTGGTCAAACATGCGGTGTCCGGGACGTTCAGAGGCCATGGTGAACCCGTAGAGTTGGCGGGAAAGTCCGACCGCGAAATCGCAGATGTCGATCATCTCCTGCACCTCTCCAAGTCCTTCCTGGTGGATTTTCCCCATTTCCCAGGTGACAAGACGTCCCAGGTCGTCCTTGGCTTCGCGCACGGCGTTCCCGATCAGCCTCACGATTTCCCCGCGTTTCGGCGCGGGCACCTCCCGCCAGACGGGAAACGCTTCCTGTGCCGCGGCAACCACGGTTTCATAATTTCCACGGTCGGCATTCAGGACACGGGCAATGACCGAACCGTCAACCGGGGTAACCGATTCGGTGACCGGGCCTCCACCCTCAAGCCATGCGCTGCCGGTGCTGATTCCGGAGTTGAGTTCATTAAGTCCTAGTTTTTTCAAAAAATCCATCATGCCTCGTCGGGTTTTGCCGGCACCGAACTTTCAGCGGATTCCGGTGTGTTTTCGGTTGCCGCAGCCTGGGATGAGTTCGTATGTGCGTTTCGTTTCAAATCAAGGGTCTCTTTACGCAACTCCGCGGTTTTGTCCTGCTCATCTTTCAACTGTTTCTGTAGCCGCTTGATCTCCCCGCGCAACCTTCGTATGCGTGCCAGCAGGCGGGTGTGATAAATGAGAAAATAGAACACGCTGAAGAGGATCCCCACTGCAAGGGTGATGTAGAGGGTGACGAACAGCGGTCGTTCAGCACTGAACCGGTA
>CAYFLK010000077.1:2671-15651 GCA_964344035.1 uncultured Pseudomonadota bacterium
GTTGATCCAGTCCAGCGAGTAACGCACTACCACCGGGCCAGGGTTCTGAGTCGCAAAATCGATGCTGAACATCAGGAAAAGGACAAGTATGACGGGCCAGATATAACGCATGCGGTTCCTGTATTATTACACAATCGTACTCCCGAACTTGTTTCCCCTCATTCCTATCCTCTCCCCAGGGAAAGGGATCAGGCTTGGACAGTTTTTTGCAATTTCAGGCTGCGCCATGAGGGGCGGGGCAGATTCCGGATTGATGTATTTCGGTCAAATCAATAATGAATTGTCCTGCATGAAATGCTGAATGTTAAAAGCATGAAATTCAGTATCTCTTCCAGCTTCAGTGAGTGTCAAGCCGGAGACTCACTTAGAATTGAAACTGTATGATGAAAGCGGTATCAGCAGTTTTTTTCTTCCAGGCGATTGCGGATGATGCCATAGAAGGTGGAGGGGATGCGTCCGGTATGTTCATAGCGCCAGCCGAGGTGCACGTTGCAATGGGAGCAGTTGAGGACGATCCAGGGGTATCCGGGAAACCAGGAATCCCGCAGGATCGGGGGAGAGGCATCGGTTACCGATTCACACCGTGAGAGGGTGAGTATTTCGTAGACAAACCCGTTGGGGTTGCGGAACACCCTGTTCGGTGAGCCGCCGTCGACGCTTGTCAGGTAACGCATATCGCTGATGCGTGTGCCGCATACGCGACACACCAGCCGTTTGCGCAGTTTTTCACGGGTTTTTTGCGGTTTCTTAAGGATTTCCGTTTCAGTGAAACCGAGAATCATCGGTCCTCCCAACCAGTAAATGGGAATGAAGGTCCGTTAATCTGAAAGTCTCATACCCTATACAGCGGCGCTTCCCTGGAAGAGGCGCAGGTCCGCCCCAATATACCTTGCAGTGTAAACCTTTCCTCAGTCGAGGACAATCACCACACGTGCTTCACGGAGGAAGTTGAGGTTCTCCGCCATCTCACGCAGAAGCGCTGCGTCCGCATTTGACAGGGTGAGGTCAGTACGGTTTGCTCCGGAACTCGACAGTGCTTTCAGCACCAGCGGAGAGTCTTTCACCCGGTCGTTGACGCGCGCCTGGTCCACGTTTTTCACGTATCCCGCCATTCCGTGTTTCTGCACGTATTCCTGGTCGACGTATGCGGAACCGTAGAGTTCGTTTCCGTCCTCATCATAGATTTTAGGAGACATTGCGGGTTGCAACCCTGACCCGCGGGCATCGATGACCAGACCGGTGTAAGCCCGGTCCGGATCGATTCCGGTTGTCGCTGTTCCGGAAGACGCGGTGTGGCCGGATTTTACCGGAGCCGGAATGGTTTTTGAAGGGGCGAGCAATTCCGCAGGTATCATCTGTCGCAGGGAAGCTTCCATGCGGATACTCAGGCTGCCATCCGAAAAGTACCTGGGTTTCCCCACCGGACGCAGTCCAAAAAGCCTGCCCTGTACACTTGAGCGCACGGTGTCGCTGGAGACCATCGCGTCTTCAATGGTGGTTGACGCGGAAAGATTGATACCCTTGATCATCTCCAGCATGTTGCGAGCCGCGTCAAGTCGTGCCGCGCGCAAAGCGGTGGCATTGCGCTGTGCCGCGCCCGCCGCGTTTTTAGCTGGAACACCGATTCCTTCGGCAATCGCCACTCCGCGGTCCCAGTCGATGCACGCTGCTTCCCCGTGTTGCGTGCAGCCCTGGTCCAGCCCCTGCGCCGGGGTTGTGACCGTGATCAGCAGCATTATACCAGTCAAACAGAGTTTTGCCTGCATCTTCCATCCTCCAAGTTCGACAGATTATAGCATGCGTGGGGCCCTTGATACACCCCGGATTTCAGGCTGTTTCTTCGACGTCTTTCATGCTGAGTTGCAATTTCCCGCGTTTGTCCATTCCCATTGCCTTGACCGTAACAATGTCTCCTTCACGGCAGATGTCGTTTACGGTTTTGACCCGATGCGGGGCCAGGTTCGAGATATGCACAAGCCCTTCCGTTCCCGGGAATATTTCAACGAACGCGCCGAAATCCATCACTTTTTTCACTGGTCCAGTGTATGTCTGGCCGATCACCACGGTACGCGTCAAGTCCCGCACCATTTCCAGGGCGACATCGACTGCCTTGTGGTCTCTGGAGGCAATGGACACGATCCCGTCATCGTCGATGTTCATCTTCACACCGGTTTTTTCGATGATGTCCTTGATGATTTTCCCGCCAGGGCCGATCACCTTGCCGATCATGTCACGCGGTATTTTGTGGGTGATGAAACGCGGCGCATAATTCGAGAGGCCGCTGCGGGGTTGTTCCATCGAGTGATTCATCTTGTCCAGGATATGAAGCCTGCCCTCTCTTGCCTGTGTCAGGGATGCCTCGACGATTTCACGGCTGAGTCCCTGGATTTTGATGTCCATCTGCAGGGCGGTGATGCCTTCCGAGGTTCCGACCACTTTGAAATCCATGTCTCCCAGGTGGTCTTCATCACCAAGGATGTCCGAAAGTATTACTGTATCGTCTCCTTCGCTGATCAACCCCATGGCAATGCCGGCGGTTGCGCGCTTGAGCGGAATGCCTGCGTCCATCATGGAAAGCGAGCCGGCACAGACAGTGGCCATGGACGAGGACCCGTTTGATTCTAAAATTTCGGAAACCAGCCTGATGGTATAAGGAAACTCTTCTCTGCCCGGCAGCATCGGCGTCAACCCGCGTTCGGCCAGCGTGCCGTGTCCGATTTCACGTCTGCCAGGTCCTATCGGACGGCGCGTTTCTCCAACCGAGAAGCTGGGAAAGTTGTAGTGCAGCATGAAGTTTTTGTATGAAACTCCTGGGAGTGCGTCAATCATCTGTTCATCTTCACGCGTTCCCAGTGTCGTTACCGCCAGCGCCTGTGTTTCTCCCCGAGTGAAAATCGCCGAACCGTGTGTGCGGGGCAGAACACGCGTTTCACAGGTTATGGGGCGGATGTCGGTGGGGCCGCGGCCATCGATGCGGATTTGCTCTTTGAGCAGGCGCCCACGCATTTCTTTTTTCTTGATGTCGCCCACCATTGATTTAATTTGATCCACGGCATCATTTTCCGGCTCATCCCCGGCTATTTCACTGACAATCTCATCGGTCAGTTCATCCATGCGTGCGTAACGTTCCTGTTTGTCTTTGATCTTCAATGCGGTCTGAACGCGCTTGGGCGCTATTTTGGTTACCTTCTTGAGGAGTTCTTCATTAATTTGCGGAGGAGTGATAACGCGCTTCGTCTTGCCGCATCGCCCCATAAGTTCTTCCTGCATATCAATGATGGGCTGGATTTGCTCGTGTCCATACCAGAGAGCATCGAGCATAACAGACTCGCTGACTTCATCAGCTTCACCTTCGACCATCAAAAGCGCGTCGCGAGAACCGGCCATAAAAATATTCATCTCGCTGCGCGTCAGTTCGTCCGGATCCGGATTGGTGATGAATTCACCGTCTACGCGTCCCACTCTAATCCCGCCCACAGGCTGGTGAAAAGGAATATCTGATATAGACAATGCCGCGGAAGCGCCGATCATTGCCGATACATCTGAGGGGTATTCGAGGTCATGACTGAGCACGGTGGCCACGATCAGTGTTTCCGCCATGTAATTTTCTTCGAACGACGGCCGCAAGGGGCGGTCGATCAACCGCGAAATCAGTGTTTCATGATCGGAAAGCCTCCCTTCCCGTTTGAAAAACCCACCGGGAATTCTGCCGGCCGCGTATGCTTTTTCCACGTAAAAAACTGAGAGCGGGAAAAAGTCCGCTCCCTCTCCGGAACCCTGTGCCGCTGTTGCGGCAACGAGGACCATGGTGTCTCCGTAGCGGACGAGTACCGACCCGTTTGCTTGTTTGGCAAGACGTCCGGTCTCCAATGACAATGTTGCCTTGCCGAATTCTCTTTCAATGATTTCCATATATTTTTTCCTTGGTTTGGTTAAATTTCTATTTTTGTGTACACGAATTCAACCGGCGGTGAATCCTTGATTATTTTGTTTGATCCTCTTCTCCCGGGTACCGGCGTTATTTCTTCCAGGCGCCTGCATACAATAAACCATGCCTGAAACATAGGTGCATCAAGTTTGAAAAGGAAAACGGATGCCGGGGGAGAGACTATCCACGGATTGGCCGGGGACAACTGACGTCATGAGACAGGAAACTCCGGACCTGCCGGTATGCGTGTTTCCTTCATTGCTTCCATTTTCCGGAAGCATCCGTTTCCCAGGCCACGTCGGAGGTCGGGGATCACCTTGCGCGAATTCCAAGACGCTGGGTGATGTTTGAAAAACGATCGGTGTCCTTGTTCTTCAGGTATCCGAGGAAGTTTCTTCTCTGTCCCACCAGTTTCAATAAACCGCGTCGGGAACTGTAATCCTTGGGCTGTACCTGAAGATGTGCAGTGAGGTAATTGATACGTTCAGTCAGCAATGCGATCTGCACCTCTGGTGAGCCAGTGTCGTTCTCGCTGCGTCCGTATTCCCTGACGATTTCAGTTTTGCGTTCTTTGGTCAGCATCTTTTGTGTATACTCCTAAACAAACACACGTGACGGTTGAAATTCATAACCCATATCATCCCACAGAAGCCGGCCGACTGCAACCAGATTGTTTTGTTGATCCAACGCCTTCACACGATCCTGGTTGTTTTCCTTGCACAAAAAACCTGTGTGGGGCAGCTTCAAGCGTTGTCCCTGACCCAGTTTACGTCCCTGTTCGGGATCGATCACGATAGTTTCCCACTCACTCAACAGTTCCACCGGATCAACCCACGGCACATCCCGGTCATAACATGCATCAAGAAAATCTATCCTCACTGAATGCTGGAGAAGAAACCAGGGTCCGCAGTTCAGACGATTAAGAGAATTCAGGTGTGCTCCCACTTTAAGCATTTGACCCAGATCATCGGCAATGGCGCGTATGTAAGTTCCTTTGCTGCAAAGCACTCTCAGCTGAAGTTTCGGCAGTTCCACCCGTTCCACTTCCAGTTCATGGATCAGCACCTCCCGTGTTTTGATAGGCGTCGGCAGTCCCTGACGGGCCAGTTCATATGAAGGTTTGCCGTCAACTTTCACCGCGGAATACACCGGCACTCGCTGAACACGGGTTCCCCGAAAAGACTCTGCCGCTTTACGGACTGTATCCGCGTCAAGATGATGGCAATCTTTTTCTGCCAGTATCCGCCCCTCTGCATCTAATGTATCAGTGCGCACCCCGAGAGTTATTTCCGCCCGATAACCCTTGTCCGCGTCATTGAAATACGGAATCAAACGTGTTGCCTTGCCAAAAAAAATCGGCAGCACACCGATTGCCATGGGATCAAGGGTACCCAGATGCCCGGCTTTTTTTTCCCGGAACCGGCCCTTGAGATGGCGAACGGCATCGAATGACGTCCACCCGGAGGGTTTGTTGATGTTCAGGATGCGCACCCGCAGTCAACCCGAGTCCGCTTCCTTCACAGGCGGAATATGGTTTTTGATCAAGGTTTCAATTTCCGTACTGTAATCAAAACCGGGGTCGTAAATAAACTGCAGGCGGGGTGTGTTGCGGGTCCGCAACGCGTGCCCGAGCTGGCGGCTGAAAAACCCTGCCGCCCGGTTCAGTGAGTTGATCAGTTCCTGCTCCTTGTCACTGGGGAAAATGGAAACATGCACCTTGGCAAAGGACATGTCTGAGCTGGTTTCCACCCTGGAAACGGTCACGTTGCGGAAGCGGGGATCATTGCTCTGACGGAGCAGGATTTCAGACAGGTGCCGCTGCACCAGCATGTTGAGGTGGGATTTGCCGCGCTTGTGCATCTTTTTGCTCCATTTGTCCTACAACCGCGCCGTTTCTTCAATTTTTTCATATGCTTCGACGATGTCACCGATCTGAATAGCGGTAAATTCCATCTCCATCCCACATTCATAGTTGTTGGCCACTTCGCGGACATCGTCCTTGAAACGTTTGAGCGAGAGGATCTTTCCTTCAAAAAGGCTTTCTCCACCACGCTTCACCCGGGCGAGGCAGTTCCGGAGCATTCGTCCGTCCGTTACCAGGCCGCCGAAGATAATCCCGTTTTTGCTGGAATTGAACACCTGGCGCACCTCGAAATGACCGATGATCTCTTCACGAATTACCGGTTCAAGCATTCCTTCCATGGCCGCCTTGATGTCATCCAGCGCGGTATAGATGACATCGTAATACCTGACGTCGACCCCTGTTTCGGCCCGCAACTGTTTTGCCTTGGCATCGATCTGAACGTTGAAACCGATCATGATCGCATCCGATGCGGAGGCCAGGCTGATGTCTGTTTCGGTGATGTTCCCCACTCCGGAATGGATTACATGAACCGTGATTCGTTCGTCGTGAAACTGTTCCAGTGAGGATTGCAGCGCTTCCGCGGACCCTTTCACATCGGCTTTGATCAGCAGCCGCAGTTCCAACGGTTCTCCACCCTGCATTTGCTGAAAGAGGTTGTCGAGGTTGGTTTTTTGCTGCCGGGCGACATTTTGTTCTTTTTGTTTTTGCAGACGTTCTTCGGCAATCTGCCTGGCCGTTCGTTCATCTTCGAGGACCACAAATTCCACTCCCACCTCGGGGAGTTGACTGCAGCCGGTTATTTCCACCGGAATTGAAGGTTCAGCCTGTTTTTTGCTTTTCCCATATTCGTTGAACATGGAACGCACCCGCCCGAAAGTTGTTCCGGCGACAAAATGGTTGCCGATCTTCAAGGTGCCGCGCTGCACCAGCACTGTGCTTATGTTTCCCTGGCCACGACGCACCTGGGATTCAATGATCACTCCGCGGGCATTTCCGTGTTTTGTTGATTTTAGTTCGAGCACTTCCGCCTGCAGCTGGATCATTTCCAGCAGGGCGTCAATCCCCTCTCCCGTTTTAGCCGAAACGTTGACGAAGATTGTGTTTCCACCCAAGTCTTCCGGAATCAGTTCATGCTCCAGCAATCCCTGCTGGATTTTCTGCGGGTTGGACTGTGGACGGTCAATTTTATTGATGGCGACAATAATCGGGACTTCCGCCGCCTGGGCATGATGGATGGCTTCGACTGTTTGCGGCTGCACGTCATCATCAGCCGCAACGATCAGTACCACGATGTCGGTTACGTTCGCACCACGCGCCCGCATCGCGGTAAATGCTTCGTGCCCCGGAGTGTCCAGGAAAGTGATGTGCTGATCTCCCGCCGGAACATGGTAGGCGCCGATGTGCTGGGTAATGCCGCCTGCTTCCGCATCGGCGACATGCGTTGACCTGATCCTGTCCAGGAGCGAGGTCTTGCCGTGATCGACATGGCCCATGATTGTCACAATCGGGGCGCGGGTTTCAAGATCCGCGCTGTCTGGTTCCTGAACCCTGATAGTATCTTCCAGTTCAAAGGTGGACAGTTCAACCTCTACATCGAATTCAGCGGCAATCAAGGCTGCTGTTTCTCCGGGAATGCTCTGGTTTATAGTGGCCAGCGTGCCGTCTTCCATCAGTTTCCTGATGATGTCTGTGGCCTTTATGCCGATCAAACCAGCCAGTTCTCCAACTGTGACCTGGTTGCCGATTTTAATGCTTTTCTTGCGCGGGTTGAAAATGTGTTTTGCTGTCCCGGCAGTGGTCAGTTTTTGCGGGAACTTCCCCTTGCGCTCCCTTCCCCGCTCCATCTTGCCACGCTTCCTGGAACTGCGTGCTTCTCCAGTGGAATAATAGTCCACCTGCAGATTACGCCCGCGGCCCCCACCGGCTTTCCCGTAGCTTACCTTTCTTTTGGCAGGTTTGCCGTAGTATTCCGTGTTATCCCAGCCTACCGGAGAGGTTACTTTTCCGTGTTTTTTTACGGATTTCTTTATCGGATCAGGTTGCTGCTGTGGCTCTTCTTTTTTCTGTTCCTCTGCGGGTTCCGGACTTGGTTTAGCAACTAATCTGGGTTTTTCTGGTTTTTCAGGAGTTTTTGGTTGTGAAACCTTCACATCCGGCTTCACATCAGGCAACGTGGGAGACTCCGCCGGTTTTTTTGGCGCTTCAACCGGTTTGACTTCCACTTGGGGTGGCGGCGCCTCAACAGGGGTTTCTTTTATGATTTCAGCAACCTGTTCGGTTTTTTCTGTTTCCTCCGGGGCGGTTTCAACCGTGACTCTTCTTCGCCGGAGTCTCCGGTGCGGTCTTGTATCCGCATCATCTTCTTCAGCGTGCTGTGTTTTCGCGGAGATAGTGATCACTCGTGGTTCATCTGTCCCTTCAGACGCATGGTCCACAGCGCGTTTGCTTGAAATCACCCGGTGCGTTCCATCCGACCGTATCCGCCGTGTACCTTTCAATGCCGCACTTTTCCCCTGGATCAGGTTGCGGACCTGGTTCACCTGTTCCGGGGACAGTTCATTGAAGTTGCCGGTTACCGGGACACCCGCGGCACGGATTTTCTGCAGAAGCTGTTTGGCCGGCATGTTCAGTTCTTTTGCCAGTTCAAACACTCTGATGGCAGACATGGTTTGTATCTCTTAAACGGTCAAGGGTCAGGAAAAAGGAAAAAGTTGTTCCATAGCTGAAAAGGCCGGGATTAATGAACTACAACATCTTCTTCGGCGACAGTATCAAGGGGGACCTGTTTTTCATCCGGAACTGCTACACCTGTTTCCCCGTTTGGTTGTTTTGATGTATTTTGAGCTTCGGCAGGTGTTTCTACAGGGGATTCACCCTGGAGATTGGAACTTGCCCCGTCCGGCACAGCATCTGTAACAGGTTTCGTTTCTCCTGTATCTTTGCTTTCTGGAACCGGTATTTCCACAGACTGTGTTTCGCTAGCGGAATTTACGTCACCTTCAATGGTGTCTTGTACATTCTCCTCAGAA
The DNA here is from genome assembly GCA_964344035.1 of uncultured Pseudomonadota bacterium. GTDB lineage: Bacteria > SAR324 > SAR324 > SAR324 > NAC60-12 > UBA1014. The sequence goes on from CAYFLK010000077.1 coordinate 11,493, forward strand.
ACTTCTTCATTTTCTCCTGGTTCCGCTGTATCCCCTGCAGCATCATTTTCTCCTGTGGCGGAGGACATATCCTCTGCTTCTTCATGCTCAAGACGCAACCGGTTTTTTTCTATTTCAATTTCAAGCTGCTCCTCAATACTGAGTTGTTCTTCCTCCTCATCAGCGCTGACATTGATTTTGTAACCGATCAGTTTTGATGCCAAACGTACATTTTGTCCCTGGCGGCCAATGGCCAGTGACAACTGGTTTGGGGCAACTATAACGTCAATTTCCTTGTTTTCCTCGTCAATCTCCATGCTTTCAATTTCCGCGGGAGCAAGCGCGTTGCATGCGTAAGTTTCAATCTCTTCACTCCAGCGAACGATGTCTATTTTCTCACCATGCAGTTCGTTAACGATCGTCTGAACCCGGGTTCCCCGCATGCCGACACAGGCGCCCACAGGATCAACTTCTTCGTCGGTGGTGTAAACGGAAATCTTGGCGCGCCGCCCGGGTTCACGCGCGGCATGGACGATCTTCACTATGCCGTCGAAGATCTCAGGCACTTCCATTTCAAACATCTTGATCAGCAGTCCCGGGTGGGTGCGGGAAATGGTAAGCTGTGAAGCTTTTTGAGGATTGTTGTTGACGTCCATCAGGTACACCCGGATATGATCCCCAAATCCGAATGGTTCACCCGGGATCTGCTCCCGGCGAAAGAGATAGGCTTCGGTGCGGTTCATGAAGTTTATGGAAACGCGACCGTTGGTTTCCGCGCGCAGCACTGTCCCGGTGATGATTTCACCGATTTTCTTTTCAAAAGTGTTGACCACCATTTCCCGTTCAGCATCACGTATGCTGCTGAAGATGATCTGTCTTGCAGAATGAGCAATGCGGCTGATTTCCTTGGGGTTTATCTCGTATTCAACCTCATCGCCGATGAATGCATCAGGATCCAGTTTGCCGACTTCCTGCAGGGAAATGTGGTTGTTCTTATCTTCAACCACGTCCACCACGGTTTTGTAATGATACATTTCTATTTTCCCGGTTTTCGGGTGAATCCTTCCTTCAACCGTGTTGTAGCGCAGTTTTTTTTCCACCACTTCTATGATCGATTCCTCGACGATTTGAGTCAGGACTTCTTTGTCCAGGCCCTTTTCTTTAGAAACGTCGTTGATGATGTCTAGCAGATTGTCTTTCAAAATACCTCTCAGTGTGTCAAAGCCGCAAATTCCGGTTCAAGGCTGGCCCGGGAAATGGACTGATAGTCGATGTACCATTCCTCCTGCTCCCGGGATTCCGGTTGGAAGCGGATTCCCTCTTCAGTACAGGAGTTCAGCAAACCAATCGTATTGCGTACTCCCTTTATCTTATGTTTCAGTCTTATGCGTATCCGTGCGCTGGCAAACCGTTTGAAGTGATCCGGTTGTTTCAAAACCCGAAAAATTCCGGGGGAGGAAACTTCCATGGTATATGATCCCTGGACAGGGTCTTCGGCATCCATTACCGCCTGTGCGGCGTTATTTGCGCTGACACAGTCGTCCAGCCCTATTCCGTTGGGATGATCAATCGTCAACCGTAAAATTCTCCGTCCGCTTACCGTCACAAATTCCAGATCATATAGTTCGTAACCCCGTGCGGCGATCGGGGCTGCCAGCAATTCACGGAGACTATCCTGGAATTGAGTCATGCGTTCCGGTCTGCGTGCCAAGCATGCGGCAAAAAAATAATCTTTCTTTATATCAAATGGTTTTGAATTTGTCGATGCTTTTTTGCTGATGCGGATGAGGAAGCATCCACGGGACATAGTGTTTCAGCGGATGGTGGGGATGAGATTCAGGAGTTAAGGGCCTCGAGCATCAATTCCGCTACGTCCTTGACCTCGATATTTTCAGGGTTGCCGGTGGCGGACATTCCGTCACCGATCATCGTCATGCAGAAAGGGCATCCTGTGGCCACTGTATTTGCTCCGGTTTCTGCTACCTGTTTAGCACGTTCTTCATTGATTCTGTTGCCGATGGTTTCCTCCATCCACATACGTGCCCCGCCAGCTCCGCAGCAGAAACTTTCGTTGCGGCTGCGCAGCATTTCGACAGGCGCTTTCACACTGCCTCTGTGCAGCAATTCTCTGGGAGCATCGTATTCGCTGTTGTATCGTCCAAGGTAACAGGGGTCATGAAATGTGAGCAATTTTTTCAATGTTTTCTGTATGGGGAGTCTTTTTTCAGAGATCAGTTGGTTCAGGTATTGTGAATGGTGATAAACCTTGTAATGTCCACCGAATTGCGGATATTCGTTTTTCAATGTATTTAGACAATGAGGGCACTGAGTAACGATGGTTTTTATTCGATACCTGTTGAGGGTTTCAACGTTTTCTCCTGCAAGCATCTGGAAGAGCATTTCGTTTCCTGAGCGGCGCGCGAGGTCTCCGGTGCATTTTTCTTCGCTGCCGAGGATTGCGAAACGGACCCCGGCTTTTTGCAGCAGCATTGCAGTCGCACGCGCGATCTTCTGGTTCCTGCTGTCAAATGACCCCGCGCAACCGGTCCACAGCAAGACCTCGATATTGTCTGCGTCAGTTTCAGACATCAGCGGGATCTGAAGATCGGCTGACCAGTCGGCTCGTTGATCGAAACCGATGCCCCAGGGATTGAAATTCCGTTCCAATCCTTTAAATGCTGAGGCGATTTCAGGGGGATATGCTTCCTCCATCATCGTCTGTCCCAAACGAATTCCCAGTATGCGCGGCACATGCTCAATGGATACAGGACAGGCGTCTTCACAGGCACGGCAGGTGGTGCATGCCCAGAGAGTGTCGGGATCAATCACTTCTCCCACCAGTGATTTGCCACTTCCTTTTCCTTTCAAAAACATGGCCTGTTCCTCGTCTCGAAGGTGCCGCAGCAATGACTGGTTGAACCATTTCAGGGTCAGGGGTTTGCCGGTAACATAGGTTGGGCAGACGTCATGACAACGCCCGCATTCCGTGCACGAATACAGGTCGAGTCCCTGTTTCCAAGTCAGTTGTTCCAGCCGGTTGACGCCGATGCGTCCTTCTTCCCATGCTTCTTCATTCTCCAGGTCTACTTTCGGCATGGGTGAGTGAGGAGTATCGAGAGAACCGAGAAAAACATTCGGCAGTGCAGTAATTTCATGAAACTGTTTTGTGTTTACCAGCACGTTGACAAAGGTGAGCATAACCCCGAGGTGTCCCCAGTAACCGAAGTGGTAGAAAAAAGCGCTTGTTCCTTCCCCAAGGCCCCGGATGGCTACTGCCGTCCATGAGGCAAACGGAGCCCACTCCCGTTCCTGCCCGTAAACAGGGTGTGTATAATGATGCAGTGAGTGTCCCCACTCATCAATTAGGTTGAAGCGTGCTGCGTCAAAAAGCAGGTCGGTGAGCATGATCCCGCCGATGAACAGCAGCACGTAGACCCCTTCCCAGTTGAGGTCAAGCCGCTCCGGACGTGGAAAAAGCCTGCGATAGAGCGCCACTGCCACCATGGCGAGAACGACCACTTCTCCTATGTTGTAAATTAATATGTAGATGAATCCACTCAGATGCTGCGAACCGAGCAGCGGCAGGTGTTCCTGAAACCCCAATACGAATCCTTCTCCCATCAGGGACAGTTCCCGGAGCCCGATTAGCAGCGCCCCCCAGAAAATGAGCGCATGCATGATTCCCGGCATCCGCTCCCGTTTCTGTCCGATCAGTTTTTGCTGGCCGATTCCGATTTTAAACAGCAGTCCGATTCTGCGTGGGATTTGACCCATGCGCGATTCCGGCGCCATGTTTTTCAGTGCGCCGAGTTTTACCATCATCTGCCACGCAAAAACGCTCCAGGCCAGGAACATCATCATGGTCATCAGCCATGGGTTCATAATTCTCTTTCCGCTTTCGAGCAGTTCCGGTCGATCTAAGGGAGGATTTGATCAGTGGGAAAAAACCGTTTGAAATTCCGCCTACCTTCTTTTTTCAAAGTTGCAGGATGCCCATGCCCTCCCTCGAAGTAGAAGGTTGAGAGGGAATAGGGGAGCAGTTTATTAAAGTATGTCTTAATTTCCAACTCATTAGGATAGGATAAGATAATCACAGTGAATGAACACACAAAACCAATGTAATTAAAACCTAAATTGAGCGATTCTTAAAAAAGTAACGGAACATTACGATTATATTTTC
>CAYFLK010000078.1:0-15284 GCA_964344035.1 uncultured Pseudomonadota bacterium
GAAAATATAATCGTAATGTTCCGTTACTTTTTTAAGAATCGCTCAATTTAGGTATACATATCATATTTTCATGGAATTCACGATGGTTCGTTTCAGCATTAACCTCAACAATAACCGTTTGCTACAACCATGAATATCGAACCATGATGTTTCACGATGATTTTCAGTCGTCTTTCAGCAAGCTTGATTTTGCCGGTTTGCAGTGGCAGTGTTTCTCCAACGCCTGCTATACGGGCAACCCATGATATCGGTTTCGCTTTCGGGTTCGAATTTCTGTTTCGCCGCGACGAATCCCACCTTGCTGATGATTGGCTGACAAGCTGCTCATGAAAAGCCCCTGGTCGGAAACTTACTGAGGAAACCGCAAACGAATTCCGCTCATTGCATACCCGGTTTTTTGTAACAACATCGCTTAATATTGATTAAAATCATGATCGAGTATTTCGATACGGACACTGCCGGGGAGCGTTTGTTAAAAGCGGGTTTGAAAAAGGAAAAGGCAGAAACCTGGCTAAAACGTCATCAATCCATGCGTTTCAGCGGGGCCCCGGAGGATTTCGAAAAAGCCGCGGCGGATGCCGGGGAATTGTGCCGGGAAGCACGCTCCCTGCTGAAAACCATGCCTTTGAAATCAGCGCGTGACGAAACACAGGCACACGCGGGAGAAATCCTTGTCCGCTTGATGTCCGGGACGTGCTTGCGGTTTACCAATGCCTTCCGCGCGGAACTGTATGAACGTGCTTCCTCCCGCCGCGGAGACAATCCGCGACTGGACCAACTGGCGGAAGAAGCATCCCTGCTTTGTCCCGGGTTATACCCTTCTCAAGAGGAACTGCTTGCGGAACAAACGCAAATGCTGCGGGACAAAGACGGGCTTGAGCTGCACCAGGGGGTGTTGTTTTCCCAGTGGTTTGCTGAACAGCGGATCGGCCGGGAACTCATCCGGAACATGCTCCGTCCAACTGTGCGCGCGGTGGATTCACTTGCGGAATTGATGCGCAAGGGGTCACTCGATTTAGAATACGCTCGCATCGTCATCGAGGGAGAAGTCGGCGCGGTTTACATGAGCAACCCGAAATACCTTAATGCCGAAGATGAAAACACCCTCGAACCCACGGAAACCGCTGTCGACCTGGCCCTGTTACATCCAGGCGTGCGCGTTGGGGTGCTGCGCGGAGACCAGGTCGATCACCCGAAGTATGCCGGACGCCGTCTTTTCTCCTCGGGCATCAATCTCACCCGGCTCTATCATGGCAGGCAATCCTACCTGTATTACCTGACCCGTGAACTTGGGCTGGTGAACAAGCTCTTCCGCGGTCTGCACGGACCAGGAAATGAGGAAGACGGACTGGAACACGGAATTGAAAAACCCTGGATCGCAGTGGTTGATGGGTTTGCCATCGGCGGAGGCTGCCAGCTGCTTTTGGTGATGGACTACGTCCTCGCGGAATCAGGCGCTTTTCTCAACCTCCCGGCTCGCAGGGAAGGCATCATCCCGGGCTGCGCCAACCTGCGTTTGCCCAGGTTCGTTGGGGACAGGCTGGCGTACGAGGCAATCCTTTTCGACCGCCGGTTTCCCGTGGATGCGCCGGAAAGCAGGGGGCTGGTAAACGAGGTCTGCGCAACGGATGAGATGCAGCAGCGACTGCAAGCGGTGACCGCAAGGGTGACAGGCTCCGGACTGGTCAGCGCGTCGGGTAACCGCAAAGCGCTGCGCGCGGTAACGGAACCCCTGGAGCTATTCCGTGCTTACATGGCCCAGTATGCGTATGAACAGGCATTCTGCCACCTCAGTCCGCAATTGGTAAAAAACCTGGAAACCAACTGGCAGGCTAAGCAAAGATCCAAGAAAAAAAACTGATCCCCGGAACCGGCGATCTTTCAATCGAAAACAATAGGTCATGCTGCAAACCCACAAAACGCCATGCCAAACATGCTGGTTCTGTCACTGAAATCCCTGATCGTCTTCTGGCTTGTTCTGCTTTCCGCCGGCGCAACATGGGCCCAGGAAAAGTCTGAAAAGGAGACTTTTCCGCCTTCAAGCTACGTTTTTCAGATGCTTGAATTGTTCCGGGAATCCGCGCTGATGGAGGAAGTCTGGATCGACTATATCCGGAAACGTTCCGGCGAATACCTGCGGATTGCCGAAAAACTGAAGAGTTACCCGATGCTTGCGAACCTGGACTTCGTGGGAAACGCCCAGGATTATTCATACGATTTCCTCGCCATGCAGGCGGTGCGCTGTGACAATTACCGCTCAGCCGTGCTTGCCGGTCAAAAAGCTGATATGGAAGACCCCGAACTGCCGATGCTGACCAGGGCCTTTGACGATTGCGTGACCATTCTTTCCAGCAAACTGCGGGAAGCCCTCATCGACCTCAAAAGGAAAACCCGCGTGCGGCAGTGAGGCGCGGCATGGGGAAAAGTGACACGGAACCGTTCAGTCGAGCCCGGGATGCTCCCGGTTCTCATCCGCCGCTTCCCTGGATTCTACCGTTTCATACGGCGCAACGACACAGCGCGGGAACCGCTTTTGCTCTTTTTCCGCGGTCTCCCGGCTGTCGCAGATAACCCTCGGGGTGCGGTTGATTTCGCCTGAATCGTTGGTGTGGAAAACGCCCCAGAGTTTCATTGTGCCGCGCTAGTTTCAGTTTAAAATCCAATGCCCGCATTCAATGTAACATATTCCATCTCCGCAATTCACCCTGTTTTCACGGGAAGGCGCGCCTGCGCATTTCCATGTTTCCACCAACCCTCGTTAAAGCAGAAAGGAATGATATGTCTCTGGACCTGAAAAACCGCGTGGTAATGGTCTCCGGCGCAAACCGGGGCATCGGGCAGGCCATTGCTGAACGTCTGTATCTTGAAGGCTGCCGCCTGAGCCTGGGTACGCGTGATCCGGAAAAAATGCGTGCAGGGTTTCAAGACCTGCAAGGTGAACGCCTTTTTTTTCATCATTACGACGCGTTCGCACCTGAATCCGCGCGGAACTGGGTGGACGCCACCGTTGACCGTTACGGATGTATGGAGGCCTTGGTAAACAACGCGGGAATTCTCCACCCGGTCGGATTCGAGGATGAAGACGAAACTCTGCTTGATGAAATGTGGACGGTCAATGCCAAAGCGCCGCTGCGCCTTACCAGGTGTGCTTTCCCGCACCTGACAAGCTGCGGGCACGGACGCGTCATAGACGTCGTTTCCATGTCAGGGAAAAGGGTGAATGGCAACTGGGTGGGTTACTCGATGAGCAAGTTCGCCGCGCTTGCGGCTTCGCGCACCGCCCGTCTGCAAGGATGGGAGCACGGCATCCGCGTGACTACGCTCTGCCCGGGATTTGTCAACACCGGAATGGCGGCGGCGAACAGCAGTTTTCCCGCGCATGAAATGACCCAGCCGGAAGACCTGGCGGAGATAACCGCCTCGCTGCTCAGGCTCCCGAACCAGGCCGCCGTCCCGGAAGTGCTTGTCAATTGCGTGTTGGAACACAACTGAGATCTTTCAGGGTTTTGGATTTTTCTTCGCTTTTTTCGCGTTCGCGCATAAACTGAATGAATCGCCCGTCCTCAAACCTCAAGCAAGAGAGATCCTATGCGTATAATTCTGCTCGGCCCGCCGGGGGCGGGAAAAGGCACCCAGGCACAAAACCTGATCCGCGATTATGGACTGGCGCAATTGTCCACCGGAGACATGCTCCGTGCGGCGGTCAAATCCGGGTCTGAAATCGGACTGCTGGCAAAAGCAGTGATGGATTCCGGAGGACTGGTGTCCGATGAAATCGTTGTCGGCATCGTTCGTGACCGCATCCGGCACTCCGACTGCGCGGAGGGCTACATGCTCGACGGATTCCCGCGCAACATCGCGCAGGCGGAAAAACTCGATGAAATGCTGTCCGCGCAAAACGAACAAATCGACCAGGTCATCGAACTGCGGGTGGACGATGAGGCTGTAGTGCGGCGCATCTCCGGAAGACGCTTCCACCTTGCCAGCGGACGCAGTTATCATGTCGAATTCAACCCCCCTCGAGTTGCGGGAAAAGACGACCTTACCGGCGAACCGCTGGTGCAGCGCGACGATGACAATGAAGAAACCGTCCAGTCCCGTCTGCAAACCTATCATCAGCAAACCGCGCCGCTGGCAGAGTTTTACCGCCAAAAAGGAATACTCTCCGTCGTCGATGGCATGGGGACCCCGGACGAAATATACGGGCGTATCCAATCCGCTTTAGAGCATGGGGCATCGTAACAAAAAAACCTGACGGCGTTGTTAAGTCAAGTCCGGGGAGGCTTTCGGCTGGAGCAGAAGAAACTTGAGTAAGTGAACGGCGAGGCGGACTTAACAGCATCACACGTTCTTACAATATCGAAATCGAAATCCGATAGCGATGGACCGTGCAAGACTTGAGTTATGCACGCGAAGCGGACTTGACTTAAGGCTCGATATTCAACATGCCCTTAACTCAACTCCGCCTGACGGCGTTGTTAAGTCAAGTCCATGGGAGCCTTGATTTGCGGACCCCAACCTTGAAAATGGTCCAAAACCTTTTCAAGGTTCTCCTCAACAATAATTTTTAAGAATTGATTCCCGCATAAGTAATTTTACGGATCAACAACTAGTGTTTGACCTAAGTTTCTCCTAAATTGTGACGATTTCGTAACTGTTTCGGTTTTATTCTGTTACCGGACAGTAACCTCCCCACCGAAACACTGGGTGCGGATCCTGCTCCAGGGTTTATGCCACGGGAATAATTACCGCGCAGCATTGCCGAGCGCGGGTTTCAGTTCGTCGGACCTCGCCGCATTCATTTGCTTTTCCTTCCAAGTAGCTGATAAACAGCATTATTTCCACAACTGCCACAACGTGCTACTGGTCGGGATATGAGCTTTCTCACCAGGACAATTACCCCGCTGGAATTTGCCGCAAGGCGCCATACGGGGTTTTTTGACTTTACCGTGGTATGTCTTTTGAAAACAGAGAATCTTCAGCGCTTCAGAAACAGGGGTTGCTTTTGCGAGCATTCAGCAGCAGTGGGGAGCCTGACAAAGTAGAGGCTGCTTGCGAGCCGTTGCTGCGATCCACAGAGAACCAGAAGGTTCAAATACCTAAACCGTTTAACGTAGAGCGATGACTTCAATCCTGATCCGGAAGCAGGTTTTGCTTCTGCCATTTTTACTCATTACCGCCTTGGCAGGCGAGCTGCTGATGACGGCATCAATTACTCACGCCGCAGGTTACATGGGGCATAGAAAAAAGAAAGGCTGCACAAAATGTCATAAGGAGCAGTACAAATCATGGAGGAAGATGCGTCACGCCAAGGCCATGAAAACCCTGGTAACCGGTGAATTTGCCGAGGAGAAAATCAAAGCCGAGCTTGACCCTGAAAAGGATTACACTAAGGACAAGAAGTGTCTGAAGTGCCACACCACTGGTTTGGACAAGGGCGGGTATTCCGTCGGCAACAAGAAGAAGATGAGGAAATTCTATGCAGTGGGTTGTGAAGCGTGCCATGGTGCGGGCAAGAAATATCAGAAGGTGAAGAACAAGTATGAAAAGGATGACTTTCCTCGTGAGGAGGTCATCAAGACCGGTATGAAATACGGGGAGAAGGAAGTCTGCGAGAAGTGTCACAATGACGACAGTCCCTTCAACGCAGCCTTGGATCCAAAGTATGCTTTTGATTACAAGAAGATGCTGAAGAAAGGGACACACAAGCATTTTAAACTGAAAGTACATCCCCCGCGCAAGGGGAGTGAATGGCTTTACGATTAATTCCGGCCTCCCCCGGAATTGTTGTCGCATCAGGATAAAGTGTCCGCTGTTTCCCGGGGAGCGCGAAGCGGACAAGCCTGATTTATTCTAATTCAAAAGAGGTGAAAAAATGGCTCGAAAAAAGAAATATGCAATGGTGATCGACATCAACCGGTGCATCGGCTGTCAGGCCTGCATGACTTCATGCAAGGCGGAAAACGACGTCCCCCTGGGCGTTTTTCGTAATCATGTACGTTCACTGGAAAAGGGCATTTATCCCAACATGAAGAAAGTGTTCCTCCCGGTTTTGTGCAATCAGTGCGACAAACCAGCCTGCAAGGCCGCGCTGCCGGAAGGATTCGAAGACGCGATCACCAAGCGTGATGATGGAATCGTGGTGTGGGACGAATCGAAATGCAAAGGCAAAGTCGCCGAAGCCGCGGTCGAAGGTTGCCCATACAGCAACCCGTACATCCATCCACAAAAGAACGTTTTTCAGAAGTGCGACTACTGCGCGCACCGTGTGGACGCGGGGCTGCAGCCCGCGTGCGTGGCTACCTGCATAGGGGGAGCCAGGATTTTTGGCGATATCAATGATCCGAACAGCGACGTTTTCAAGTACATGGCAACCAACTCCACGCATGTTCTGAAACCTGAAGAAGGCACGGAGCCGAATACCTATTACGTGGCTCTGGATCGCACAACTGCCGAACGGTTGGAGGGTTCCCAGCAATTGCCGCCTACTGATGCAACGGAAATTGCCGTTGAAAACTTCAGCAGTTAAACCAGGTTTTTTTGCATTTCACACGAAGGAGATACCATGCAACTCAAACGAAGAAAATTCATCCAACTGGGAACAGCCACAGGCGCCGCGCTAACCGTCGGCAGCCAACTCGGCATGAAGGCCAAGGGCGCCGCGTTGATGGAATTGAAGCAAACCGGGAGCGTGTCTCCCACCGGAAAGAAGAATCAGGAAATTCCCTATACCTGCCTGACCTGCAACATTGAGGACGGCGGCATTGCTTATGTCGAGGACGGCAGAATACGGAGGCTTGAGGGTAACCCCAACCATCCTGGCAATCGAGGGAAACTTTGCGCGAAAGGGAACTCCGGGCATCTGCACGTCTATGATCCGACACGCATCATGAACCCGCTGAAACGGGTTGGCCCCAGGGGGAGCGGCAAGTGGAAGCGGATTTCCTGGGACGAGGCCCTGACCGAGGTCGCCGGGAAAATCCAGGGCGCAATGGACGTCGATCCGATGTCCATCATGTTTCAGTATGGGCGCAACCGGACCCACGGTTTTGTGTACCGTTTCATGAATGCGCTCGGTTCCGGGACGGTGAACAACCACACGTCCATCTGCGAGTGCAACAAAAAAGTGGCGATGGAACACGCGTGGGGACCGGACATTGAAACACCTGATTTCGCGCATACCAAGTACATCCTCAATTTCGGCAGCAACCTGGCGGAGGCCGCGTATTTCCACAATCCCTACATCCAGCGGGTAATTGACGGAAAAGCGAAAAACAAGGCAAAGCTGGTTACTTTTGATCCGCGTATGACCAACACCGGCGCAATCAGCGACGAATGGATCCCGGTCAAGCCCGCGACGGATGGAGTCGTGGCTCTGGCGATGTGCAACGTGATCATGGAGAAAGGTCTGGCGGACACGGAATTTATCCGCAAGTACACCAATGTCACCGCTCGTCAACTGGCCGAACATCTAAGCCAATACACTCCGGAGCTGGCCGAAAAGGAAAGCGGGGTTCCGGCGGACACCATCCGCAGGATCGCGGTTGAATTCGCTACCGCCGGACCGGCCACGACATACACATACCGCGGCAGTTCCATGCACCAGAACGGGGTGTACACGGAGAAGGCCACGATGATGCTCAACGTTGTTACCGGCAACATCGAAAAACGCGGAGGCTTCAACCTGCCGCGCGGTCTCGGCTTTGGTGGAGGTCCCGGACCCCATCCCCCGAAACCACCTCACAGCATTTTGAAGTATCCACCGGAATATCCACTGGCGAGTCATCACGTTTCCCACCACGTCTCTCATTCCATTTTGGAAGGCAGGCAGAAGATAAACGTGTTCATGCTCTACGTGCATGATCCGCTCTACACCCAGCCTGACGGCGACACGTGGAAACAGATCCTGTCGAGCGAAAAGCACATACCCTATTTCGTCTCCTTCAGCATCAACATGGACAATTCCACGCAGTATGCCGACATCATCCTGCCGGACACAACGTTCCTTGAGCGCTGGGACCCCGAGTCGATGCCTTCCTCGGCACTTGGCTGGGTTGGGTTGAGACAGCCGGTTATCAAACCGCTGGGGAACGCCAAAGCATTCCGGGACACGATTTACGAGTTGGCACAGAAAATCGATCCTGACGGAAGCCGTGGCGTCAAGCAGTATTTCAGCTACGGTTCCGCTGAAGGCTACGTGAAAGATCAGCTTGAAGCCACTCCGGGACTGAAGGCAGCGGGAGGATTCAAACTCCTCAAAAAATATGGAGTCTGGCCTTTCTACGACAAGAACAAGGAGGAAAACTTCAAGTTCGGCGCGCATGAGGAAGAACTCAGCAAGAGCGAACTGGCCGGCACCCACCTGGAGGGTCGTACCCTGATGAAAGACGGGAAGGCGGTAGGTTTGATGGTGGACGGCAAAGCCGTTAGAGGATTTGGTACTCCTTCACGCACCTTCCAGGTCAGTGTTCCCGAGTGGGAGCATTACGGTTTTGAACCGATGCCGCATTATCAGCCGCTCGAAGACCATAAACGGATGAAGGCAGATGAAATGATCCTCACAACCTTCAAGCCGAGTGTACACACCCAGTCCCGCACGCCGAATCTCAAGTGGCTGCAGGAACTCTACCACCGCAACCCAGCGTGGATCAATACCGAATCCGCCAAGGCACGCGGGATCGGAGACGGCGACCTTGTCAGGGTGACCACTCCGCTCGGGTACATGGTCACCAAGGCGCGGGTGACGGAAGGGATCCATCCCCAGGTGGTGGCGATCGCCACCTCCTGTGGCAATGCGAACAAGGCAACACTTGGCAACTATGGAGGTTCCAAGGATCCGGACATTGTGCAGAACCTCTGGTGGGACGACACCGGCGTGCATCCCAACCGGGTGATCCCGGTGAGCACCGATCCCATCGGCGGGGGGATGGGCTGGTTTGACACGGTGATTACCGTGTCCAAGGCCAAACCCAGCGACAAGTACGGGGACATTCGCTCCGACCGGGGCGCCGCCCGCAAGGCTTACGAGAAGGCGCTCGCGAAGACCACCAAGGTGCGGGCCGGTGGGCATGCATCGGCAGTTCCGGGAGGTCTGTTCGGATCCACGGCCAAGCTCCGTGATTTTGAAGATCCCTACAACACCACTGCGTGAGTAATCGGGGCGGCTTGGGCCGCCCTTTTCCCGTTTTTCACCGCGTTTGCTCACTTGTAGAGTAAACGCGGCATGTTCCGCAACTCAACATTGCTCCATTAATTTCCTGTTTTTTAACTGATATGGCTTGGAAAGAAAGATCCGGTTTGCAACTGATGTCTTCACCCCAGCAACGGGAAATAAGTGAACGCGCCTCGGAATCCGAAGGACGCGCCAATATTCATGAGTTTCTTTCCCGGTGTTACCTGGAAGAAATCGACAAGGCCTTACTGCATGCGCTGGAATCTGTGGAGGTGTCCGAGGTCATGCGGGATTGGGGAGGATTCGATTTTCGTGATGCGCTGGCCGCAGATAATGAAGAGGAGCTTCTTGAGGAGTTGGCTTTTGCCTACTGCAATACCTTCGTCACCGGTGAAGGCCCGGTTTTTTCACCACATGAATCGGTTTGGAAATCCGGATGTCTGGAAGGAAAAGCGACCCTTGAAGTGGAAGCATTTTACGCGCGCTGCTTGCTTGAACTGCCTGATAGTTGTCCGGAATTCGCGGACCATCTGGGTGTGGAACTGGATTTTATGTGCAGACTCACCCGGAAGGAAGCGTCTTGTCTGCGCAAGGGGGATAATGCAACAGCGGCAGAATGCCGCGATCAGCAGCGGGACTTTCTGAAGGAACACCTGCTTGTGTGGGGTCCGGATTTTTCATCACGTATCGAGCGATGGGCATCTCATCCATTTTATAGGCTGCTGGGGAAAATCACCGGGGAGTTTTTCAAAATGGAAGCCGAGGCTTTTGAGTTGAAAATTGAGTTGCTCAGCAGCTATATTGCGTAAAAGCAGGCACCCCGCTGGTTGAGGGGATGAAAGGCCGGAGCTTGAAATAGTTTTTCGTATTTGAGTCAAGTTCTTGAAATCACTACTATCGGCATTGCATCCCCTGAAACATCTGAAAATATACCTGGTTATTTTAATCCTGCTGTTCGCGGGTACGGGAATCTGGGCCTATGTGCTGATAAACCCCGTTCCTTCCGACCGGCGTCTGTCCGTGGAAACGGTGATCGGGATGTTAAACACCCCTGAGAAGGACCGCTATCAACTGGTGGATGTGCGCGAATCCTGGGAAAACCAGGCGGTCCGCATTCCCGGCAGCAGGCATATCCCTTTGAAAAAAATAACAAATGAGGCCAAGCAGCTGGACAGGTACAGCACACTGATATTGTATTGCACCGTCGGGGTCCGCTCGGATAAGGCCTATTCGATTTTCAGGGACATGGGTTTCAACGACATCTATGTAGTCGAGGGGGGGCTGGAGGCCTGGATGGATCAGCGTGGACCCTTGGAAACTCCAAGCATTCCCCAGTGGATAGAAGGGAGAGGGTGTGAAAGCTGAACCGACCGATTGCCGGGATGCAGAGGTCCGGACCTGCTTCAAGCTGTGGGAAAAAAACACAGGTTTGAACGAGTTGCAGGTTATCGGTCCACGCTGCTGGAATGGGTCTGCGTTCAGCAGCCAATGCAGCGACTGCCGGCAGGTCTGTCCGGAAGGTGCCATCGAGCTGGAGGGCGAGCCCCAAGTTGATGCATTAAAATGCACTTCCTGCGGTTTGTGCGCCGCGGTGTGCAGAGCAGGGGCATTCGTGTTCCCTAAATTATACGGTAGTTCTTTCTTCAGGGCGCTTTCATCAGTCAAGCAGGAAAGACCGGGAACACTGGATGCTGTTTTGACCTGCAAAGGGGTCTGCACGGAAGATGCAACTCGTCCGTTTCTCCCAGACTCCGTTCTTTGCCTGGCGGCGCTTGAGGAAGTTCATTTAATCAAACTGGCACAGGAGTTCGGCAACTTGACGATTGACTGCGGACAATGTCTTGACTGCCGTTATGCAGAAGGCGCTGACTTGATCAGGATGCGCGCGGCACATGCGCAAGCCTGGATCGACAGCTTCAACCTGCCTGGGAAAGTAAGCGTTTCCACGGAAGAGGATACGGCAAAAGGTAAGGGAAACGCCGTCCCTCTTGTGCGTGAACCTGCCCATTCACGGCGACGCCTGTTCAAACGGCTAGGCAGCAGGGGATTGCAGGAAATGAGCAGACAGCTGGTCGATGAGGGGGAGAAGGTCCCCAAGCAGGAAGCGCCGATTGGGGTTCCGGAAAGACGACGATCACTGCGGGCGCTGTTCTTGACAAACTTGGAATCGACAACTTCCCCGGAAGTACCGGATCATCTGCCCGTCAAGCATGTGAGTGCGGACCCATCCTGTCAGTTGTGCAGTGAATGCACGGTTCGATGTCCGGGGAAAGCGCTGGTGAAGTATGAAGACAGAAAAGGCGCCAAACTGCTTTTTAATCCGTTCAATTGCCTGGGATGCGCGGACTGTGAACAGCTCTGTCCGGACCATGCGCTGAAAGCCCGCGCGCTCGTCAGGGAGGATTTCCCTCTCATCGAAAGAGTGCTTTACAGCCGCGAAAAAGTAAAATGCGTATCCTGTGAAAAATCCTTTCTTCCCAAGGATGAAACACTCGTTTGTCCGGCTTGCATCCAGTTTCAGACCGTTGATGATTCGATGCTGAACATCCTCGGCTGGCAATAAAACAAGACCTTTGAAATCATTACAAATGAAATTGATGAAAGCCGCTTTCTGCATCGCCGTCGTGCTCGCTTTTTCCATCTTTGCATTTCCCGGCGCCAACAACGTTTTGATGGGGCAGGAAGGAGAGGGACAGGCGGAAATGGAACAAGAAGAACAGAATGAGGAAGGGGATGACGGGGATGATGAGGATGACGAGGATGATGAGGACGGGGATGACGAGGATGATGAGGATGACGAGGATGATGAGGACGGGGATGACGAGGATGATGATGACGAAGCAATGCCGTGGGAGGATGACGAAGAGGACGAGGTGCAGATAAAGGTGATCCGGTTTCCCGAATCATCCGAACACCTTCCGAACTATCCGTCATTCAAAGTGAAATTTGCAAACGTCCCCCCGTTTACAATCCGGGAAAGGCTGCGCAGCACCGAGTATTTCCTGTGTGGTGAATGCCACGACGGGGTCGAACTGAAACCAAGACCTATCATCCGTGAATTGACTAAAGAACATAAGACGATCGATCTTAAACACATCCAGCAGGAACACGGGGAGGAAAAATTCTGGTGTACCACCTGCCATGACACGGGCAGACCAAACTACCTGGTGGGGTTGAAAAAACAGTCCATTCATTTTGATCAGTCCTTTCTGCTTTGCGGACAGTGTCATTCCCAAAACCAGAAAGACTGGTTTTTCGGGGCCCACGGAAAACGGGTCGGCAACTGGAATGGCGAGAAGGTTGTGCTCCTCTGCACGGAGTGTCACAATCCGCATTCACCCGCTATCGAACCGGCACCGCCGAACCCCCCTCCTCCTCCACGTAAAGGACATATACTTGTCAGGTCTGCCCATCCGGAAGAGCCGACAAAGCTCTGGGAAAAAATCCTTCATAAATGAAGTGTAGGGAATCGTTGAAGGGCAATCCACACATGAAAGGAACCATCTCATATAATCAATCAGCAATCCGAACCAATTGATGACCGATCAAATGCACCACCAACCAGATTGCCCGCCTGAAGCCGGTCACAGTGAAGACGCGGTTATTTCCCGCAGGGGCCTGCTGAAGAAATCAGCTATTGCCGGAGGGGTTGCGGCTGCGGGCGCGGTATCCGCAACGGTTGCCGCAGGCAGCACGGAACCGGGCGCTTTTTCAGACGCAGTGGATGAATTCTTCCAAAAACACTACAAGGAGATGAGCAGGGAAGAAATGCAGGCCACGCTGGCGCGGCTGGAACGCAAGGCCAAACGCAGATATGAGAAAGCGATCCAGATTGAGGATGTGCCGCCCATCGAGGGGGTCCTGTTCGGTTATGCCCTGAATATCTCCAAATGCAAGGGATACCGCAAATGCGTGGACGCGTGTGTGCAGGAAAACAATCAGAACCGGGACACGACCATTCAGTACATCCGGGTACTGGAACTGGAAAACGAGTCGATGGATCTGGAAAAAGCGGACCACTACTATGACCATGAAAATGTTCCGCACTCGGGCAAGAAATATCTTCCGGTTCAATGCCAGCAATGCGATGACCCTCCCTGTGTCACTGCGTGCCCTGTGGAGGCGACATGGAAGGAACCCGACGGGGTCACGGTGATTGATTACAACTGGTGCATTGGCTGCCGCTACTGCCTCGCAGCATGTCCCTACTGGGCCCGGCGTTTCAACTGGAGCGAACCATCCCTTCCCGCTGACGAGATCAATCCGAACACTCACTATCTCAGCAACCGCCCGCGGATGCGGGGGGTGATGGAAAAATGCACTTTCTGCCTGCAGCGGACACGCAAAGGCAGACTGCCTGCCTGTCTCGAGGCTTGCCCGACGGGCGCAAGGGTGTTCGGGAATATCCTGGATCCCCAAAGCGAGATTCGTTATGTGCTTGAAAATAAAAAAGTATTCCGCCTCAAGGAGGAATTGAAAACGGAACCGAAGTTTTGGTATTACACCGATTAGTCTCTTAAATTTTCATTCCTGCCTGCCTGTGCGTTGCACGTAGACAGGTTGGCCTTAACTCAACGCCTTCGGCTGTTAAGTCAAGCCCTCAAAGGCGTGAGTTAGTGAACGGCGAAGCGGGCTTGACTTAAGAATTGAAAAATATTTATGGAATTCATTCATTTTTGCATTGACGCAGTCAAGCAGATCTTCAAGGGAGGAAAGCTCTATTGGTCATGGATGGGTGTGCTGGTGCTGACGGCGGCGGTCGGGGGGTCGGCATATCTGCGGCAGTTCGAGAACGGACTGATCGTCACGGGTATGAGCGACCAGGTTTCGTGGGGCATCTACATAGCCAGCTTCACTTCATTGGTCGGGATTGCCGCCGCGGCGATCATGCTGGTCATTCCCGCCTACATCTTCCAGGACATCGATATCAAGGAAATCGTTATCCCCGCTGAAGGGCTGGCGATTGCCGCCTGTTTCATGAGCATGATGTTTGTGCTGGTGGACCTCGGCCGACCGGACCGTGCGTGGCACCTGATTCCCTTCATCGGACGTTTTCACTTTCCACAGTCGATGCTTGCATGGGACGTGGTGGTGCTGAACGTGTACCTGTTCCTCACCCTGATCATCTCCGTTTACCTGCTGTTTTCAAAATACCGTGGAAGGCAGCCGAAATTCGCCATCTATTTCCCGCTGGTGATCATCTCGATTTTCTCCGCGATTTCCATTCACACTGTTACGGCATTTTTGTTTTCATCGAACGTGGCGCGGCCCTTCTGGCATACCGCTATCCTTGCCCCGCGTTTCATTGCCTCTGCATTTTGCGCCGGCCCGGCGTTTTTCCTGCTAACGGTGCTGGTTATGCGCTACACGAAGGTTTTTCCGGTGAAAGACATTGCGGTGAAGCGTCTGACATTGATCATAACCGTCGCGCTTGAGATCAATC
This sequence comes from uncultured Pseudomonadota bacterium, assembly GCA_964344035.1. GTDB lineage: Bacteria > SAR324 > SAR324 > SAR324 > NAC60-12 > UBA1014. The sequence goes on from CAYFLK010000078.1 coordinate 14,616, forward strand.
TGTTCTTGCTGCTGGCGGAAATTTTCACCGAATTTTATCACCAGACCGAACACGGGGCCGGGGCGCAGTATCTTTTCTGGGGGCTGGCGGGGAAAACAGCGCTTGTGCCCTGGATTTGGTCTTCGGTATTCCTGAACGTATCCGCGCTGATAATTTTCGTCCTTCCGCTGAAAAGGAATACCGGCTTTCTCACCCTGGCTTGCATCTTTCTTGTAATCGGTGTCTGGATTGAAAAAGGAATGGGTTTGGTGATTCCGGGTTTCATTCCCACTCCCCTGGGAGAAGTGTATGAATATACTCCGACTCAACTTGAGGTGCTTGTGTCCATGGGGGTCTGGGCCGTGGGCCTGATGCTCTACACCATCCTGGCGAAGATTTCCATTGCCATCAACCTGGAGAAGATGAGTCTGCTCCATCTGACTTCCGGGAAGAAATACTCAAAACCCGCAAAAGCTTGAAGTAAGGCGCAAGTCCGGTTTCCCGCTCAGCCTGTTCGAGACGTGACGCCGGCTACGCCGTCCGGTGCTTGCCCGAACCCCATTTTATCGGCATCACTTCAATTCTTAATTCAAATCCGCTTAGCGTTTCAAACTCAAGACTTTGAGGACTTGACTTAACCCGAAGTTCCCTTAAGTGATCAGTCATATCTCTTTGATTAATTTGATAAAA
>CAYFLK010000079.1:0-14863 GCA_964344035.1 uncultured Pseudomonadota bacterium
CGGGAAATCGTGCTGGAAAAAGAAAAACTGGAACGGGTTGTTGAAGGCGTGGGGGCGGGACTGGTGCTCATCGACCGCAGGTACCAGATTGTCTGGTGCAATGAATACTTCATCCGCAAACTTCACGGGATCAACCTGCCTTCGATGATCAACTGCTGCGAGCTGTTGGGCTCGGAACTGGGAATTTGCCCGAATGGCAACAACGCGCTTAACTGCCCTGAACTAGAACGGGTTTTCGCCAGCGAAGTGGTGGAACGCTCCTCACACGAAATCCTCTGCCGCGACGGTGAGCGGAGGACATACATGGGAAGAGTTTCGCCCATCCGGGACGAATCGGGAGAGATAATTTTCGCGCTGTTCATCCTCTACGACATCACCGAAAAGGAACTGATTGAACGGCGGGAACGCGAACTGCAGCAGCAGCTGGAACGCGCGGAAAAGCTGACCACGCTCGGACGTTTCACCGCGGGAATCGCCCATGAGGTCGGCAACCCGCTGGGAGCGATCGGCATCACCGCCCAGGCGGTGCAGGAGGAGTTTTCCGAGGACAGTCCGCAGTGGCAGCAGCTGGCGCTGATTGTTTCCGAAATCCAGCGGCTGAGCAAGATTACCCGCGACCTGAACGCTTTGGGCAAACCCTCGCCCCCGGAACTAATGCCCCATGACCCGGATGACATTCTCACCGGGCTCCAGTTGCTGATTGAAGGTGAAGCGAAAGCGAAAGGGATAAAACTGGAGATCCACAACCATCCCTGCCCGGGAACTATCCACGTGGACGCGCAGCAGATTCAGCAGGTACTGCTTAACCTGGTGGTCAACGCGTTCGAATCGATGCAGAAAGGAGGCAGCCTCAAGCTTGAATGCAAACCGGATTTAAGCGTTCCCGAAGAACCGCGGACCCTCTTTTCGGTTGCGGATTCCGGGGAAGGCATACCCGCGGAAAAACTGGAAACGATTTTTGAACCATTTTACACCACCAAAACTCAGGGGACAGGATTCGGGCTGACGTTGGCGCACAACCTCGTTTCTCAAAACCACGGTTCGCTCAGCGTGGAAAGCGCTACCGGAGAAGGATCAACATTCTTCCTGCGCTTTCCATTGAAAACCGAGGCAACCGGTGAGACCCCCGAGTCACGGGAAACGGTGGACGCCGCCTGAGTCAAGAAGTCAAGGCAGGGTCTAACGATATTCTAATCAGCGTTTTTTCCGCAGCAGCCACAGGGCCATTTCAATCGCGGCGATCATCGAATTCGGGTCGGAATCCAGCCGCTCCGCGCGGTCAAACGCAGTACCGTGATCGACCGAAGTTCGGAGCACCGGCAGCCCGAGGGTAACATTGACAGATCGTCCGAACCCGACAAGTTTCAGGGGAATCAGCGCCTGGTCGTGATACATGGCGACAACCACGTCGAATTCCCCCTCCCGGTGGCGCAGAAATATCGTATCCGGAGATAATGGCCCCTCGCACCGGATTCCCGCCTTTTTTGCCGCATTGATTGCCGGTTCAATGATGTCCTTTTCCTCCGTGCCGAAAAGCCCGTTTTCTCCCGCATGAGGATTGAGCCCCGCCACACCCAGGCGCGGATTTGCGAAACCCATTGCCCGCAGACCGCGGTGGGTGATTTGAATAACCTCCAGGACCCTTTCCGGGTTCAGCCACCCAACGGCTTCCCTCAACCCCATGTGCAAGGTTACCATTACCGCCCGTAGTTGGTCGCTTGCCAGCATCATCACCGGACGTTCACCACTGGTGTATCGGGAGAGGATTTCGGTGTGTCCGGGGAAGTCATGCCCCGCCATCCGCAACGCTTCCTTGTGCAAAGGCGCGGTGACAATTGCAGCGTATTGCCGCGTTTTCACCCACGCGATCGCTTCGGTGAAAAAAGCGAAAGCGGATGCGCCTCCCCACGCGTTACAACGTCCCACCCGCCAATCCCGTTCAACCGGCACGCCCGGATCGTAAACCTGGATTGTGTTTTGATCAGAAACAACGCCCCCTGCTGCTTCATCCATGTGCTGAATATCCCGGAGCGGACAAAGCGAGATCAGGCCGCCGAGCCGTTGGTTGATCTGCTCCATAACCCGAAAGTCCCCGAACACCAGCGGCCGCCAGTTCTGGTAAGGCAGCATAATTTTTAGCGCACGAATCAGCACCTCCGCGCCGATGCCGTTCGGGTCCCCCATCGTCAGGGCCAGCATACATTTAGATCCCAATCCGTCACCCAAATGATTTATGTATTTTGAAATATTACAGTACGGTCAAACCCGCGTGTTTTACCGACATTCGTGTCTGCCATGCGGCCGAACCTGCGCCTGCCTGTGCGTGGCACGCAGACAGGTGTTCGCCCAAATCATTGCATGGAGAACAACACCCTGTCCATTAGGGACCTGAATCTGCTAGAATGATATCCGGCAATCACGCAATTCATATTACCAAAACAGAGGCCCCATGCACTTGTTTAATCGGCAACACTCAATCATCAAGCATTTTACCACGTCCCTTACGCTGTTGGGAACGGCGGTGTTTTTTGCCGGCGCACTGCATGCCGTATCGAACTATTCGGATGAAGAGCAGGAAAACATCAGCATCTACAGGCAAAAAAGCAACGCGGTGGTGAACATCAGCAACATTGCGGTCAACTACGATTTCTTCTTCCGACCGGTGCCGAGCGAATCCGGATCGGGCACCGGGTTCATGATTGATGACTCCGGGACGATCCTTACTAACTTCCATGTTGTGGAAAACGCCGGCAAACTGGTTGTCACCCTCTCGGACAACAGCCAGTGGCCCGCGCAGGTGGTGGGCACCGATCCAAACAGCGACCTGGCGGTCCTCCGCATCGAGGCGCCCAGGGACAGCTACAGCACGCTGAAATTCGCCGATTCAGAAAAAATAGTGGTAGGGCAGAAAGTGCTCGCGCTGGGAAATCCTTTCGGATTGAGGCAGACGCTTACAACGGGGATCATCAGCGCACTCGGGCGGACGATCGCGGCGAAAAACGGGAGGAAGATTGAAGGAGTGATCCAGACTGACGCGGCGATCAATCCCGGGAACTCGGGAGGGCCGCTGCTCGATTCGGAAGGGAGGGTGATCGGCATAAACACCGCCATCTTCAGCAGAAGCGGCGGCAGCATCGGCATCGGCTTCGCCATCCCAAGCAACACGGCGCTGCGCATATTGCCGGACCTGCTGAAATTCGGATACGTCAGGCGCCCATGGCTAGGGGTCGAGCCGATCCCGACGGTTTACCTGAAACGCATCGGGGTGGATATCCCTGAGGGACTGCTGATCGCGAGGATTGTTCGCGGGGCCTCCGCCGACCGTGCCGGGCTGCGCGGCGCAACTAGAGAGGTTGTGGTCGGTCAATACCGGGTGCCCTGGGGCGGAGACATCATTACCCACGTCAATGACATCCCGATGAGGACGATGGAGGAGTTGGCGTCCCAGATTGAAACCCGCAAGGCCGGTGACACTGTGGCCATGCGGATCATCCGGGATGATCGACGGCTCAGCGTAGAGGTTGAATTAACCATGCGTCCCCGTCCTTGAAGCAGCTTACGCGGCAAAGAACATAAATCCCAACCCCCTTGATCCCCCTTTTTCAAAGGGGTAAGGCAATCATTCAACCCTCACCCCAAACCTCTCCCACAGGGAGAGGGGGGACAGATTGTGGTGGGTGAGGGGAGTGCTTGCAGTGGGTGAAACGCAACAAGACCCGGGGGGCGCCTATCGGACAAAAACACTGGTTAAATGGGCAAACACACAGGTTTGCCCCTACGGTGACGTTATTGAATTGTGAGATATTCCCCTCACCCAAGCCATCGGCCTGTGGGAGAGGAGGGACCGCCTGCGGTGAGTGAGGGGGAAACGCTTGGGTTAGGTTAGGAGCAAGTGGTTATAAAATAGTATACTTTTCGAAATTCCTGCAATCACTGTTGATTTAATCGTAAAAAGTATATTGCTTGTTTATGACACACATAAATCTGTCATTCCGGCCGAAGCTAAGCGTAGATCAGGAATCCAGAAATATTTGAAATTAAACTGGATTCCCGCTTTCGCAGGATTGACAATAAAACGAACATACACCCATAAATGATATTTGTTGATAGACTGACGACTTTTTGCGATTGAATCACTGTTAATAAAACAATGACACACAGAGTTTACAATTTCGGCGCGGGACCGGCGATGCTGCCGACGGATGTAATGGAGGAAGTGCGCGAGGAACTGCTCGATTACCGGGGACACGGCGCGTCAATCATCGAAATCAGTCACCGCACGCAGCCATTTCTGGAAATTCTCGAGGAAACTGAAGTTGTTTTCCGGGAGTTGACCGGTCTGCCGGACAGTCACCGGATAATTTTTATGCACGGCGGGGCGCAGATGCAGTTTTCCGCGGTCCCGCTGAACCTGATCGCGCGCAAACAATCGCGCACGGCGGAATACCTCGTCACCGGGAAATGGGGGATGCTGGCGGAAAAGGAAGCGCGCAAGTTCGGTGAAACCAGGGTTTTGATCGACGGCAGGGAAAGCGGTTACTGCCGTATTCCGGAATTTGATGCTGGCAGTCTCAATCCGGACGCAAGTTACGTACACATGACCAGCAACAACACCCTCTACGGCACACAATGGCAACGTTTCCCGGAAACGGGGACGGTCCCGCTGGTGGCCGATTCAACCTCGGACATCCTTTCCCGGAAAGTCGATTACTCAATATTCGGAGTGGTCTACGCGGGTCTGCAGAAAAACCTCGGACCGTCAGGGCTGGCGCTGGTGATCGTCAGGGATGACCTGCTGGAGTACGCGCTTCCTCAGACGCCGAAACTGCTCGATTACCGGCTGACCTGCGAACAGCGCTCGCTGACAAACACGACAAATATTTTTTCGGTTTACGTTACTTTGAAAGTGCTGAAGTGGGTAAAAAAAGAGGGGGGCGTGGAGGCTATGCAGCGTCTGAACGAGCAAAAGGCGGGACTGCTATACAAAATGCTGGACCGCTCAGGACTCTACAATGCGATCGCCGTGCCGGAAGACCGATCGATCTGCAACGTCACGTTTCAACTCGCGGACGAAACGCTTCAGGAAAGATTTCTGGCGGGGGCTGACAGGGAAGGACTTTTTGCCCTGAAGGGACACCGGGATGTCGGCGGGCTGCGGGCCTCGATATACAACCCCATGCCGCTGGAAGGGGTGGAGGCGCTGGCACAGTTTATGGAGGAGTTTGAGCGGCGGGAAGGCTAGGCTGCCTTGGTGTTGATCACCTTGACCAGGTTCTCCGGCCAGTTGAGGAAGTCCTGCCACTGCGGGTCAGGAATGCGCAGCGGCAGTGTTTTGGCCAGTTCAACCATCTGCCAGTAGTTTGGCTGAAATGGAGGACGCACCGGTTTGACGATGCCGGCGCCTTTTTTCAGGTTGCAACGGTAACACGCGGCCACAACATTTTCCCAGTGCGTCAACCCGCCCCGGCTTTTAGGGGTGACATGGTCGATAGTCAGGTTGTCCGCGGTGAATTGACGGTTGCAGTACTGGCAGTGGAAGCGGTCCCGGAGGTAGATGTTGCGGCGGGTGAAATTGACCTTGCCCGAACGTGAACGGTATCTCGTCATCATGGCAACGCTGGGCATCGGCATTACCAGGTGCTGCGAACGGCATAGCCAATCGTCATACGAACGGAGGATTTTGATCTTGTCCAGGAAGTGCGCCTTGATTCCCTGCTGCCAGTGAAGCGTGCTCAAGGGCCACAAGGTCAAAGGCTGTGCGTCCTGGTTGAGAAGCAGAATGTGACTCATCGATCACTTCGTTTCAAACGTTTGTCGGGTTACGGCTACGCCTAACCCGACCTACTTCCAAACTTATTAATAAACAGGCATCAGCCGTTTTTCAGGAAATTCCTGAGCACGGTGTGCAGGATACCGCCGTTACGGTAATACTCTATTTCAACCGGGGTATCCAGGCGGCACAGCACCGGGATTTCCCGTTCATCGGCGCGCAGAACCAGTTCCTGTCCGGGCCGCAGATCGTCCGAAAGACCGACCACGCTGAATTCCTCCTCGCCGCTCAATCCAAGCGACTCGTGGGTATCGCCTTCACGGAACTGCAGGGGAAGCACCCCCATGCCGACCAGGTTGGAGCGATGGATACGCTCGTATCCTGCCGCCACCACTGCTTTGACGCCGAGCAGAAATGTGCCTTTTGCGGCCCAGTCCCGGGATGAACCCGCTCCGTATTCACTGCCGGCAAGGACCACCAGCGGGGTCCCCTGTTCACGATAGCGTGCCGCCGCGTCGTAAACCGACATCACTTCCCCTCCGGGAAGGAGCCTGGTGTATCCGCCTTCCGTCCCGGGCGCGAGCTGGTTCCGCAACCGCACATTAGCGAATGTTCCGCGGGTCATGATGCGGTCGTTGCCGCGGCGGGAACCGTAGGAATTGAAATCCTGCTTTGAGACACCCTTGCCAATCAGAAACCGGCCGGCTGGAGTTTCCTCGGCAAAAGCCCCGGCCGGAGAGATGTGATCGGTAGTCACGGAATCTCCTAATTTGACCAGCGCCCTCGCGCCGACGATGTCCCTAATCGCGGGGATGTCCATCGACATTCCCTGGAAAAAAGGAGGGTTCTGAATGTAGGTCGAATCCTCGCTCCATTTGTAAAGGCTGCCTGTGTCCGCATCCACGGCATCCCAAAGATCGGACTGGCCGGCGCCGTTTCCGTATTCACGTTGGTACATCTCGCTGCTGATCAGCGACTGCGCTTCGTTAACGGAATCTTGCGCGGGCCATAGATCTTTCAGAAAAACAGGCGATCCTCCAGGATCATGACCAAGCGGTTCGGTTTCAAAATCGAAATCGACTGTCCCCGCGAGCGCGTAGGCAACCACCAGCGGAGGGCTTGCCAGGTAGTTCGCTTTCACATGCGGGCTGATGCGCCCCTCGAAGTTGCGATTGCCTGACAGTACCGATGCGGCGACCAGGTTACCTTCGTGGATGGCATCCGTCACCGATTCGCTGAGCGGTCCCGAATTGCCGATGCACGTGGTGCAGCCGTAACCGACGGTGTGAAACCCGAGTTTTTCCAGGTAGCGATTCAACCCCGAAGCTTCCAGGTAACTGCTCACCACCCGGGAACCCGGCCCGATGGAAGTCTTCACCCAGGGTTTGACCGCAAGTCCTTTTTCCACCGCTTTTTTGGCCAGCAGTCCCGCGGCCATCATCACCGAAGGATTGCTGGTGTTTGTACAGGAAGTGATGGCGGCAATGACCACCGACCCGTGTTTCAACTCCGTACCGTTCATTCCGGAAACCGGGACGGACGCATTCAGGGCCTCGCCTTCCAGTTCGAAACCGCGCTTCCCGACCGGGGCCATCAGTGTATTTTTCCACCGCGGTTTCATGTCATTCAACTCCACACGGTCCTGCGGACGTTTTGGTCCGGCCAGAGCCGGGACGACTGTAGAAAGGTCCAGTTCAAGCGTATCCGTGAAATGCGGATCCGGGGTTGACTCGGTGCGGAAAAGCCCCTGCGCCTTGCAATAATTTTCCACACGCTTCACCAGCGAGTCCGGTCGTCCGGTGTCCCTGAGGTATTGCAGTGTTTCATCATCAACCGGGAAAAACCCCATCGTCGCGCCGTATTCCGGCGCCATGTTGGCAATCGTCGCGCGGTCCGCCAAGCGCAGCTTTTCGAGTCCGGGGCCGTAAAATTCGACGAATTTTTCCACCACCCCTTTTGCCCTCAGCATTTCGACGATCCTCAGTACGAGGTCCGTCGCGGTCGCCCCCGCGTTCAGTTCTCCATGCATACGGAACCCTATCACTTCCGGAATCAGCATCGATACGGGCTGCCCGAGCATCACCGATTCTGCTTCGATTCCGCCGACGCCCCAACCCATCACTCCGAGTCCGTTGACCATGGTTGTGTGGGAATCGGTGCCGACGAGGGTGTCCGGAAAACAAACTCCTTCGCGTAGATGGACCACCTGGGATGCGTATTCAAGATTGACCTGGTGGACTATCCCAACCCCCGGGGGAAAAACACTGAACTGCTCAAATGCCTGGCTGCCCCACTTGAGAAACTGGTAACGCTCCCGGTTGCGTTCGAATTCGATGGCCATGTTACGCTCAAGGGCCTCCGTACTTCCGGAGACATCGACCTGCACGGAATGATCGATCACCAGGTCCACGGGTACGCGCGGATTTATAAGCGCCGGGTCTCCTCCCAGTTCGATCATCGCCGAACGCATGGCCGCCAAGTCAACCACCGCCGGGACCCCGGTGAAATCCTGGAGGATCACGCGGGTCGGTTTAAACGGGATTTCCTTCCCGGATTTTTCTCCCGGACGCCATCCGGCCAGCGCCGCGACATCGTCTTCTTGTACCTGGAAACCGTCCACGTTGCGCAGCGCCTGCTCCAGCAAAACACGCAGGGAAAACGGCAGATGGTCAACCTGGCCGACTCCCTGGTTCTGCAGTTTTTCCAGGCTGTATATAACGGAACCGGAACCACCGTCGTCAAATTCGGTCCGGCATCCAAAATTGTCGTTGTTCATGATGCATTGTGTGTTGAAAATGGACAGAACTCACGGCCTGGACGAACTGCCTGGAAAACCAAAAAAGGTCATTTCCAAAACAAAACCGGAAAGAAAAGTATCTCACGTTTTGCCCTGTAACCTCAAGCTAAAGAGAGAGGGCATGATTTTGATGATTTGAATATCTTGCAAAAGCCATCAAGGAAACATTAGCAGACCAAATTGTTTCGCACCTCTTCATCCCAGCCTTGTTTTGCAGGAAATCGACAATAGGTATACTGTTTAAGGTGGAAATGCCGGGCACTGTAATCTATTGATTCGTGATTCCAAAAAACTAGCAACCTAACTGTTTTTCAACAATATTTCCGCTATCCTCTGGCTGGCAGTTCCATCTCCATAGGGATTGTGGGCAAACTCCATTTGCTCATACACTTGCCGATCATCCAGAAGTTGTTGAACTGACTGGACGATGCGGGGACAATCCGTCCCGACCAATCGAACCGTTCCAGCTACAACGGCCTCAGGGCGTTCCGTGGTTTCCCGCATCACCAGCACGGGCTTGCCTAAGCTGGGAGCCTCTTCCTGAACCCCTCCACTGTCAGTCAGAATCAAATAGGACCGGTTCATGAGATGTACAAAATCGGGATACTCCAGCGGCTGCAAAAGGTGGAGGTTCGGCATACCTGAGAGCATCCGATGAACCGGATCTTGGACGTTCGGATTCAAGTGAACAGGATACACGATTTGAGTATCCGGGTTTATCGAGGCAAGGCGACACAAGGCTTCGCAGATTTGCTGAAAACCGCGACCGAAGTTTTCGCGCCGATGTCCCGTCACCAAGATCATGCGATGCTGTTTTTGGTCAAACGGCAATGTCCATTGGGGTTCCGGGACATGCTGAAGAACCCACTGCAGCGCATCGATCACTGTATTTCCGGTAACAAAAACATCACGGGAATTGACTCCTTCCTTCAGCAAATTCTGCCGGCTTCGCTCGGTGGGAGCAAAATGCCGGGTCGCTATCCGGCTGGTCATCTGGCGATTCAATTCTTCCGGAAAGGGGGCATCCAGGTTGTAGGTGCGCAGTCCGGCTTCCACATGTCCGACCTTCACGCGCTGATAAAAGGCCGCCAGCGCTCCGGACATGGTCGATGTCGTATCGCCCTGCACCAGCACCCAATCAAAGTTTTCCTTCTGCAAAATCTGTGTGATCCCATTCAAAATTTCTCCAGTCAGGTTCGCCAGGTTTTGGTTCGGTTTCATCAGGTTCAGATCGAAGTCCGGCGCAATTTGAAAAAGCGCCAGCACCTGATCCAGCATCTGCCGATGCTGTCCGGTGACGCAGACCTTGACATCGAAATCTTGGCGCAAGCGCAGGACGAGCGGCGCCATTTTGATGGCCTCGGGACGGGTGCCGAAAATGATCAGGATTTTCATGAGGCGGCTTCTCCAAGCATGGATTCCAACTGCGACACACAGACTTCCTTGGAAAAATTCTCGGTAGCATAACGCTTTCCATTTTGTCCCAGTTCCGCAAAGGAATCACTACGCAACATCATGTCGCTCATCGCCTGGAGGCAAGCGTCTTTATCAGCGGAATCTGCAGAAAATCCACATTGGGCTGACTGTACAACACCATGTCCATCACTGGAAGATTGCAGGAAGGCGGCAACCGGCAATCCGGCGGCCATGTAGCCCAAAATCTTGCCCGGCACGACGGGAGTCTGGTTTTGCGGACTGAGGCAGACCAGACCGATGCTGCAAATGCGCAGTAAATCCGGATACGCCTCACGAGAGACAAAACCCTCAAAGCGCACATTATGCAAAGATTTTGTTTCGGCTATTTTTTGTAGTTTCTCTTTTTCTTTGCCGTCTCCAACCAACAGGAACAGTAGTTCAGTTTCGTGCTGCATCCGTTCCGCAACGAGTAATACCAACTCGAGGTATTGAGACGGTCCCATCACACCGGCAAACACGGCAACATATTTTTGCCGGATATTCCACTTTTTCCGGAAATCAAGATCGGCAGTATCCGGCTCGTGATGGGACACATCCACCCAATTATGCAGAATTATTAATTTGTCGGCTAAATGGGGATTTTTTTTCAAAACAGTTAGCCTGTTTCCTTCCGAATGCACCGTTACTATATCCGCGTTTTGATAAGCAAAGCCTTCCATAGCGCGGAAAAAACGAATTTGCAAAGGATTGGTCAATATCCCCAGGTCGATAGCATTCTGTGGAAACAAGTCCTGTACATTCAGAATAAATCGGGTTGCTTTGCTCCAAAACCAACTGCCGACAAAGGCTAGTGACAACGGCGGACTATAGACAACCAGAACATCAGGTCGAATGTGATGCCAACACAGCTTCCAGAGGAATTTAACCGGCATCAGCAATTCGGCGATACCGCGCAATAGATAATTTACGTTATGGTGAGGGAGAGTTTTGACACGCAGAACCGTGATGCCGTTTTCAATTTCTTTTTCAAAAAAACGACGGGGGGCAGAATCTTGATCGAGATTGTATTCCGGCCATGTAGTAATGACCGTAACCTCATGACCGCGATTTCGGAGTTCTTCGGCGAGTTCCAGCATCAAGTGCAGTGCTGTCCATCAAGTGGTCTTCAAGAATCGTGACGTGAGTAAAATGTATCTAACCTAGGGGAACGGGCCTGCGAACGCAAGTCGTTCCGAGCATTCCAGTGCTGCCATGACCTCCTTCAATCGCCATTTTCTCAGGGCTTACGAGTTCCCCGAATCTGGATGCTCCGTTCGCCCTGAGCTTGTCGAAGGGCGAACCCGTTCATGCTTCGACAGGCTCAGCACGAACGGGGAGGGCGGGATTACGACACTGTCGGGCCACAACTGAATTTTTTTCGTAAACCCTGCTCTAAAACCGGACTCGGGTTTGTGATTTCCAGCGCGTCACCTTCGCAACACGGGGCAACGTTGACCCCGCAGGCGCTGCACTGGAAGTGCCCATGCACCCAGACTGGAGGCGTAAACCCACCGCAATAGGGACAGCGGAACTCTGAGAAGGGGCTGCCTCCAGTGGTTTTGGAGGCAGAATGTTTGGAAGGCAAGGAAGTCAATAGAGTTTCCCAAAAATAGTGGATCAACGAGCTTCCCCCTTTGAAAAGGGGGATCGAGGGGGATTTGTTGGTGCAGCGAGGCTTGAAATCCCCCCTGGCCCTTCCCCGATCAAGCCGGGGACAGGCTCTTTGGCAAAGGCCTGCCTGTGCGGGGCACGCAGACAGGGGGGAACACTGGCTCAAAACTCACAGTGTTATTTTTGAACAAGTCTAATGCGATTCCCGGGGAATCTCTGCGCCGCGCATGCCGACGAGGAAATCTAGGTCGCAGCCCTCGTCCGCCTGGTTGACGTGGTCGAAGTAGAGCTTCTGGTAGCCTCCGACCATCGGCGGTTCCGGAGCTTGCCAGCTGGCGCGGCGACGCTCCAGTTCCTCGTCGGAGACCTCGAGATGCAAGCGTCGGTTCGGCACATCGAGTTCGATCATGTCGCCGTTCTGCACCAGCGCCAAGGGTCCACCTGCCGCCGCTTCCGGAGCGGTGTGCAGGACGACCGTGCCATACGCGGTGCCGCTCATGCGGGCGTCCGAGATGCGCACCATGTCCGTGATTCCCTTCTTCAGCACCTTCGGCGGCAGGCCCATGTTGCCGACTTCCGCCATGCCTGGATAGCCCTTCGGCCCACAATTCTTGAGCACCATCACGCAGGTTTTGTCAATGTCGAGGTCCGGATCCTCAATGCGGGCCTTGTAGTCCTCGATGTCCTTGAAGACGACGGCGCGGCCCCGGTGCGACATCAAATGTTCGGAAGCCGCCGAAGGCTTGATCACCGCCCCGCGTGGTGCGAGATTGCCGTGCAGCACCGCGATGCCGCCGCTCGCCAAGAGCGGATTTTCCGGGCTGCGGATCACCTCCGGGTTGTGGTTCGGCGCCTCCTTGACGTTCTCCCAGATCGTCTTTCCGTTCACCGTCATTGCGTCCTTGTAGAGCTGTCCGGATTCGCCAAGGGTCCGCAGCACCGTGGGCAGGCCCCCCGCGTAGTAGAAATCCTCCATCAGGAAACGTCCGGACGGCATCAGGTCCACGATGGTCGGAACGTCCCGACCGAGCCGGTCCCAGTCGTCGAGGCTGAGATCAACACCAAGCCGCCGGGCCACTGCAATCAGATGAATCACAGCATTGGTCGAACCGCCAATGGCCCCGTTTGCGCGGATCGCGTTCTCGAACGCCGACTTGGTGAGGATCTGGGAAATCCGGATGTCCTCCTTCACGAGATCCACGATGCGGCGTCCGGAAAGCTGCGCGTTGACGTTGCGGCGCGAGTCCACCGCCGGGATCGCCGCGTTGTGCGGGAGAGCAATGCCCAGCGCCTCCACCATGCTCGCCATCGTCGAGGCCGTGCCCATCGTCATGCAGTGCCCCGGACTGCGGCTCATCCCGGCCTCGGCGTCCATGAACTCGTCCATCGACATCTCCCCGGACTTGACCATCTCCGAGAACTTCCAGACGTTCGTTCCGGAGCCGATGTCGGTGCCCCGGTACTTGCCGTTGAGCATCGGGCCTCCGGAGACGACAATCGCCGGGATGTCGCAACTCGCCGCGCCCATCACGAGCGAGGGCGTGGTCTTGTCACAACCCGTGAGCAGCACCACGCCGTCCATCGGGTTCGCCCGGATCGACTCCTCCACGTCCATCGCCGCGAGGTTCCGGAAGAGCATCGCGGTGGGCCGCAGGTTGATCTCGCCAAGCGAGGTGACGGGAAACTCCAGCGGCAGCCCTCCCGCTTCCAGCACGCCGCGTCGCACGCGATCCGCGATCGTCCGGAAATGCGCGTTGCACGGGGTGAACTCGGACCAAGTGTTGCAGATGCCAATCACGGGACGCCCGTCAAAGGCATCCGCCGGTATTCCTTGGTTCTTCATCCAGCTTCGGTGCGCAAAGCCGTCCTTGTCCGTCTTGCCGTACCAGTGCTGCGACCGGCGTGTGAACTGTTCGCTCATATCATCTCCGTATTCGGTTTAACGTGAGTTTTGGATAAGGAAGAAAATGGTAGCCGTGGGCGAAGGACATGCTCCTGAGATCCCACGGCCAAGACGAGCGGGGGCGAAACCCCGCTCTACCCACATTGCTCTCGGGGGTTGGGAGCTTTTTCACCGGAATTTCCGGTCTGTTTCAGTCAAGTTGCTGATCGGTAAAAGATTTTCTACAACCCTTATCCAACACTCACGTGGTTTAGTTTTGAAAGGAATGGCAAGGGGTGTCAGGGGGCTTCCGCACTCGCCGAAAAACTCATTGTTGCATCATTTTCCGGGAGTCGGAAGCCTTCTTCAGGCTGAGGGAAAGTTGCTGCACGGCTCCGGTCGTTGGAACGCGCCGTGCAGGCGGGCGTGCAACGTCCTGCTGCTCAAGGTCAATCAGATCGGGACGCTGACCGAGGCGGCGAAGTCACTGGACAGGACTCACGCAAATTTGGGTAATGGTGGCATTCCCCGTTCGTGCTGAGCTTGTCGAAGTATGAACGGGGTTTACCCCCTTCGGCTTGGCTCAGGACAGGCTTCGACAGAGCTTCAGGGCGAACGGAACATCCAAATTCTGAGATTTGCGTAAGTCCTGTGGAATTGGCGAGGGCGGCAGGGTGGGCCGTGATGGTTTCCGACCGCAGCGGCGAAACGGAAGACAACTGGCTTGCCGACCTCGTGGTGGGCTGGGGTGGGGATTACCTGAAGGTGGGGTCCATCACGCAGTCCGAACGGCTGGCGAAGCACAACCGGCTGCTGGTGCTGGATCGGGAGCGGGGGTTGGCTTGCGAAAGCAGCTAATTCCTCCGGTCTTCCTCAGAGCAGGCCGAGGTTCTTGAGTTCCCCGGAGAGTTCCGGGTCGCGGGAGGCACGCTCGCGCAGCAGGGCGACGAAGTGGCGCGGCAGCCCTCGCACCTCGATGCGCTCGAAAGATTCCTGAACAGCCCGATCGACCATCTGCTGCTCGCGCTGGACGGAGTACTGCTCCAGTTTCGCCTGAAGTTCCTTGCTGGCCGCCTTGATCATCGTGCGACGGTCCCACAGGGCGAAGCCAATCATCATCGCGACCAGGCCCACGAAGGCCGCAACGATCATCTGCAAGAAGCCGAACTGCTCTTCGAAGCGCTTGTTGGTGTCGGTGCGCAGCTCTCCGATTCGTTTGTCCACCTGCTCGATGCGCTTGTCCACTTGCTCGAAGCGCTTGTCCACCTGCTCAAAGCGGGCGTTCATGTCCGCACGCAACTCTTCGAAGCGCTGATCGACTTGCTTGAAGCGGGCGTTCATGTCCGCA
>CAYFLK010000080.1:0-5841 GCA_964344035.1 uncultured Pseudomonadota bacterium
TTTAGTGACTCCAGGTCTGCTTTTTATCCAGCTATGAATTATTAAGGGTTAACTATTTACTAATGCGGGGATATTTCAATACCATTAACCGCGGGCGACTTGTTCCATCCTGACTTCAAGCTAACACTGCGGCAAGTTGTTTTCTTGCTTGATCGTCTCAATAAATGTCGAAATTGTATCGGGGCATTTGTTTTTCCCTGATGCCTGATTCCCTTGCCGGCATCCGCGGGTTGGTGTTAAAGTTCAGTAATAAGGAAGCAACTGTTTCACTTGCACCATGCGCTAAACGGAAAAGTCGCTTTTCCGGTTTGTAGCTGGTTGTGCAAATAAATTATGCGTGGGATAAAGCGCATGGGTAAGTTTTGAGAGAACTTAGCCGCAAATCCGCGGGACCAATGATAACCGTTTGTAAGAAAGATCAATGAGCATCGACTTTACAATCACGCCTGAGATGGATAAGCGAATTCAAGCCTGGCTTGGCCACCCATGAATTCTCATCCTGAATTGTCCCTGCCGGTATAGCGAAAGCTTTTCATAACCGCTGCACTGCAAACGCATAGACGTCGAAAATATGCATATTTGATAAACTCCCGACTTTCACGCAATCCTAACCGTCATGGCAGAATCAACACGGACTTCCTCAAACACTTTAATGCGCGCATTTGTCGTGCTGGCGTTTGTTTCCCTGGCGGGCGGGTTTTTTCATTTTGACCTCCAGCAATACCTGACCCTGGATTATTTGCGTGAATCCCGTGGCCAGTTGCAGGAGTTCTACGTTAATGAACCGGTGTTAATGCTCGGCGGATATTTTGTGTTGTATGTGCTGGCAACCGCTCTTTCTCTTCCCGGCGCGGCGGTGCTGAGTCTTGCCGGCGGAGGATTGTTCGGCTTGACGGCCGGTGTGCTCACGGTTTCCTTCGCCAGCACCATCGGGGCAACCCTGGCCATGCTGCTCGCGCGGTTCCTGCTGCAGGACTGGGTGCAGAACCGATTCGGAGAATATTTACGGACGTTCAACGAAGGAATAGAACGTGAAGGGGGTTTCTACCTGTTCGGATTGAGGCTTGTGCCCGCGTTCCCCTTTTTCGCGATCAACCTGGTGATGGGGCTGACGCCGATGCGCGCATGGACTTTCTTCTGGGTCAGCCAGCTTGGGATGCTTCCGGGGACAGTGGTTTACATCAATGCCGGGTCGGAACTGGGCAAGATTCAATCCATGGGAGACATCCTCTCGCCCGGCCTGATAGGCGCTTTCGTGCTGCTCGGCCTTTTCCCTTTAGCCGCAAAGAGACTCGTACGAGTCTACACCTCCCGTCGCCAGGTATCTGCCTAACCTCATGTTTGAAATGCTGAGATCATGAACGGAAAGTATTCATGATTTCAGTAATTGCCATGCAGTTAATTCAGTTTTCTTTCCACGGGCTGCCCGGAGCGCCTCGTCTGGGAATATCCGGAGTGCCGGACCATCAGGAGATCCGGAATTATACGAATGAGAGGGTGGGGAAAGCATGAAATTAGTGTTGTCCGGTACATTTGTCACGCTGTTTTCCTTGCTCTCGCTGTCCCTTTCCGCCGCCCCGGACGCGGACCTCTGGCCTCGCTGGCAGGCGCGGGATCCGCAAAACTCTCACCGTATCGACCACCGTGCATGGGACTCATTCCTGGCAAAATACCTGATCACCGACGATCCGTCCGGGATCAACCTTGTTCGATATCGCTCCGTGAAGCAAGAAGACCGGGAGATCCTGAAGGATTATCTTCTACATCTCCAGCAGATAGAAATATCCCGTTATTCACCTGCCGAGCAGGAAGCATTCTGGATCAATCTCTACAACGCCAGGACCGTTGAGCTGATACTCGAACACTACCCGGTAAGCTCGATAACCGAAATCTCTTTCGGTTTTTTCAGTTTCGGTCCGTGGGACGAAAAGCTGATGCGGGTGGAGGGTGAGGAACTTTCGCTGAATGACATCGAGCACCACATACTGCGTCCAATCTGGCGGGACCCGCGCCTGCATTATGCATTGAACTGCGCCAGCTTCGGCTGTCCCAACCTGCAACGGGAGGCATTCACCGCGGCAAACATGGATCGACTGCTCGAACAGGCGGCACGGGAGTATGTGAATCACCCGCGCTGCGTGCGCAGGATTAACGGGGTGTTGCGGCTCTCAAAAATATACGATTGGTATGAGGATGATTTTGGCGGTAGCGTGGAGGGGGTTCTGAAGCATCTGCAAATGTATGCCGAACCGAAACTGGCCGCGAGCCTGCACGCTTATGCAGATAAGCTCGAATATGAATATGATTGGAAGCTAAATGAATCCATATCTGCGGAAATTTAATCCCTTGAACGACCCACAAAGGGCCGTTGAAGCCCTGGAACTTTCTCTTGACCATTTTCAATTTTCCAATTAATTCTCTGTTTTAATAAAACTGATCACCCACTCTATTTTTGATCTGCGAAAAAACGATGATCTTTCAACTATTTTTTAACGTTTAGCTGAATCAAAAGCTTTACAGAGCGCTTGAAAACAAGAGATAAGAAAGTGTCAGAGTTGATTCATCGGTCTATCTCTTTCCCGAAAACACACAACCTGAGAATTTTACTTGATTTGATTCCATCCGACTTGGGCATTCCACACAAGTGCAACGAAGTGCGACTTTGACTGGATACGCAGTGGAACTACGTTATCCCATGGATGTGGAATTGATCGAAAAAAAGAATACGACCATGCCCTTCTAGTTGCGGAGACTACCTTGAACTGGGTCGGTCTCATTTTGACCAACGAGGCATAATAACCGTACAACTCCCAATTACCTAACTCTCAAAGCATCCAACTCACTCCGACCCGCAGTTGGTGCTTTTTTATCATATAGCCCCTGCATCTGAATCTGCAAAGAACTTGGTTTTCGCTGTTTCAAAGTGATTTTATTTGAGGCTGCTTTCTTCGCAAAAGCTGCTGACCATTTTTCTCGGATTGTTCCGGACTTGTTGAAAAGTAGCATCCCGCCGACAATGAGGAACAGGCCAAGGATGTGAAAAAGCATGAGTTTTTCCCCCAGGAAGATGAATGCCAGCAGTGAAGCATAAACCGGGACAAGGTTGACGAACAATCCGCCGCGGTTTGCGCCCAGCATCTCGATTCCACGGATCCAGAACAAAAAGGCCAGGATTGAGGGAAACACGGCGATGTAGACCACTCCCGCCACGACTGAGAATTCCAGTCGGGGTAGTGGTTTGGTCAGCAGGTCCGCCACGTAAAGCGGGGTCAGCCCCAGTTCTCCTAAAAGACAATGTGATCCAAAGGAAACTGAGCGGATGAAGACCCTCAGGCTTCAACCTGAGTAAAACCGAGTACAACGCGTAGGACGCGATTGCTATCAGCAGCCAAAGGTCTCCCGCGACAAAGGTGAACCCGACCAGCGTGGACCATTGTCCGCGGCAGACGATGATGACCACGCCGCCCATGCAGATCAGCAGGCCCAGCAGTTGCAGACCCGCAATCCGTTCGCGGAAGATCAGCAGGGAAAACAGCACGATCGCAGCGGGCATCGCCGACTGCAGCAGCGCGGCGTTCATGACGTAGGTCGTGTGCAGCGCCAAGTAGAGCAGGGTGTTGAAGCATGATACCCCGAGCAGCGAAAGCACGGTCGGTTTTTTCCAGGACTTCCGGATGTTTGGCCAGTCCTCGCGCAGCGCTTTGCGGGAAAAAGGAAATAGCAGTAGCAGCGCCGGCAGCCAGCGCCACCACGCCAGCGTCACCGGCGGGACCAACTCGTGAATCCCCCGTCCGATAACAGCGTTCCCCGCCCAAAACAGCGGGGTGAGAGCGAGCATCAGGTAGGGTTGATGATACAACCAGTTTCGCGGACGTAACAACATGACGGACAAAATCAGGTTATTTGAAGATTACCGATAAGTTTCCGGATTTTGTATATCGTTTCATTATGCTTGACCATACCTTGTTTTACACCAGCAAAACCGGGTCCGGAAGGGAGTTTGAACAAGACAAATCAGTATAATTTTGCTGCCTGTCGCAGTTTCATCCACGGGAGCTTTGCTGGAAGACGGGTGCTTGGTGGTTACAATCAGTCTGGATTTCGATAATGTTTTTTATCCCGATTTCGAATTGGATTGTCCAAGCTTCTCACCGGTCTCGTGATAACAGTAAGGATGCGTTTGATGTAACGGAATGAAGTAAACACGTCTCTCCCCTTGAATTTTGTGGGCAGACTTGTCATACAAACATCTTCAGTGTCTGCTGACACACACTACCCATAAACGGCAAAACATCAAAATGGCTGGGACAGCACTGATCACCGGCGGCGCCAAAAGAATAGGACGCCAACTGACTCTCGGGCTGGCGCGCAAAGGGTGGAACGTTGCCCTGCATTATCACCGTTCGGATGATGCAGCTCTGCAGACTCAGGAAGAAGTTGAATCATTTTCTGTACGCTGCACGCTGCACCAGGCTGACCTGGGTTCATTTGATGAGCTTATGGAAATGGCGCAGTCGGTTTTTTCCCGCTATCCGGATTTGGAACTGTTGATCAATAACGCCTCGGTCTATGAAAAAAGCGGGCTGAGGAGTGTCAACGAGGAGGTATTTAACCGCCAGTTCGACATAAATTTCAAGGCGCCGTTTTTCCTGATGCAGCACTTTCAAGGTGTACGGGGCCACGGGCACATTGTTAACCTGCTGGACACAAGGGTCACTTCCGATCATGAACCATCCTACACCGCGTATCACCTTGCAAAACAGGCGCTGATGCATCTCACTCGCACAGCGGCTCTGGACTTTGCGCCGGGGATCAGGGTCAACGCGATCGCGCCCGGACCGGCCATGGCGCCTGAAGGTCATCCCGATTCGTATCTCAAGCAGCGCATACGGGACACCCCGCTTCAACGGACCATAGATTCGCTTTCCATCGAGCAGGCGCTTCATTTCCTCTTGGAAAACGTCAATGTCACCGGACAAATTATCTTTTGCGACAACGGCGCTCACCTGCACTAAATTAAAAGAAACCCCATGTCCATCATCCGCATCAAAGACCTGACCCTGCGCACCTACATCGGGTTTAAACCGCATGAACGCAAACACAAACAGGACGTGACCATAAACCTGGAAGCGGAGGTGGATACGTCCGGGGTGGAGGTTTCCGATGATATTGAGAGTGCTGAATTTTATGACTATCGCGCGTTAAGCAAAACTGTCATAAAGCTGGTTGAAGAAAGCCGGTTCGACCTGCTTGAAGCACTCACTCACAAGGTCCTGGACACGGTTATGCAGGACCAGCGCGTATTGCGCGCTACGGTTGAGATTGAAAAACCTCATGCACTGCGATATTCCCGCGCGGTTTCCGTAGAACTTTCAGCACGAAAAAACACGGATGAATGAAGGAGTGATAGCTCTCGGTTCCAACATCGATCCTGAATCCAATTTTGACCAGGCGCTCACGCTGCTTGCGCGCAAGACCCCAATCCTCAAGCGCAGTCAGTGGGTCCGCACCGCCCCGATCGGCATTACCGAACAGGCGGACTTCCTCAATGGCGTTGTGCTGGTCAGGACGGATGAGTCACTGGAGGCGTTTGATGCGGATTTGAAGAAAATAGAGGATTTGATGGAACGTGACAGGACGCAGCCCAAATTTGGCCCGCGCATTATCGATCTGGATATAGTGGTGTGGAACGGGGAGATCGTTGACGAAGATTACCACCAAAGGGAATTTCTCAGACAGAGCGTCCGGGAAGTGCTGCCCGATTTTATACCCGAGGGACACGGCGAGGTCTATAATCCCCGAGTCCCCTTTCAGTCGGTTTGTTGAATCTCCCGATATCAG
>CAYFLK010000080.1:5893-14652 GCA_964344035.1 uncultured Pseudomonadota bacterium
TCTTCATGCGGTGCAGGTACTGGTTGAGTTTCATGTGCGTCAGCCTGTCAACGTTCACATATTTCAGGTGCAGCTCACAGGACTGGTTTTTCGGGGCCATGCTGAGGACTGAAGACGCAAGGTCTTCGCGCATGCTGGCCTTTGGCAGGTGATAAAGGAGGACGTCCTTTTGATGCAGTTTCCCGCCGTCTACGTTGTCCATCAGCACTTTCATTCCGCCGCTGCTCATGTCTACAATTCGGCCGTGGAGCGGGATCACTTTTCCGACGGGTTTGCCGAATTTCTCATGCAGATCATAATCTGCTTCTGAAACAAGGTTGAAATCCATTTCCATCGAAATCGGCAGACGCTCCGATTCGCGGATGCTCCTGTGTTGAATGTCCGACGAGTGAGCGAGCACAACCGCGTTCATTTCCGACACCAACTGCCGGACGACCCGCAGAGTGAAGACGTAATCGGCCTCGTGCCCGCGTCGTATTTTGCACCGGACTTCCCGGAACTGCTTGAGGTTTGCCGGTCTGCCCCGGACCTGTGGGGGCTTGATGTACAACCCTTCATCATCACCCTTTAGCACAGTCGTCATGAAACTCACTTCCCGGTTGTGGTGTCGGATGCGGCACTCGAAGTTCAGGCCTGGATCAAGCATCTGTGTGCAGACAAAAGGCCGTTCAAAGTTGCGGAAAGTAAACCGCAGTTGCCTTCGCAGATGGTATATCCGTTCATTGTGCCCCGATTTGAATGCCTTGGAATTCCTGTGCTCAACAACCCGTGATTCAAACTCTTCGTTGGACATAACGACCGGTACCAGGTCTACCGGGTCTTTGCTGCGGCAAAGCAGCTGAAGAAACTTGCGCTCTTCTTTCTCAACTCCGCGGTTTTCCAGCTCTGCTTCCAAGATCAGCTTCGCCTGTTCGTCCAGCACTTCTTCCATTTCCTCCTCCTCCTCACGGGCACGCAGGTAACGGAAGAGGAAGAAGGCGCCTACTGTGACGACCACCATGCCCGCAATCAGAAAATAAAAGGAAGTGGGAAAAACGGGCGGCGCGGACTTGAGGACATTGGTGACCGCTAGGTCGCCAAGTTCAAAGGTGGGTTTGGGGTAGCTGCCCAGCCGGAAACGGTCGATGCCGCAGAACCAGGCCCCCGTGAGGAAAAAAGCAGTCCCGCGGAGAAGGACCCCTGAAATATATCTAACCTTTTTCATGGTCCCTCCAGTACGGAGTGAATGTATAAACTCAGCATAATTTATTCTATGCCGGTGTCTATTGGTAATCTTACATAAAAGAACCCCCTGATATTTACCTGAAAAGCGGTTACTGAATGGATTGAGGGATATCGATGGAAACAACGCGCCTGCTAAGCTGATTCGTGTACGCACAGTCTTACAGCGACAAGAAGTGACCCCGATAGTGAGTCGGTTTTGTGTGCAAAAAATGAAACATCTTGACTTCAAATACTGCTGAATGAAAACTGTTTTTATTCTGGCAGGTGCGTACCCCTGGTAATCACGAGAGCCGTGCTTGTCCCGCAAATCAATAACAGGGTTACATCATTACCACATAAGGACCCATGATTCGATTTGGACTTTTCGGCGCCGGCAGGATTGGCAAACTCCACGGCGCAAATGTGGCGGCGCATCAAAACGCGGAGTTGTGCTGGGTTTTTGACATCAACCCCGAAGCTTCAAAGGAACTGGCTGTTCAGACCGGGGCAAAACAGGCGGAGGACGTAGAAACAATCCTGGGGGACAAGGAGGTGGACGCAGTTTTGATTGCCAGTTCCACTGACACCCATGCCTACCTCATCGTGCAATCCGCCCGCGCGGGAAAGGCGGTGCTGTGCGAAAAACCGATCGATCTCAGCATCGACCGGGTCGACTGGTGTCGCGAACAGATCAAAGATCTTGGCATTCCCGTCCAGATCGGTTTCAACCGGCGCTTCGATCCCAGTCACCGCAAAGTTGCCGAAGCGGCGCGCAACGGGGAAATCGGCACGCTGGAACAGGTGATCATCTGCAGCCGCGACCCCGGACCGTCGCCCAAGGAATACCTGCTTGTTTCCGGGGGTTTGTTCCGCGACATGACGATTCACGATTTCGACATGGCGCGTTACATTCTCAATGAGGAAATAACCCGGGTGACGGCAATTGCTGCGGCGCTGTTCGATCCGTCCGCGCAGGAGATCGATGACGTCGATTCGGCAATGATCCTGCTCCAGACCGCGAGCGGGAAAATGTGTCACATCAACAACTCCCGCCGCGCGGTTTACGGATACGATCAGCGGGTGGAAGCACACGGCAGCATCGGCATGATCCGTTCGGAAAACATGGAACAGACCACCGTCGAACGCTTCCACTCGCAAGGGTCCGGAGGTCGTGACCCCCTGCTGTTTTTCTTCATCGAGCGATACCGCCAGGCTTATCGCGACCAGCTTGATGCATTCATCAACGCGGTGGGAAACGGGAGGACTCCCCAAGTGACCTATGAAGACGGTCGGAACGCGCTGATTCTGGCCAATGCCGCCTATGATTCAATGCGGTCGGGAAAAACCGTCGAAGTGAATTACGATTGACCGCTTTACTTCGGAATGGGATTTTACTTGTTTTCCCTTACATTTCAGTCATCATGTCCGTCAATCTCTTGTTTTGAACCCCGATAATAATTTTTAGTGGAACCGTTGACGTGACGGCAGTTGTAATTTATTTGCTTGCGGTGGTGGCCGCCAACCTGTTCATCCTCTGGTTTGGTCCGGGAGCGGCCATCGTCACCGCGTTCCTGCTGATTGGGCTGGACCTGACTCTGCGCGACGCGTTGCACGATTTGTGGGAAGGGCGGCTGCTGTGGGTGAAAATGCTGGCATTGATCCTCAGCGGTTCCGCGATCACCATCGTGCTGAATTACGAGGCCATGCGGATCGCCATCGCCAGCACGGCGGCGTTTTTGACGGCGGGAATTGGGGACGCCCTGGTCTACACGGTATTACGCAAAAAACGCTTTCTCATCCGCGCCAATGGATCAAATGTCGCGGGCAGCGCGCTCGATTCACTCGTTTTCCCGACCCTGGCATTTGGGACTCTGATGCCGGGAATAATCGCAGGACAGTTCCTGGCGAAGCTTGCCGGCGGGTTCCTCTGGTCGCTGGTGCTGCAGCGTTTTTTCACTCCTCGCGAATCTCCTGAAACCCTGACGGCCTGATCCGGATTTATCCGGGAGGATTTACCGTCACGTTTCAATAACCGGCCGGACTTGTTTCCCTTTCACCTTACAACACGGAATTTGCCATGGGCATCATACAGCAGACGATTGAATCAAAATTGCGGGACGCGCTCACGCCTTCATTCCTCGAGGTGGAAAACGAAAGCCACAAGCACAATGTCCCCCCAGGCTCGGAATCCCATTTCAAGGTGACGGTGGTTTCCGGGCATTTCGACGGACAGTCCCTGGTGAAACGTCATCAACTGATCAACAAAGTCCTCTCAGTGGAATTGTCGGGCCCGGTTCACGCGCTTTCAATCCGTGCCAAAACTCCCGCGCAATGGGAGGAATCTCCCCAATTGGTCCACCAGTCCCCTCCCTGCCGGGGTGGTGGAAAATGATACAACAATGAGGGAAAAACCTTTTGGAAAAACTGAGTGCTGCAGGCTGATAAGCGGAGGGCGTCAACCAGGAGTTTTTTTCCGCAAGGCCTCAAGCAGCACTGGGGCGTGCTCCTGGAACAGGACACCCTGAACGGAATGATGCATTTAGGCCTTGCTTCCAATGCAGGTTTGGAAAAGGCTATGAAGATATGGGCCTTCCTCAGCCAGCGGAAGCATCCGGAATTGGTCGAACCCGTTAAGGTCCGGATATATCAATGGAACCGGCAGCTTCAACGGAAATCCCGAAGCAAACCGGACTTTCCCAACACCACTCTCGAAATGCACTTCAAGCTCGAAGGCGGGCAGATTAAATTCATGGACGCAGACATCAACACCAAGCTGGAGTGGTAGCTGCTTTGAAAAAGGAGATCAAATGGTTTTTCATTTTAACAAGGTAGAACGGCCCGGCACGGGGCTGTTGGTGATCCGCCAGACCTGGCTGGAACCGGTTCTGAAAACCTTGAGCGGTGCGGCAATTATGGGAATTGGAGTTTTTTTCATGGTCAAAACCACTTCCGGAATTAGCAGTCAAATTCCATTTCAGCAGAAACTGATGCAGGCTTTGAGCATCCGCTACGAGGATTTACTGCTGATGTTTGATGATGGCATAACTTCGAACATGGATACTGCCAACATAGTGACATTCGTGTTTCCGTTTCTTTTCGTGCTCTTCGGAATGTTTTTAATGGGTTCAGGCATCAGACGCCTGGTCCAACCTGTGGAGCACCAGTTTGACCGGCGCAAAAAAACTTATCTTCGTAACGGGGATATCGTTGCCCGTTTCGGCGAAATCGCAACCTTCGACACGCAGCGTAAAACTTCCAGTTCCGGTGAAGGGGGAACCAGCACCTGGTACCAGCTTTCACTCAAACTGAAATCGGGCAAATCGGTCAAGCTGATGAAGACCGGTTCCGAGGAACGGGCGCGAGAACTGGTGCGGGAGATGAGAGGCTGGATCGGGGACGAACCTGAATCAGACGCTGAAGAAACCGGTTCCGAATTTCCCGCGAAAAAAAGTCGTCCTCAGTGGTTCAAGTGGCTGACGTGGTCCTTTATCGGTTTGTTTATTGTTTTCTGGATCGAAGGGTTTTTCAATTTCGGTCTGATTCCGGAGGACTGGAAGGGCTGGCTTTTCGGCGTCATATTCGCGGGATTCGTCTTCATCATTGTTGGTGGCGCCGTGCTTGGCGGTTTCGGAAGGGGCGGTTCAGGTGGAATGCCAGCGGACGGCGGGGGTGATTTCGGAGGAGCAGATTCCGGAGGAGGAGACGGTGGAGGAGGGGGCGACTAGCAGAATATTCCGGACACGCCGTTTCGGCGGATCGGTGTCAGGCGATCTGCTTCACCCGTCCGCAGCACTTTTTGTACTTCTTGCCGCTGCCACACGGGCAGGGTTCGTTGCGGCCGACCGTCGGGCGCGCGCGAACTGGTTGCTGCTTTTTCCTCTTTGGCCGTGATTCCGAGGCTTCCACTTCCGCGCCATGAAGGAATTCCATCTCCTGTTCGGGCTGTGTGGGACGGACCGGTTCAGAGACCGGATGGGCGATGGTCAGTTTATAAAAGGTGCTCACCGCTTCGTGGCTGATGCGGTCCATCAAGCTGGAGAAGAGATCGAACGCCTGCCGCCGGTATTCATCCAGTGGTTTCTTTTGCGCATAACCCACCAGGCCGATGCCTTCACGCAGGTGGTCCATTGACAGCAGGTGATCTTTCCAGAGCCCGTCGTTGACTTTCAACAGCACCTGGCGTTCCAGGTCCATCAGCATGCTTTCGAATACTGCATTCCGCTGCTCCTGCGTTTCTACCTCAGGGATGAAATTCAGGTCCGCGAGCTTGTGGAAGAAGTCGATTTTCTGCTGGTAGAGTGTCCGCACCCATTCATAGAAACGCTCTCCGTATTCCTCCGGTTTGACGCCTTCTTCCTTCCATTGTTCTTCGGGGAGGTGACTGAAGATCCCTTCAAAGGCGCGGTTGAACCCCTGGATGTCCCACTGGTCCACGTATTTTTCACTGCAGTACTGGTCCATCAGCTGATCGACGACGTCCTCGGACATCTCTAGGAGCAGATGTTTGACGTCATCGCCGAGGATTTCCCTCCGTCTGCCATAGATGATCGAACGCTGCTTTTCCATCACGTCGTCGTATTCGAGGACATGTTTGCGGATGTCGAAGTGATATCCTTCCACTTTCTTCTGCGCGTTGCTGATCGCCTTGGTAATGAAGACGTGTTCGATCGGTTCGTCTTCTTCAATGTTCAGCCGTTCCATCAACCTGGAAATGCGTTCTCCGCCGAAAATCCGCAGCAGGTCGTCCTCAAGCGACAGGTAGAACTGGGACCCGCCTGAATCTCCCTGTCTCCCGGAACGTCCACGCAGTTGGTTGTCGATACGGCGGCTGTCGTGACGCCCGGTGCCGATGACGAACAGCCCTCCGACTTCCAGGGACTCCGGGCTGGGCTTGATGTCGGTTCCGCGGCCGGCCATGTTGGTGGCGATGGTGACGGAACGGAATTCCCCCGCGTTGGCGATGATTTCCGCTTCGCGTTCATGGTGTTTCGCGTTCAGCACTTCATGCGGGATTTTTTTCTGATTCAACCTTTTGCTGATGTCTTCTGACACCTCGATGGACACTGTACCCACCAGCACCGGCTGTCCGGACTCATGGAGGGAATGAATGTGGTTGACCACCGCGCGGTATTTTGCGTCAACGGTTTTGTAGATCACGTCCGCCTGGTCGATGCGGATCAGCGGCCGGTTGGTGGGAATGACAACCACCCCGAGATTGTAGATTTTCTTGAATTCCTCCTTCTCGGTTTCCGCGGTGCCGGTCATCCCGGAGAGTTTTTGGTACAACCGGAAGTAGTTCTGGAAGGTGATCGTCGCCAGTGTCTGGTTTTCCCGTTCAATGGTGACGTTTTCCTTTGCTTCCAGCGCCTGGTGCAGCCCGTCGCTGAAACGGCGTCCGGGCATCAGACGTCCGGTGAATTCGTCGACAATGATCACCTGGTTTTCCTGCACCACGTAGTCGACGTCGCGTTTAAACAGGTAATGCGCTTTCATTGCCTGGTTGACATGGTGCAGGATTTCGATGTTTTCATAATCGAAAAGGCTGGTGTCCGGAGACAGCATGTCCTTCAGGCGCCCCTCCATTTTTTCTGAACCGCGTTCGGTGAGGTTGATGCTGCGCGCTTTTTCATCCAGCCCGTAGTCGCCGACACGGACCACGTCATGGTCCTCGAGTTCCTCCAGGTTTCCTGAAATGCCGTGCTGTTCCTCAGGCTGCAGCTTGCCGACTTCCTCCTTGCGGATTTCCCGTTTCAGGCCATAGAGCAGTTTATTGATTTCATAATACTTTTCGACATTGTCTTCGGTTGGGCCGCTGATTATCAGCGGAGTGCGTGCCTCGTCGATGAGGATGCTGTCCACTTCATCGACCACGGCGAAATTGAACTCACGCTGCACATAATCTTCCAGCGCGAATTTCATGTTGTCGCGGAGGTAATCGAAACCGAATTCGTTGTTTGTCCCGTAGGTAATGTCGCAAAGGTATGAGTCCCGTCGCTGACGGTCTTCAAATCCGTGCTGGATCAGGCCCACGGTCAGCCCGAGGAATTCGTAGATCTGCCCCATCCAGCGGCTGTCCCGTTTTGCCAGGTAGTCGTTCGGGGTGACGATATGCACCCCCTTGCCCTCCAGCGCGTTGAGATATACCGGGCAGGTTGAGGAAAGGGTCTTTCCTTCACCGGTGGCCATTTCGGCGATGTTGCCTTCATGCAGGGCGATGCCGCCCATCAGCTGCACGTCATAATGCCGCTCCCCGATGACTCTCCTGGCGGCTTCCCGAACCAGCGCGAATGCCTCCGGGATCAGATCGTCCAGCGCTTCCCCCTGCTTTAGACGCTCCCGGAACTGGTCTGTGCGGCGCGGAAAATCCTCGTCTTTGAGGGGCGTCATTTCTTCTTCGTGCGCGTTGATTTCAACAACCAGTTTGCGGTAGCGCTTCAGCGTCCGTTCGTTTTCATTGCCGAAAATTTTCTTAACCGCCTGCAACATTGATGGCTCGTTTAATCTGAAATGTGTGTTTGCTGTCTGGGAGGATGGATGTAATCCGGGTTAGGATTTTAGACTGTCCGGTTTAGGCTTTGGTTTGGTTTTTTGCTGCACTCGGACCGCGGATTAAAGGTCTTCGGACGCTGAAAGTCTTCAGTCTAAAAAGCTAAATGCCTCTCAAAAGTCTGTCAATGAGACTCCACAAAGTTTAGCAAATCGATCGTGGGAGTCAAGGTACCCCTTACCATATCTGAGCTTTCACTGCTACTTTGGGTGGAGAATGGCTTGCTAATAAAACATGCGCGCATATGCTTCTGATCGGAGAACACGAAAAATTCAGACTGCTTGCATAACATGTGCTTTAGATTTCCAGCAAGGCTTCTCAAAGGATTATTGGGGTTGAACTCGTTTTTCCTTTTCGGGTGTTTCCCGGGTGGCGTTGATTTCGAAACCGGCTGGGCTACACGCACGATCAGTGGGACGATGCTTGAGGAAAACGGCAAGGGCCTGCCGGAGCAGCCCTTCGTCATCGTGCTTGAATATTATTCCCGTTTTGTGCAGTTTGCTGACGAGAGCCCGCTGTATATCCCCCAGGCACGGATGCTGAAGCCCGGGGGAGATGGACGCTTCAGCATTGATTTTGACCTGCGGGCCTCGGCTGTTGAGCTTGTTTTTGTGGCCTCCGGTTACCGCATGCAGCGTTTCCGGTTTCACCGGCAGATGGGGGTGGGAACCCTTCGTTACCAGGCGCGCATGGTTAGGACCCCGAGGTGGGGGGAACATCTGCTGGTCGAAGTAGCGCCTTTCCTGGAAAATTTCATCCTCGAACCTGGATACCGGATGGCGGAAATCCATCAGCAGTTTCTCGGCGACTGGCTAGCCCGGGAACGGGAAGCAATACGTGAAAAGTCCGGATCAGAAAATTGAAATCCCGATATCGGCTTCGCCATCCTGGTCATGACCCTCCAGTCTTCAGAAACAGGCTTGATTTCGTTTCAGATTCAGTTCATTTTAGTTACACCTAACTTGAGCGATTCATAACAAAAAAAGCTCCCAACCTTTGGATTAAAGTG
>CAYFLK010000081.1:0-14195 GCA_964344035.1 uncultured Pseudomonadota bacterium
TTACAGTTTAGTACCGTTAGGAGGGGAAATCAACACTTAAGGAGAACAGAGCCTTCATTTTTGTGTCCTGTTTAAAGGTTTTGTTTAAATCGGAATGAGGCCTCCCCGCGGATCATTCCACGGACAGGTAATTACTCCTCCTGAATTATAACCCGGAGAAATTTTATTAAAAACTGCGTACTTGATTTCCGGGTACAAAGACGAGTGGTGTTTTACGCGTTGTTTTATGCGTGGATTGAAGGCGGTCCCCTGGGAATTGGGACCCGGCTGGAATTTCCGGAGAGGATGTGCTTATTCCCGTAATCGGGGTTGATGAGCGAAGGTGAAAACTGGAGAAGAAAACTGATGTCTAAACATCTGTTTTGGGTGAAGACATCTTTTTTGGCAGAGTAAGCGGCAGCCAGGCATTTGTCCTCCACTTGAGCAGTGTGTTGGTCCCCGGGTTTTTTCGCGCCGGTGTGGCTATGATCATGGTGTGATTTGTGCGCGTGATTTGCTTGCGCAGCCATTGATAAGACGGTATACGCACTGCCGAGATGATGGACCCAGTGCGGCGGCATCCACGTCCACCAATTGATGAGAATCAGCGCACATGCCAGGGATATCCTGCGTAGCCCCAGGCGCGGGGAATAAACCTGTGAAATGGGGTTGTTCCGCACAAAGATGAATTAAAGCGAGTTGAGGGAAAAATCCTGTTCAGCTTAACACAATGCAGGGTGTTTGTCTGCTTGCGACGTACAGGCAGACAAGACTGCAATATAATGAGACATTTTTTTTGAAAGGGGCGGTGCTATTGGCCGGGTTTTTCACTGAGAAAAATATCCGCCGCAGTCAAGTAAGGCACATAGCTTTCGACGAATTCCCAATCCCTCGCATCCCACATGCGGTCTTCAAGCTGTTCAGTCATTCCGGAAAAATAAGTGACCAGCTTTTTTGCGCCCGGGAGAGCTGTCCCGCCCTCACGAGTGGCGCTGGCTTTCAGCGCCAGGGCCAGCCACCCGTTCATTTCCATCAGGAATTCCAGGTCCTCCATACCGTTCGTTTCAGGATCGAGGAAGATCTGCTTGTCCGCGTCATGAAAATGCGTAACCGCGCTTCGCAGGACCTTGGTTGCCGCCAGGGAGTAACGGTCATTTTTAAATCCGGAAGCAGCACGAGAGAAAAGATATGCCAGCGTCGCGTAGTCCGGAAGCCCGCTTTCTCCTGACCACCGGTTTTTTGCGAGCGAGTAATAATGATAAGGACGCTCGTTTGCCAGGGTCATCGCTGCCAGGAAATCGAGGGAACTGAGGACCTTTGCACGCAACCCTCCGCGCGATGTATGATCCATTACCTGAATCAGGTAGATGAGCGTGAGCGTCAGGCGGTCAGTGAATATTTTGTCGATTACCTCTGGAGATTCAACCTTCTTCCTCCTGTTTTTGTTGAGGAAATAATAATATGTGTCCGCTTCCTGAAAGCTGAGGAACGCACCGGTTTGGGAGTCGAACAGGGTGGAGGTCAAGTAACTCACGGTGCGGTCAGCGGCTTTTTTCAATTCAGGGGAGGATTGTTCCCTGTCGATTTCATAGAGAAGCAGCGTGATGCCAGCGTTCAGGTCCGCCTGTTTTTCATAATGCGGGATTTGCCAGTCCCTTTTTTCAGCATACCTGAAAAAACCTCCTTCAACGGGATCATGCAGGTGTTCAACACCTCTGTTCAGCGTTTGAATGATCCAGTGCAGGGCGTCTTCCCGGTCCTGCCCCCGGGTTGCTTTAAGCAGGTAGCGAAAAGTACGGGGGTAGATCGTTTTTTCCCCGGTCCCCAGCCCGTATTCCTTGGGGTCGAAATTGTCCAGCACCCCATCCCGGAATTGCTCAGTAAGGGCAGCGAGCGCAGATTGATCCAGTTCTGAAGGGGGGACATAATCCCGGGGAGAAGCATCCTCTTCGTAAATGGACCGACCTGCCGACACACTCTCCCGCACTCCTTCCAGCACTTCCAGAAAATCGTCCGCGTAGAGCGTGCCTGCGTACTTGAAATAAAGGGAATCGTCCGGATTGAGGAACACGGTGAAAGGCAGCCCGGTGGCTTTGTACTTCTGGTAAGCGGAACTGTGAATGTCCGCGTCGATGAAGATATTGATGAAATGCTGGTTGAGGTAGGAATACACCCTCTCGTCAGTCAGCGTTCTTTCCTGAAAGATCCTGCACCAGTGGCACCACTGTGCGGCAAACAGGAGGAGAAAAGGCTTGCCGTGTTTTTTGTTGTCGCGGATGACGGTCCGGCTGTATTCCTGGAAATGCACCTCCGATTCTTCATGCTCGAATGCATGAGAAATTGGTGCAAAGAGAAGCAGCAGCGCCAGGGAGAAGCCGGCAGTGTAAAGTGGTTTCATGGGTAATACAGGTTCAGGGCCCGGGTCCGGATGAAGAGTGCTTTCTCATCCACCGGCGTTAAGAAGCATGCGGATTTGTGCAAGGAGCGGTTTGGGGTCCACGTCATGTGGAAATGCTCCATGGAGTTTCCCCTGCGTGTCAACCACAAATATGTCCGCGGTGTGTGCGATGACGTACCCGAGTGCCGAATCGGACAGTTCCTTCTTTTCAAACCTCACCCCGTACTGTTTCGCGATTCGTTGAATTTTCTCAAGGCGTGCGGTCAACCCGAGTATGTTTGGGTGAAAAAAACCGGTGTATTGTTTCAAGGTTTCCGCTGTGTCCCTTTCCGGATCAAGGCTGATGAAAAGCGCACGCGCCCGCTGCAGCTCGGCGTGCGTCATTTTTGAAAAAACATGGGTCATGGTGGAGAGTGAAATCGGGCACACCGAAGGGCAGGCGGTGTAACCGAAGAACACCAGCACCACCTTTCCACGCATGTCCTTCAGGGATAACGGTCCGTCCGCCGAAATCAGGGTAAAATCCCCGCCCATGGTTTCCTGTTTTCCGTTGGCCGCCACGGCGGGCTGCAGGATGAACACGGCACAAAAGAACAGCGCCAGCGCGGCGCTCTGGCTAGAAATCGATTTCCTCCAGGATGTCATGCATGTCCTTTTCAAGTATTTCCGCAAGCCGCTGCATCTCGCTTGAATCAAAAAGACGGGCAAAGGCAGTCGGTTTCAGAAACGCGATGTGAATCCGGGTGTCATCATTCGGCTGGAAGACTATGTAGCGCGTGGGCAGAAAAACTCCCGCCAGCAGATTGGACGAAATCAGTTTGCTGCAACTTTCCAGGTTGCAGAACTCGACGATTTTGTAGAAGCGGAAAGCAAAAATGGGACGTTCACCCAGGTTTTCCCGTTTCAGGATGTTGTCGATGTTGTTGATGCGCGTGATTAGGTAATTACGCGCTTTCAGCTCCCCTTCAAGATCATCCAGGAGTTCCCCGGGGTTAGCGCCTTCAAAGGCCGCGCGGACGATGTCTTTTTGAAACACCATTGCTGGAGGTCCCCAGTTGCGTCCGGATTAGATGCAATTCATGCTACAGAACTTATTCTTATGCCTTACACGCTGAGATCGAACACCAGCGCCGTGCAAGATTCATTACTGTGCCGGAGGTTTCATCGACTTGATGTAATTGATCAGGTCCCAGCGCTCGTTTTCCGAGAGGATGATTCCCCACGGCGGCATGTCCGTGCGTCCGTTGGTGATGTACCAATACAGGTATCCGTCGCTTTCAGCGCCCGTTTTGTTCCATGCCCAGAGCTGACGGGGCCAGGTTGTGAAACCATGGGACACCGTGCCGTATCCGTTCCCGTTCAAACCGTGGCATTTGGCACAGTATTTCTCAAACTGCGTTTTTCCACGGTTGGCGGATTCCACGCTGTCAGTCATCGGGTTTTTCAGTTGCTGAAATTCCTGCGGGGTGGGACCGAGCTTGGCAATGGCCTGCTGCTCCTCTTCAAGCAGCGGGGCATTCGCGATCAGGGGGCCTTTGTGCACTTGGTATTTGTGTCCCGCCGGGTCTTCAGTCGAGGCGATCATCTGTTCAATTTTTTCAATTGAGACCTCGTCCGGGTTGTGCTGCACACTGAGTACAGGCCAGCCGCTGTCGGTGTTTTTCAAATTCAGGTCCAGCACTTTCACCGCCAGCTTTTCCTCCAGTCCCGCGGTCAAGGCCTTCGGACTGGCCGGTGAGATCAGCCCCTCGATCTTGAATTTAGCAACCTCGCTCCCTCCATACACAGGAGAGAGAAACGATGCCCAAGTGATGGTCAGTATAAACAGTATTAAAATCATGGAATTATTATTCATCTTCAAACCTCGTGAACTCGTAGTTGCTGCAAGGGCAAGCGGGGAAGGGATTTCCCCGCGTTAACCGCGGATTTTTATGTTTTTCGATGCTTCCCAGCGTTTACCGTGATTGTCGATGAAAACCACCTTAACCGGCGCCTCCTTGACAGCTTTCAATTTGAAGCTGAACAGGGGGTCGTCTGCGATTGCCGAAGACATCCGGAACCTGCTTACCAGTTGATCGTCGTAGTATATCAACATGTTGCGAATGAAGGAAACGGGGGTGGCCCGGTTGAAAACCGGTTCACTCTGATCGTCCACGATTCCCAGCCCGGTAAAGGAGGGGTGATTGAATTTTACTTTAACCTTGAAAACCTTGTCTTTCTTGATCCTCCGTCCAATCCTGATCCGCGGAGGCCTGATTCTTTCAGCCATTGTACTCTCCTGTTTTCTTATTCATAAAACATCCTGCAATTCCGCATCAACCTGAAAGCGTTCAGGGGGGCACAATTTACGGGATACTTATTAAACACATCATTGAAAAGAAAGCGTTTTCAAATTGATGCGATCATCCAGTTTTGAGGTGATCGGGGAATTCCCGCGGATGTATGCAATCAAATCTTCCACAAAAACACTGCCGGTATCCTTGACATACATCGCGCCGAACAGCGGGTTGTTCTGGAACCGAGTGTGTGCGGAGGCAATAGTATAAATATTCTCCGCGGAAAATGGTTCTCCGCCAATGCTCATGGAAACGATTTTATCCCCCGATTTTTTTCTCAGGTCACAAACCAGTTTCATGCCTGAAAAACGGATCATGTCTCCTCCCACCCTGGCATACGGGTCCTTGCCGGTCACGCTGTCGAGGATGTTTTCCAGGAGTGTCTTTAGTTCCTTTCCGCGCAGGGAATAGGTGTAGACACGTCCGTCAGTGGGAATGATATTGTAGACGTCCTCCGCGGTTATGTCTCCCGGCATCAGTGTCGCGCCGTAGCGCCACGCGGGGAAAAAGGCGACATCGGTTTTGTGTGTCGAGCGCATTGCGTCCGTCACCAGGTTTCCGATGGTGCTTTGCCAGTAGTCCCGGCGATGCAGCATCACTTCGGTGCGTCCGATCACTTCTTCCAGGCGCTTGAGATGAGGCCGGTAGGCGTCTTCTATCAGCGCTGCTATTTCCGGGTCCGGGGACACCTGGTTCTGCCTGACTTTGATCAGATCATAATCGAAGTTGGCGATTTTTTTGTCTTTCACTTCAACATCGAGGCGGGTCACGTATTTCCCGTGCGCGCCTCCCTGGAAGATGATGGTGTTGTTCCAGATCACCGGGTCAAACACCTCGTCGTGGGTGTGACCGCTGAGATAAACATCAATTCCGTCCACCCTCCGGGCAAATTTCTGGTCCAGGCCATAACCCCCGTGAGAAACGAACACCACCAGGTCGGGGTCTTCCTCGGCGCGGATTTCCGCTATGATTTCCCGCGCCTCGTTTTCCTTGATGCCGAATTTGTACCACTGCGCTGAGCCGGTGATGGCGGAGGTCAACGCGGTCCAGGGATAGGTCAGGCCGATGATGGCTACTTTTACATTTCCCACCTGCTTGATGACGTACGGTTCCAGCACCGGTTCATCCCACTCCCTGTCGGTGAGGTTGTAGGCGATCACCGGGAAATCAGCCTGGTCGATCAGGTCCAGCAGTTGTTCTTTGGGGTAGATGAACTCCCAGTTTCCCGGGGCCATCACATCGTATCCGATGGCATTCATGATTTTCACCATCGAAACCCCCTTGTCGAATAACGATATTCCCGCTCCGTGCCAGGTGTCCCCCGCATCCATCAGCAGGCTTGCTCCGGGTTTTTCCGCGCGCAGTTTTTTTATCACCGTCGCTACGTGCGCCATCCCTCCGATTTTCCCTTCCATAGCGGCCTTGTTGACGTAATCGCCTTCCCGCGACTGAGTGCCCCAGGGTTTGATTTCGTCCAGGTAGCGGTAATATATCGGTTTCAGATAGGAGTGGATATCGTTGGTGGTGACAAAGCGGATCTGTTTCGTTTCCCCTGCCTCTGAAGCGCCTGGGAGTAGACCAAAAACCAGGACCACCAGCGTGGCCGCAATGCCAAGTAATTGATTTATAAACACTATTTTGGATTGAGGCATAATGCTAACAGCCTCCCGCGGCGACCTTGACGGATTTGCTTACCGCCCATTTACCGTGTTTGCTGCACTCGGCAACCACCCAGACAGTGCCCTCGCCTCCAGCCAGGCGGATCTGGGTGCCCATGTAGGCCTGCCCGTTCATTGGGGTGAAATAGAATTTACCCTTGATAACAACCGGATCGGTAAAATTGAGGACCTGCACGCTCTTGATGTAATGGTCCTCCTCCATCGGGTGATCCAGTTCGACAACTATCGGCGCCTGGCTGCCGTCTTCAACCACCGGCGGCAGGGTCACCTTGGGCAGGTGGATGCGTTCCTCCTCAGTCGGGTTTTCAGGGTCGGCGGGAAAGTTGAATACCGCTCCCTGCGCTTCATCGAACAGGGACATTCCCGGGAGCAGGGTCGCGGCGGTACCCCCGGCTGCCGCGGCGCGCAGGAATTTCCTTCTCGTTACTTCATCGTATAAAATCACAAGCTTCTCCTTTGAAAATGAAAGGGCGGACCCGAAGCCCGCCCCATCAAAACAGGCCGGTTAATTGGCCAGTGCGGTTTTAAGCGCCTCCGGGCTCGGGACCCAGCGGACCCCGTTATTCTGAATGCCCGAATCCAGCTCGGTGGTGATCACGTCCCACTGCGCGGGATCGGCCGAGGACGTGTCAATCAACGTTGCCACATCTTCTTTCTTGGTCGAAACCACTGCCGCGGAGCCCTCCGGATTGAAGGCCACGTTGTGCGGTCCAAGCCCGGTGGTGATGTCCTTGATTTTGACATCGTTCTGCGTGTCGATGACGGAGACGGTTTCAGATTTTCCGGACTCGTTGGTGAACAACCCGTAGCGGGTGTTTGCCGGGTTCAGGTACAGCCGGTTGGCGTTTTTCCCGGTCTCGATCACTTTCATCAACTCGAGTTTCGCCATGTCAAGGACGCCGACCGCGTTGGCCTTTCTCAAACCGGCATAGCATTTTGATCCGTCCGGGAGGCAGGTGAAGTTGCCGCCGCCGCCGGGGACCTTTATTGATTTGACCTGGGCGCCTGTTTTCGTGTCGAACAGCACCACCGCTTCCTTGGCTCCGACCATGAAGTATTTTCCGTCCGGGGTCATGCCTCCCGCGCGTCCGCCCTTGATCGGCACCATCGCGATTTCTTTCCGCGCCTTGACATCGACTATCGACACCCCTTTCGGTTCCTGTTGACAGGTGGTGAAGATTTTCGAATCGTCGAGCGTGAACATCGCGTCACGCGCGCCGGGACAGCTCAGTTCAATGATGTCCACCGGCCTGCGTGTGGCCGTGCTGAGCAGGGTCAGGTAGCCGTTCTTTTTGTCCAGGATGTTGCCTACCACCGCCAGCGGCTGGGTGTAAGCAAAGCCTACATGCAATGGCGCAATCACGGTCTTGCCGTTCATGCTCAGGCGGAACGTGTCCACCACCTCATGCGTGGTCAGGTCGATCGTCCAGAACACGTCCTTCTCGTAACGCTGGGATGACCATGCGTAACGCGCTCCCGGGATCACGAAAATATGGTGGTTGCCGCCCGGCTTGAAGCTGGTGCCGGGAGGATCGGACAGTGCGATTTTCTTGATCGTCTCTCCCTTGTTGTAATCCACCACGGAGACAGTTGGCTCCCCCTGGTTGTCAATGAAGAAATACCCGGACATGCCCCTGACGGCGTCCCAATCAGCCCGGATTGTGTTCTGCGGGTCAAGGAATACCAGAGACTGATATTCCTCCGTGCTCATGCCCTCGGTGGGGGCGCCGAATTTCTTCTCCGCGCTTCCTCCGGCGAGGGTGACGCAGCCGGCGGTCAGACCGGTGATCATGATGATGACTGCCAATAAAACGATGTTGTTTTTCATAACTTGCTCCTTTTTTGTGATGATGTTTTGTCCGCGGCAAATTCCAACCGGAATAAGCGGGACATGATCGCTTTCCCCCCGTTGTGAAGAGGCAGGCGTGCGTGGCTGTGTTACTTCATGGTCTTTCTCCCTGTTTAAATGTTAAAAAGCCGTTAACCCCTTATCCTGAACCTCGGATGAGGAGTAATCCGAGGCAGGGATTTGCTTGGGCGTCATCCCTGCGTGGAAGTATTTATATTGAAACCAGTTTTCTGTGTACCTCGTTCCACACCGCGAGCAGGGTCCAGACCACCATAACCGCGATGACGGAGATCAGCGCGAACTTCCAACCAAGGAAATCGGGCAGAAAAACCGGTTCGCCGAGTTTCATGATCCAGCCGCTTTCTTCAAGCCATTCCCGGAAATACGAACCGGAGAGGGCGAAGCTGACAAGGGCGATCCAGAGCTTGACATGCCCCTCTCCCGCCCTCCAGAGTGAGCCCGAGGCACAACCGCCGCTGAGTGACATGCCGATACCGAATATTACCCCGCCGGCAAGGCTGCCCAGCCAAAACCCGGAATTGACGAACACGTCCCAGTCCTTCAGGTCCGTCCACTTGAGGATGCTGAACCCGGTCGCGCTGATGATGACCGCGATTGCCACCGCTTTCACCGCCTCTCCGTCTCCCGTCATGAAGGGGTCGCGGAACGCTTTCACAAAACAGAAACGCGTGCGCTGCATGATGATGCCTATGAACAGCCCGAACAGCAGAAAGCCCCCGCGCGTGGTGTAGTCCAGTTCATCGTATGCGTAGGCCAGCACAAAGCCCAGGAGCAACACCAGCAGACCCACGGCCGGCTGCGCCTTTTTCCAGCCCGCCGAAATTTCCGGTTGCGTTTTGGCGGGTGTGGGACTGAGATAGTTGATCTCCCAAACCAGCAGTTTCAGCCCGATGAACGTACCGGCGATGAGCCCGATAAGCATTACAATTCCCGACATCGAAAGCGCGCTGGTAGCGCTGAAAAAACCACCGATGTTGCAGCCGAAGGAGAGGTCCGCGCCGATCCCCATCAGCAGCCCGCCGATCAGCCCCTTGAACAGCTCCCGCGCGGGGGCCATGCGCAGCTGAAACTGCCCCGCGAACAGCGCCGCGGCGAAGGCGCCGACGATGATGCCGAAATTTAATACTGAAGTTGAATATAGATGCGGGGGGATGATAATCATCTCTGAAACGTCAATGGAGTTGAAAAACCAGTTTCCCCAGTTCCTTACCCCGTCCGCGACGCTCCAAGGTTTTTCGTAGGCGAACATGAAGACGTTGACTATGCCGAATAATACGCCGCCTACCCAGAGAGGCCACTGTGCGCCGAACAGCAGGGCGTATCCACCACGGAAAACCTCCCCTACGCTTTCCGGTTCTTCCATTTTTATCGAAGTGTCCACGTACGTTCTCGAGTCTTAGTGAATCATGACAATCTTGAAAAACTGTTTCGGTTATGCTTCTTATGCGTTATCATGCGCCAAGAAAAATCTGGAACTCATGATTGAGGCCGATCCACAGTATTCGAATATCTTAAATATCCCATTATCAGTTTACAATAACAGTTATTAACAACAGCAGGCGCAATAGAATGTGGTAAGTTCAGCTGGAAATTCAGAGGTAGGCCCTCTGCCCTGCTTAACGCGGAGGGTCCGACTTGCCGTTTCAAAAGAAATGAGCGAATATTCGCCGCATATTAAATACTCCACAAAACATGGTGTCAAGTTTATTTTGATTTTTTTAGGAAAGGATGGGCGCGATTTAAGGATCATCATCAGCAGGGCAACAATTTGATGATCCCTCAGCAACCGCGCCCATCCCCGGGCCGTGGAATTCAGCGGTTCGGATCAGGTCCGCCTCTACCGGACGGGATATGTCCGGGCCTCAGCGGAACAAGCAGGAAAATGGCATGCATGCAAACGGATATGCTGTTTTGACTCACCGCGGAACATACCGGTTTGCAATCCCTAGTCATGCAATGGTTTAGAAGGGAACCGGAATTCCGCCCCCGGTTTCACTGAAGCGGGTTTTCCGTGTGAACGGGACGGGGTCTGTGGGGCCCCGTTTTAATCAAAAATATCAGCATGGGGGGGGACGAACCGTGATGTGGTGTTTTGATCCGGTCCGGGAATGATATGATCTCCCCTTCCTCATTTGACTACGGTATCGATCGACCCCTTTTCATTGAGATTATCCACATGCTCCAGGTGCACTTTGTCTCCCTTGGATCCAGCGAACTGGATGTTGATGTAGGGATTTTTTGAAACGGAGGTGCCCCAGTGGGTGGTCATCACCACCTTCCCGTTGACTGTGACAATGACTTCGGTGATGTAATGAGCGGGAATGACGTTTCCGTCTTTGTCTTTGCCCAGTCCGGTTGCCATGGGGTGTGTGATCAGCGCCTTGAGGGTGACCACCCCGTTTTTTTCCTTTGCCTTGATTCGTATTTTCTTTGCCATATCAGTTACATCCTCCCGCGGTTACCTGCACTTTTTTGGTTGCTTTATACAGCTTCCCACCGGCCTTGACGACTGCGTGGACCCGTGATGTTTCTCTCATCTTCACGCGGGTATTTATAAAGGGCTTCATGCCCTTGCCGAACTGATAATGAGCGGACAGGGGGCGGATGTTCCTTTCAATGATGATCGAGATCGACTCAACTCCCTCGAGGGTTGAGGTAATGGTAAGGGACACCTTTGCCCCGTTTTCGGCGACCTCGGGGGCATTCAGTTTGACCTCCGCGGAATCAGCCACTTGATCGGTGCCGAATAATTCTTTGAGTGAATCCTTGTATTGTTTTGCGGCAAATGCCGGTGCATTGATGGCCGCCCACAGGCTCTTTGGGAGCAGCAGCCCCGTGGAAACGGCGGCTGTCCAGATGCCCGCCCGCATCACGTATTCCAAAAAGACTCTTCTTTTCATCAGGTCTCCTTCAGTATGCGCTGGTCTGTAACAAAAACGCCCCCGGTGCTTGGAGCGCATGAATTAAACAACCGGGGGCGTGAGTCATTATTCTGCAGGATCAGCCGAACATGTCGCTGGTGATGTTGTCATACCACCGCGAGGCATTGACGGCTTCCATCATGCGGAATTTCTTCGTCGCTCCCTTGGGACTGACGCCTCCGGAGCCTTTGATCTTCACGATCCCCTTGTCCGTGTGTTTGTAGACCGCCGCGACCGAAATTCCGTATTTCGGTCCCACCAGGCTGTAGCAGGTGTTGGCATAAGAGGGCGCGCCCGGTTCTTTGCCGTTGAGCAGGTCAACCACCGCGACCGCGGCCATCTTCGCCTCACTGCTGGCCGAGAACCCGGACTTGGGCATCTTGCCGGCAATGCACGAGTCTCCGATGACATGCACCCCGGGATGCAGGGTGGATTCAAAGGTTTTCTGGTTGACCGGGCACCATCCGGCTTTGTTGGCCAGTCCGCTGTCCAGCGCGATCTTCCCGGCCTGCTGCTGGGGAATGAAATTGATCACATCACCCTTTTCCGAGCCGAAATCGGTGTGCAGAATCATGTTCTTCGCGTCCACCCGCATGACCTTGCCGTCCGCATCCAAACCGCGCCACTCGATGATGTCATTGTAACCCAGTTTTTCCCAGCCCTCCATGAACAGCGGCTGCTTGGAAAACTTGGCCTTGGGGTCCATGATAATAAGTTTGGACTTCGGTTTTTTGGTTTTCAGGTAATGCGCGATCAGGCTCGCCCGCTCGTATGGTCCAGGGGGACAGCGGAACGGGTTCGACGGCGGGGCAATGATCACCGTGCCGCCGTCGCTCATGCTGTGGAGCTGGTCCCTCAACAGTTCGGTTTGCGGACCTGCTTTCCATGCATGCGGGATAATATGGCTGGTGGCTTCATCGTAACCTTCCATGTCGCCCCAGCGGAAATCGATCCCTGGAGAAACAACGGCCCGGTCGAAGCTCAGTTCCGTCCCGCTTTGCAGGCGCACTTTTTTCGCGGCGGCATCCACCACGGTAGCGTGCTCGTGAATGACCTTCACACCGTGATTGTTTGCCAGCCCTTTGTAGTTATGTCCGATCTTGTCCATCTTGCGCAGACCGGCAATCACGAGATTGCTGAAGGGACAGGTGTAATACGTCTTCGCCGCTTCCACCAGGGTGACTTCCAGGGTGGGGTCCAGCTTGCGCAAGTACTTGGCGGCGGTTGCGCCTCCGAATCCGCCACCGATCACAACCACTTTCCTGGAAGCGCCAAACAGTGGGGCAGGGAAGCCCAGGCTTCCGGCAGCGGAAACGGCGCCTGCCGCCCCGATGATCTTGCCGAATTCTCTACGTGTCATTTTATTCATGGGAAACTCCATTTATTATTGTTGTGAATCGATCATAGTCAAACCGAAGTCCGCCTATTTTTTCAG
Source organism: uncultured Pseudomonadota bacterium (assembly GCA_964344035.1). Lineage (GTDB taxonomy): Bacteria > SAR324 > SAR324 > SAR324 > NAC60-12 > UBA1014. Next base: position 12,619 of record CAYFLK010000081.1, read on the forward strand.
GCTGGCGAAATACTTCGCGATCAACTTGATTTCCTCGTCCGAGTAGCCTTTTGCTATGCGCTGCATGATGGTGCTTTCCTTGTCCCCCACCTTGATTCCAATGAAATTTCTTTCAAGGTAATCAGCGGTTTTTCCATAAAGCGGACGCATCTTGCTCACGCCTTTTCCGTCCGTTCCATGACACCCCGCGCAGGAAAGCGAGAGCACCATCCCTCGGTCCGCGGCAATCCCTGCCACGGGGATCATTCCCACAACAACAGTACATGCCAACACGGCCATAAGCATTTTTTTCATTTGCACCTCTCTAAAATGATGACCAAATTCGAGCCGCCTGAACAAAAAAGCCTCCCAGGAAGGCAGCTCATCAACCCTGGGGACATAAAACATAAAACTGTCTATATTGTTTCTACCACATTTAAGGCGCCAGTGGTAGCTCGCCACAAGTGGCTTTCCCCTCTTACACGAGCGCTTTACACCTTTGTCGTTTGGGGGGTTACGCTCTGCGTTCCGGCTGAGGAGGAAAACCGGTCGGGATGGGGTCAGCACCCGTACACGCAGAGCGCTGCGCGCCTGAATTTCCTCTTCCTCCCTGTTAATCTGTAAAAGTATTCCGCACCAGTGGTTCCGCATCGGCCTGAACCACATGGCAGGTTTCACAGAAATGTCGCCGGGCGACCAGCGTCTTACCGGTTTCATCGGTAAAATGTGAGATGGAGATAGGCGGATCACCCGCATCATTCTCCTTGGCGGTGTGGCACTCCATGCAGTCATTTTTTGCCAGGTTCACCAGCATTTTTTCCAGCAGATGCGGGATCTGCGGGGGAGCGCCATCAAACGCTTTGGGGATCAACTCGTTGTATCCGGGGGTCATGGCAATGCTATCAAACAGGGGGACGTTCGGGATCCCTATCACGTCGAATTTCCGCAGGCTGATTTCGGTATCTTTGATACCTTTTTCTGCCACAGCGGGAGACCCGAGGGTGAGCCATGCCGTGGAGGCGGCAATGATAGCAACTGCCCACATTACTTTTTTCTTTCTGTTTTTCATATTTCCTCTCTCACTAGAAATTAGACTGTATTCCCTTGTGCTTTCAGCAAGGGAACAAGGGTTTTACTCATTTCCTTCACTCGGTTTGCGCGAAATAAGTTATCATTCCCACATCCGCGCATTCACCGTTCCTGGTTGGTCCGGTTTATAATCAGCGGCAATCCCTGCTCTTGTCTAGCTGATTCATCAAAAATTATTATTTGTGAAACCGGCACATGCCCACGCATGTCATTTGACGCTCCCCGCGGAGGACGCGCAATATGCGTCCAGTCACGTCGCCCGTCGTGACCGGTTGCTCTGTGCGCGCCTCCGGGAGAAATGTGCGGAACATGACCGGTTTCCGTTTCATGCTTTATAAACCTTGACCGCGCACTTCTTGAAGTCCGTTTGCTTTGAGATCGGACAGGTGGCGTCGAGGGTGACCTTGTTGATCAGTACGCGGATGTCGAACCAGGGCACGAACACCAGGCCCTCCGGCATCTGGTTCCGGCCCTGTGTTTCGACATAGGCCTTGATTTGACCGCGCCGT
>CAYFLK010000082.1:0-13379 GCA_964344035.1 uncultured Pseudomonadota bacterium
TGAAACATATCTTAGCTGTGTTGCTGGATAATCAACACTTAACTCGAACAGAGCCAAAATTAAACATTCTTTCCCTTTCTTCAATTCCGGTTCCGGGTGCGTCACAAGTCTTCTTCTTTAACTTTCTTGGTTTTTTCAGGCGCAACCTGGATTTTTATGGGAGGGAGGGAGCGCAGGTACTCGGTAATTGCCCGCAGGTCCGATTTAGGAAGGTTCCGGTAACCGTGATCAATTACCTCCGCCATCAACCCCTGCACAAAGTCCCCGTCAGGGTTCATTCCCGATTCGAGAAACCAGATCAGGTCGTTACGTTTCCAGCGTCCGATACCGGTTGTTTTATCGGGAGTGATGTTCGGCGCCAACTCCCCCTCCGGACCGTCTTTCGATCCTGCAAAGAGCATCCCGGTTTTTAACCCGCCCATCAGGTTCCGGGGAGTATGGCATTCTCCGCAGTGAGACACCGCGTTTGCCAGGTATGCTCCGCGATTCCAGGAGGCGGATCGGCTGGGATTTGGTGCATACGGCCGGGGTGCAAAAAACAGGCTTTTCCAGATGAACAGCGCGGGCTGCCAGAAGAAAGGAACAGCCATCTCATGTTCCCGGTTTTTCCGCCGGACCGGGGGCAGGGAAAAGAGGTAATCCTTGAGGTGAAGCAGGTCCTTCCCGTTCATGCCGGCAAAAGAAGTGTATGGAAAAACCGGGAAGTAGTGGCGTCCGTCCGGACTAAGTCCGAGGGTCATCGCCTGAATGAAATCGTCATCGGTCCAGCTCCCGATCCCGGTTTCCGGATCAGGGGTGATGTTGCTGCTGTAGACGATGCCGAAAGGGGTTGCAATTGCCCGTCCACCCGCCATTTCCCTGCCGTCGTTTTTGCGGTCGGTGTGACATCCGCAACCTCCGGATGCATCAAAAACAGCCTTCCCCAGTTCCGGGTTCGGAATGCGTCCTGAGATGGCGGCAGGGACGAACGAAAAAGTCAGTAAGACAAACAGCCCTACTAACAGAAGGTTCACTTCTTCATCCTGTATTCACGGTGACAACCTTTGCATGTTTTGCCGAGTTCTCCGAAGGCGTCGATTATCCCGCGGATGTTACCGCCTTCAGTCGCATGTTCAAGTTTGGCGCTGGCCTGTATCATCTTGTCTGCTGCCAGTTCGAAATCGGACCATTGTTCCCATATTTCCGGTTTTGCGCGAGTGTCCGGGAATTCAGTCCCTTCCGGAAACAGCGAAAGAATGAAGGGACTTACCTCGTGTATCGCACGCGCATGTGCGCCCAATTGATCCTGGTATTCAACCAGCCTTCCCTTGAGAATGTTGGCGATTGCGCCAAAATGTCCTCCGATTGATTTCATCACGCTTTGGCGATAGGCGATCACCGCCTCTGTGTTGTCCTGTGCGTAGGACTGTGCACTGATAAAACCGATCATCAACAGCACCAGTGGAAGAAACAGCACTTGTTTCATGTTTTCCTTTCTTATTTTAATTGAGGGAACGGCGGGCGAATGTCCAAAATTACAGAACATCCGAATTTGGTCAACAGGAATTTTGTAACAAGTTATTCCAGAAAAAGGTGATCCCGATGAATAATGGGTTTGTGGTTACGTTCGGGTGAGGCAGTGTGGTCCTTTTTTTGTTCCGCGAGCAACTTGCGCAGTTCCTGGGCGGACAAACGGGTACGTCCCACGCCAAGGCGGACACCGTCAGAGTTGCAGATTTCAACCAACTCCTTGCTTTCAAACTGACCCTTGACGCGGCAGATGCCTCTGGAAAGCAGGCTGCGTTTGTGGTTGAGCAACGCATCTTCCGCACCTTCATCGATAAACATCTGCCCTTGGCTGAGCGCTCCTGCCGCCAGCCATTTCTGGTAACTGCGGATTTTTTTTCCCTGTGCAATGAAATGAGTGCCGATCTTTTTCCCAGAGAGAATTTCCTTCACACCTCCGGGCGCCTTGCCGTCAAGAATGTACGCATGAATGCCAAAGGACATGGCCAGTCCCGCCGCCCGGGCTTTGCTTTCCATACCTCCTTTCCCACTCTCGGATGTTGCCGGCAGGCAATGCTGAAGCACCTCCTTGTTCAATTCACTTATTGATTCAATCACCACTGTTTTATTCTCCTTCCGGGACTCTTCCTGCCTGATCAATCCGGGGGCGATAGTGAGGTAAAAAAGCTGGTCGGCGCCAACCAGTGCGGCAACATACACCGCCAGCCAGTCGTTATCGCCAAAATTCAGTTCCAGTTCCTCTGTTGCGACCACGTCGTTTTCGTTGACAATCGGCAGTATCCCGGCCTGGAGGAGATGCAGCAGTGTGTTGCGAATATTCAGGTAAGAGGAGCGGTTGCCGAAGTCCATGCGCGTCAGCAGTACCTGGGCCACGGTGATGTGGTGTTCGCGCATGAAATCAGTGTAAATCTGCATCAGCCTCGCTTGTCCCACCGAGGCAAGAATCTGGTGCTGAATGAGCGGGTTTTCTTCCTCGTCAACGGAACACATTTCCCGCCCGGCCCCGATAGCCCCGGAACTGACCAGCAACACCTCGTGTCCCCGATCCCGGATTGACGACACTTCAGCGGACAGCTCGCTGATCACGTTGTAGTCCAGTTTGCCGTTTGCACGCTGCAGAACATTTGTGCCGATCTTTATCACCAATCGTTGACGTTTCATGAGGACGTTTTTTTTGAAAGCCGTTTTCTTAGAGCATCAGGCTAGTGCGGATGAGGGATCAAAGTCAACACCGCGACTCAGGCGCGCAAACTCCGCGGATACTTTCAAAACGCGCTTGAAACTCAGACCGGGGCAGACTGTTTATTCGCAGGGTTGGTAAAACGCTGATGGATGGATTGGATGCCCTGCAAGATTTCATCAGTCAGCCTCACTTCATGCGCGGCGGCATTATACTGCAGCTGTTCGATTGATGTTGCCCCCAGCAGGGTACAGGTGATAAAGGGCCTTGACGCGTTGAATGCCAGGGCCATCTGGGCCGGTTCGAGCCCGTGTTCCTCCGCCAGTTCCGCATACATCTTTGTCGCTTTTTCCGAATTGAGTGTATGGTAGCGCTTGAAATGGGAGAACCGCGTGAGGCGGCCACGTGCCGGCATTGCGCCGTCAAGATATTTCCCAGTGAGCATTCCCGACCCAAGAGGGGAGTATGCGATCATGCCGAGCGATTCACGTGCGCAGATTTCCGCCAACCCGGGTTCAAATGCACGGTTGAGAAGATTATAAGGATTCTGAATGCTAGCTGGTCGTTCCCAGCCCCTGAAGTCCGCATTTGACAGGTATTTCATCACGCCCCACGGAGTTTCGTTCGATATTCCGTAACCGCGGATTTTCCCGGATTTGCGGAACTGCTCCAGTGCTTCCTGGGTCTCCATGATACCAGCTTTGGCGTCATCAGGCTCATCTCCCGGTTTGCCATTCAAGGGTTCGCGGTTCGGCCAATGCACCTGGTACAGGTCCAGGTAATCGGTTTTCAGTCGTAGCAGGGTCTTGTCAAGCGCTTGCTTGAGGTTGGCGGTGCTGAGCCGGTTGACTCCATCCCGGATGTAGCCCGCCAGTACGCGGGAACCGGTGGTTGGCCCAACTACCTTGGATGCAAGCACCACCTTCTCACGGCATTGCCGTAGACGCAGCCAACTGCCGATGTGGCGCTCACTCAACCCATAGGTTTCCCGACGGGGAGGGACAGGATACATTTCCGCTGTGTCAATCAGGCTGATGCCTGAAGCGAGAGCACAATCAAGAAGCAGATGCGCTTCCGCTTCTGAATTCTGCTCCCCAAATGTCATTGTGCCGAGGCCGAAAATGCTGACCCGGATAGCGGATGTTCCCAGTCTTTTTAAACGCATGGCCCGCTCAGGAGTATATCAGGTTACAAAGGAGGACTTTCAGTGAAGAGGATCTGAAACCGGCCGGCCATCTTTCTCCTCCCTGATCTCTTCTTTTCGGAGCCGGGACCTCTCCACTTTGATCCAACCCCGTTCCTGTTGCAGTTCATCCTCCTGTCTGGAAATTGCTTCGCGTTCAACTTCACGCACCTTGTCCTGTGCTTCCTGGATTTTTTCATGCTGATCCAGCAGGCGTTTGAGCAGATTTTTGACCCATGTTTTGTCCTGGTCTAAACGATCCCGTTCCTTTCGCAGCCCGGAAAGCAATTCCTGCTGCTGTTGCACCAGCATTTCCTGTTCCGTGTGAAATTCCATCCGGTCCACATCATTAGGCGACAGTGTCGCCGCTGCTTCATCTTCCGGGCGCTGACGCATTCCGGCAAGCATCCGGGACAATTGAGTCAACAGTTTTTGAGATTCCTGTTGCTGGGATTTCATTTTTTTACTTAAATTACCCATTACCTCTTCCCGTTGCCGAACCAACTTTTCCCTTTCCCGCAATCCTGCCTCCTGCTCCTCCAGGCGTGTTTGCCGGACTTGAGATTCCTTTTGCTCAATCAGTGCCTGTTGCTCTTTTTCCTGCAGTTCTTTATCTCTTTTTTCTAGAACTTTCTGCTGCTGCTGAATTTTGCGCAGATCACGCCGGATTTGTTTTTGCTGTTCTTCCTGTTGTTTCAGCATCTGCTTCATGAGGGATTCCTGTTTTTCGAGAGCATTTTTTTGCTTCAGCGCTTCTGCTTCAAAATCCCTTTGCTTTTTTTCCTCGGCCAGTTCCCTGATGACGTTTTTTAATCGGTTCACGTTTTCTTCAAGTCCCTGCAGGCGTGAACACCATTCCACCACGCTGTTGCCTGCTTCCTCCTCGAGATCGAGACTGCCAAGCAAATACTGTCCCTCTTTCTCTGAGACCCATGCGGCAGGGTCAAGTTCCCTGAATACCGGGAGGGGAGGCAAAACAGGCGGACTTTCATATCCGGAATAATCTTTGAACAACGTCTGAAACTCCCGCTTAAATTCATTCAGCTGTTGATGATAATCCTTTACGGAGTCACGAACCTTGCCTGCGCGATGAAATGCTCCGGACTCTTCTGCTTCGTTTGCCGCGTCCTCTAAACCTGAAAGTTCGAGTGCGAACATTTTTAACTTTGCCTCCAGAAACTGCCGCCCCCTGGTGATGGGAACGACTTTGCCCTTTTTCTTTGTTCCTGTCATTTGGGCTAAATTGAAACTTAAGGAAGTTATTTACTCGGCTTCTACTGGGACTTTTGACTCAACCGAAGCCCCTTCCACACCAGATGACAACGGGGAAACCAAACTTTTTGCTTTTACCGTCAGCGGGTGATCGGGATAGTTCCTGAGCAGTTCATACCACACTATCTTCTGTTTTTCTTTGTCTCCCATCATTCCGAAAGCCAGCCCCAAACCATACATGGCCTGGGGATTGTAGGCGCTTTCGCGTGATTGCTGAATAACAGTGCCGAAAAAAGAAGCGGCCTGTTCCGGGTAATCCCGGACCAGGTATTCATTGCCAAGTGCCATCAGCAGGGTGGTTTTGAAATCATCCGGAGTTTCGGATTCCAGCAGCGGTTGGAAATGCCGAGCGGCCAGGTCCGGCTGCCCCGCCTGTAGCGCAAGTACTCCTTCAAGAACGGATGTGATGGGAGGGTCCTTCCCCTTTTCCGCATCACGCGATTCCTGGATTTCCCTGAATTCCTCGAGCCGGTCCAACCGTGAGTTGATATTGAACAACTCCTGTTCCAGCTGTTTTAAACCACTGTACAGCGAGTCCAGCAAATCCTCGGGAGGCAGGGATTGTTCAAGCAGGTCCTGCCGCTGGATTTGTCCCGCCGACAGCGATTGCAGACGACGGAGCATTGTTTCCTGACGAGTCAAGGCGTCCTTCAGGTTTTTTAATTCTCCCTGAAAATCTTCATTGGCATGGAGTGTAAACACGGTTGCCGACAGGAGCAAAATCAGTAAAAACCAGAGGCGCTTCATTCTTTGCCCAATACCATGGTGAGAATCACACATCGGGATTTTACGGTGACGGTCGAAAATCGGCCGGAAGAACGATGCCGGTTAAGACAGGGTTACTTGCTCCATACCGGGTTCGTTTCTGCAATCGATTTCGGGTTGGTGGTCAGCCGAATCATCGGCCCGCCATGAATAGAAATGAGATGCAGCTTCGGCGTCCCCGTGCGACTTGATACAAAAACAATCTGTTTCCCGTTGGGAGACCAGTCAGGTTTCTCGTTGTTGAAACGTCCGCTGGTCAGTTGGAGATGACGATTAGTGGCCAGAGTATATTTGTAAATTTGAAAATGCCCCTTTTTTTTGCTTTCGTACACAAGCTGCGTGCCATCGGGGGACCAACGCGGCGCACTATTGTAATGCCCGCGGAAGGTGATCCGTTTCGTTTTTCGCGATTTCCAATCATTCAGATAAATCTGTGGCTGGCGGAAACGGGCGCTGTCTGAGACAAATGCAATTGCGGAACCCTGTCCGGACCAGACCGGTGACATTTCCAGGCTTCTCCACGGAAGCAGTTTTTCCAGGTTTTTGGTCTCGAGCTGATATGAATAAATATCGGCGTTGCCATGTTTCATCAGTGTGATCAAAATCGATTTGCCGTCCGGAGACCAACTCCCTCCCAGCGGCTGAGTACCGGAGGGAAAGGAAAGAATGCTCGCACGCAAGCGGTTGACTGGCTGAATGGCGATCTGAGCCCCGGAGCGGGTGAAAGTGGTGTAGAGCAGTCGCTTGTTATCAAAGGACCAACTGGGGTGGTTGTTTGAGCCGAGGTTGTAGGAAAAACGCTGCTGGCGGGTACCGTCATAGCTTGAAAGCATGATGTTCTTGCGCCCCCCTTTCTTCTGGGCGGTATAGGCAATGCGGCTTTGCGAAATCCCCTTGAATCCCAGGGAAACTTCAACAAATGTGTCTGCCAGCTTCAGCCCGATACCTTTCAAATCGAGTTGCTCTCCCTGCACCAGGTATCCTTCCAGGAGGGGGTAGGTTCCTTCTTTCCCCCGGATTTGATAGGTCAGTTCCATCGGGTTTTCTGACTTCAACTGCAGGTCTATGCGGAAAGCATACTGACGAGTTGAATCCGGGCTTTGGCTGGTTTTTCCCGCTTCACTATCCAGCGGCGCCACAGGGACCATGCGAAAAAACAGAGTTTGCTCCAGGTTGCTTTGCAAAATGGATTGCACGTAAAGTCCGTCCAGATGATTGGCGGGATTCATGGAAAGTCCCACAACCAGCGGTCGGAACCTGGGCTGGGTGATATCGAAATAATCGATTGCCCCCGCTCCCGGCGCCGGACAGCTCCAGAAGAAAACAAACCCTATGACAAGACTGAAAATACGGGGCATATCTACATAAAACCAGTTACGGACAATCCGTATCGAAAAGTCAGAATTGGAAATCGAGGGGGGTGAAACGAAACCCAATTTCGTAGGTATGTTCAAGGTAGGAATCTGGCAAGGCTGGTAAAAATTGCAAGTTTTTCAACAGTTCTACGATGGACAGGTCTAATTCCTCATTTTCAGATTTTTGTTCGATGTCATAGGACTCCACCTGCCCGTCACGTTTCATGATGATGAGCACAACCACGGTCAGTGGACTGTTTGCCAGGTTTACTGGGACCTCCCAGTGTTTGGAAAAGAACTCGTTCAGACGTTTCCTGTAATTCCTTGCATCAGCATCATTCAGACGCAGGCGCACCGGTTTGACACTGCCGGTTTTGTTCAGCGGGACCATGTTCATCCTGTTAAGCAGGGATTCCAGCGAGGATGAAATGACCGGGGGGTTTTGTGGCTTGTCATAACCCTTCCGGCTTAAACGAAACCTTTGCGCATCGCCCAAAACAGAACTTAAGCTGGGAGGAGTTTTTGTTGCCGCATCGGTTGTGGTGATTTTATCCGGTTCAGGAGAAGCGGGTATTTTACCCGGAGGTGGTGTTGTCCGTATGGGAACCGGTCGCTTTGATTCCGGGGTTGCTAACGGGTTTACCTTCAGGGTTTCAAGTGCAATCGGAGATATGTCTGATTTTTCAGTGATAATGGCAGGCGTCGCGGCGGCAGGTTTCTGCCTGCTGGAGACATGCTCCTTCAATTTCTTGGAGGCTGTCGGTTTGACATCATCGTTTGGTTGTGGCTGAGGACGTGTCCGGGGCAGTAAATTTGTTGGTTTAGAGAAGTTCATTTCCGCAAGTTCAATCCATTGCACGTGTGCCGGATATTCTCTCCGGGCAGAGTATTGAAACAGCAGCGACAGCAATACAACGTGCATTAAAACCGAGATGATCAATGCCGCGGAATATCTCCTCGGAGGGAATTGTAGCAGCATCAAGCCTCGGAACGCTGGAACCAGGATAGCCGGGAGGAGAGGTTCTGGAAAAAATAATCCGGTTCCATAAAAACCAGCCTTGCTCGTCGGTTCGATTCATGAATCTGCACACGGTCATTGATAGACAAGGGGACCTTCTCCTTTCCATCTGCCGAAAGATAAATTTCTTTCTCCCGGGTATTCGGCAAAAGGTGAAGTTCAATCTTCGAGTCATGCGTGACCACCAGATGCCGTGCCCGGAAGTCATATTCATTCAAACCGGAGAGGATCATGCAGTGCAGTTCGGGCATGACAATCGGGGACCCGGCTGCAAGCAGGTAGGCGGTACTCCCTGTCGCCGTGCCGACAATGAATCCGTCCCCCCTGATAGTGCGAATGGGCTGCCCGTTGATCGTCAGCTCCATGTTGATCAGCCGGGTGGCGCCTTTGATCACGATTTCATTGACCGCGTAATCCGTCCCGTAAGGATGTACGCATTCAAGTACGGAACGTTCGCTGATGACGTAATCATCTTCCAGCAGCTGCTGCATTATAATATCCAGTTCTTCCCGGTTGCCCGCGGTGAGAAACCCGACCGTGCCGAAATTGATCGCAAGCACCGGGCAGTCCGGAAAGTGTATCAAGCCCGCAAGCACAGTGCCGTCTCCGCCGATGGTGACAACCAGGTCCAGTTTAGGCTCCCCCGACCACTCTTCGTTGAGAATGACCGGTTCCACCCTTTTCGCGGCAAACCACTCCGCGACTTCCTCTATCACCGAACGGGGCAACTGCTGGTTGGAGAAAACTCCGACGCGGTTCAGTTTCAAGATCCTCCCTGTAAATAATGCTGAGATAAAGTGTTACAAAATTTTCAGGGACAGGTCTTTTGCATGTCAAGTAAAATCCGCTTTTAACAGCTGCATTGAATGAGCATCGTACTACATTTCAGGAATCCGTTGCAACCCTGGTTCGAGGCTTGCGTTTAGGGTGTGGATATGAAAGTATTTCTATAAAAATCATAATTGTTCAGGTGGATAGCCTACAGGGTTTTTTTAGGCCGCAAAAATTTGGATTCTGAAACTGCGGGGGTAACGGTAGGGTGATGCCGCAAAGTATACAGCCGAACTTCTGGACTGCCTGAGCTTTCGCAAATTAATTAGAGTAAAACAAATATGCGCTTGGGTTTTCTGATGGAACCCTGTCAAACATCCATGCAGCGTGAGTACGCCGGCAAGTTAAACAATGTAAAGGCAAAGAAACAGTGAACACCTTGATGAGAAATTTGGGCATTTGGCTGGTGATCGGACTGGCAATGCTGGTTTTGTTCAATCTGCTGGGGCCCCGTCAGTCAAGCAGCCGCACGATTCCATTTTCAGAATTCATTACCCGGGTGGAATCGGGTTCGGTGCTTGAAGTGGCGCTGAACGGAAGGCAGGTTGAAGGGCTGACCGATGCCAACGAACGCTTCCAGACACAGGTGCCGAACTATCCCGCTTTGTTTGAAATCCTCGAACGCAATCAGGTGCGCACAAGGGTCGAACCTTCCGACCAGGGGAATATTTTCCTTGCTATTCTTAACAGTTGGCTGCCCATGCTGTTGATTATCGGCATCTGGCTGTTTTTTATGCGCCAGATACAGGGCGGCGGAAACCGCGCGATGAGCTTCGGTAAGATCAACACGCGGATGATGAACAAGGAAGAAAACCCGGTTAAATTCGATGACGTCCAGGGGATTGATGAGGCAAAGGAAGAATTGACCGAAATCGTGGAATTCCTTTCCGATCCAGAGAAATTCGAGAAGCTGGGGGGTGAGATACCACGCGGGGTGCTGTTGATGGGTGATCCCGGAACCGGAAAAACCATGCTTGCCAAGGCCATTGCCGGTGAAGCGGAAGTCCCCTTTTTCAGCATCAGTGGTTCAGATTTTGTGGAAATGTTTGTCGGGGTTGGGGCGAGCCGTGTGCGGGACCTGTTTGAGCAGGGAAAGAAGCATGCACCATGCATCATTTTCATTGATGAAATAGATGCCGTGGGCCGCAGCCGCGGGGCCGGTCTAGGCGGAGGGAACGATGAACGGGAACAAACTCTCAATCAGCTGCTGGTTGAAATGGATGGGTTCTCCCCGAACGAAGGCATCATCGTGGTTGCGGCAACCAACCGTCCGGATGTTTTGGACCCTGCATTGCTCCGTCCCGGACGGTTCGACCGTCACGTTGTGGTCCCGACTCCGGACATTCAGGGACGGGAGAACATTCTTAAATCACACTCCGAGAATATTGAACTTTCTGAAAAAGTGGACCTGCGCTCCATTGCGCGCGGCACCCCGGGGTTTACCGGTGCGGACCTTGCGAACCTGGTCAACGAGGCAGCCCTCCGGGCCGCCCGTGACAACAAGAAAAAGGTCGAACCGGATGATTTTGAATACGCCAAGGACAAAGTGCTGATGGGAGCGGAAAGACGAACTCTTCTGATCACGGACGAAGAGAAAAAAACCACCGCATATCATGAAGCCGGACACGCTTTGGTGGCGGCCAGCATCAAGGAAGTGGACCCTGTGCACAAGGTAACGATCATTCCCCGCGGCAGGGCCCTGGGAGTCACACAGCTGCTTCCGGAAGAAGACCGGCACAGTCACAACGAAACAACCCTGCTCGGGCATATCACCATGATTATGGGCGGGCGTGCCGCTGAACACCTGATCTTTGACCGCTTCACCACCGGGGCAAGCGATGATCTGAAAAAAGCAACTGAACTGGCACGGAAAATGGTTTGCCAGTGGGGGATGAGTTCCAAACTGGGGCCGCTTTCTTACACGGAAAACCCGGGACAGGTGTTCCTCGGCAGAGACCTTCAGCAGCACAAGGGATTCAGCAACGAATCCACTCGTTTGATTGACAAGGAGGTGCGGCGGATACTCAACAACAGTTATGAGAGGGCAAAAAACATCCTCACCCAAAACCGGGAGGCTCTAGAACGGCTCGCCAACGATCTGATTGAACACGAAACCGTTGATGGCGAACTGGTTCAGCAAACCCTGCAACACGTGACCCCTGAAACTGCAAAATGAACCCATGTTTCAGCTGACATGGGGCACTGTAGAAACTGCTCCTCAGTTATTGACCGGCATTCCCGGATCCCTCCTGAATCACAAATTTTCCAAGCACCGTCACTTCATCTTTAACTGCCGCGGGAGGGCTGCATGGATCTGAATCTGCCCCACCTCTCAAATCTGCAGTTACGCTGGCAGGATCTGCTGGATATCGCTCTTCTTTCGTTGATCATTTACCGCTTGCTGATCCTGATCAAAGGGACCCGCACCATTCCGATGCTGATGGGCTTCTCCCTGCTGCTGGCATTGTACGTGTTTTCCTTGATCCTGGACCTTGATGCAACCCAGTTGCTGCTGGACAATCTGGGCAATTCCCTGGTGTTGGTGGTGGTAGTGCTGTTTCAGGCTGATATCCGCAACGCACTTGCGCAGTTTGGACTAATCACCCTCTTTCGGGATACAGGAATGCAGCGCAAGAACATGGTGGACAGCGTGCTGCAATCCTGCATCATCATGGCCCGCCAGCGCATAGGGGCATTAATCGTGTTTGAGCAGGAAGTCGGATTGAGGAACTACAGCGACCGCGGGACGCAGATCAACGCCACTGTCAGTGAAGGTCTGGTGCAGAGCATATTTCATCCCACTTCCCCTTTGCACGACGGGGCAGCCATCATTAACCGGAAAGGAGAACTTGTTGCGGCGGGCTGTATCCTCCCGGTTTCCATGAACAGCCGCCTCGATCCCGACCTGGGCACGCGTCATCGCGCGGCCATTGGTCTGACTGAGGAAACCGATGCGGTTGTGCTGGTTGTATCCGAGGAACGCAAGGAAATCAGTCTCAGTTTTCAGGGGCGACTGGTCAGGGGGGCGAATGAAAATATCCGCCAGGTGTTGCTTGACGTGCTTGCGGGAAGAGTGCCATCAACCCTCCAGCCGGCTGGCCCTGATGATGAAGACCCGGAGACCGCGGAAGGCGAAAGACCAAAGGAAGAATCTTCAGCACCTACTTCCCCGACCACCATTTCACCCGCGCCCCGGCCAGGGGCTGAGGGTACCGCTTGAGCAGGGAAATGAAGGAGAACAGGGCGTTTAAAATCCTAGCGGTTTTTCTTGCGGTATTTGTCTGGTACCTGGCCAAGGAATCCGGGGAATCAATTCAGATGAGTTTTTTCGCCCCGGTGGTTTTTAAAAACGTTCCAGAGACCTTTCAGGTTTCCTCCAATCCTGCCCAGGTGAACATCGTTGCCTTGACCCGCAGCCGGGAGATGTTCAACCCCCTCGAAATCCAGGCAGTCCTGGATCTGTCCAATGCAAAGGAAGGTGTGGGGCCTTACCAATTGACCGAGACAGATATTCTCTCACCGGTCGAGGTGCAGATCACCAGGATCCAGCCTGCTCAGGTAACATTAACCATTGAGGAACTGATTGAATCAGAACTGCCGATAGAAGCACGTTTTCAGGGTAAACCAAAGCGGGGGTATCAGCTTGAATCAATTGAAATGGCGCCTCCTACCCTCATTATCCAGGGGCCGAAATCGAGTGTCAGCCCAGTTAAGCGCGTCATGACCAGCCAAATTGATCTGGATGGTCTCGAAAAGAGCTTGGACCTGATTGTGCAGCTGGACCTGCCCCAGGGCAACATCCAGATCAAAGACCAGGGGGTGGAGTATTACACAGCCAGGGTCACCATCCGCAGTCTGCCGATCAAAAAACGATTTGACAATGTTCCGGTATATCTCCGAAATACAGTTTATGTCAGCCTGATCAATCCGCGTGTCTTCAATGTCTTTGTTGAAGGTCCCGCTGATTTGTTGGAGAATGTCGGTCCCACAAAAATATACGGGGTGATAGATTTGGCCGACAAGGTTCCAGGCAGTTATCAGGTCAAACCAGAAGCTGTTGTACCGGAAGGAGTCACGGTGCTTCAGCAATGGCCAACCGTTTCCCTCTGGATCAAACCTGAATTGCTGCAGGAAGCGCAATCCTTGGAACCCGGGCAGATTCCCTGACTTATCCGGATAATAGCCCCCTGCCGGCTGCGGGGAAACAAATGAGTTTTTCCTAAATTGAGCGATTCTTAAAAAAGTAACGGAACATTACGATTATATTTT
>CAYFLK010000083.1:0-13301 GCA_964344035.1 uncultured Pseudomonadota bacterium
AAATCAGTGCGTTAAACCTATTTTAGGGGGGCAGACTTAAGGAACTTCGGTTTAAACCTGACTTGACGATTAGCCATTAATCCTTGAATATATTTAATTTTTAATGAGAATTTTTTGAAAGATCAGGTCTCAATGAAATTGGATACGATCCCCAAATTGTTGGTGAACAATGCCAAAGTGCGTGGGGCAAAGCCGGCTTATAGGGAAAAAGACCTGGGTATTTGGCAGACCTGGACCTGGGCACAGACCGAGGAGCAAATTCGAAACCTGGCCTGCGGTCTTTGGGAAATGGGTTTCAGCAGGGGAGACAAACTGGCGATCATTGGTGACAACCGGCCATGTCTATACTGGGCCATGGTTGCCGGGCAATGCCTTGGCGGTGTGCCGGTTCCTCTATACCAGGACTCGGTTGCGGAAGAGATGATCCACGTGTTAACCAATGCCGATGTCCGTTTTGCCGTTGTCGAAGACCAGGAACAGACAGACAAATTGCTGGAAATCCATGAGCGCTGTCCAAACCTGGAACATATCATTTATGAGGACCCGCGTGGGATGCAGCATTATGAACATAAACTGCTTCACCGTTTCAGCACGGTTCAGGAGAAAGGGGAAACCTATCACCGGAACCATCCTGATTTCTACCTGAGTGAAATAGAAAAATGCAAAGGAGACGACCTTGCAATCCTCCTGTATACATCCGGTACAACGGGACTGCCCAAGGGTGTGGCCCTGTCGAATGACAATATCATCATCACTTCACAAAATAGTGTGGCATTCGATAAATTGAGCGAAAACGAGAAGGTGCTTGCTTATCTGCCGATGGCATGGGTTGGGGACAATATTTTTTCGATTGGACAAGCCTATGTCACCGGGTTCTGCGTCAATTGCCCGGAAAGTCCCGAAACAGTAATGGCTGATTTAAAAGAAATCGCCCCATCCTATTACTTTGCTCCGCCGGCAATTTATGAACGCATGTTAACCAGCGTGATGATACGGATGGAGGATGCTAGCTGGCTGAAACGCAAAATGTTCAACGTTTTCATGGATGTCGCAAATCAAGCCGGAGTGAATATACTGGACGGCAAGCCGGTGGGATTAATGCAGCGCTGCCTGTATTTTCTCGGGCGGTTCCTGGTTTATGAACCTTTGAAAAACAACCTCGGATTGACACATGTCCGTATCGCCTACACGGCGGGTGAGGCGATCGGTCCGGAAATCTTCGGTTTTTTCCGTTCACTGGGCATCAACATCAAGCAGTTGTATGGACAAACAGAAGCTTCGGTGTTTGTCTGCATGCAGCCTGACGGTGAAGTAAAGGACAACTCGGTGGGAAAACCCGCGCCCGGTGTGAAAGTGAAGGTTCTTGACAGCGGGGAAGTGACATACCGCAGTCCAGGAGTTTTCTTGCAGTATCATAAAAATCCGGAAGCAACCAAAAAGGCAAAGACAAAAGAAGGATGGGTGTACACCGGTGACGCAGGATTTTTCGATGATGACGGACATTTGAAGATCATCGACCGTGCCAAGGATGTAGGAAAAATGAACGACGGGACAATGTTCGCGCCCAAATACATTGAAAACAAATTAAAATTCTTTCCTTTCATCCGTGAAGCGGTGGTTTTCGGCAATCAGAAGAATTTTGCCACTGCTTTCATAAACATTGACATGGACGCCATGGGAAACTGGGCTGAACGCCGAAACCTTCCCTATTCGGGTTACACGGACCTGGCATCACGTCCGGAAGTCTACACGGTGATTAAGGAATGCATTGAAACAGTCAATACAGACCTGGCACGAGACAGCAAATTAAGCGGCTCCCAGATACACCGCTTCCTCATCCTGCACAAGGAACTTGACGCAGATGACGGGGAATTGACACGTACCCGAAAAGTTCGCAGGACGTATATTGATGAAAAATACGGGAAACTGATTGAAGCCATGGATTCAGGTGAAGACCACTGCAGCATTGAAGCGAAGGTGACTTTTGAAGATGGCCGAACCGGGACCATCAACGCCGATCTGGCGATCCGTGATTGCGAGACGATCCAAAGCGCGGTGGCAGCGTGATGTGTCCGGCACTCCTGTATATTGATTGAAGATCATACAAAAAAGCGAAGCCCATAATGCCCGTTGCGGTTTTATTGATGCTGCTTTTGAACTGAGTTTGAAGCTTTGCAAATGAACGAAACAGCACAAAACACATCCCTGCTGAATTTAAACAACATAGAGGTGATCTACGATCACGTGATACTAGTGCTCAAAGGTGTATCACTGGAAGTTCCGGAAGGCAACATCGTCACCCTCTTGGGCGCCAACGGGGCCGGGAAAACCACCACTCTCAAGGCAATCTCAAATCTCCTGCAGGCAGAACGGGGAGAAGTCACCAAAGGCAGCATCGAATATCGTCAGGAACGGGTTGATCGGCTGACTCCCGCCGAACTGGTTTCCAAGGGCGTGATCCAGGTCATGGAAGGGCGTCACTGTTTTGAACACCTTACGGTGGAAGAAAATCTTCTCACCGGGGCCTATTCCCGCAAGGACGGACGCGGCGCTATTCAGCAGGACCTGGAACTGGTCTACGGGTACTTCCCTAAAATCCGTGACCGGCGCGATGCTGACGCCGGCTATATCTCCGGGGGAGAGCAGCAGATGACTGCACTGGGAAGAGCCTTGATGGCAAGACCCAAACTGATCCTGCTGGACGAACCATCCATGGGGCTTGCCCCACAGCTGGTTGAAGAGATATTTGAAATTGTGCACCGTTTGAACGAAGAAGAACGGGTCAGTTTTTTGATCGCCGAACAGAACGCGACTATGGCACTGCGCTACGCGAATTACGGATACATCATGGAAAACGGGAGAGTGGTGATGGACGGAGAAGCAGAAGAACTTAGGGAGAATGAAGACGTCAAGGAGTTCTACCTCGGCATGGATTCAAGTGGACGCAAAAGTTACCGGGAAGTGAAATCGTATCGGCGACGGAAAAGGTGGCTGGGTTGAAAATGGCGATAATGATCTTGCAAAATAAGATAGTAACTGAATGGATTAGTCGTTGACTGATGAATATATATATTCGATTGTGTGGCGCCCATGAGTGAAGGTATTTCCAGGGGAAGGATTCACTTTCATGAAACACTTAATGTCATGGAGGTGGATTTTTCAAAACTTGAATTCAGTTCTGCATCACAGATCGACGAATTTTATGATGAAGTAGACCGCAGTCTGGCTACATCCTCCAAACGCTGGTATTTCATGGTCAACTACAGCGACTGTGTGATTAGAGAACAGCTGTGGGATCACTTCGCTCAGCGCGGCAAACAAAGCAACATAACTTATGGATTGGGGACAGTCCGTTTTGGCGCCACCGAGGAGATCCGTTCTGCAATCAGGGAGCGGTCGGTGGACGGCCGTTTTCGTTCCAGTCTGTATGAATCACGTGATGAAGCGCTGGTTGCACTCAGCGAAATGAGGAAACGGCACAAAAGTGCTGACGGGGACAAGGCAGAGTCTTTTTTTCAGGCCAATGACATCCATCTCAATTTCGGTGGAGTTAAGGCACTGCAGGGCGTCGGGTTCAGCGTCCACCAGGGAGAGATTTTTTCCATCATCGGTCCGAATGGCGCAGGGAAGACATCGATGTTGAATGTTATCAACGGGTTTTACCAGCCATCCAGGGGATCGATCATCTTCTCGGGCAAAGACTGCACAAAGCTCAGCCCGCACAAGGTGGCTGAACTCGGGTTCGCACGCACATTTCAGAACATCGCGCTGTTCAAAGGGATGTCTACCCTTGACAACCTGATGACCGGGCGGTTGCTGAAAATGCGCTACAATTTCCTCAGCGATGCCATCTATTGGGGCGTGGCCCAAAAGGAGGAAATGAGGCATCGCGAACAGGTTGAAAAAATCATCGATTTCCTCGAAATCGAAGCAATCAGAAAAACTCCCGTAGGACGGCTGCCCTACGGGTTGCAAAAACGCGTGGAACTTGGACGCGCCCTGGCCATGGAACCGAAACTGCTTCTGCTCGATGAACCGATGGCTGGAATGAATGTCGAAGAAAAGGAAGACATGGCGCGCTTCATTCTAGACGTAAACGATGAATGGGGGACGACTATCATCCTTATTGAACACGACATGGGGGTGGTGATGGACCTCTCGAGCCTCGTGGTGGTGCTGGATCATGGTGAAAAAATATCCGAAGGTACTCCGAACGAAATCCGTACCGATCCGGTTGTCATCCGGGCTTACCTGGGTGAAGGATGAGCGGAAACTAAAATTAATTACGACACGCATTACGAATTATCCGGCATTAAGATGAGCGAAAATCACAAAACACACGTGGAGCTGTCACGGACCGACGATCTTTACTCGTACTTATTCAAAAGCTGGAGGTCCAGATTACTTCCTTTGGGAAACACGGATCTGCCACCTTGCCGCTTGCCACTTAAATAACTATTCCTGAACGATGTGGGATCCCCTTTTTTTTGTTGAGGTGCTGATCGGCGGGTTGCTGTCCGGAGTCATGTATTCATTGGTAGCCCTAGGTTTTGTGCTGATCTACAAGGCATCCGGAGTTTTCAATTTCGCGCAGGGGGCACTTGTCCTGTTTGCCGCGCTGACTTTTGTGCTTCTACTCGAGGTAGGTGGTGAATTCTGGAACTGGACGGCATGGCTTTCCCTGTTGTTCGCCTTTGCCGCGGGGGTGTTATATGTGCGAGGACGAAACACTGAGAAGCAAACGGGTTATTTCAGCAACAAATGGATTGCGGTCGGAATTTCTGGTTTGATGTTGCTGTTGCTGGCCATGTTCTTTGGTGCGGAAGGAGGCTTGAGCCTTCCCTCTCTGCCGACATTTACTGAGAATGTAGCGGCGCCACAGACATTTCAAACTTCGACAGGCAGTCCGATGTGGAGAGCAAGTTTCGTGGTGCTGCTGGTATTTCTGGTGATTGTGCTGGCGATGCGAAAACCTCAAACAGCCGCGGCGATCCTGCTTGCGGTCGCCCTGCTCAGCCTGCTTGGAGGGGGGATCGTCTTTTGGCGTGCGATGGCGCTGACACTGGTGATAATGATCATTCTTGCAATTGCCATCGAAGGAGTGGTCCTGCGGCCCTTGGTCAACCAGGAACCGATTATCCTCTTCATGGCTACCATCGGCTTGAATTTTGTTCTTGAAGGAATGGCGCAAGGGGTGTGGGACGCGGATGTGCATGGGCTGGAAATCGGGATAGATGATATTTCATTTGAGGTGGGGGGGATATACATCAGCCAATTCGATATCTTCGCTGCTGTCACAGCTGGTATCATCGTCACCGTCCTTGCGGTTTTTTTCAATCGGACCCGGGTGGGGCGCGCGCTGCGGGCGGTTGCCGACGACCATCAGGCGGCCATGTCGGTGGGAATCCCACTGCAAAATATCTGGGCAATTGTCTGGGCTACTGCGGGGATAGTGGCACTGGTTGCCGGACTGCTCTGGGGATCCAAACTTGGGGTCCAGTTCAGCCTTGCGTTGCTGGCCTTCAAAGCGCTCCCGGTGCTTATCCTTGGCGGTTTTACTTCCGTCCCCGGAGCCATAGTCGGAGGATTGATAGTGGGTGCAACTGAAAAACTGTTTGAATTCTTTATCGGCATTCCTTTTCTCGGCGGAGGCACGGAAAGCTGGAGTCCATACATGCTGGCCATGATTTTTTTGTTGTTCCGTCCTCAAGGATTGTTTGGGGAGAAAATCATTGAAAGGGTTTGAGAAACTATGATTTATCGCGAGGCAGGGCAGTATAAATCCAGCTACGAGGCAGACCAGGCGATTTTCCCGATTGCTCAGGATCGTTGGGCGATAATGCTTTTTTTAATAGTCGCCTTTGTCCTTGTACCACTGACAAGAGACCAGTATCTGCTTGGCCCGATACTGACCCAGGTTTTGGTTTTCGGACTTGCCGCTCTTGGGTTGAACATTCTTACCGGATACGCAGGTCAACTCTCCCTTGGAACCGGGGGGTTCATGGCGGTCGGTGCTTACTCATGTTATAACCTAGCGTTGAGGCTTCCTCAGATTCCTCTGGTCATCGATTTCCTGATCAGCGGGATATTTGCTGCTTTGGTCGGCATTCTTTTCGGGCTGCCATCTTTACGCATCAAGGGGTTCTATCTTGCCGTAGCGACCCTTGCGGCACAGTTTTTTCTGACTTGGATATTTGACCACGTAGGGTGGTTTACGAATTACGATCCAGCCGGGGTTGCTTCGGCGCCATCCCGGACGCTGTTTGGATCACTGGCACGTGAGGATGGACCATTTTCCTTTCTGTCCCCGATCAACATACTCATTTCAGGACCGAATGCCACAACTGAAACCAAATACCTGGTCACGCTTGCGGTTGTGGTATTGCTGGCTTTGATGGCAAAAAACATGGTTCGCAGTTCGACCGGCCGAGCATGGATGGCGATCCGGGACATGGATATCGCAGCTGAAATCATCGGGATAGCGCCGTTACGCACAAAACTGCTGGCCTTTGCAATCAGTTCATTTTATTGTGGTGTCGCCGGAGCCCTTTATGTATTTACTTACGTTGGTAATGCGGATACCGAAGCGTTTGACTTGATCCGTTCTTTCCAAATATTGTTTATGGTGATCATCGGGGGGTTGGGAAGCATCGGCGGTTCGTTTCTGGGCGCAGCGTTCATCGCTCTCATCCCTGTCTTTCTGAATACCATGGCTTCTACGCTTGCCGGGGGGACTCTCAGTTCGGACATGCTTACAAACCTGGAGTTGATTGTATTTGGTGCAGCAATTATATTCTTCCTTGTCATAGAACCGCATGGTTTCAACAGGCTCTGGCAGATTACCAAGGAAAAACTGAGGCTTTGGCCGTTTCCCTATTGAAACGGTTTATTGGGTGCTCATCGGGCATTTGTGTCCCGTTCATGAGCAGACTGTTCCGCAAGGAGCAGAATGCCGTTCAGGCATTTGCCTGAACATCAATGGACCGCGATAAACAGTGCGGTCAAAAACCGCACCAACGGTGCAAACTCATAATTAGGAGGAGGTCCTAATGAGAAAGAACAAACTGTTTGGGTTGTGCCTGTCACTGGCGGTGATAGGCGCTGTAAGCATAGTCCCGGCCTTGATGGCGGCGGAACAGTTCATCCCTGGACTGTCCTACCGTACAGGTCCCTACGCAGCTGGCGGATCCGGATTTTTCGGAGGTATTCTGGATTACGCGAGTTTGCTGAATGAACGAGACGGCGGGATCAACGGCGTGAAGATCACTTGGGAAGAGTGTGAAACAGCCTACAATTCAGACCGTGGCGTAGAGTGCTACGAACGTCTCAAAAGCAGGCCGAATAATTTCGGGCCGGTTCACCCGCTCAGCACGGGTATCACCTACAGGCTGATTGAGCGTGCCACCGCGGACAAGGTCCCGGTTATCTCCATGGGATATGGCCGCACCGACGCTACCGACGGACGTGTTTTCCCTTTCATCTTTCCGCTGGTGACTAACTACTGGAGTCAGAACACGGCAAAGATCAAGTATATCGGCCAGCTTGAAGGCGGGATGGGGAACCTGAAAGGCAAGAAGATTGCCAATCTCTATCATGAATCAAGCTACGGCAAGGAAACCATTCCGGTGTTGAACAAGCAGGCGGAAATGTATGGTTTTGAGGTGAAACACTTCCCTGTGCCGCATCCGGGACTGGATCAGAAAGCCACTTGGCTGCAGATTGCCCGTGTATTCAAGCCTGACTGGGTGATTCTGCGTGGATGGGGTGTGATGAACCCCACGGCGCTCAAAGAAGCCGCCAGGGTCCGTTTCCCCGCGAATAAAATCATCGGTGTCTGGTGGAGCGGCGCCGAGGAAGACGTGATACCTGCAGGCAAAGCAGCAGTCGGTTACCGTGCAGCTGGTTTCCACCCGTCAGGAAGGGATTTTAAAGTCATTGATGAAATCCTGGAACATGTCCACGGTAAGCTGAAGGGTAACATTTCACCTCAGCGTGTGGGTACTATTTATTACAACCGCGGCTTGATAGCCGGAGTGCTCACATTCGAAGCCGTACGAACCGCACAGGAGAAGTTCGGAAAAGGCCAGACCATGAACGGTGAACAAATACGTTGGGGATTGGAAAACCTCAATATTAGCACAGCACGACTGAAAGAACTCGGACTGGAAGGGTTGATGGCCCCGATCAAAATCAGTTGTTCGGATCATGAGGGTGGCGGCCCTGTAATGTTCAGTGAGTGGGACGGTCATAAATGGGTCCGTGTAAGCGACTGGATTGCCACAGACCAGTCCATTGTGCGGCCGATGATTGAAGCTTCCGCTTCTAAATATGCCAAGGAAAAAGGGCTTGCCTACCGTAAAGGCATGTCTCTAGGGTCCGACTGCGGAAGCTGATCCAAAAAGAGTGGCTGCCTGTCGCAGCTGCTCTACCAGAACCCAAAAGAAGCCTTTGCTTACATGGCATGGCTTTTCCTACCCCAGTCTCTGCCGGGTTCTCCCCGGCAGAGAACCTATAAGTTTCGATAAACAAAAACACTAACTGCCATCCCGGTTTCAAGAAAGCCTGTTCTAGTTCCTGATAATGCAGTGCAGGATTGATCTTGAAATGTTGTGCCATAACTATTAAAAAAATATGTTGTCTATTTTATTCTCATTATGCAGAACTATTTATGATTCGTGTTGAGGCATTAAGCAAGCAATTCGGATGGTTTCAGGCAGTTGACAAGATTACCTTCGAAGTTCGGCAGGGAGAGGTGCTGGGTTTTCTAGGTCCCAACGGCGCGGGCAAATCCACGACGATGAAAATGCTGACCTGTTACCTGCCGCCCAGTTCCGGGAGCGCGGAAGTCAACGGTTACAGCATACTCAAGCAGCCTTTGGATGTGCGTGGTCAAATCGGATATCTTCCGGAAAGCGCGCCATCATACAATGAAATGCAGGTTGAAGAGTTCTTGAAGTTCATTGCCGAGGTCCGGGGTTTCACCGGCAGCGAGCTGAACCGCAGGGTCAGCCGCGTACTGGAAATGACAGCCTTGAGGGACGCCCGCCGACAGATTATCGACACCCTTTCCAAGGGTTACCGTCAGCGCACCTGTCTCGCGCAGGCCCTGCTACACGATCCCCCGGTATTGATCCTGGATGAACCAACAGACGGACTGGACCCGAACCAGAAACATGAAGTCCGCGAATTGATCCGCCAGATAAGCGAAGATCGGACCATCCTCATTTCAACGCACATCCTCGAAGAAGTGGAAGCAGTTTGCACCTGTGCCTTGATCATTTCCGAAGGACGCATGGTGGGATACGGCACCCCGGATGAGTTGTTGTCTCAATCGTTATACCGCAACGCTGTTACCGTCAGCGTTAACGGTATCGAAACCGCGAAACTGATTGAAGAACTAAACCAAATCGATGAGGTTTTTTCCGTTGAACACCTTGAAGACATGTCCACCGGCGCAGTCACGGTGAGGATTTTCCCCAAAAACCGGGAACCTATCTCAGGAGAGATCGAACGGTTTCTCAAATCACGAGAGATGCGGGTGGAACAACTCTATGTTGAACGGGGAAGGCTGGATGAGGTTTTTCGCAAACTGACCATCGGAAATTGAACTGAAAATAAATATAAGTGTTATGCGCGGATTGACGCCGATTTTTAAAAGGGAACTGCTTGCATACTTTCGGTCTCCTGTTGCCTATGTTTTTATCATCATCTTTCTTGCGGCAAATGCCGGGTGTACTTTTTTGCTTGGCAATTTCTACGATTCAAACCAGGCAAACCTGGAAATATTCTTCCTTTTTCACCCATGGTTGTATCTGTTTCTGATCCCTGCGGTAGGCATGCGCCTTTGGGCTGAGGAAAGGCGTGCAGGGACCGGCGAACTGTTGCTGACCCTGCCGGTCCGGATAACCACTACTGTTTTCGCCAAATTTCTTGCAGCATGGGTGTTTATCGCGTTCTCGCTGGCGCTCACCTTTCCGATGGTCCTCACTGTCCAATACCTGGGAGACCCGGATAGCGGTCCGATCATCACCGGATACCTGGGCTCCCTGCTGATGGCCGGGGCCTATCTGGCAATTGCAAGTTTCACCTCCGCGCTGACGAAAAACCAGGTGATCAGTTTTATACTCAGCGTTAACATCTGCCTGGTCCTGGTTCTATCCGGATGGGGGGTGATGTCGGATATACTGAATACAGTTTTCCCGGTATGGCTGACCGATCTGATCAGTCAGTTCAGTTTCACCACGCATTTTGACGCAATGCGCCGGGGCGTGGTGGATGTGCGGGATTTCATATTCTTCCTTTCAATCATCATCTTCATGCTGATGACAAATGTGGTCGTTCTTGATACGCACAAAGCTTCCTGATCTCAGTTCACTTACTGGAACTGCGCGCAGCTAAGCTTCAGTATTTAATTATAGTCATGTTCCGTGCCTGGTCCTATTCCTCGGCAAGCGTCGTACTTTTGTTCATTTCACTTGTGGCGGTCAATGTAGTCGCATTTTATCTGCCCTGGCGGGTTGACTTCACCGAGGAACAACTATACACCGTTTCCAGTGGATCCCGCAAAATACTGGACGGGTTGAAAGACCCAGTCCGGATCAAGTTCTATTTTTCCTCTGGCAGTGAGGAACTGCCGCCTATTTTGAAGAATTATGCACAGCGTGTTCGAGAACTGTTGCTAGAGTTTGAATCCATCTCCGGAGGGAACCTGTCTGTGGATGTATTTGATCCGAAACCTGATTCCGATGAGGAGGAATGGGCGGAAAAATATGGCATCAATCCCATGACTCTGCCACAGGGAACGAGGGTGTATTTCGGGGCGGTGGTGCTGATGCTGGACAGGGAGATGAGTATCCCGTTTTTTGATCCAAGGCGGGAGAAATTCCTGGAATACGATCTTTCCCAGGCAATCTATAAAGTCAGTACAACCGAGGAAACAAAAGTCGGGCTGCTTACTTCTTTGAACCTAAGCGGGGGGCGCTCGATGATTCCGGGACAGCCTCCGGCACAAAAATGGGTATTTCTCAATGAACTCGAAAAATCAGTTGAAGTGGAACTGCTTTCACTGAATACAGAGGAAATCCCATCAGACATCAGCCTGTTGCTGGTAATGCACCCAAAGAATTTCAGTGCGCGTTTAAAATACGCGATTGATCAGTTTTTGCTTCGCGGGGGAAGTTTGATTGTGATGATCGATCCAAACGGGCGCGCGGACCTCGCTTCTCCTGAAAACCAGTTTGGCCGGCAGCCGCAAATCACCAGCGACCTTCCTGAATTATTGCGGGTTTGGGGGGTGAACTATGACAAAAGCAAGGTCGCTGGAGATCCTGAATTTGCCACTCCCGTGAATACTCCCTCCGGAGTGATGCGTTTCCCGATGTGGATGAGTTTCGGGGGTAAAGCCCTGGATCAGAACCATCCGCTAACAGCACAGCTGGAAAATCTGCTCTTCATTGAAGCAGGCGCGTTGAGCAAAGACAACCAAAGCGAACATGAATTCATGCCCCTGCTGTCGCTTTCCGGGCAAAGCGGGATGCTCGATTCTTTCATGCTGCGCTTCGTACAACCCACGCAGATTGCCAGGGAATTGAAACCGGACCAACAGCGAAAAGCTCTGGTGGCGTGGGTTTCAGGGAAATTTAAAACCGCGTTTCCGGATGGGCAGCCGGCAAAGGAGAAAAAAGGGGGAGAAGAGGAGGGGGAGGAAGAAAACAAACCGCTTAAGAATCAGCACATCGATGCTGCATCAGCAGCGGTTTCCGTGCTGTTGATCAGCGATATCGATTTCATAAGCGATGCTTTTTCCGTACAGAAACTAAACTTTCTCGGTCAGCAGATCATCCAGCCTTCTAATGATAATCTCAACCTGATGCTCAACGCAGTGGAACATCTTTCAGGTAACGAGGCGTTGATGAGCATTCGCTCCCGCGGGAAGTTCACCCGTCCTTTTGCCAGGTTGCAGGCGTTGCAGTTACAGGCGCAGATGCAATACCAGCAAGAGGAAGCACAACTGCAGGCGACACTTGATAGGGTGCAGAAACAACTTGATCAACTGCTGGAATCCGCAGGCAAGAAAGGCAAGAGAGAAGTAATCCTGCCTCTGGAAGTGCAGGCGGAAATCAAACGATTCCGGTCTGAGGAACGGCAGACAAGGAAGAAATTACGGGAGGTACGGAAAGTGCTTCGTCAGGTTATCGAAAGCCTGGGCAACTGGCTGATCGCCCTGAACATGCTTGCCGTTCCACTTCTGGTCGGAGTAATCGGTGTACTTTTTTACCGCAAACGGATCCAAACCCGCGGCAACGACAAACCGATACAAAAACCTGCCCGTTCCGCATCCTGATCAAACACGCTGTGTCCTTTTTCCAGGATGCCTTCCCACACAAAAATGGAGGGGTCCGGATTTATATCTCCTCTATCATCCTTTCAGTGATGTCAAACGATCGCCTTCTGCTCCGAATCCATGCTGCGCAGACAATCGCTAGGGAAGCAGGGTGCCTGGCGATGCACCATTTCCGTAATCGTGAATCCCTGCAGTTGGAAACGAAAGGTCCGTTGGACTGGGTCAGCAAAGCTGACCGCGAGGTGGAACAGTTGATCAGGGATCGATTGTTCACGCTGTTTCCAGAGGACGGATACCTCGGTGAAGAAACCGGGTCGGACAAGCTCGACGCTGAAGGCATCTGGGTAGTTGATCCGATTGACGGCACCTCCTGTTTTGTCAAGGGGATGCCATTGTGGTGTGTCTCCATTGCCTACCTCCTAAAAGATGGTTCGATTCCGATAGGCGTAATTTACCAACCCTGTACGGATGAAATATATGTTGCTGATCCCAATAATAACGCTTGGCTGAATGGAAAACCCATGAGAGCGCAGAGGGTTGATTCGTTAGCGGATGGGATCTTTGCAATCGGATATTCTCACCGCGCCGATCAAAAAGCCACCCGGAAGATGCTCGATTTTGTAATCAGCCGTAAAGGTCAGTTCGAATCTCTCGGTTCCGGGGCTCTGATGACTGCTTACGTTGCATCAGGACGTTACATAGGTTTCTATGAATCACAGATCAATTCCTGGGACTGCCTTGCCGCCATCGCACTAGTCCGTGCTTCCGGTGGGTGGACCAACGATTTTCTTGCCGACAGTGGTTTGCTGAATGGGAATTATATCGCAGCGTCGGCGCCGGGGTTGCAAGGTGCAGTGGCAGCCATGTTGCAGAAATTATAAATATAGGTTTTGTGTAATCAGAAAAAAAGGCTCTGTTCGAGTTAAGTGTTGATTATCCAGCAACACAGCTAAGATAT
>CAYFLK010000084.1:0-12811 GCA_964344035.1 uncultured Pseudomonadota bacterium
ACATATCTTAGCTGTGTTGCTGGATAATCAACACTTAACTCGAACAGAGCCTTTAAAAAACCCCTGGGTGCTGCGCATCGCCACCGCTCGCGGAATGCAACGGAAATCGAAAGTCGCTGAACGGTAATTCAAGCCTCTTTTTTGCGCCTGCTGCTCGTTCATGCCGACCCCGGCAACTTCTGGATTGAGGAACATAATGGTGGAGATGTTTTCATAAAGAAGTCGTCTGCGGGGGCTGCCAAAGATCTTTTCCACCGCGTGCCTTCCTTCCAGTTCTCCCACGTTCACCAGGGCGATGTCTGATGTCATGTCACCCACTGCGTAGATGTGGGAAATATTAGATTGTGTGTCGTCATCAATGACATGCCCCGCGTCGCTTAATTCCAGTCCGATTTCCCGCAGACCGGTGTTTTCCACATTCGGCACACGACCCACCGAAACCAGTGCTTTTTGAGCATGATAAATTTCGCCGGCGCCGTCAGGATGTTTCAGTTCATATTCAACTTCCCCATCCAAAATCTCCATCCGCACCAAATTTGAAAGTCGATGGATAATCACCCCGTTTTCCTCGAGGTTGTTTTCAATTACATGTGCGAGGTCTTTGTCTTCGAAGGGGAGGATGCGGTCATCCTTGGCAATCAGGTGCACCCGGGTTTTCGCGAAATTTGAAAAGATGGTTGCAAATTCGCAACCAATCACGCCCGCACCCAGAACGACCAGGCTTTTGGGAAACTCACGCAAGGAACTGATCCCGTCACTGGTGAGTAACACATTCTCGTCGATCGGAATCGATGGCAGTCTGCGGGGGCGGCTTCCGGTGGCAATGATGATGTTATTTGCGTATACCTTGTGTGGTTCATCTCCGCAATCGATTTCCACCTCGTGCGGGGAAACCAGTTTCCCCCAGCCTTTCATGAAACAAAAACGGTCTGGTTTCCGGTTGATTACACGTTCCAGGTGTTCCTGAAGCTGCATGGAACGTTCCTGAACAGCGTTGTTGACTTCGCTGCGCACGTTGGAGAAATGCACCAGAGGCATGGGCAATCCAAAATGACGCATTTTCCTGCTGAACGAAGTGAATTCCTTGGAAATCTCCCAAAATGTTTTTGATGACAAAGCCCCGTCAAAAATACCCGCGCCGCCTAAACGTTCTTTTTCTATCAGCAGTGTTTTTTTATCGAAATCCGAAGCACGCATCGCCGCTGCATAGCCGGAGGGACCTCCTCCTATGACGCACAGGTCATAATGTTCCATGGAATTTTTTTAAAGAATTATAAAAGCATGAAAATTTGATCAGATTTGTTTGCTCATTTCCCTGATTTCACGGTTAAGGATTCTGTCATTGTCACTATAATCCACCGGCATTTCAATCACTTGCACTCCGGATGCATGCAAACATGACTGCAGAAGCGGCAAAAAGGATCCGGTGCTTTCCACACGATGCCCTTTTGCTCCGTAACTTTCAGCATATTTAACAAAATCGGGATTTCCAAAGTCCAGTCCGTATTCCATGAGGTTCAAATTCGCCTGCTTCCATTTGATCATTCCGTAGGCGTCATCCCTTAATATCAGCACTACAAGGTCCATCCCCAACCGCACCGCGGTCTCCAGTTCCTGCGAGTTCATCATAAACCCTCCATCCCCGCATATCGCCATCACCTTGCGTTCAGGATAAACCGTTTTTGCTCCCATTGCAGATGGCAGCCCCGCGCCCATGGTGGCGAGTGCATTATCCAGCAAAACCGTATTTGATTCATGCGCGAGGTAATTCCTTGCAAACCAGATTTTGTAAACCCCGTTGTCAAGGGCGATAATTCCATTGGAAGGGACGGCCTTCCTGACATCGGCCACCAATCGCTGGGGACAAATCGGGAAGCGCGGATCATTGCTACGTTCCTGAAGATGTTTGACGACATACTCACACACTTTCCAGAAGTAGCTGAAATCCCAGCTGTTCTGACGCATGACTCGTTCCTTGATCTGCCATAGGCTGTTGGCTATGTCTCCGATCACCTCAAGCTGCGGGAAATACACAGGGTCTACTTCGGCGGAAGAAAAATTAACATGAATCACCTCAAACGCGCCTTCCTCCATAAAAAAAGGCGGTTTTTCCACATCGTCATGCCCCACGTTGATGACCAGGTCCGCATGTTCAACCGCTCGATGCAGAAAATCGTTTGCTGAAAGCGAGGCATTTCCCAGAAACAGCGGGTCCCGTTCATCAAGCACTCCTTTGCCCATCTGGGTGCTGATAAAGGGTATTCCCGTTTTATCAACCAGTGCCCTCAGCATGCGCGCTGGGAGTTTCCGGTTAGCTCCCGCCCCGATCAGCAACAATGGATGTTTTGCATTTTCAATCATTGAGACAGCCTGCCGCACGGCTTTTTCCTCAGCGATTGGACGGCGCGCGCGGCTGGCCTTGAGCGGAGAAACACTGGTTTCTTCCACGGTGATGTCTTCCGGCAGTTCCAGGTGCGCCGCACCGGGTCTTTCTTCCTGAGTGATCCGGAATGCTTCACGTACCCGCGATGGAATGTTGTTTCCACTGACAATTTGTTGCGTGTATTTCGTCAGCGGACGCATCATGTCCACCACGTCCAGTACTTGGAACTTGCCCTGCTTGCTGTGCTTGATTGGTTTCTGTCCGGTAATTATTACCATCGGCATCGCACCGAGCTGGGAATATGCTGCAGCGGTGACAAGGTTAGTTGCACCCGGACCGAGTGTTGACATGCAAACCCCGGATTTGCCGGTCAGCCGTCCATACGTTGCAGCCATGAACCCGGCGGCTTGTTCATGACGGGTGAGAATCAGCCGGATTGATGAACCGCGCAGGGAGTCAAGCAAGTCCAGGTTTTCTTCTCCGGGTATGCCGAAAATGTATTCGACTCCTTCTTCTTCAAGACATTT
Organism: uncultured Pseudomonadota bacterium; assembly: GCA_964344035.1. Lineage (GTDB taxonomy): Bacteria > SAR324 > SAR324 > SAR324 > NAC60-12 > UBA1014. The sequence continues at coordinate 2,911 of CAYFLK010000084.1, forward strand.
GACAAACAGGTCCGAGGCTTTCATTCGGATAAACCGGCGGAGGTGGATTTCAGTTGGTTTCCGTAAAACTGTCCGCACGCGCTGCCCTGCAAGCCCTTGCATAACTCATCGGCAACGGTTCGTGCAGCAGGGCGCCGTCATCCAGAAATTCATAGATTTCCGAATAGTTGCGTATTTCATACGCTTCGGTGCGGCGCATCAAATGCCATGGTTTCAGGTCTTCAGGTTTTTCCAGTCCCATGGCGCCCATCATTTCACACGCGCTCCTGACAATGTTCCTGTGAAAATGGTATACACGCCTGCTTTTGTCCTCATGGACCAGCCCCACCGACAAGTTAGGGTTCTGCGTAGTCACACCCGCGGGACATGTATTGGAATTACACTTCATGTCCTGAATGCAGCCCAGCGCCATCATCATCCCGCGTGCTGAATAGCACAAATCCGCTCCCATCGCCAAACGCTTGATGATGGCGAACCCGGTGGTGATTTTACCGCTGCTGATGACGCGCACCTCTGATCGGAGACCAAAGCCAATCAACGCGTTGTGCACAAAAATAAGTCCTTCCACCAGAGGAGTGCCGATATGGTTGGCGAATTCAAGCGGGGCGGCGCCTGTACCTCCTTCCCCTCCATCAACTGTGACAAAGTCGGGGACAATACCGGTTTCCACCATTGCCTTGCAGATCGAAAGAAATTCCCGGCGCTTGCCCACGCACAACTTGAAACCCACCGGTTTACCCCCGGAGAGTTCCCGTAACTGCCTGATGAATTGCATCAGTTCAAGCGGCGTTTGGAACGCATTATGACCAGGGGGTGAGTTCACGTCCCGACCCAGCGGGACATCCCTGATTCCGGCAATTTCCGGAGTCAGTTTTGCCGCCGGCAGGATCCCGCCATGCCCCGGTTTTGCGCCCTGGGACAATTTAACCTCGATCATTTTTACCACACCGGCTTCAGCCTTCCTGGCAAAATTCTCAGGATTAAACCTGCCGTCTTCCGTCCTGCAACCAAAGTACCCCGTGCCGATCTGCCAGATCAAATCGCCACCCTGCAAGTGGTGTGGACTGATGCTGCCTTCACCTGTATTGTGTGCGAAACTCCCCTGTTTGGCGCCCCGGTTGAGGGCTGTCACCGCATTTTTGCTCAATGCACCATAACTCATCGCGGAAATATTGAGCAGACTTGCGGAATATGGCTGGGCGCAGTCCCGGCTTCCTATCATCACCCTCACATCCGAATCACACAGTTGTCTGGGTTGAAGAGAGTGATTCACCCATTCGTAGCCGGTCTCATAAACGTCCTCGACTGTCCCGAAAGGGATCGTGTCCCGGACATTCTTCGCCCTTTCATACACAACGTTGCGCTGCTGCCTGTTGAAAGGACTGCCGCTTGTGTCAGATTCTATGAAATACTGGTAAATCTCGGGACGGATTTCTTCCAGCAGGTAGCGCATGTGCCCCAGAACGGGGAAATTGCGCAGGACTGCATGTTTCTTTTGATACATGTCAAGAAACCCCAGCAATATCAGGGGAACAAACAGGAGCAAAGACCACAGTACCGGCGGCCAGATGACCTGAAACAGGAGATTGAACCCCAGAATGAATATGACGGCAAAAATGAAATTTATTCTCATGCAGATCCAGTATAAATCAGCGCACTGGTTCAAATAAAGTTACAATAACAATGTGTTATAACGACGCTTACCGCTATTGAACGCAATCAATCTAGAACAATTCCGCAATCACCAGTAAATTCAGGTCATTTGATATGGCGAAATAGCTGCTAAAAAAACATAAAATGGTGAAATCTATTCTAGATTGCAAGATTTTAAGGAATCAGCAATCATGCAGATATGCGCTTTCTGAATTATAAGGGCGGAGATATTCAAAATTAAACATTCACTTCGGCTACTGACAGTTCGCGGACTTTAATCCTACAACATTCCTGGAATGACTGATGGATCTAGTTTTTCAGCATTAGAATCAAGATTCAAAAAGAGGAACGATTCAACTTTTTCCAAATCTTTTCCTGGGTCAAAGGCATATCGACGCTTTCAACCCCGAATTCCCAGAGAGCATCGAGAACCGCATGAACTATCGCGGGAGGGGCCGCGACCGCGCCGATTTCCCCGGATCCTTTGGCGCCGATCGGGTTGGTGAGGCAGGGTGCTTGTTGATAGAGGTTCCCGGTCAACTCCGGCAATTCATCTGCCCTCGGCAAAGCATAATCAAGGTAGGAACCACTCAGAAGCTGCGCTGATCCGTCATAGACTGCATGTTCCCGGACTGCCTGTCCAAAACCACTGGCGATGCCTCCATGTATCTGCCCTTCGACAATCATCGGGTTGACTGGTTTTCCGACATCATCAACGCTGGTATATTTGTCAAGCCGCACCATCCCCGTTTCCGGATCAACTTCCACTTCCGCAATATGACACCCGTTCGGCCAACTGCGGCCAAGCAGTTCTCCTTTTGTTTTGACGGAAAGAATGCCACTCGCCTGTTTCCCGGCAAGTTCAAACAAGTCGATTCCTATGGAAGTGCCACGCACTTCAAAGCGTCCCTCTCGGTAAACCATGTCTTCCGGCGCTGCCTCCAATCCCGTTGCCGCCAGGCGGCAGCCTTCTTCAAGCAAATCGCTTGCTCCCACTAGTAAAGCTGTACCGCCGACAAACAAAGAACGGGAGCCAACACTGCCCAACCCTTCCACCTTGTCGGTATCGCCCTGTATAACTTCCAGCCGCTCAACCGGCAGTTCCAGCTTTTCGGAAAGCAGCTGCAGATACGAAGTAACCAGCCCCTGTCCCATGGCCTGGGTCCCGGAATACAGAATCACCTTGCCCGAGGTGTTGACTTCAAGGGTGACTATTTCGTATAGCTCGGAACCAGTCCATTCAATGTAACATCCAATTCCGCGTCCACGTAGTTTACCATCTAAACCGGATTTGTTGCGGCGCTGCTGAAAACCATTCCAGTCAGCGTCCATAAGCGCCCGGTCAAGCACATTTTCAAAATGTCCGCTGTCTATGGTTTCACCCGCGGGGGTGGTGTATGGCATCAGTTCAGGAGCGATCATGTTCTTTTTCCTGAATTCCACGGGGTCCATTCCCAGTTCCCGAGCAACGCGGTCAACCAGTCTTTCGATGAGGTAAATCCCTTCCGGACGCCCGGCCCCTCGGAAAGCCCCTAAAGGTGCGGTGTTTGTCAACACGCAGCGGGTCCGGATATAGGCTGCGGGTATGTGGTACATGGACGAGATGACACTCGGTGAGAGACGCAGAGGGATAAACATGCCAGGGTTGAGCAAATATCCCCCGACGTTTGCCAGAGTCTCTACTTTCAGGGCCAATATTCGTCCATCTCCGTCACAAGCAAGCTCCGCGACACTCCTCTGGTCCCTGGCATGCAAAGTCGCCTGAAACTCCTCGCTGCGTGTAGCACACCAGCGGACTGGACGTTTGAGCTTACCGGCAGCATAAACAAGGACAATATCTTCCGGATAGAGGATTGTCTTGGCGCCAAACCCTCCGCCTACATCCCGGACAATGATGCGAAACTGTTCGGGATCGCAGTTCAACACATGCGCCAGGCCTGTTTTAAGACGACCTACAGATTGATGCCCGGTATAAAGTGTGCGCACATGAGTGTGTGGATCGTATTCGCAAATGGATGAACGCGGCTCCAACGGATTGCCGATCAAACGGGAGTTGACCAGTTCCAGCCTGGTAACGTGCGCTGCCCCGGCAAACGCTGATTCGATGGCTTCCATGTCCCCCATGGTGTCACCGGCGGCAATGTTGTCCGGCATTTCTTCCCATAAACGTGTGGCTCCGGGTTTGACAGCTTCTTTTAAGTCCGTAACAGCCGGCAATTCTTCATATTCAATTTCAATGCGTTCCGCCGCCTCAAGCGCTAGTGCGGGCGTTTCCGCAATTACCGCCGCGACGGCTTGTCCCATGTAACGAACTGCATCCGTCGCTAACGGAAAATAAGGCGGAGATGCCGCCGGTGTACCGTCTGGACGAGTGAACGGCATGGTCACGGGAATCGGACGCACTTCATCCCTGAGAAAGTCAGCGCCTGTGTACACGGCAAGCACTCCTTCCATCGATTCCGCTCCTGATGCATCAACACCTTTAACGCGGGAGTGTCCATGTATGCTGCGCGCGAAAGAAAGATGACACTCTCCTTCAACAGTCATGTTGTCTGTAAAGCGTCCCTCTCCGCGGAGAAGCCGTTCGTCTTCAAACCGTTTAACCGGTAAACCTGACCGCAATACGCCGCCTTCATGTGTCTTCATCATCGATGCCTGTTCGTTGTGTTTGTGGTGCTGTGTTTTGCATGTATTCCAAAAATGTCAAATATAATATACAACTTTTCTCTGGGGGTAAAGCGCACCCTGTGAAAATTGCAGTTTCCCCTGCATGAAACAATTTCAGGTCTTTTACGGGATGGTTTTTATAGGTTTTTCTGCATGGCGGTGATGGCAGCCACGTTCACGATATCGTCCACCGAACAGCCCCTTGACAGGTCATGAACGGGTTTATTAAGACCTTGAAGCAAAGGTCCCCAAGCAGTGAACCCGGCTATCCGTTCAGTGATTTTGTAGGCGATGTTCCCCGCGTCCAGGTTGGGAAAGATGAGAACATTAGCTTCACCCTGCAGTGGTGAATTGGGGGCTTTTTTCCTTGCCACTTCCGGCACGGTCGCAGTGTCAAACTGCAGTTCCCCATCATGGACTATGTGCGGGTATTGTTGGGAAAAAGCAGTGACTGCTTTGCGCACATGATTCACCCGGTGATGGCTGGCACTGCCCTTGGTGGAAAAAGAAAGGAAAGCGACTTTAGGAATGTCGCCGGTTAACAAGCGGTGAAACTCAGCTGAACTTCCAGCAATTGAAGCCAGCTGGTCGCTGCTAGGTTCCGGAATCACCCCGCAATCTGCGTATGTGTATGCTTTTTCACCGTCCGGGGAGGTCATGAAAAAAATGCTTGAAACCCAACGGGCTTGCGCTTTGATCCCCAGGGTCCAGATAGCTGCGCGGAGTACCTCGCTGGTGGGTGTGGCTGCACCTGCAACCAAACCGTCCGCGTCCCCGTTGCGTACCATTGACATTCCCAGGTGCAACGGGTGGTCGAGGTATTGCTGCCGTTCAGCAGTAGGCATTTTCTGGAAAAACTGTAATTCATTGAGGGAGTTGAAGTAGAAATCTCTCTTCGAATGAAACTCATCCAGGTCAAGCACCTCGTATCCGATCCCGCGAAGCAGCGACTTCGCCTCTATCACACGCGGGTCATGTTCCTCGGGGAGGATAAGCCTCGCGCGGTTCATTCTCCCTTTCTCGATGATGCGCTGCTGGAATTTATTCTGATTGGTCATTTCAAAACTGTATGTTTGTAAAAATGCTAGGGTACGATGGAGCGCAATTCGCCAATGGTGTAACCGTTGTGATTGGTCAATGCAGAGTGAACGAAATCCATATCCTGTGAATCATTCAGAAGCCCCAAATGCTGCATCACTCCTCCCAGCATCATCTCGGAAGCCCTGCGTGCCCCGTCATGGCATTTCAATGCCAAACCCAAACCAAGTTCAGGAAAAGCCGCGCAGTAAACGCCTTCAGCGCCGGTTTTACAAATAACTTGTTTCCCGAAACGGGACATCACCCTGGTGCAAAACCTACCAGTACCCGCGACGAGGAAGGGGTGTGCGAGCATCGCTTCACGCGAACGCTTAGCCAGCTCCCGCAGTGAATTCTCAAGCCTTTGTCCGGTTCCGAATTTTGCAAATCCGAGAGCGAGGTTTTTCAAGGGGATTGCCCAGGTGGGTACTGAACACCCATCCATGGCTCTTGGAGCGTTTTCAAGCTGCGTTTCACAAATGGTTTCCATCAGTTCCCTGACATGAATCTGCACTGAATGCTCAGGGTTTATGTATCCCCGTTGTTCTATCCCCAAATGCCTGGCCATTGTGATGAATCCAAGGTGTTTGCCTGAACAGTTGTTGTGTACGTTTTCAGGTTGTGAGGTAACCCTCGCCAGCATTTGTGCGGAGTCTTCATGCAGGGGCCAATGTGGGCCACACTCCAGATCGTTCACAGTGATGTCCAGCTGTTTCATCCAGTTCCGGATCACTTTGAGATGTCGTGTTTCCCCGCCATGAGAGGCACAGGACATGGCGATCTCTTCGTCGGCAAGACCGTAAGCATCAACCGCTCCGGAACCAACGAAAACCATCGCCTGCAATGGTTTGACCGCGGAGCGTGGGAATACCCTCAGTTCCCTGTTTCCCCAGCACGAATGAACTGCTCCGCTTGCATCAACAAGCACGGCGGAACCAAGGTGGCGGCTTTCAACGTTGTCCCCACGGGTGACTTCAATTTCAATTTCCGGCTTGGATGTAGTTGTTTTCATGAAATTATTTCAGTGTTGTGAACAACAGATGTCTACCGCGGTTCACGATTCATCACAGCAGTTATCCAGTTTTTTTGTCCCTCGAAGAAACCGAAATCAGCAAAGCGCTCAGGATCGCAACAGCCGCAACCACCTGGTTCCAGAATACCGGTTCCGAAAGGATCACCCAACCAATTGAAAGAGAGGTGAGAAATTCCGCGGAACCTGCGATAGCTGTCTTAGCCGGCCCGGCAGTAGGAGACGCCCAAATGAAAAGCAAATGGGGAAGAAGCGCAGTGAAAAGTCCCACCCCAATGATTGCAAAGTATCCATTTTGGGTCAAAGGAAGCCAGCGCCCACCGCTTTGTACGCCTATCGCAACCGCGCCTACGAGGGCATTCCCGCAGAGCAGCAGGCTTGTTGAAGACATCTGCCGCAGTTTACTGATTTTCAACGAAAAGATTAAAATGATAGTTGTAACCCCGAGTGGAGCAAGAAAACACCATAATACGGCTGTCCATTGATCAAGATCGAAATTTCCCGTTGGGGAGAGGGTAAAGACACATCCCAGCAAAATCAATATGGATGAGGTTAAATGCCTCCCTGTCAGGTGTATCCTGAAAAAAAAGCTGCTGACCAGGATGGTGAACAAGGGGTAAGTGAAGAAAATAAGAATGCAAAGTGAAACCGGCAAAACCGCCAGCGCCTTGAAATAACCAAGGGCCCCCACGCCCATGGCAAGCCCCCCGATGAATGATAACAAGGATTCACGCGGGAATCGAAGCGCGGCTTTCAGGAAAGGGGTCATCAACAGCGCCGGCAGGCCTTAACGATAAAAAACGCTGATTTCCGGCGAAAGCCCCTCCGCATAGATCCAACGCGCAAACAGCGGATTCAATCCATAACCGACCATCGCCAAAACTACTACTCCGGTTGCAGTGAACGGAGTCAGCTGAACTCGTGCGGTCATTGGCGGTTTTGACTGTGCATCCGCAAATGCAGAACTCTTGGATGATTCCCTAAATCCTTGTGAAATCCCAGGCATTGAAAATAGGGATGCAAATCCAGCAGCTTTTCCAGCGGTTTTTGTTGCTCATTCCCGATTTCGAGCAGCATTTCTCCATATGTCTGCATAAATAAGGGAGCTGTTTTAAATAACATCCGGTAATAATCCAAACCATCCTCGCCGCCATCAAGCGCCTGCTCCGGTTCTTTGCGCACCTCGGCGCTCAGGTCTGCAATCGAACTGCTTGGAATGTATGGGGGGTTGGCGACCAGGAAATCCACGCGTTGTGCCTGATTGAGCATGGATACCCCGTCCGCCACTACCAGCATCACCCGATTACCAAGCTGGTAGAGAAAATCTCGGTGACGTTCCAGATTGGAAGCCGCTATTTTAAGGGAAGATGCAGAACAATCAGAGGCAAGGATATCAAGTTGTTCGAGTTCAGCGCAAAGAGCAACGGAAACAGCCCCGGACCCGGTCCCGAATTCGTAAATCCTGATTTTCCGCCGCGGGTGCTTTTCCTGATAAATACGGATGCGTTCACTTGCCAGTTCCACCAAAAGTTCTGTTTCCGGACGCGGAATCAGCACCGATTCGTCTACCTTGAATGAAAGCGACCAGAATTCCTTTTCCCCGGTCAGGTAGGCAACCGGGACTCCTTTGACACGCCTCAGGGTCAGTTCTTTGAAAGTCGCACTTTCGTTTTGGGCGAGGGGACGGTCCGATTGCAGGTATAACTCTACTCGGCCCAGGTTCAGCACTTGTGCCAGCAACAGTTCCGCATCCAGCCTTGGAGTGGAAATACCCACGCTTCGGAAATGCCCGGTGGTCTGCAGCAGTTCTTCACAGATCGTACGGACTTCCCGCAGTGGATTCTGGACACACATCTGCGATAAATATATTTCGGAATCAACTCCGTTGAAAAAATGAAGTGGAAAGAATAAGGAGGTGGTTTTTGTTGCGGAAGGGAAAAAACCAGAGCGTGACTTGGATTAATATCTCACAAATCCGTCATTCCTTCACATTTCGTAATTCAAAAAAAACAATATGTGAACCACTCAATTCAACAACTGATCATTTGCATCAAGCAGCAACCGACGTGTATTTTCCCAATCGAGGCACGCATCGGTGATTGAGACACCGTATCTCATTTCGGGACCAATGGACTGGTTTCCGGCTTCTAGGTTGCTTTCAATCATGGCGCCCAAGATTGAGTTTCTTCCATCCTTGATCTGATGAATCAACGCCCGCAGCACCAGTTCCTGTCGCATTGGGTCTTTGCCAGAATTGGCATGGTTGCAGTCGACCATCACCTTTTCACGCAGATTCACTTCAGCAAGCGCGTCCAGAGCGGTGCGGACTGAAATGGCGTCGAAATTCGTACCTGATTTTCCACCCCGCAGCACAAGGTGCGCGTATTTGTTTCCTGAGGTACTGACCACCGATGCTTCACCCTCGTGATTGATGCCAAGAAAATGATGTGGTTCATTGGCTGAACGCAATGCATTAAGGGCGACCTCAAGATCACCGTCTGTTCCATTCTTGAAACCAACCGGCATGGAAAGCCCGCTTGCCATTTCCCGATGGGTTTGCGACTCGGTAGTGCGCGCGCCAATGGCGCTCCATGCGATAAGGTCAGCCAGGTACTGGGGAGTAATGGGGTCCAGTGTTTCTGTGGCACAGGGCACACCCATTTCATTTAGTTCCAAGAGAATCTGCCGGGCCAGGCGCACCCCTTTGTCAATGTGGTGGCTCCCGTCCAGGTCCGGATCATTTATGAATCCTTTCCAGCCGATGGTTGTGCGCGGTTTTTCGAAATATACCCGCATGATCACAAAAAGGGTTTGTTCAACTTGCGGAATCAGTTTCCTTAAATTACCTGCGTACTCAATCGCTATACGCGGATCATGAATGGAACAGGGACCGATTATCATCAGCAGTCTTTTGTCACGATCATCGAGTATTTCTTTTACCGTTTTACGTGCTTTAACCACGGTTGCGGCGGCTTTTTCACTTAATGGCAGCAGCCGCTTGAGCTGGATTGGGGTTGTTAATCGCTCAACGCCGATGACGTTCAGGTCTTCAGTTCTAATCATTGCTTCCGTGGAAAATAAATTTCCAGATGTTTAGCCTGTACTGTACTTACAGGCTGCGTAGTGTGTTTGGAGTGATTTGGTGGAGAATGTGGTCGGAGCGGCAGGATTTGAACCTGCGACCGCACGGCCCCCAGCCGTGTGCGCTACCAGACTGCGCCACGCTCCGTAACAGTTATATGTAAGTATCTTTTTTCCCCAGTGTCAAGCCTCAACCAAACCGGGGGGATTGAAAATTTTGAGCACTGTCATGTGCTTGTCTTGGTTCATGAAGCATGTACTTTTTTGTTTTATTTTGCGCCTGAATAATTCCTCGGCATCACTTAAAACTTGGCTCTGTCTCCTTAAGTGTTGATTTTCCCTCCTAACGGTACTAAACTGTAATCTTAAGATAAATTCTTCAGGAGCAGAAAA
>CAYFLK010000085.1:0-6133 GCA_964344035.1 uncultured Pseudomonadota bacterium
CATATCTTAGCTGTGTTGCTGGATAATCAACACTTAACTCGAACAGAGCCTTATAGTAATCTCAATATCTGTATTTCTTGGATAAACAACTGTGGAGAATGCTCAGCTCGATTGTTGAAAAATGATGATACAATTATCCTCGGACAATAAATTTTGTTCTCTTTCCTTTTTGGAACAATCTGAATCAGGTTTTCCTGCCTGAAAACTCTTTTTTCCATGTGGCAGAATACAGCTCTTGTCGCTGGTATTCTCATCAGTTACCACTATTGAAATATAATGGCCAAGATGATTCAACACATCAATATCAAAACAAATACACGCGAAGAACTGATTGATATTACAGAGATAGTCCAGTCGCTTGTGAATCAAGCAAAAATCCGAAATGGACTTGCTGCTCTATACGTTCAGGGAGCTACCGCCGGAATCATGATACAGGAAAACTGGGACGAAAGCGTTCGTTTAGACGTTGTTAACCTGCTCCGCAAGTTGATTCCAAGAGGCGTCTGGCTGCATGATCGTCAAGATGGAAACGGTGATTCTCATTTAAAAGCAGGCTTGATCGGCCCTTCTGAAGTCATTCCTATCATTGATGGACGATTGGGATTATCCACCTGGCAGAATGTTTTCCTTTGTGAATTTGATGGACCACGAACTAACCGAAACGTAGTTTGCACTCTCATTGAATCTTAATTACATTTCATTCAAGTCTGGATGTGATCACCACATTTTATCCCCTCACTTGTTAAATTATCCACCTGGGGTGACCTCAATCTTTTTGAGTGAACTGCGTGCAGTAACTTTGTTGTTTCATAAGATCTACAACGCGGTCCTATGGCTTAAATACCTATCTTAATCCAAACATTTGAACGGGAAATCATTTTTCCTGTGGGGATATTTCCCTGCATGCAAGTTCATTTTCTGCAGCATTTATCCAGCCTTCTAATTAGTCCATTTCATCAGCAGACATAGAGCCTTCGCGCAATTTTCTGATTTCTAAAGATTCAAACAGAAGGCTCTTCAATCTGTCTGTAGCAATTTTTTTCAGAGCTTCCATATGAATCTGCCTTGGCATATCATCATTTTTTGATTAGTGAATAACATTTTCTGAAAATAGATTTTAATCTCTCCCACTTAAGATTCAACTATCATTTGGTTCACTTATATATTAAACCGGACTTTTCAGAATTCATTATGATGCAACTGTTTTCCATATAACCTACATTAATAGCTGTAGGTTTTTATTTTTTTTTATAATGGAGAATATTTTATAATTTTTTGCTTTTATTTCAAGAACACCACCTACTTTCAACAGCAGTTCAGAAATATCCATTTCCAGATGCTTCCCCGCCAACACTCCATAAACCTTGATTGCATAAATCATGTTTTTTCATCGTTCAGAAATATCACAATGGAGCCTTGATCAATTTGTGCATAAACGGTGAAGAATAATATTTAATGATATCAGGTAATTGCAAAGATGGCCGACAAAGGGGAAACGGATCAAGAACACTCATCATCTGATTTGATCAACTTTGATTTGCGAAAATATTCTGCTTCAATAACACTGCATGTAAGAATCGTATAGTTCCTGCCCACGCATCAAAGACGCAAGCTTAATTTCATGGCGTTTGTTATCAAAATATGCTTTCACAAACGCCTCCGGATAATGTGAAAGAAGGGCCTCATTTTCGAGCAGATTTGCCAGGCATTTTTCCAGTGTGTCCGGAAGCCTGCAAACGCCGGGAACAATAAGGCCTTTCAGAAGTTCGTCAGTAGAATACGGAGGAGGACATTGAATTTTGCGGCTCAATCCTTCCATACCCGCATACAACATGGAACTTAGCACCAGGTACGGACTTGCAGCGGCATCGGCAGTCCTCAGCTCAAAATGGATGCCTGGACTCCCCTCCCCCAAACGGCTGATGCGGATCGCCGCACGTCGGTCCTGCATACCTAGATTATTAAAATATGCCGTCCATCGTGGAGGTTTGTAACGTTCAGGTGAGATCAGGCTAGGTGAATTGAACCCGAGAAGCGAGGGCAAATGTCCAAGTATCCCGGACACAAAGGCGCCTGATATTGTGCTCACAAGTGTGCCTTCAGATGAGTTCAGTGGATTTCCTTGTAAATCGTGCAGGCTGAAATGCACATGTAGACCACTCCCGATTGTTTCTGAGTTGATTATTGGGGAGAATGTAATTCTTTCGTCAAGACGGCGCGCGCACAGTTTCCCTATTTCCTTAGCCGCAATCAACTGATCCGCGGCCATTGTAGGTGCCATGGGTTTGAGAGTCAGCTCGTATTGTCCAGGCCCATTTTCCGCGTGCAGCGATTTCAACGGCACTTTTGATGTGATCAGGCATTTCGCGAATGCATCCAAATAACGTGAAGCCCTTTCGTATGCATCGAATGAATACGCGTTAAGCGGTTTATTGCCTGGTTTGATGCAGTAAAACTCCTGCTCCACCCCAACTTGAAGACATATGCCATGATTTTTTAATAGAAGGTTTTCAGCCCGTTGCAGCTGACTTCGCAGACAGCATTCCCATGGATATCCATCAAGCCTGTCGACCCTTCCCAGCCACAACCCCATGTCCAAATCGAGTGATTCGTTTCTTAGTGAAACAAATTGTTCTTCCACGGGAAACATTTTCAGTTCACCCAGTGCGTCATTATCTACCGGAGCAAGGTTTCCGAAACAGGTGATCCCCGCATTGCTGGGTATCCATCCTACGCCTTCCTTGAAAACCTGCTCCGCTTCCAGCATGGGAAAAGTTTTCCCCCGTGAAATTCCAGACAAGTCTGAAAGATACAACATCACCATCGTCCCATTCATTTGCACCTCAAACTTATGCCTTTCGGAAATAGCATCATATTTTCATCCTCAAAAGAAGTAGGACCGTCAGAGTATCCAGATCTTGAGGTGTGAAAACTATAGTGTCAGAAAAAATCAATTCAGTATATTTGGAACATTATTTGAAAAGTATACTTAGAGTCTTGATAAATCCCTGTAAATCCCAGGGATTTTATAAACAGCTGAAGAAGCCGAAAATAGATTTATTGCTTTCCCATTTGCTTACTCGAACTCAAGATATTGAAATTGTTTTAGAATCGTGCAGTATATGGACGTTCAGGAACCCGGATTGTTGATTGAATGGGATCCCGTGCATTTTAGACCGATACAGGTTCTTCTTAATAACTGCATGCAGTGACTCAACGAAAACGTTTTATGATTTTTGAATGTTTTCAAACGCTTCATCTGGATCACAATGCAGGGATCATCACTTTCTCTATTCTTGTATATTGCCTATCCTTTGCCGGATTGGTCATCTATTCGCTTAATGATCAAGAAGATGCCGCTGAAACTGAAGTGAATAAGATCAGTGAACAAGAACAAAATCCATACAACGGTTTTACAGATACCATTCATGAAGAAGGTGAGATGATCGAAACGGAGGCGCATCATTTTTATTCCCATCCAGCAGCTTTGCGCTACAGGCTTTCTCCCTATGATTCACTTGAGCGGCTGAGAAATATGAGAAAAAAACCCGATGACTCCGCAACATACACGGATCAGAAGAATGAAACAGGGTCTTTCGCCTCTCTCTCTACTCTAAACGAAAACGAACTCGACAAACCTCTCTACAACCCCCTCATATCCAGCATCTCCTTCCTCAAGTCAAGACGAGAGAAATCTCCTTCATGAAATCACCTCAGTTTGACCGAATTATAGAATTCCGGATCAGCTATTGCCTGCCTCGTTCTTTCTGCAAGAGCATGAAATTATAACAGGCTGAAAGACCCAAACAAGTTTCAACCTGAGCTGTTTCCAAGCGACAACTCCATATTTTTTCTCCAAACCGGCTTAAAAGTCCCACTCCCTCTCACTGTCGCGGCACTATTGTAAAACAGTTAAAACAGCTAAATTTGTAATATTGGCGAATTTTCGCTTTTTTACTTGCTTTTGCTGATAGTATAATATTTACTTATGTTAGTCTTTCGCTTCCAGGGGCTGACAGATGTTTTATTGATCAGTCGTATACGTGACCGTGAGAGTGCAATTTTATAGATTTTCATATGACGGTGTGGATCGGCATTATTACGGCAAGTGCATTCATGACAGGATTGGGGATAAGTCTGGCATCGGTGCTGGCCCTGGCAAACAGGCAGCTTTATGTGCAGGAAGATCCACGCATTGAGGTGCTTGAAGAAATGCTGCCACATGCAAATTGCGGCGCCTGCGGTCAACCCGGATGCCGCCCCTTCGCCGAGGCCCTGATCGAGAGTGAAACTGAGCCGGCACAATGCACGGTAAATTCAGCAGAAATGACTGCTGCGCTTGCGGATTTTCTTGGAGTAGAAGCCGGACTGCATGAAAAACGCGTTGCCCGCCTGGCCTGCGCCGGCGGCAGTCATGTGGCCTATTTCCGAGCCAAATATGAAGGTATGCAATCCTGCCGAGCAGCTGCTGTAGCAGGAGGCGGGAAAGGCTGCACATGGGGATGTTTAGGCCTTGGTGATTGCGAAGCAGCATGTGAATTCGATGCCATCCATATGAACCGCTTTGGTCTCCCGATCCTGGATGAAGACCAATGCGTTGCCTGTAATGATTGTGTCGAAATCTGCCCTAAAGACCTGTTTTCATTGCAACCGGTCAGCCACCAACTCTGGGTGGCTTGTAAAAGCCTGGGACAGGGTGACGAAGTGGAAGCCGACTGTGAAGTGGTATGCACTGCATGCGCTCGTTGTGAAGCCGATGCACCGGAAGGATTGATCAAAATGCAGGACAACCTTGCGGTTATTGATTATGAAAAAAATGAACTCGCATCAAAAATTGCCATTGATCGCTGTCCCACCGGGGCAATCGTCTGGCTGGATAGCGGGAAAGCTCCTGTCAAAGGCGCAGGTGCAAAAAAAGTAATCCGGATGGAACCCCTGCCGAGAGGAATGTAGCTTTGAAGCCCCCCGCGAATGTCCTCAAAACAGTGGAAAAAGAGATATTTAATCAGCATTAATTACAGATTAACTTATTTCAACACACAACTATTTCCATAAGAACGTACGGTCAGATTTAGTGTATGCACAAGGAGTAAAGACATGTTAAAGAAAGCCAAAAAAGATTTTAAATATCCGGGTATTCGGCAGGCTATGGACGGGAACACCGCCGTGATCATGTGTGAACGGGAATCCAGTGATGCTGCGGGAGCATACCCGATCACTCCATCCACCCAGATGGGGGAATACTGGGCGGAAGAAACTGCCAAGGGACACGTCAACATTTCAGGACGGCCGTTGATTTTCATCGAACCGGAAGGGGAGCATGCCGCCGCCGGGGTCACCGCCGGGATGGCAATGTCCGGTTTGCGGGCCATTAATTTTTCATCCGGTCAGGGAATCGCCTACATGCACGAATCTCTGTATGCGGCAGTCGGCAAGCGTCTCCCATACGTTTTGAATATCGGCTGCCGCGCCATCACTAAAGCAAGTCTGAACGTGCATTGCGGACATGATGACTATCACGCTGTTGATGACACCGGATTTTTCCAGGTTTTAGGCAAGAATGCGCAGGAAGCAGCGGACCTGAACATCATCGCGCACAAAATTGCTGAACTTTCTCTCAATCCCGGAATCGTCGGGCAGGACGGTTTTTTGACTACGCACCTCATTGAATCTCTGCAGTTGCCCGAACGTGAATTGATACGGGCCTATCTTGGGCTACCGGACGATATTATCGACACCCCTACACCTGCGCAGCGGTTGCTTTATGGTCCCAAACGCCGGCGGATCCCAGCGATTTGGGATGTCGACAACCCGATGGTATCGGGGTCCGTCCAAAACCAGGACGCCTACATGCAAAGTGTTGCCGCACAGCGCCCCTTCTTTTTTGACCATGTCGTAGAAATCACTGAACAGTGCATGGACGAGTTTTATCAACTCACCGGAAGGAGATACCAGCGCATCAGCGGTTACCGTATTGAAGACGCGGAATACCTGGTCTTAGGGCAGGGAAGCTTGATCGGTTCTGCCGAGGCGGTGGCAGATTACCTGCGCAAAAGCCGAGGCATTAAGGTCGGAGTAGTCAACCTGACCATGTTCCGCCCTTTTCCTGGAGATCTGCTGGGGAACATACTGA
>CAYFLK010000085.1:6143-12512 GCA_964344035.1 uncultured Pseudomonadota bacterium
GGTCGAAAAGGGGTGGTGGTGCTCGAAAGAACAGACCAACCATTGGCAGAAGATCTGCCTCTCATGCGTGAAGTCAGAACGACTGTCAGCAAGTGCGTGGAAAACGGTGCTGGACGAAGCAAAAAGAAGCCGCCTCACCCCGGGTACGCGGTTTATGAAAAAAATCTGCATGTCCCTTCTCTTTATTCTGGTTCGTACGGACTCGGTAGTCGCGATCTACAGCCTGAAGGAATCATCGGCGCTGTTGAAAACATGCTGCCTAACGCGGACAAGCGTAAATTCTTCTACCTCTCGGTTGATTTCATCCGTGACGAAGCGTACACCCCGAAACAGGAAATCCATCAGCAGGACATAACCGAATTGTATCCGGATGTAAAACGCCTGAGCATCCGCGGAAGCGAAAACCCTAATCTTATGCCCAAAGACTGCATCGCAGTGCGAATCCACTCTGTCGGAGGATGGGGAGCGATTACGACCGGAAAGAACCTGGCGATGACCCTGTTTGATTTGCTGGATTTTGATATCAAGGCCAACCCGAAATATGGCTCTGAAAAAAAAGGACAGCCAACAACCTATTATCTTTCCGCAGCTCCTGAACCAATCCGCGTAAATTCAGAATATATATACGTGGACGTGGTGCTTTCTCCAGACCCGAATGTTTTTGAACACTCAAACCCCCTGCATGGTTTGAAAGAAGGCGGTCTTTTCATCATCCAGAGCGAGTTGGAAACAGCGGACAGAGTCTGGGAATCAATTCCCCGCCATGCGCAACAGTTGATTTTGAAAAATGAAATCAAGTTATTTTATGTTGACGCTTTTAAAATCGCTCGGGAAGAAGCTTCAGATGCCGACCTGCAGTTCCGGATGCAGGGCAATGCATTCCAAGGTGCGTTTTTCGCGGCGTCTACTGTTATGAAAACTGCAGATTTAACAGAAGAATCCCTGTTTAAGGCAATTGAAAATCAACTGCATGCCAAGTTCGGCTCCAAAGGCGCGAGAGTAGTTGAAGACAACCTGAGAGTAGTGCGTCGAGGGTTTCAGGAGGTATGGGAGATTGAGGACAAACCCCCCATTACCGCAGACACGCAAGCCATCCGCAAACAGCCCTTGATGCCGATAATGCTCAAACAGCTGCCTAAAAGCGAAGTCATGCGCTCAGACGTTCACCGCTTTTGGGAACAAACAGGGCAATTCTATGCAAGCGGGAAAGGATCTGAAAACCTTGCTGATCCGTTCAACGCTCTCAGCCTGATACCGGCTTCTACGGGTGTTTTCCGCGATATGACCCAGATCCGCTTTGAGCACCCGGTGTGGGTTCCGGAAAACTGCACCGCGTGCGGTGATTGCTACACGCTTTGTCCGGACAGCGCTATCCCAGGACTTGTTTCTTCAACATCCGAAATTTTCGACACAAGCATTCGACGCATAGAAAGGCGGGGCAGAAAAGTCAAACATCTGCGCCGTGCTGTCCGTACCATGGAAAAACAAATGCGCTCAGCCTTTGACCAGGCCGGCGAGGGCGCTGACGTTGGGGATATCATGTCGGAGGCAATTGCACAAACAATTGCCAATTCAAGTCTTGCTACCGGAGAGCAGAAAGAACTTGAACAGGAATTCGAGTGGTTCCGTGAAACCATCAACGGGTTCAAATTTGCGGTCACTAAACCTTATTACAGCGTCAAGGAAAAACAAACCAAGGGCAGCGGCGGTTTGTTCTCCATCACCATCAATCCATACACCTGCAAGGGCTGCATGCAGTGCGTCACCGTTTGTGAGGATGACGCGCTGAAGATCGCGACGCAGACCAAGGAATCCGTGAGCGAACTCCGCAAAGACTGGGAATACTGGCTTGATTTGCCGAATACATCCCCGGACTATATCCGTATCGATGACCTGAACGAAAGAATTGGTGCACTGGAAACACTCCTGCTTGACAAAAAGAATTACGGGTCTCTGAACTGCGGTGACGGCGCATGCAACGGCTGCGGTGAAAAGACTGTGATTCACCTGTTCACTGGTACCGTTACCGCGTTGATGCAGCAGCGGGTTAAAATACAGGTGGCCAAGCTGGATGACCTGATTAACCGCCTGGAAACCCACGTCCGTCTTAAACTGACCTCAACCCTGGACATCAGCGACACTGCTTCAATCGACAGGGCCATTGAGGAACACCGCAACACCGATTTGACATTGACTGGACTATCAGCCGAGTTGTACCACAAGAATGGTGGTGAGCCGGTAGATTCTGAATGGTTGCAATGGGTTACGCAGCTTCTTGCGAAACTTAAACATCTGCGCTGGCAATACACCCACGGTCCCTCAGGGAAAGGACGTTCCTCAATGGGGTTCATAAATGCCACCGGATGCACCTCTGTCTGGGGGTCCACCTTCCCCTACAACCCATATCCTTTTCCCTGGTCAAGTCATCTTTTCCAGGATTCCCCATCCGTGGCCATGGGGCTTTTCGAGGGGCACATGACCAAAATGGCCGAAGGATTCAGGAACATCCGCATGGCAGAACTTGAAGTGGAGGGAAAATACAACCGGGAAGAGCATGAAGAATTCTTTACATACTTCAACTGGACTAATTTTTCTGAAGAGGAATTTTTGCTCTGCCCGCCGGTTGTGTCCGTAGGAGGCGACGGCGCCATGTACGACATCGGTTTCCAGAACCTGTCGCGGATGCTGATGTCGGGATTGCCCGTAAAAGTACTCATACTTGACACACAGGTTTATTCCAACACCGGAGGCCAGGCTTGCACTTCCGGATTCATCAGCCAGGTTTCTGACATGGCGCCCTTTGGGAAAGCATGGAAGGGCAAGGAAGAAACACGCAAGGAAATGAGTCTGATCAGCATGGCCCACCGTACCTCGTACACCTTGCAAAGTTCCATTTCTCACGTGAACCATCTGCTCGAGGGATTCATCGAGGGTCTCAACACACGCCGTCCAGCTCTTTTCAATATCTACGCGGTCTGCCAACCCGAACATGGAGTTGCGGATGATCTCTCGGAACTGCAAAGCAAACTCGCTGTAGAGTCGCGCGCTTACCCCCTTCTGCGTTACAATCCTAATGAAGGCATTACCTGGAAGGAATGCGCATCCTTGGAGGGCAACCCCTCAATGGATGAAGACTGGCCTTTTTACACCATTGAATATGAAGAGGAAGATGGAGCAAAAGGGAAACTGGAAGCACCAATGACTTTCGCTGATTTTGCGCTGACCGAAGGACGATTCCGCAAGCATTTCCGCAAAGCCGATCCTTCTTCTTGGACAGATGACATGGTCCCTCTTCACCAGTATCTTGAAATGGATGCGGATGAGCGTGAGGATAAATGTCCTTTTCTGTGGGCGGTCGACAGGCAAAACCACCTCATGCGGGTTATTCCATCTGTTGAAATGGTGACCTCGACGGAAGAGCGTCGTGATTTCTGGCGTTTGCTCAAATCTATTGCCGGAGAAGAAAGCATTGTTGATGTTGATCATATTTCCAGCCAGGTACGCGCGGAGATGGCGCAGAATCTCTCAAAAACTCTGCTTTCTCTCGCTTCCGTAGGAAACACCGGGGACATTTCGCATATGCTGAATGGCGCCGCTACGGTAACCGCGGGATCTACCGGATATGATGCCACGGCCACAGTTGCAAGCACTGGTGGTTCGCCGTTGAATGGATATGAACCGGTTTGGATCGACTCTCCCGAATGCACAAGCTGCGATGAATGCATCGAGATAAATCCAAAAATATTTGCATATGACGACAACAAGCTGGCATACGTGCTCAACCCCAAAGCAGGTCAGTTCAAAGACATAGTAAAGGCCGCGGAAAAATGCACAGCAAGCTGCATACATCCCGGCACCCCCTTCAATGCCAAGGAGAAAGGTCTTGACAAGCTGATCGCCAGGGCCGAAAAGTATCAGTGATGATCCGGTTCCTCAGAAAAACTTTTCCCCATGGTGTACACCCCCCGGAACACAAGTCCAGCACATGCGGATTGCCGATCCGCAGGCTGGCGTTTGCCCCGGAACTGATACTGCCGCTCTCCCAGCATTTCGGCAAACCTTCGGTGCCACTGGCGCAGGCCGGTCAGGAAGTAGTCAGGGGAGAACCGCTCGCTCGTGCTGACGGATTCATGTCCGTCCCTTTGCATGCTCCCGCAACCGGCACAGTGGAGCGCATCGACTGGATGCGCACCGCCAGGGGGCCGAAGACGGAATCCATCGTCTTGAAAGTCCACCCTGGAGCAAGCCAGGAGGTGCTTTATGACCACCCCAGGGAAATCACCGGAATGAATTCAGTGGAGTTGATTACAGCCATCCAAGACACCGGAATGGTCGGCTTGGGAGGGGCGGCATTCCCCACGCACGTAAAAATGAAAATCCCGGATAGTCACAAAATAAATACACTGCTGGTAAACGGCTGCGAGTGTGAACCATATTTAACTACCGATCATCGGGTCATGCTGGAGCAGACGGAGGACCTGATCAAAGGTATCCGCATCGCCATGCGGACTGTGGGAGCGCCAAGGGCAATCATCGGGGTGGAGGACAACAAGAAAGATGCTGTTGATGCACTCGAATCGGCGCTTCCGGAAGGTGGGGATATCAGCGTCATAACAGTGCGCACCAAGTATCCTCAGGGTGCTGAAAAGATGCTCACTAAAGCACTGCTAAAACGGGAGGTCCCGTCCAATGGATATCCTTCATCCATTGGAGTCAGCATCTTCAACGTCGCAACGCTTGCGGAACTTGGGCGCTTGCTCCCACATAGCCGCGGTTTGATAGAACGTGTGGTTACCATCACCGGACCGGGGGTGAAGAAACCCGGAAATTACCTTGTGGCATTGGGGACCCCCATGCGTTTTGTGCTGGAACAACTCGGTTTTCACGGCGGTGCGGGACAGCTTATTCTCGGCGGACCGATGATGGGCGCAACAGTAGCTTCTCTTGATGTACCCATCACCAAAGGGGTCGGTGGTATCTTGGTGATGACGGAAGGTGAAGCCGCAAAACCGGTACACAAAGTCCACCCCTGCATCAAGTGTTCAGCCTGCCTCAAAGCATGTCCCATCCACCTGAATCCCTCTTTTCTGGGTATGCTCGCACACAAACGGCAATATCAAACCATGGTGGATCGCTATCATCTTTTCGACTGTTTCGAATGCGGCAGCTGCAGCTTTGTCTGCCCATCAGGGATTCCACTTGTCCAGTATTTCCGGATTGCGAAAACCGTCATTCGCGATAAAGCTGCTTGAACATGTCAGCGCCTGAAACAGTCGAAGTCCGCAGTTCTCCCCATGTCCATGGTGCTCCGGAAATTACCACCATCATGCGTAACGTTGTTTATGCGTTGATGCCGATATGCGTGTTTGCATTTTTTCAATTTGGCATCAGTTCTCTGGTACTTATTCTGGTTTCTACCGCATCCTGTGTTTTGACCGAGGCTTTGCTTTGTAAAATTTCCGGGAAACCTCCTTCCGTGGGCGACTATAGTGCTGTCATAACCGGAGTGCTGCTTGCTTTGACCCTGCCTCCGGGATTCCCGCTTTGGATGTGCGCAGCCGGCGGTGTAATTTCAATTGCTCTTGGCAAAGAGATGTTCGGAGGACTGGGTAATAATATTTTTAACCCGGCGCTGGTGGGCCGTGCCTTTTTGCAGGCTGCTTTCCCTGTCGCCATCACCACCTGGACGCCTGCATTCCCACCCGGACGTTTCACGGATTTCATTCCGTCAACTTTCACTTTTCCCTTTTCCTTACCCCAGGCAACCGATCAGTGGTCCGCTGAAGTAGGAATTGACTCATTTTCGGGGGCCACTCCATTGGCACTGAGCAAATTCGATCATAGCCTAACCGGACTCGATCACCTTCTGCTGGGAACAACAGCCGGGTCTGCGGGAGAAACCTCGGCGTTGCTGATAATCCTGTGTGGACTTTATCTGATAGCACGCAACATGATGGACTGGCGCATCCCTGCAGCGGTGCTTTCAGGAGCATTCATTTCAGAAAGCGCATTGCACTGGCTGGACGGATCATGGTTCCCTGACCCCTGGTTCATGCTTTTTTCAGGGGGTTTGATGTTAGGCGCATTTTTTATGGCCACGGACATGGTCGGGTCCCCTGTAACGCCACTGGGTGTCTGGATATTTGGACTGCTGATTGGGATGCTGACGATCATCATCAGGCTTTTCGGCGGTTTGAATGAAGGAGTGATGTACGCAATATTACTGGGGAATGCCGCCACGCCTCTCATCGATTATGCAACTCAGCCCCGGATTTATGGTGATATCGGAAAAAAGAAAGAGGATTAGTTGAACGTAACTTGAGCGATTCATAACAAAAAAAGCTCCCAACCTTTGGATTAAAGTGTTAT
>CAYFLK010000086.1:0-1722 GCA_964344035.1 uncultured Pseudomonadota bacterium
AATTGGCGGCTTCCGTCTGTTGTCCAGACTCCGGAAACCAGTCCGTAAGGCGTTCCGTTTGCCAATTCAACGGCTTCGTCTTCATCCTGGAAATGCATCGCTGCCAGCACCGGTCCGAACAGTTCTTCCTGTGCAACAGCATGATCCGGGGGCACGTCCCGGATGAGTAGCGGCTTCACGTAATTCCCTCCGGCAGGCGCGTCATCCACTATTTTATCTTTTGCGGCGAAATTCAGGCCATCCGCTTTTGCGTTTTCCAGATATCTTTCCAGACGTTTTTTTTGTTCCGGACTTATGAGCGTCCCGCAGTCCAAATCCCGGGACGCGGGACCGGCTTGGAGTATGTTGAATTTGTCGACCAGACGCGCCGCAAGTTCTTCGTAGATGGGCTGTTCCACCAGGACCCGGCTCGCGGCGGAGCAGGTTTGCCCGCAATTCTGAATGGCTGCATTGACGAGGAAAGGAAGGGCCTTGTCCAAATCCGCATCTGCAATCACTACCTGCGTGGATTTCCCGCCCAGTTCCAGGGTCACCGGGACAGCATTTCCGGCGGCGGCCTGCTGCACCAGGGCGCCGACTTCAGTTGATCCTGTGAACGAAAGGTGACGCACGCCGGGATGATGTATGAGCGCATCCCCGGCTTCTTCTCCAAGTCCGGGAACAATGTTGAACGCACCCGGAGGAAACCCGGCCTGAACGGCCAGCTCTCCGATCATCAACGCGGTTTGCGGGGCTTCTTCACCTGGTTTCAGCACACAGGCATTGCCCATTGTGAGTGCTCCGCCGATGGTGCGACCGATGATTTGGAGGGGATAATTCCAGGGGATGACATGACCTGTGACTCCGTGCGGTTCCCGTAAAGTGAAAACGGTGTATCCTTCAAGGTAGGGGATGGTCTCTCCATGCACCTTGTCCGCCGCGCCGCCATAGAACTCGAAGTAGCGTGCGCAGGCCTTGACATCCACTCGGGCCTGACGCAGGGGTTTGCCGACGTCGCGGGTCTCCGATTCTGTCAGTTCGTCTTCATGCTTCAGCACCAGCGCGCTCAATTTTTGCAGCAACCGGCCCCGTTCCGCCGGTATCATTCTGCCCCATTTCCCTTCCATTGAGTTTTGCGCTGATTTCACCGCCAGGTCTATGTCCACGGCGGAACTTCTGGCGATACGCGCGAATTCCGTTCCATCGCTAGGGTTGATCGCTGGCAGAGTTTCCCCTGAGTCCGGGGGCAGCCATGCACCGTCGATGAGGACTTTGTCTTCAATATTTCTCATCAGTGCTGTCAACAACAATTACTCTTTGTTTGACGCATTGCTTCCAGCCTTGCTATCAGGCTGGAGGTATCCCAGCGGTTCCCACCGAACGCCTGCACTTCTGAATAGAACTGATCAACCAACGCGGCAACGGGCAGGTGTGCTCTGTTTGTACGAGCTTCGTCCAGTGCAATTGCCATATCTTTGCGCATCCATTCGACGGCGAACCCGAAGTCGAATTCCCCTTCGTTCATTGTTTTGTAACGGTTTTCCATTTGCCACGACTGCGCCGCGCCTTTTGATATGGTCTCGATCACTGCCTCCACATCGAGGCCGACAGCCTTGGCGAAGTGAATTCCCTCGGCCAGTCCCTGCACCAGTCCGGCGATGCAGATCTGGTTAACCATCTTGGTCAACTGGCCGTTGCCAACCGGACCAAGCAGTTGGACCATTTTTGCGTAATTCAGGATGA
>CAYFLK010000086.1:1732-12003 GCA_964344035.1 uncultured Pseudomonadota bacterium
CCTCCGACCATGACGGTCAATACTCCGTTTTCCGCCCCGGACTGTCCTCCGGATACTGGGGCATCGAGAAATGAGCATTCCTGCTGGTGTGCTACGTCCGCCAACTCACGTGCGACTTTGGCCGATGCAGTGGTGTGATCGATAAACACCGATCCCGGGCGCATACCCGAGAAAGCCCCGTCCAGACCAACCGTGACGGAACGCAGGTCATCGTCGTTGCCCACGCAGGCAAACACGAACTTGGCAGTATCAGCCGCTTGAGCCGGTGTAGAAGCCGTTTTGCCTCCGTATTCTTCCACCCATCGTGCGGCTTTTTCGGTGGTGCGGTTGTACACTGTCACCTCGGTTCCTGCTTTTGCCAAAAACCCCGCCATGGGATAACCCATCACCCCGAGTCCAATGAATGCTGTTTTTTCAGACATTTTTTGTTATTGATGTGAATGATTGTGGAAACAAAGAATGGGATTCATGTTGAGAACAAAACCGTCAGAAACACCGCAAGCAGCGGTATCCCGATGATAAACCCGACCAGCCACGCTACCCCACCCGGTTTCGCCAGGTTGAGCGTCCAGCCCAATTTCGTTATCCGTTTGGGGACCCAGGTTCTGGAATCGGCGTGACTAAAATAAACACCACCCCATTTCCCGGAGGTCCAGTTATCCGGATTTTCCCATTCTAGCTTATTGATCCGTTCCTGATCCCCGGGTTTGTTCATGGTCATGGCAGAGAAAGCCGGTTTTGAAACACTGATAATGGACACATTTCACCGCCAGTGTAGTCTGCGGGCATCCATTTACAAGCCGGATATCTTCGCTAAACTTGCAGATGGTGCGGGAATTCCCTGAATTAACTGGACATTGCAAAGCAAACTTACTTATGGTAGGTCCGATCCGGAAAAAGTGGAGCCAACTTCCTCATCAGAGGTCAGACAAACGGATTGATGACCGGTCAGGATGCCGTAGCGGTGATAGTTGCCGCTGGACGGGGAACACGCATGGAGGCGGGGCGCAACAAACTGCTCCTTCCCCTCAGTCATCAGACGATTCTTGAGTATGCCATCCAACCCTTCCTGCGGCATCCGCGCATAAAACAGGTATATCTTGTCGTTGCCGGCAAAGACAGGGAATTCGTTTCCGAACTCTTCGTGGATGAACCTGTGCTGCTGGTGGAAGGCGGACCCCGAAGGCAGGATTCGGTGCATTTCGCATTGGAGGCAATCAGCCGGGAGAATAACCATTCCGGGTTCGTATTGGTCCATGACGGCGCGCGCCCTTTTTGCACCCTGGAACTGATTGACCGGGTGCTGCGGGGATGCGGGGAAAACGGTTCGGCTATTCCTGTGGTCCCTTTGACCGATACCATCCGCAGGATTGAAAATAACCGTAGCGAACTGATGGACCGTAGCAGTTTATTTGCGGTACAGACTCCGCAGGGTTTTAAATGGGATCTCCTCTGGAAGGCTTCCAGCCTTGCGCATGAAAAAGGATGGGATGTCACCGATGACGCGTCCCTTTTGGAAATGAACGGAATGTCCGTACACAGTGTTCCGGGAGATCAATGCAACCTGAAGATCACCACCGCCGCGGACCTGGAATGGGCAGAATGGCGGGCGAGAAATACGGAACCGCTGAACGACCTCCCAACGAGTCCCCGGGTTTGATTCCATGAATTTGAATGCAGTGTTGAATTTTTCCATGAAACCGGGAATCCGCTTGCGCGTCGTACGCAGACAGGTCGGGGTTATGCTGGCCCTGGCATTTTTCAGCATGGCGGTATTCTTTTGCTTCGCGGGACCTTATGAAGCGCAGGCGGCGAAAAAGAAACGCAACGCTAAAGTCACCCTGAATCTACCGCAAAACCTTGTCCTTAAGGAGTTCATCAAAATCATCTCCGCCAAAACCAATACCGTGTTCGTCTACCAGGAACAGATTCTGCGCGGGCAAATGTCGATCACCGCGCCTCCGAATTTCAGGGTTTCCGCGGAAGACGCTTTTTTCTTTTTTGAGAAGATACTAAAAACCCAGGGCCTGGCGATGGTGCGTCGTCAAGGCAGCAATGTCGTTGAGATAGTTCCCGCCGCGGAAGCCCGTTTTTCGCGCCTGCCAATCACCGGCGGGGATGAAGGGATTGGCGCAAAGGGCGGGAACTACGTGATGCGGCTGATTCCTATCCGTCACGGCGACCTCAAGCGAGTGCAGGCGGCTCTACAGCCGATTTTCTCCAAAACCGGGGTGCTGCTGGTTTACGAACCGCTGGAAGTCCTGATGGTCATCGATGCCGCGGCAAACGTTGAACGAATTGTTGAAATCATTGACGTGCTGGACGTCCCACAACCGGAAGGACTGGAACAGGTTGTTACTTTACATACCGTGCTGCACAACGATGTCGCGGAAATACACAAAACTGTCTCGGAACTGTTCACCAATCTCACCCGCAACGGCAAACCATATCGGTTCAAACTACTGATTGAAAAACGCCTGAATTCGTTGTTCATCGTCGCTAACCAGGAAGTGACCGACGCCATAGTTTCGTTCATCGAGCAGGTCGATGTGCCCGTGCAGGGCGCGACCACCACCATTCATGAACTGCGCTACTCCGATCCGGGGAAAATCGTCCCTTTGCTGACCACGGTTTTCCCGAAAACCGCTTCCATCAAGTTTGTCCCCTTTGCTCCGCTAAACGCGCTGGTTATCATCGCCAACCCGGTGACGAGCGCGCAGATTATCGAGCTGATCGAGCAGCTCGACATCCCGCGCGGGGACCTTCAGGTTAAACTGCATCCTCTCACCCATGCCTCCGCGAAGGTGCTCGCGCCGCTGCTGTCGAAGATCTTTGCCGACCGCATAGTGGCCGGCAAGGGCGAGGGGAAAACAGCGCCCGGAAGCCTGGTGAAGATCATCGCCGAATCCCGGCTGAACGCGCTGATCATCATTGCCGACCGGATTGATACAGAAAGGGTGATGAAGCTGGTCGATAAACTGGATGTGCCGCAGGGAGTGTCCGGAGAAACCCGGTTGCAGCTGGTGAAACTCAAATATACATCGGCGAAGCGTCTGGCCCCCCTGCTTTCGAAAATCTTTTCCGACCGCATCGTCGCCGGTAAGGGGGAAGGCAAAGCGGCGCCCGGGAGCCCGATCAAAATCATTGAAGAGACCCGGCTGAACGCTTTGATTATCATTGCCGACCGCATGGAAATCCAGCGCATCATCGACCTCATCGAACAACTGGACGTCTTCCAGGAAAGCGGAAAAATTGAAAGCAACTTCAAACTCTACAAACTCCAGCACGCGGTGGCGAAGGATTTGGCCCAACTCTTGAAGGAAGTGACGGGGAAGATCACCGAGGTCGCCCGCAAGGATGAACAGCCCCAACCCGGGAAAGGCGCGGAGGGGGCGCCGGAAGCGGTTTCCGGATCGGAAATTCAGATCAGCGCGGATGAATCGACAAACACCCTGCTGATCTTCGCACCGGCTGACACGTTTGAAACCCTGGACAAGATCATCGCGGAACTGGACGTGCCGCGCATGCAGGTCTACGTGGAGGCGCTGGTGATGGAGGTGACTTTGTCGAAAAGCCTAAACCTAGGTATCAATTGGAAAGCCGCCGCTGCCACCAGCAACAACAGAATTATCACAGGTGGATTCCCGATTGAAAGCCAAGGCGATGGAGGAGCGGGTGCATTTACATCTACAACCGCATTAGCTGCAGCCCAAGAAAGTACTTTTGGTTACCTTAACGCAAATTCTATATGGGTCGCAGATCAGGAGTTTTTTAGTTTCGGTGCATTCATCAATGCTACGCGTAAGGATTCAGATGTCAACATTCTAGCTAATCCCCAAATATTGATGATGAATAACGAAGAAGCGGTTTTGAATGTGTCTTCTAATATACCGACCACACCGAAAACTGTGATTGCAAACCAAGTGACGACGACTCAATTCGAGTTCAAGGATGTCGGCGTGAAGCTGACAATCCGTCCCCAGATCAGCGGTGAAAACAGTATCCGCCTGGAGATATCGCAGGAATCGAGCCAGGTTTCGACCGAAAGCGTGTTGACTCAGGATGCAATAACAACGTATAAACGGGAGTTAAAAACCTCTATTGTTGCCGGGAATGACGAAATCGTTGTGCTTGGCGGACTGATCAACGAAGCGAAGAACCGTACCGATACCAGGGTCCCGGGATTCAGCGACCTGCCATTGATCGGTTGGATGTTTGGTACCGCCGGCAACTCGCTGAACAAAACCAATTTGCTGCTCTTCATCCGCCCGACAATCATCCGCAATCAGCAGGACCTGATCCGGGTGACTCAGCGGGCGAGAAACCGTTATGAAGCGCTGAAAGATGAAAAAAGCGTGACCGAGGAAGTGACAAAGGATTTGAAACTTCCTCCTCCTGAGAGTGCAGCCGGGTCAGCATCTGAAGGAGGACTTCCGCCCGGCAATTGAACCTCAAACGAGTCAAGTGATGGAACACACGGCAACGCGCATGGAAGCGCCCCACCTTTTTCCCGACCTGCATAATCCCCTCGAAATCCGGATGCCCCTGTTCGAGGGACCGCTGGACCTGTTGCTGCACCTGATCCGCAAAAAAGAAGTCTCCGTTGCTGATGTGCGGCTTTCCGAGCTGACTTCCTCATACCTTGAATACATCGAATTCATGGAAGCGGTGAACCTCGACATTGCAGGGGAATTCCTGGAAATAGCGGCCACACTGATCCTGATAAAATCACGGCAGCTGCTGCCCCGGCCTGTGGCCGAGTCCGAGGTTTTCGATGAAGAGGACCCGGAAGAAATCCTGCGCCTGCGTCTGCTTGAATATCAACGCTACAAAAACGCCGCTTTCGAACTGGGCGCACGCGATGTGCTGGGACGTGAAGTCTTTGGCAGACCGGAAGCGGAGGAACGGATTTCGGATGAGCACGAAGAAAATCCAGTTTTCGAGGATGTTACCGTTTTTGCGTTGATGGAAGCGTTTCAGAAGGTAATGGCCAATCGTCCGAAACTGACCCGGCATATTATCGAAACCGAATCGCTTAAGATTGAAGACCGGATCGATCAGATGCTTAAGCTTTTCAACCACAGACCGCGCCTTCGCTTCGAGGAGCTTTTTGATTCAGATCATCCCCGGTCCTGGATGATACTCACCTTCATGGCTGTGTTAGAGATGGTGCGGCTGCACCTGATCACATTGATCCAGCTGGAACACATGGGAGTAATTCACTGCACCATACACGAGGACTTCCAGCAGAATTTCCGGCATTGGTACGAGCTTCAGGAAGACGCGCCTGTAGAGGCAACCCTGGCTGGTCGCCCTTCGCGGGACAGCCGTATGGATGCGGGCAGACAAGACGATTTGGGTAGAGACACAAGTCTGCCACTACGGCGCGCAGCCGGTTGAACCGGTTTAAATAATATTCCGAGGGATTTGCGTTTCCTGGATTTTCCCCTTCTGAACGATTCTTGTTCCGCTACTATTTTTGTATGGAACATGCATGACCGCTGATTCCGGTCTCTTACCCTGAAATCCGGTTTCTCCGCCAAGCTCAGCAGTGAGGGCTGGTAAGAGATGCTGACAACCCATTCAACGATAAAAATGCCTCCTCTGTTTCGATCCGCCAATGCTTTTGTTCAGGGCATGACAGCTGTTCTTGTGATCGCCTTAGTGTGCGGCGCTTCCGTATTAGCCGCACCCAAGCCTCCGGTTGAAATTACCGCGATTGTACTTTCAAAAACCTGCCCGCTTCCGGACAGTCCGGAGATGAATCTGACCTCTCCCGAATCAATTATTAAATCATTGGACGACCCTAGATGTCCAAAGCTGGGAGAACTGCAACTGATTCAGGCGGCAGTGACCAATCGGGGTTCACGGGCAGACCAGGTGGGGGTGGAATTCGATGTGCATATTGGCGATCAATCATCCACCGCGAAGAATTTCCGCAGAGTTTACAGTATTGCGCCGCAGGATACCATCCGGGTTTTGCATGACATAGTGATGGACCAACCCGGGTTGTACCGGGTCTCAGTTCGCTTGTGGGACTCTAAATTTCAGCGAGTGCTGGTGCAAACTCAAGCGGGTGAGGAACGCCGGTTTCTGATTGCTTCACAGTCACTTGTCGAGGAAGCTGAGGCGCAAATGAGCGGCGGCGGAAGCCCCGGATCTCTGCGGGCAGTACCCTTGAAATTCGATCCCCCTGACTTGCGTTGGGAATCCGCGCAGGTGATCCCGAAGCATGCGCTGAGGGATGAGCGGCTGCGCATACGGCTTAACCTGATGAACGTCGGGGGAGACATTGTACGCGGTGCGATGGCGAGTGTAGAATATTACAATGTGCGGCAGCCCAGAAGAAAAACCATCATCGGTACACCCTCGGTGAACGTGATGGCGCCCGGGGAGATCGTGACGTTCGATTTGGAATACATCCTTCCTGATGATCAGCTGCTGGGAGAATATCAAATCGTGGCCATGATCGACCCGGAAGGCATGGTTGAAGAGTTGAATGAAAACAACAACGAAATCAAATCAAACGTCATCCGACTCAGCGACATCAAGCTGCTGCTGCCAACCGAGGGTTTCGTGTTTGAGGAAAACGGACTTTTCCTCTTCCAGTGGGACAGTCTCGTCTTCAGCGAGTTCAAGATTCAGGTTGGGGTTGATGATAAGTTTGAGGATTCCGGGGCATATTTTGATCTTCCGCAAGGCAACCGCTGGATTGCGGACAAGGAAATGGTCCCGCTTTCAGGAGAACTGCCGGGGATGGCGATGGGATTGATGAAATCGCTGGAAAAAAACAAGCTCTTCTGGCGGGTTATCGGTCGTCAATCCAGCGGTCGTCAATCAATTTCTGAAATTCGCACCTTCACCATCAATCCCGTCTCAGGCAGCAAACAGAGTTGATCCTTTCCTATGCGAAGATGACTTCCAGCTTTCTGCGGAAGATCTGTTCAAACAGCTGCTTTTTGTGTTGCACAGCCCATCTTGCAAGCATGAAATCCTGAGTTTTTCCGCTCACGCATTCCAGACGCAGTCGAACCACGGCCGCGGTGCATTCCAGTTCCAGATTCCCCGCCAGTGCGTTGTGTTCGCGGTCCAGTGCATCTGCGACTCTCAGCAGCGCGGTCAGAAGTTTCACGTTCGAGCGGTCCCGCGAATCAAGACGTGAGAATTCCTTGTGTTTGTCGGATGGCATTCCCCGGGAATGATAGCGAGCGACCAGGGCAATAATCATCAGCTCACTGTTGGTTACTCCAACAAGTTCCATGTTGCGAATCAGGTACATCGAATGTTTGTGATGATCTGAAGGCCTGATGAAACGACCGATATCGTGGCGGATGCATGCGGGTTCAAGCAACAGTCGTTGCCGTGGTTTTAAATTGTGCAGCGCTTGCATCCCGTCAAAAAGTTGCAGCGCCAGTTCACGTACGGTTTCTCCATGCTGAAGGTCGGAGAGGTATTTCCCCGCATAAAAACGTGCTGAATGGATGACCTGTTCCCGTGCGGTTAAATTCGGTGCCCCTTTATGCCGTTCCAGCATTTCTTCCAGAATCCCGTCCCTCAGTCCGACCGCGGGAATGTTGAACGCGCTGCAATCAGTTAACTTCAGCAGTTGGTCAAAAATGAGCAGCGCGGGGAGGATGACATCTGCACGATCAACATCCATATTCAATTTTTCAATCCGTTCGTTCAATGTGTGATTGAGCAGTTTCTGTTTCAGTTTCTTGAAACCGGACTTCTCCAACATGATGTTGCCCTCAAAAGGCCCTGACGATTTCTGGTCGATCACTCCTTTCATCCGCCAGATGGCGGTTGCGTTTCCTCCGGTGATGACCAGCTTGTCCACCCTCGGGTTCTGTAAACGGGTTTTGAGAAAGTGTGAAAAATCTTCAATGAAGTATCTGCCCCAGCTAAGAAACTCTACTTCTGTTTCAGGGTGATAGGGGAACATCATCAGCATCCGCACCGTTCCCATGCGGAAGGATTCCGCGAACTCGATCTCTCCGTCCTGCAGCACACTCACTTCCAGACTGCCTCCTCCAAGGTCGGCCATCATCAACCTCCCTGATTTCAGCTCCATCACTCTCTGGATGGCACGCTGTAGCAATTGGGCTTCTTCTCCTCCGGAAATAGTTTCCAGGCGTATTCCTGTTTCCATCAAAACCCGCTCGATGATCTCCTGCTGGTTTGCGGTTTCCCGGAATGCGCTGGTGCAGTACGCGCAGATTTTCTCGCATTCGTTCTGTTCCAGTGTCCTTTTGTATACTTTCAGCGCTTCCAGCAGGAGTTCGATCCGTTCTTCAGTGATGTATCCCAACCGGAACACATCTTCCCCCAACCTTAATTGGGTTCTGTATTTTTCAATTATTTCAATACGATAGTCCTGAGTTAATCGTGCGCATACCATGCGGATGGCGTTAGAACCGATATCGATGGCGCCTACAACCGACATTTCAGGTGTTCCTCTGAGGAATCATGCGGGAGGTGATTTCTGTTTTCAGACGGGAAAGGAAGGATTCAGATTTATCCTGATTTAAGTGTGTTCGTCAGGTAAAGAAAAAGTTTTACGGAGGTGAAAACAAATCGGGGTGAAAAGCTGTTCAGTGATGGCGGGTTTGCAGTTTAACCCGATGTTCGTAGGCTTCACGGACAAGGGCTACATCCGCCAGGAAATGCGGAAGCTCATTGAGGGTTAAAGCCTGCGGGCCGTCAACCAGTGCTTCAGCGGGGTGTGGGTGGAAATCGACGAGGACCATATTCGCTCCGGCAATAATACCCTGTGCGGTGGCATGGAAAATATCCAGCAGCCCGTCCGGCGCCTGTTCGCGTGTGCCCACCGAATGGGACGGGTCGATGCAAACCGGCATCCGCGTAATTCGTTTGACTACCGGGGCGTGGGTGAAATCAACCATATTTCGGTGTGGTGTATTGAAGGAAGTCTTCATTCCACGCAGACAGAATATGACTTTGGTGTTTCCTTCACTTGCCAAATATTCCGCGGCATTCAGGGAATCGCTGAGTGAAATCCCGTAACCGCGTTTGATCAATACCGGATATTTCTTCTGCCGTCCGATCGTCTTCAACAGTTCGAAATTCTGGGTGTTGCGAGTTCCGATCTGGAGCATCACTCCGGTTGGGTTCTTCAGGCTTTCGAGGCAATCGTTGATTTCATCAATTTGGTCTTCATGAGTGACTTCCATGGCAATCACCCGGATGCCGTATTTACCCGCAAGTTCAAAAACGTAGGGGAGACAGGCACGCCCGTGCCCCTGGAAAGAGTATGGGTTGGTGCGGGGTTTGTAGGCCCCCATACGCGTGCAGACCTGACCATGCTGTTGCAGCGCCTTCATCATCAACTCCACGGTATTACGGGAGTCCACCGCGCAGAGTCCGGCAAACAGGTGGAAAGTGTCCTGGTTGAAGCGCACCCCGTTGTATTCAAAATCAAGCGAGGGGGTATCTTTGGAATGCCTGCCGAGCACCCGGAATTCGTGGGAGATGCGGATCACCTTTTCCACTGCCGGCAGCACTTCGATTTCCTCGCTGTCCAGTCGAGAAGTATTGCCGATGAGGTAGACTTCCGTCAGCTTTTGTTCCCGGCCCTGCACAACGTGCGTTTGCAGGCGGATACCTTCAAGTCCGGAAAGAAATTCCCAGGTGCGGCGGTACCCTTCTGAGTTTTCATCAGTATCCGGGTGAAGAATAACCAGCATCGGTCAGCGCAGTATTTTTGTTATGAGACAAGTTATGTGAAAAACAGTTTAATCCGTTTCGTTATGCTTGATGCCCGGCCTGGGGATAAAGCCCCAATGTTCCCGAGGCAAACAAAGCAGCCGCTTAAAACGGAAGGTCGTTGTCTGTCGGGGCGCCCAGGTTTTCCGGAGGAGGCGCGTCTTCATCACGGGTGTGTTGTGTTGAATGCTCAACCTTCCGCGAGTCAGTCGCGGTTATTCTCCAGGCCCGCAGCGAGTTGAAATATTTCACCTGACCCTGCGGGTCGGTCCATTTACGGCCCTTGAGATCAAACTCTACAGTCACCTCCTGCCCGGCTTGAAATCCATCCAGCAATTCACAACGATCCTGTGCCAGTTCGAATTTCAGAAATTCCGGATATTCCGGATTCGGGGCATATTCAACCACGAATTCCCGTTTTCTGAAGCGTTCCGAAACCTGGTTGGTTTCAAATACTTCCAACAGTTGAGCTTTGATTTCCATGTTATTTTAACCTAAATTGAGCGATTCTTAAAAAAGTAACGGAACATTACGATTATATTTTC
>CAYFLK010000087.1:0-11685 GCA_964344035.1 uncultured Pseudomonadota bacterium
TGGCGTAGGTGCCTGGAAAAACAAGCACATTCAATCTGCCCTGAAACATATCTTCAGCTGTGTTGCTGGATAATCAACACTTAACTCGAACAGAGCCTAAAACAAAGGCCCATTAATCACCCCAGGTATCCGAAAGCCGCCGCATCTCCCTGGAACTTCCGCAAAACTCGCTCACGGATTTCATCGAACAGGTCGCGGGTGAGGAAATGGACATTTGGCAGGTTTCCTTTACGCTCACCGACAAAAACCTCCTTGGGCAGCTCGTAGTCATCGATCACGGCGCCCTGTTTCTGTTCGAGGGCAAACCCGAGGATATGCGAACGGTAGGCTGCGTCGAGCAGCCTCTCAGCGGTCATTTCAATCCCGTAAAGCGAAGAAATTGCTTCCGCTGTCTGCGCGGGCTGGGCGAGGGTAAACAGACATCCGCCATGGAGGTTGACGTTTATCATTTTCCAGCCTTCCTCAGTGATCTGCCGCACCCAGTAATCCGCTGATTCCGGGCGGCATTGCGGGTCGGTCACATAAAGAAGGAAGGTGCGCATGGACATGTGTCCTCCGGCGGTGGCAAAGGGGTATCCCGGATTAGTTTGCGCAAGGTAGGCCGAGTGTTCCACACCCTTGCAGTGCATCGCGAATTCGCGTCTTCCGATTTCCGCGGAGATGTTTTTCACCCCCTTGCCGAACAGCGGTTCGCGTGCGTATGCGATGTCTTCCATCAAGCGCTCGGTCCCTTCAATGTCGCCGAACTCGATGCCTCCGGCTATTTTCTCATCGTGGCGGGAGTTGTAATCCATCAGGAAGGCGATGATCACGCCGACTGTGATGGCATCGAACCCGAGATCATCCGTAAGCCGCGCCAGGCGCAGGTTCGCCTCCGGATCATCGATCCCCAGGTTTGGTCCGGTGAGTTCCATCGGTTCAAATTCATAACGTCCGAGGTAGGGGCCGTGGTTTTTTCGTGCCTTGCGCGGGTCAGGGTCCTTTCCTTCCTCCGGCGCGGCATAGACATCCTGGTGACAGGATATCCGGCATCCGAAACATTGCTTGTCAATTACAATGTAGCGGCCGGAATCGCGCACCGTTTCGATATGGGTGGAGACCGCTAGTTCCCGGTCATGCGGGGCAAAGTTCCTGTAGGGCAGGACCCCGAAAGTATCCAGCACCTTCTCCAGACGCCCGGTCCCGCCTCCGCCGTCGAAATTGTCCGGATGCCTGTATGGTTTGCTTTGCTCGCCACGGCCGATTTCCCGGTTGATCGGTTTGAGCCGTTCGTCACCGCGCGGATAATCATCCTTCTCCGCAATAGCGGCAACCGCGATGATGTTCTTGGAACCAAGTACCGATCCCATGCCCAGCCTGCCGGCAAAGCGGAACTTGTCTTCTCCCGACATCACCTGTTCCTGGGTGGTCCCGGCTATGCAGCCGTACCATACGTGTTCCCAGTTTTCACCCGCCGGACCGATCATGGCAAAATGCGCGGGGAACTTGCGTTTCGCAGTATCATTGAAATTCCCGTTCAGCCATGCGAATTTGACAGGAGTGCGCGCACCGATTATTTTTTCCGGCGCGGTCTGAAGAGAAATTTCCGGACCGTCC
Organism: uncultured Pseudomonadota bacterium; assembly: GCA_964344035.1. Taxonomy (GTDB): domain Bacteria; phylum SAR324; class SAR324; order SAR324; family NAC60-12; genus UBA1014. Next base: position 1,597 of record CAYFLK010000087.1, read on the forward strand.
GACCCTTGCCGGACCACCAGGATTGAGGGAGCGTCGGCTCGTCCCAAAAGTATCAAGTCATCCAGTCCTGCGGAGCGGAATTTACGGCCGAAGCTTCCGCTCATTGCCGACCACGCGGGCATGGGCATGTCCCTTAGGGTGCGTTTCAGCGGCGAATAGGCGGTGAAATAGGTGCGCAGACCGGTCATGTATGCGGTGCCGGTCAGGCAACCGATGTTGATCACCAGCGGGCTCTCCGGGGCAAAAGGTTCAGTTACATCATAGTTGTTCATGATCTTGAACGACCGGCCTATCCCACCAAGAAAATCCATGTCGTCTGACACCGACTGTCTTTTCAGTTCAACCATTTTCCCGGAAGTAAGATCGAACACTCCCCGGGTGAAAGTAAAATCAGTAGTCACTGCTGGATTTGGCACATTCGATTCAATCATTGCTTCTCTTTTTATTTACAAACCCGCCTGCCGCGACCGCGGCGCAGGCAGGTAGTTACGGCCTCTTTCGGGGGTTGTAGAAAATATGAGTGTTTTTCCCCTCACCCCGACCCTCTTCCCGGGAAGAGGGAGTCAATAATTCACGCTTTCAATGCTTCCTCTATCAAACCTGGCAATATATCGACTTGATTTGAGAGAATCGCGTTATTGATGCGTTGTGCATGCATGGAATATGGAGTGTCAGAATCCCGGCACAGATCCAGGACCGCGCGCAGATGGGGACGCATGCGCGTGGAACGGAAGGTCGGGATTTCAGTCATCGCCAAAAAGTGTTCCCGTACCGCTTCCCGTGATTTTTTCGACAGTTTCCGGGATGGCGTGGCTTTCGTTTCCGTTTCCGGGAGTGTTGTCAGCCATTTTTCAAGAACCTGAGTCAGTTTGTCAAAATCCAGCGGTTTGATCAAATATTCATTGATCCCGGCTTCGAGCGCAGGTTTTTGTTGCATCACGAACGCATCCGCGGTAACTGCTACAATTGGCAGCAGCAAACCATCCTTTTCATTTCTTAACTTTGCAGCGACTTCGATCCCGCTGATTCCGGGCAGGTTTATATCAAGCAGGATCAGGTCCGGTTTTTGCTCGCTCACCACTGCCAGGCATTCCTCCCCGGTTTCCGCCATCCTGTATTTCACACCCCGACTGTCTAAAAACCCGGCGAGCAACCCCCTGTTCAGATGGTCGTCTTCGACCACAAGCACTGAGCACTCCGGAGAAAATCGTTTCCACCCGGTCTCATTATCTTTTTCCTCCCGTGAGACACGATGTGTTTTTTTCCAAGGGAATTTCACGATAAAAGTAGAACCGTGACCCGATGTGCTTTCAACCCCAATGGCGCCGCCCATCAACTGCACCAGCTGCCTTGTTATCGCGAGTCCCAGCCCCGCGCCGGTATACCGTGAGGAGTCTCCGGTTTTCACCTGCTCAAACGCCTCGAAAACCTGCGAGTGCAGTTCTGATGAAATCCCGCATCCCTCGTCGCTGACTTCGAAACAAAGGGAATCATCTTTCCGGAACACCTTCAGTATCACCTTCCCTCCTCCCGTACTGTACTTGATCGCATTATCAACCAGGTTTATCAGCACCTGATGCAATTTTCCACGGTCGGTACACACAGTTTCAGGGGTGTCAGTGTCGAATTCCCAGGAAAGTTGCAGATTCTTGCGCATCGCAGCTTCCCGGTGAATCTGACAGATTCCCTGCACCACCCACTTCAGATTGACTTCCGCCTCAACCAATTCCTGTTTGCCCGACTCGATCTTGGAGAGATCAAGGATGTTCGAAACCAGTTCGGAGAGATGATCGGCGCTGCGCGAGATTGCTTCCAGTTCCTCCCTAGCCTTAGCCGGAAGTTTAAGATCGTTGGACTGTTTCAACAACAGCCTGGAGTATCCTGTGATGGCATTCAGCGGAGTACGGATTTCATGGCTCATGTTCGCGAGGAAGCTGGTTTTGGAACGGTTTGTCTTTTCCGCCTGGTCTTTGGCCTGCACCAGTTCCTCCTCCATTTGCCTGCGCTCGCTTATGTCCTGCAACAGCCCGACAAAGCGCAGCGGCCGCCCCTTGTCATCACAATCGATAATTTTCCCGCGTGCGTTCAGCCACCGCGTATCTCCCTGTTTCGTGATTACGCGGTACACATCCTCGTAATACGGCATTTGCTCACGGAAATAGTGATCAATTTTCGCCAGGGTTTTTTTACGGTCCTCCGGATGAAGCGCATCCTCCCAGGTTTTTGCAAGCTCCCCTTTTGCTTCAAGCTGCCTGACTTCCTCGGTGGTATAACCCAACATCTCAGCCCAGTAATCGTTGACATACCTTCTGCCGGTTTTCAGGTGGGCGTCCCACATCCCCATCCGGGAGACTTCCAGGGCCAGCTGCAAACGCTGTTCTCTTTCACGCAGCAGTTCCTCAGCATTCTTCAGGCTGGTCACGTCACGCGCCATGCCTTCCACTCCCAGAGGGCTTCCAGCTTGATCCTTGTAAAAATGGGCGTTGGTCTGCAGGTGTATTACCGAGCCGTCCTTGCGTTTCAAGGCCGCGGTGAAGTTTCGCGAGTATCCGTTTTCTTTCAACTCGGCGAGCAGTTTTTCGCGGTCCTCTGGATGGATGTAATGGTCGGTGATTTTCGTGCCCAGCAATTCATCCGGGGTGTAACCAGTGAGTGTTTCGATGGCGGGAGAAATAAATGTGATCCGGCCCTCTGAATCGGTTTGATAAAGGACGTCGCGCATATGTTCCACGAGCAGGCGGTACCGCCCCTCGCTTTCCAGCAAATCAGACATGGCGCGTTGGCGCTCTTGGTTCATGGCCCTTAAATCAGCCTGTGTCGAATCCACGGCCGCGAACAACTCAGCCAGAGGCTCGTCTTCAGAAAGCATGGGAATCTGCTGATTCAGGTCTCCCATCCAACTCATGCGCGCCAGGTATCCCAGCAGTTCATCGATGCGCGGATCGCTGGTCTGATCTGCTTCCTTGATAGCCCTGCCCGACTTGTGATCCAATACCAGCCCCATTGCTTCTTCATAATCATTGACGATTTGCAGGAGTGAACCATCCGGAGACATGGTTTTACCCATTTTCAGCATTAGTTTCTGTGAAAACGTGTGTCCGTAGTAAACAACCAGGCGCTTGCTGCCAATCTCGCTGAGCTGCCAGTTCATATATTCATTCCGTGCAGTGGAGGAATAACCGGTGAAAAGGGAAAGGTCATTGACGGTGTAAAACTCTTTTCCGGAAGGAAACAGCTCCTGCTTGAGTTCGTCGCTGAAGCGGTGCAGTTCTATTATAGTCTGCTGACTGGTATACCCTTTCGACCGTGTATGGAGAATGTCTTCGCCGATCAGCGAGTAGGTGAGGTTGAATTTTCCGTCGTCAGCGTGAAATACCCACTCTGGTTTCTGTAAAACCGGCAGTCCGGAAACACGACAGGAAATTGAATCGTCTTTGTTTGCTTCCATATGCATTTGTGACGGAGGGAGTTTATTTAGATTGAATTCGGATGTGCGATTTCAGATGTTTAGGGAAGTATGTCTGAAGCAACAAACCGAAATCAGCCAGGGAGACAACCGGCGTGTACCTGTAGGGGCAGACCCCTGTGTCTGCCCGAATATAGGAAGCAAGAATAAGGTTTTATCCACGGGGGTCAAGCCGAAACCGAGCCGGAACAATGACCACAGAGTGAGAGTGAAAGCGAAATGGGTGTTTGGATTACTGAAGAGAGGCAGGTGGGTTTGCCCGGCGACCGCGGGGGGACACGATCACCGGGACGACCGTCCACAAAATAGTTCGTGGACAGAGTAAAACCGGAATAATACCCGACCTGCCAAAAGCGGGTCAGTTATGATTCGATTCCCCGTTAAGTAGAGCGCTGATGCGGGTTTTCAGCGCACCCGGAGAATCGGTTTGGTCAGATAATCATCCGCTCCTTCATCAAAAAATTCGTCCAGGGATTTCATGTTGTCCGAATAGGTCAGTACAAGCACCGGAATCTGCCGGAATTCGGGCTTGGACCGTATCGTTTTCAAAAGCACCGGAGTGTTGCCTTTGGGTAAGTCCATCGACAACAGGATCAGGTCCGGATATTCATAGTCCAGGTTCTCAAACAGCAGATCTTCATCATGCAGGGCCAAACAGGAATATTCCTCCTGGTCCAGATAAGCCTCGATCAGATCGGTTGTGTGATAATCAGGGTCAACAATCAGCAGTTTTTTCATGCTTCCCGTGTTCCGTTTCTCCTGCAGACGGTTGCAAATGCCACTTCCTATTCTTGTGGTGAGCGGCAATTGATGGGGCACGTGACTAAAACTCCAAAAACCAGCGGCGCAGTCATGAAAAGGCAGTAAAGCCTGCTTCCCAAACAGATTGTTACTTTCCTGACGGCACTATCAAAACATGCAAATTTACTGTTATGAGCGCGGGAAAGAAGAGCGGAACTCAGAATCACTCCCCTCTCCCGCAAAGGGAGCGCAGGCCTCCCGCCTGCCTGCACCGGACCTCTTGTCCCTGCTCCCAAAACTATTGGTGTCTACCCAGTAGCTTCGCGAGTTTCTTCGTGATCAGATTATACCGGGGAAGCAAACGCCAAGGCAAACCGGTTTCTGGTCGATCCTGGTCAAAACTAGTCGATTCTGGTCAAACCGATGACTCCGGCATTGTTACTGTGGAATACACGGTTTTTTCTGTGGGGAGTAATGCCTTGGGTTTCGGGAAATTAGCTGTGATTCAGAAACTCGAACGGTAAAGAAGTTGTTGCAGTCGCTCCGTTTTATGTTCCAGTTTCTGTACCAGATTCGTGTGCCTCGGGGAACCTTTGGGGATGGTGTCAAGAACGTGACGCGAGGTCAGCAGCACCTTTCGCCATTGCGGCTGTTTGGGAAGGGATTTCAGTTTGAGATAGCGGTCCAGGCTGCGGGTGCGCCAGGTGCCCTCCTTTTCCACATAAACCGACCACAATCCGCTTTCTTCAGAAAGTTCGATTTTTGTTTTACGGGTAACCGCTTCCCAGGTTTCCAGGGCAAGGTTCAGCGTTTCCACTGCTAAAGCACGCAGTTCCTGCTGGGATGTTTCCTCTTTTTGTAAACTGGATGCCCCGTTGTTTTCCTGCTGTTCCTGGGAGAGGCTTGGCAGACCGCCATCCTTCCTCAGCAGCTGCCACATTTCACCGATCAGCAATTCGAAAGATGACCCGTGGTATTCGGTGTTCTTCGTGTCCCCCATACCTTCCGGCACCTTCATTCCGGGTTTGAGGGAAGCAGGAATCAGACGGATTGCGTAAAGCCCGGAATCCTCGCCGCCGACAGCAAACACCGAGGCCATGCAGATTACGGCGGTTTCCTTTTCCGGACCAATCGCCAATTGAAAAGGACCGGCAATCGGCAGTCCCGCGGCGTCTTTTTTCACTCCGGCCAACTCTATGGGCAATTGCTCATTGAGCGCAGGCAGCATGCGTTTCAAGAAAAAACCGTGAACCTCCGCCGCGGTACGATCCATAAGTTCAAGTAGCAACCGGTTGGCGTAAAGCACCATGCGCCGATGATCGATGGTAAGCAGCCCCACCCCGGAGGTATCAAGCAACTGGGCCATACGCCGTCCGGAGTCCCTCAGCTCGCGGTTGACCTGCAGCAGCCTTTGCCTGGCATGTTTTATGGAGAGCACATTGTGTACCCTGGCTCGCAGCACGGTTTCACTGATCGGCTTGTTGATAAAATCCGCCGCTCCGTGGCTGAAGCACCGGGCCAGCAAATCTTCGTCGTCATCGCCGGTGATCATTATCACCGGAATGTCCCGGAACTGCTCGTCCTCCTTCAACCATGCCAGCCACTCCAACCCGGATTTCCCCGGCATGTGAACATCCATCAGGATCAGGTCAGGACGTTCGTAAAGCAGGTTTTCACGCAGATGATGTCCGTCTATGACCGTCAGACAGTCGCAATCCGGAAGGATTGAACCAACCAACTCGCCCACGTGGATATCGTCATCGATAATCAGGACTTTGTTTACTCCCATGTTGCAATTCGGGTACTCCGGCCGTCGGCATCTGGGTTGCGGACTTAAATGTTCGATGCGACCCTTTGCAAAGAAGGATCTCCAGGGACCTCATATTACTGAGCTGGTTGAATCCAACATAGACCACAGCGTATTACCCAGTATACACATTTCGAAACAAAAGGGGGTTGTTGGTTTTTCTCTCGGCTGTTGTTTCTTTCACGCTTTGTCATGAATTCTCCCGGTCTGCTTCTGTGCAAATTGGTAGATTTACGTAGAAGTTCTCGCTAAACTAATCAAAATGTGTACGTTGCGTCATCCAACCTGTCAGCGACGTCATTTTCCTGGAATATTGGGAAAACACCACCCAAAGCTCCCTTGGAGAGAAAGTCGTGGTAAGGGGAAACGGCGCAAACGACGAAATGAAAACCTAGTATGAAAACAAACGGTCGGTTATTATGGAAATAAATTTCCTTCTCAACCGAAACAATATATCAACGAAACATTAAATAACAACAGATGAGGCCATGGAAATTGCGGAATTGAAGGATTATTTCAATCTCAGTTGTAAACCATCCGCTGCGGGACCAGAAGGACAGAAGCTGGGGCTGGAATACGAAACAACCATTCTTCTCCCTGAACCCGAGGATTCATCAGGGACGGGCTATCGGCCCATGCCGATGCAGGGCGAAGGCGGCATCCTTACCGTGCTTGAGAATTTCATTGATGGGGGAATGGCCGACGGCATCGACTGGCAGAAAAAATATGAGGGTGAAGTCCCGATAGGGTTGTTCAATTCCCTGGGAGAAAGCATCACCATTGAACCTGGCGGTCAAATTGAACTGTCAGACGCGCCCAGGGATTCGCTTTCGGAAGTGGAACTCTCCGTCCGCTGCTTTGTCCGCAATCTCAAAGAAAGCATTCTGCCTTTAAGCGGACGCATGCTTTTTCTCGGCGTGAATCCCATTTGGTCGCCGGACCATATACCGCTTTCTCCGAAAAAACGATACCGCATCATGTATCCCCACATGGCAAAAGTGGGAAACCTCGGCCAGTGGATGATGAAGGCATCCGCGGGGACACAGCTCAGCGTTGATTATGCGTCGATTGACGACCTGCAGCGAAAATTCCGGGTATTGTCCCGGCTGGCGCCCTTTTTGACCGCGCTGTTTGCGAACAGCCCGATGCGGGAGGGACGCCCCTGCGGATGCAAATCCTTCCGCAGTCACATCTGGCAGAACACCGACGATTCACGCTGCGGCATTCCTACCGCTTTTATCAAGCACGATTTCCGGGTGGAGGATTACATCCAATGGGCCCTGCGGGCCTCACCATATCACCTCAACCGGGAGGAAGAGCCGCAGGTGCTGACTGATTACTCCTTCAGCGATTTGCTGCAGCATAAACATCCGCGCCTGCGGATGACCCAGGATGACTGGAAAGATCATTTGGGAATGCTGTTCCCGGAAATGAGGATCAAGAGCATCATTGAAGTCCGGGCCATTGATACCCTCCCTCCCACTGATGTGATGGCAGTTCCTTCCCTGCTGAAAGCCTTGATTTATGATGAAAGCGTCTTTGCACGGCTGGAGACGCTGCTGATGGATCTCCCCGAAGAAGAATTCCCCTGGTATCAGCAGATCGCCGCACGTGACGGCATGGCGGGAAAAGTGAACCGGGTGGATTTTGCCAAAATTGGCCGGACCCTGGTGGAAATGGCTTTGGGTTCCCTCGAACTGATGGAAAGCGGGTGGCTGCAGAGTTATTTCGACAAATACACACGTCAGGGACAGTCTCCAGCCGATTTAGTGCTGGAACGTTTTTACGAAGCAGGCGAAAATCCGATGAAGTGGTTGAACGAAGAACTGGCAGCCACCGGAGAGGATGAATCCGCACTGCTTGATTATAACTGTAAACTGCCTGAACCCTGCCTTGACTCAAGACTGAGTTGATGCGCCCCCAAGCATAAAACGGGTTGAACGCCGCGGACTGAAAAACAGTGATCCACGCATTTGTTACGCGCGGATCAACCTGCCGAAATCTCCTCCGATTGAGTTTTTTGCAAAGGATGAAGATGAAAGGGGAAAGCAGTCAAACACCACACACCGCTCGAAAACACGGCGGAAAATCAAGAGGGAGAGCAGTCAATCCGCAGGCGCTAGGAGAAGTCCGAAACCTGCTGCAAAACATGCCCCGGCGCAGGAACCTGCTGATAGAAGCCCTGCACCTCATCCAGGACGAACATCATTTTATTTCGGCAAACCACCTGGTCGCGCTGGCCGATGAACTGAAAATGGCGCCGGCGGAGGTTTTTGAAGTCGCCACCTTTTATCACCACTTCGACGTGGTCAAGGAAGGTGAAACCCCACCCCCGCCGCTTACTGTCAGGGTGTGTGATTCGATGAGCTGTCAAATGTTCGGGGCCGAAAGTTTGCTCGCCGACCTTTCGTCCTTGGAATCTGAACAGGTGCGCATCCAAAGGGTCCCTTGCGTGGGGCGCTGTCAACAGGCCCCGGTGGCGGTGGTGGGACGCAACCCGCTGGGAAGCGCCACTGTCGAAAGCGTCGCCCAGTCGCTGCACGGAAAAAACACTGAGCCGGATATTCCCGATTACGTCGATTACCGCGAATACCGCGAATCCGGGGGATACCGGCTTTACAGCGCATGTATGTCCGGGAGAAATAAAGTCGAGGACATAATCAGTGAGTTGGAAGATGCGAACCTGCGTGGGCTGGGCGGGGCCGGTTTTCCAGCGGGACGAAAATGGCGGATCGTGAGGGAATTCCCCGCGCCAAGGATGCTTGCCGTCAATATTGACGAGGGAGAACCGGGGACTTTCAAGGACCGTTTTTTCCTCGAAAGCGATCCCCACCGTTTTCTTGAAGGCGCCCTGATTGCCTCATGGGCCGTCGGCCTGGAGGAAATCTATCTCTACCTCCGCGACGAGTATGCCGCCTGCCGTGAAATCCTGCTGCGGGAACTGGCCGCACTGCAGGAAGCCCCTCCCGGAAACATCCCCCGCATTCACTTGCGGCGCGGCGCGGGGTCCTATGTGTGCGGTGAGGAATCCGCCATGATCGAATCGATCGAGGGCAAGCGCGGACTGCCCCGGCTGCGTCCTCCTTACGTCGCGGAAGTCGGCCTGTTTGGGCGTCCAACCCTTGAACACAACATGGAAACCCTGCACTGGGTGCGCGATATCGTGGAAAAAGGCGCGGACTGGTTTACCGACGGGGGGCGCAACGGATGCACTGGTATGCGTTACTTTTCCGTCAGCGGACGCGTTAAAAACCCCGGAGTCCATATAGCGCCAGCAGGTATCACCGCACGAGAGTTGATCGATGAATATTGCGGCGGCATGCTTGATGGACATCGGTTCTACGGATATTTTCCGGGAGGCGCGTCGGGAGGGATCCTGCCAGCTTCCCTGGGTGATATCCCTCTTGATTTCGGCACGCTGCAGGAATACGGCTGCTTCATCGGCTCAGCCGCGGTCATCGTATTTTCTCATCATGACCGCGCGCGCGACCTCGCGCTGAACGCGTTAAAGTTTCTTGAGCATGAATCCTGCGGACAATGCACCCCGTGCCGGGCCGGCACCGCAAAGGCGGCCACGCTGATGGAACAAACCCGGTGGGACAAGGAACTTCTTGAAGCACTTTCGGAGACTATGACGGACGCCTCCATCTGTGGACTGGGCCAAGCAGCGCCAAACCCCATACGCTGCGTGATGCGCTATTTCCCCAAGGAGATTGAGTGAAATGGGTGATACTGAAGCGAACAGCATCCAATTCGAACTGAACGGGCGGACTATCGAAGCTTTTGCCGGGGAAACCATACTCCAGGCAGCGGAAAGGACAGGGACGGAAATTCCTCGTCTTTGCTTCCGCGAAGGACTGCGCGCGGATGGGAACTGCCGCGCGTGTGTTGTTGAAATCGAGGGGGAAGGCCCGCTTGCCGCGTCCTGCTGCAGAACTCCTACCGCCGGGATGAAGGTGCGGAGCAACAACCGCCGTGCCCGCAATTCGCAGAAAATGGTCATTGAACTGCTGCTTGCCGACATGCCGCGGCAGGGAACTTCTCCATACACCATTGAATCGGAACTGGACGAGTG
>CAYFLK010000088.1:0-11518 GCA_964344035.1 uncultured Pseudomonadota bacterium
TTATCAAATTAATCAAAGAGATATGACTGATCACTTAAGGGAACTTCGGTTTAGTAGGGCATTGAATTTTGGGGACCGGCACTGGAAGCGGGTCCGCGGGGCTGATCATCCCCTCCCAGTCCGCGCGGGGATAAATCCCACGAATGCCGGGGCCATGTCCATGAATATCAGCAGTTCCCGGATTTGAACAGGAAGCCAGAACTTTCAGCATTAGACCACAAGCAAGCAAATGCAAAAGTGGGAAAAACCGCCCTCCTCCAACAGACCAAAAATTCATAAACTTTTTTGCGTGGGATTCTCACGCGGCTGGTGGATGAGCGTCATCAAAGCCGGGGCGAGCAGCAGGTCGGCCAGCAGGGCGACAATGATTGTGATGCCGGTGATCAGCCCGAAAGAAAATAGGTTGTTCAGCGAGGACTTGGTGTAGGTGAAGAACCCGATAGCCAGCACGACTGTGGTGAACAGCATCGCCCGTCCGGTGGAATGCAGTGTGTGAGAAACCGCCTCGTGCACTTCGCCCAGCCGGTGGTGATATCTGCGAAAGTTGTGCAGAAAATGCACTGTGTCGTCCACGGCCAGCCCGAGGGCGATGCTGCCCACCAGGATTGAGGCCATGTCCAGCGGCAGGTCAAGCATCCCCATCACTCCGAGTCCGATGAGGATCGGCAGAAAATTCGGTATCATGCTCCACAGTCCCATGCGTACGCTTGTCAGCAAAAGCATCATCAGCGCGGTAATCACCACCGCGGCAATCACATAACTGGTGAGCATGCTCTGCATCACGTAGTTGACAGTTCGTACCATCAGGGGAATCAAGCCAGTCACCAGATAATTCCCGGCAAACAGCTTCTCGGCTATCTGTTCCAGTTGATCGAGCAGCCCGGCATACTGGTTGGCGTCGGTCCAGGTGGTTTTCACGGTGATGCGAGCTTCCTTGTACTGGCTGTCCACCACCCGCTCCAGATCATCGGCCCCGCCGTTTTCGAACAGCACCAGTTCCTGGGCAATGAGTTGACGGTCTTCAGGCACGGTGTAGAATTCATCATGGTCTTCATTGAGCGCCATGTTGATTTCTTTGACCGTATCCACCAGCGAAGATGATTTCCCGACCACCAGGGTCCCGTCTCCCAGCTGTTCAGCCTGCTGGTTGAACTCCTCGAGCCGGTTCATCAGTCCCGGCTGCTTGACTCCATCTTCCACCCCGGAATTAACCACAAATTCAACCGTGGCGGCGCCTTTCATGTGGCGGTCGATCACTTCTGTCGCCAGCCGCATCGAGTTGTCATCCGGCAGCCAGGCGATCGGGTTGTGAGAAAACCGCAGCTGCGTCGTCCCAATCCCGGCAAGCACCGCCAGCGCGATACTGGCCGAAACTACCGTCCAGGGACGGTTCACCGCGAATTCCCCCATACCGTTCAACACACGGTCCGCGAGAGAGACTCGCAGTACTTGTGAGGGCCTCTGTTTTTGGGACGCAGGCAGCACCGTGAGCAGGGCCGGGAGCAGGGTCAGCGTGAAAAAAACTGCCAGTAACACCCCGGTCGCCCCGAAAACTCCCAGCTCGGCAATCGGCGCCACTTTCGCCGAGGTGAAAGAAAGCAACCCTCCCGCGGTGGTTAGACTGGTCATTAAAATTGCGAGTCCTGAATGCCCCATCGAGAAAGCGATGACTTCCTCTTTGTTCCCAGTGCGCTGGAATTGGCGGAAATAGATGGTGAGCAGATGCACGGAATAACCCACTCCGACTGCCAGCAGAAAGGACGGTAAAACCTGTGTAACCAGTGTGAACGGCGCTCCGAACGCGGCCATCAGCCCGAGGGCTGAAACCAGGGAGAGCACCACGGTCAGCAGGGGAAGCACAATTCCGTATAGGTTGCGGAAAAGCAGTAGTAAAAGCATACCAATGGTCCCGATTCCGATCCCGGTAAACACTGGAACGTCTCCCATCATCGCCGTTTTCAAATCTTCCATCATCACCGGGGACCCGCCCAGTACCACCGGAAAATCATCACCCCGATGCCGTGCGGCGACTTCTCTAATACCGTAGACAAATTCCCCGTTCTGCTCCACCGTCAGGCGGTCTGGTTTTATTTCCTCCTCCGCGGATAGTCCTGGTTCGTCATCTCCGGTTTCAAATGCCTGCTCAAAACCATCTTCCAGTATCACTGAACTTTCATCGGAAGATGAATGGGCATTGGACCTTATAATCACGGAGGTATGAGTCCCATCCTCGGAAACCAGCAGGTTGCGGTAACCTTTGTTCGAAAGCACTCTCTTTTTGAGCCGCGCGACGGCCCGTTCATCTTCCGGCCAGTCTTCCAGCAGCTCCTCGATGATCAGTTCCTCTTCTTCTCCTCGGATCGAGGTGGCATTGACCAGGCTGATCACTTCATCCAAATGCGGCGTATCGTTTTCCACGTCCTCATGAAAAGCCTTCAGCTTTTTAAGAAACGTCTGGTCAAAGACGTTCTCTGAACGGATAGTCGCCATCACGATTTCATCTCGTCCGAACTGCTCGCGAAAATCGTCATAGGCGAGCAGCACCGGATCGTCCTTTTCAAAAAAAGCTTCGTTTGAGGTATCGACCACAAGTGCGGGGAGAGACCAGGTCATGGCCGCCCACAGCAGCAGGACAAAGGCAATGGTTTTCCAAGGATTGCCGTAAACCAGGCGTCCAAATCTCTCAAACCCCTGTTCAATCCTGAAAATAAAGTGCTTCATTTCATCACGGATAATTCAGCGTTTTGATTCCTTTTCACTTCCCTGGAAACCAATCTAAAAAGCGTGGTGAGAGAACCTCCAAGGTCGATGGAGGAATCTACTTTGTACTGCAGATTCAACCCCATCATCGCTCCAACCATCAGTGTTGACAGGCTGGGATCCTGTGTCCCGAACAGTTTGCCGATCAATTGTCGACGACTGTGTAAAACCTTACTTATTTTTTCCCGCACCTTAGGCATTTGGTCCGCTAAAACGAGGATTTCAAGGATCAACCGATTGTGGTTCACCATCTGCGGCATCAATTGCTTCCTGACAAAGGTCTCGATACGATCTGGACTTATCCTATTTATTACACCGTCAGGTAGACCTTCGGGGGGCTGCAAAGGCACGGTGTCCGCTTCGCCTATAAGCGTACGGATAGCATTGTCGGATACTTCTTCAACCAGTTCGGCGAGCAGTCCCTCCTTTGACCCGAAATAATGATGAACCAGACCGTGGTTCACTCCCGCATGGGCGGCGATCGCCTTCACAGTAGTGCGCATATGTCCTTTCTCAACCAGGCAATTGCGGGCGGCAGCAATGATTTTTTTTCGTGTCCCTTTTGACATGACCCGGTTCAGAAGGAATAGCGTGTTTCGAAAAAGAACCTGTCGTTCTCACTGATGCTCTGGAAATAGGCCGAATCACCGGTTTGATAGAACATCACTCCGGCGGTGACGGAAAACGCGTCCATTATGTCATACTCAAGCGACGCCCGGTTCAGGCCTCCGTCCTCTCCACGGCGTCCGATCATCATTCCCACCAGGTTCAAGTGCAAGGTTTGATGCAGATAATCCTGCTGAAAGTTCAACGTGGAAGCGAAGCGGTCTTCCAACTGAGAATCCGGATCTGCTTCCAGACGAGCATCAAAATCATTGAGGTGCTGCACTCCGGATTCAATAATCAGCTGGGTGTCGTCCCATCCGGAGTACTCGACGCCCAGCAGCACGTCGTAACGCGAAAAGGTTTTATCTGAAACATACAAAAACTCAAGCCCCTGAAGCTGTGCGGCTTCCACTTTCCAGAGCCGGCTGCCGGAAGGTACGCTCACCGCTGCTCCGGTCATGGTCAGGCGGCTGTGTTTCTGTTCCAGCACGGAAACCGCTCCGACAAAAGGCACGATCATGACACTGGCAACTTCAAAATGAGCTGCATCATCATAGATCTGGGCCCAGTGTAAAGACGCGTCCCAGCCGCTGAAAGTCCCGATCAGCGCTAAACCGTATTCGGTGTTTTCCTTGTTGCTCCGCGGAACAATTTCGTCGATTTTTTGAGTTGACGGATTGAAGTCACTGCCCGGGGGCGCGGTTTTGTTAAACTTGATTTGATGCACCGCAACGGCCTGCAGTTTTATATCACCAAAGTAATAATCGAGCCGAGTCATGGAGATGGGCAAGCGGATATCTTCCAGGTCGGTCATCCCGAATTCCCGATTATCGGTGGGGTTTAGCACATCCACCACGCGCAGGCTGTTGGCCGTCCCCCACGCGACAATCTGGCTGCCGATTTTCAGGTCCAGGTTGTCGGTCAGACGGCCTTCAAAATACACCTCCCGCATTTCCGTTTCCTGTTCCATTTCAGAAAGCACTTCCTCGGAAAACGTATCACGGTCTTTCAGTTGATAGGCAAAATCGTGAAAAACCTTGCCCGAAATCCGGGTTTTCCATTTGTCTCCCAGCTTCGCATCCCATGTTAGGGAGAGATAAGGGCGTAGTTTGGTCAGCCCGCTCCAATCGGCTTCGGATGCTGACGTGGGCGCTTCTTTGGCATAACTGTAGCTGAGGTTCATTCCAACAGCCCCGGAAACACTGCTCCAGCTTCCGCCTGCGTCTTCGGGTACAGGGTCTTCACCAGTTTCGGTTTCCTTCACTTCCTCGTCAAACCCGGACAGGATGTCTTCGTCCAACTCACCTGAATCTTCATCATCGAACCCGGAGAGTACGTCTTCGAGGGCTGCATCTTCGGAAACGTCCTGCGCCCAGATGCTTCCTGTAAATTCAGTCTGAAAAACAAAATAAATTAGGGCAACCAGCAACACTGATGTCAGATTTTTGCCGAACTTCCGGTGCATGACGCGGAGCGCCACATATGTATTCACACGCAGAGCGTGGGAACGATTTGGGCCATGTACTTCGTCACTCAGCAGATCAGTGTTCCGAACAGCATTCATCATGCTCCTTTCTCCAGCCTGCGTATGGTGAACAGGTCTTCATCAACCTCGGGCAGATTAAAACGGATATTTCTCTGTTTCAGGACTGTTTTGTGCAGGGTTTTTTTGCCGGCCTTGGTGGTCATGTGCATTTCCGTGGAAACCCAGATGCCGTCGATCTGCTCCAGTTTCCGCACATCGAGGTATTTGTTGCGTTTCTTCTTGTACACCCAGCGCACACCACGAACCACCACGTAGTTGTCCTGGCGCACAAACACCACCGATTTGCTGTACCCGCTTTTTTCCGCTTCATCCCTGTTCTTCGGAACCGCTTTGATCTGCCACACTTTGTGTCCTTTTACCTCGGTCTCCTTCATCAACGTGTATTCGTAGGCATCCAGGTCCGGAGAGGTCATGTCCGAATAATTAAGATCGGAACCCATGAAACTGCCGCTTTTGTCGCCCGCGGCAATGCGCTTGGTTTTCCGCAGGGCGGGCAGATAGAGCCATTGGTCGTCATCTTTACCGGCTTCATCGTAATCGAAGGTGAGAAAGCCGGTGTTTTTCACATCCGCCGGGGAAAGGAAAAACATCAGGCTCTGGCTGAATTCGCCCTTTTCGCGTTTGAATGTCTTAAGCTTACGGATGCGTTTTTTCCCGCGCTTGTCGATCAGGATCATTTCCATGTCCGCACTCGAGCGGTCCCCTGTGTCTCGGGCGTTCACCCGTTCCATGATCTCACGCGCACTGAGCGCCAACGCGGTTTCCGGTATCGCCCATCCACCCGTCAGCAGGACCGCAAAAAGCGTTAATACAAGTTTTATGACTGTTCGTTTTATTGCCGCCATGAGTTCTCCTTTTCCCAAAAAAGTTGTTGATACATTTCCCTTTACTAGTTGATACATTTCCCTTTACTAAATGATGAGTTTAGGCTGAAGTATTCGCACAACCAAGCCCTGAAAGCCTGCAAGCCTAAGATCCTGTTTCATAAGTGGAAGCCGTTTTCCCGAAGATCATCGTCATCATTGCCGGGGCCAGCAGCAGATCGGCAAGCAGTGCCATGATGATCGTAAACCCGGTAATCAGTCCGAATGAAAACAGATTATTGAGACTTGCTTGAGTGTAAACGAAAAACCCCACGGACAAGGCGATGGTGGTGAAGAGCATTGCCCGGCCGGTTGTGTGAAGCGTGTTGGAAACCGCCATGGAAACACTTTCTGAAACCCGGTGGTAACGCCGGAAATTGTGCAGAAAATGCACAGTGTCATCCACCGCCAGTCCGAGGGCGATGCTGCCTACAAGCATGGAAGCGATATCCAGGGGCAGATCCAGCATGCCCATCAAACCCAAGCCCAACAGGATCGGCAGAAAATTCGGAATCATGCTCCAGAGTCCCAGGCGCCAGTCCGTCAGCAGAAGCATCATCATCAGAGTAATGACCAGTGCCGCTATCAGGTAGCTGATGACCATGCTCACCATCACCAGGTCAATTGTGCGGGCCATCAGCGGTATCAGGCCGGTAACCACTAATGCCTTGGCATCCGCAAAAAGTTCCCTGGCCCTGCTTTCCAGTTGCCGGATCATCTCTGCATAAGCACCGGCGTCCGCCCATGATGTTTTGACTGTGATGCGTGCCTGCGTAAACTGCGAATCGACGACATTTCCCAGATCGTCTGAACCGCTGTTTTCAAAAAGGATCAGTTCCTGCGCAACCAGTTCCCGGTCATCCGGCACGGCATAGAAGGCCGCCTGATTTTCATTCAGTGCCTGGTGAATTTGCTTCAGTGTATCGGCAACAGAAGTTGATTTTCCAACCCGCAGTTTTTCATCCTCTTCCGGGGCTGCCGGTGCCCACTGTTCTGCAAACTGATTGAATTCATCCAGGCGGCGCATGAATTCCGGGTCTTTCACGCCGTTGTTTTTTCCGGAATCAATCACGAATTCAATCGAGGTTGCGCCCTTGAGATTCGCATCAACCACTTCGGTGGCCTGCCGGATGGTATTATCTTTGGGAAGCCATCCGATCGGGTCGTGCGAAAACCGCAGCCGGGTTATACCCGCGACAGCCACCACTCCCAGCAGTATGCTGCCGAGGATGACGGTCCGGGGACGGCCCACGGCAAAAGAACCGAAACCACCCAGAATCCGGTCCGCCAAACCGGAACGATCCGCTTCGGGCGCGATCCTTTTTTTGCTCACCGGCAAAACAGCCAGGACCGCCGGTACGAAAAGCAGGGTGTAGAATACCGCCAGCAAAACCCCGATCGAGCCGAATATACCCAGCGCGGAAACCGGAGCGAGGGGCGCCGGCGCGAAAGACATTAAACCGCCTGCCGTGGTCACACTCGTCATCAGTATCGCCAGTCCAGAATGCCCCAGCGCAAAAACGATCGCCTTTTGTTTGTCGCCGTTGCGGTGAACGTGATGAAAATAAATGGTCAGCAGGTGCACCGAATAACCAACGCCCACCGCCAGCAGCAAGGAGGGCAGGATTTGCGTGATCACAGTGAAAGGGGTCCCGGAAACCGCCATCAAACCGATGGCTGAAATCAAGGACATAACCACCGTCAGCAAAGGCAGAATCACCCCCACGGGTGTGCGGAAGAGCAGCAGCAGCAGAATCGCGATCAACACCAGCGCGATCATGGTGAAGCGGGGAATGTTGCGCATCATTTCACCTTTGAGCATCCCGGTCATCGCCGGTGAACCGGCGACGTAAGTCGGGAATTCAGCCCCAGTGTGGCGCTGTACCACATTTTCAATCGCCTCCATAAATTCGGTGTTTTGCTGGTCCGTGATCCGTTCCGGAAGCAGTTGTCCCGCTCCTGAAACAGGATCACCCTCTCCTTCGTCCTCGAACATGTCGTCTGTGAGTTCCATCTGATCACCAACTAATTCCCCACCCGTAAACGCATTGGAGCGGATTACCACGGTGGTGAAGGCCCCGTCTTCTGAAACAAGAAGGTTCCTGTAGAACTTGTTGGAGAGCACGTCTTCTTTCAGCTCCGCTATTTCAGCCTCGTCCTCCGGCCACTCTTCCAGCAGTTCCGTCACCAGCAGTTCATCGGCTTCACCTTTGATCGAGGTGACGTTGACAAGGCTGATCACTTCATCGAGATACGGCACCTCGTTTTCCAGGTCCTCGTGGAAAGCTTTGAGGCGCTCAAGGAAAGTTCGCTCGAAGACATCCCGGGGTTGGATGGCAACCAGCACCACTTCATCCCGTCCAAACTGATCCCGGAAAGCGTCATACTGTGTCAAAACCGGATCGTCCGGTTCCAGAAACGCCTCGTTGGATGTATCAAATTCAATCTTGGGAACCTGCGAAGCCGTGGCGCCAAAAAAAACCAATGCGGCCACTATTACTTTCCAGCGGTGTGTGTATATCCACTTGCCCAGTTCTTCAAAACGGCCTTCTATGCGTTGAATTATTTTTTTCACTGTGTTTCCCTTTCCTGCTCTTCAGCCTGATGGTTATTTCCCTGGACTGTATGTCTTCAAACGAATTTCATTTATTAGCCTGATGACTAATTTAGTTGAACGACTAAAGTATGTCAAGCATTTTTTCCCCTGTGCTGACACATGGGGAAATGCGTGGCTGTAAGGTTTGTAAGTGAAACTGAATCGGTTCATTTTTCGGGGTCAGGAGGTTTTTGCAGACCGGATGCAATTGAACCCGGGAAGCAATTGCATGTCTTTTTAAACTCTTTATCTTTCCACAACAAATTGTTATATCAAACAACATATATGAAACTTTGCGGATGACATGTGTAAATCCACTGGTTCAGCCGACATCCCCGGAAGTGGCACGGTCATAGCCGGAGAATAAAACCCGTTGAGGGAGTTTTTGATTCACGTAAACTCAACAAACAATGGAACGATCATTCAGGAAGGAAGTCACCTCACTGCGCTTGGGAGAGGGGGAGGTTTTCCACGGTGAGGGCATCCTGGCCGTCGCCAAGGGTTTGCTGCAGTCCGGGGTGTCCTATGTGGGAGGTTACCAGGGTGCTCCGATTTCTCACCTGATGGATGTATTGGCAGACGCGCGGGAACTGCTTGACGAACTGGGTGTGCATTTTCAGTCAAACGCCAGCGAAGCAAGCGCCGCTGCGATGCTTGGCGCTTCCATCAACTACCCCCTGCGCGGCGCGGTCACCTGGAAATCGACGGTAGGCACTAATGTCGCGTCCGACGCCCTATCCAACCTCGCATCCGCCGGAGTGAAGGGCGGCACGCTGATCATACTCGGCGAAGACTACGGTGAGGGGGCGAGCATCATCCAGGAGCGCACCCACGCATTCGCGATGAAATCGCAAATGTGGCTGCTCGACCCCCGTCCAAGCCTGCCCTGCATCGTGGGGATTGTCGAGCGGGGTTTCGAGTTGTCCGAGGCAAGCAGCACTCCGGTAATGCTGGAACTGCGCATCCGTGCCTGCCATGTCCACGGGCGCTTTACCTGTAAAGACAACGGCCCTCACAGTTTTTGAAGAAACAACCTCCTTGAAAATCCGGAATTCGACTACTCGAGGGTTTGTCTCCCGCCTTCGACTTATGCACAGGAAAAGCATAAAATCGAGGCGCGTCTTCCGGCCGCCCTGGACTTTGCAACCAAACATGGCCTGAACGAGCTGGTCCCGGGAAGAAACGATGAACCGGGCATCATTCTGCAGGGAGGAATGTACAATGTGGTCGTGCGCGCTCTGCAGCGGCTTGGCCTGGCCGACAGCTTCGGCAATTCCGAGGTGCCGCTTTACATCCTAAACGTGACTTATCCGCTGATACCGCGAGAGTTCACTGAATTCTGCGGGGACAAACAAGCTGTGCTGCTGGTTGAGGAGAGCCAGCCGGCATTCATTGAACAGGCTGCAAATGCCATCCTGCGTCAGGCAGGAGTGGACACCAAAATACACGGCAAGGACTTTCTGCCCATGGCAGGCGAAAACACTGCCGAAGTTGTGCTGAAAGGCCTGACCGGTTTTATCGAAAAGACGGCACTGGCATCGCGTGAGAAGACAAAACTGAGGCGCCCGCTGAAACAGATCAAAGCGCTAAAGGAAAAAGCCGGTGAGCTGCTCAAAAAACCGGTACCGGTCCGTCCGCCGGGATTTTGCGTGGGATGCCCGGAACGCCCTTTTTTCACCGCGATGAAGCTGTTGGAAAAAAAGACCGGCCCGATGCATGTTTCAGCGGACATCGGCTGCCATACCTTTTCGACCCTGCCCCCCTTCAACATCGGCAATACAGTCCTGGGTTACGGTTTAGGCCTGGCGAGTTTTTCCGCAGTGGCTCCGGCCTTCGGGAACAAGCGCGTTGTTTCTATTATGGGCGATGGAAGTTTCTGGCACAACGGCCTCACTTCCGGAGTGGTGAGTTCGTTATTCAACAGGGCTGACGGGGTGCTGGTGATCATGAACAACGGTTACACCTCCGCTACAGGGGCCCAATACATACCTTCGACCGGGACCAACGCGAAACATCAGCCCACGGGAATGGAAATTACCCGGGCCCTCAAAGGAGTCGGGGTGAAATGGCAGCGCACGGTAAACATCTATATGGTCGGCCTCATGGCCAAGACCTTGAGTGAAGCGTTGACCACTAAGGCGAAGGGACTGAAAGTGATCATCGCCGAGAGCGAATGTATGCTGGCGGTGCAGCGACGCCAACAACCGCTGGAACGACAAAAACTGCATGAAGGCAAGCGGGTGGTGCGCACCCGTTACGGCGTCGATCCGGAAACCTGCACCGGAGACCATTCCTGCATCCGTATCTCCGCATGTCCATCGCTCACAATCAGGCCCGGCACCGACCTGCTCAAACGGGACCCAGTGGCGCACGTGGACAGCAACTGCGTCGGCTGCGGTCTCTGCGGTGAAGCGGCACATGCGGCTGTGCTGTGCCCCTCGTTTTACCGGGTCGAGGTAATCCGCAATCCCTTGCGCTGGGACATTTTCAAAGCCCGGTTTCGGCAAGGGGTGATCCACGCACTCAGCCTGGAATCCGCAAATTCTGCCGCATGACCCTGGAATCCACCCGCCCCATCAGCATCCTGATTGCCGCCATCGGAGGAGAGGGCGGGGGTGTGCTCTCGGCCTGGCTTGTGAATGCGGCGACGGCGGCTGGTTTTCCAGTACAAAGCACCTCTGTCCCCGGGGTTGCTCAACGCACCGGTGCAACCACTTACTATATCGAAATCTATCCGGTCCCGCACTCTGAACTTGCAGGCAAAGAACCGGTGTTGGCACTCACACCCGCCCCGGGAGAGATCGACATGATGGTTGCTTCGGAACTTGTAGAGGCCGGCAGGGCGGTGCAAAACGGATTTGTATCTCCGGAGCGGACCACGCTGATTGCCTCCACACACAGGATTTACGCGGTATCAGAAAAAACGGTAAGCGCAGATGGCCGCTACGAAGCAGACCTCATAATCAATGCCGCGCAGGAGCTGGCTCAGCACACAATCCTCAGGGATTTCCGCATGCTTGCCAAGGAATGCGGGAGCGTGATCAACGCGGTCCTGCTGGGTGCAATGACCGGGTCAGGGAAGCTGCCTTTTGATAAGGCTCTGTTCTCCTTAAGTGTTGATTTCCCCTCCTAACGGTACTAAACTGT
>CAYFLK010000089.1:0-11443 GCA_964344035.1 uncultured Pseudomonadota bacterium
AAATCAGTGCGTTAAACCTATTTTAGGGGGGCAGACTTAAGGAACTTCGGCCTAAGTTGCCATAAAGTTGAATTTTCAGTTACAGTGATTCGGAATCACTTTGGTACACCTTGCTATTTCGTCCCTCACCTACCGCAAGCGTTCCCCATTTCCCACGGGGAGAGGGTTGGGGTGAGGGGAATTTGAGGTAGGGGCAGACCTGTGTGTCTGCCCAAATCCCCGAATCTGCTCGCACCAAAAGCCCCGGACATGAATTTGTATCAATGCCCATTCGGCAGTGAAGCAAACCGGGACTTTGAAAAACAGGTCAGGGACATTGAATGATGCCCTGCGCCCAGAGGCAACCGCCGCAAACAGGAAAAACTGTGTTGCCCAGGCAGTCTTCATCGTTTCCTTCCGAAAGATCGCAGCCTCCGCAGAAAGTGCAGGGAGCGAAGGCGAAATTATGCAGGCGTTCCCGATAAGCGATATATCCGGGGTCGAGCCAGAGGTTCCGCAGCGGCTTCTCGCATACGTTTCCGATGACGTGTTTTTTTGATATACGGGGTTTGCCATGCAGATAACTGGTATGTGTATGCATCAGTGGCCAGCACGGGGTGACGTCCCCGTTCCAGGCAATGGACATAGTTCCGCTTTCGATGTAATTGCAAGTGTCACTTGCCCCGCCCCAGTTGTTTCCCGCAAAACTGACGTTCAGCTGACTGTTGAATGCCGCAAACAGCGCTTCACTCGTATCCTGGTCAAAATCCATTTTCGGCAGTGTCAGGCGCGGCAGGTGAGGGGCCTGCATGAATGCGATGTTGTGCATGGTCTGTGTGTAAAGCGTATCTTCCTGCATGTCCGCCGTGGCAGGCTGAATGTTGCTCACCGAGTAATACTTGGCTTTCAGTGATTTCCCCAGTTTGATCACTTCGGGCAAGTCAGCGATGTTGCGTTTCATCGCAACAAATGCAATGCCGATTTCCGGTTTGGGGAAGTGTGTGGGGGGACGCATTTTCACGAAGCGCTTCAGGTTTTCTACAATACGGGGAAGTTCCGCGCCTATGCGCACGTCCGCGTAAGTCTTTTCAGATGCGCCGTCTATTGAAACCCAAAGCACATCCAGCCCGGATTCGATCAACTGCCGTGATATCTTTTCTGTGAGGATCGTGCCGTTCGTGATCAGTTCAACCTTGACCCCCAGCGATTTTGCTTTGCCAATCCAGTCAATGGTGTCGGGATGAAAAAGCGGCTCACCGATGCCGCCGAAATAAACGCTGGGAATCGGGTCGAGTTCTTTCAACCCTTTGATAATTTCCGCAAAAGTCTCCCCGCTCATGCGGCCGATAGGCTGTTCCCACTCATTGCGAAAGCAGGTGATGCAGTCCAGGTTGCAGGCAACAGTGGGTTCAACATAAACTTTGGTGAGATGCGTCACCGGACGGTGCATGCGGAAAAAGTTCTCTCCGGAATCCATGCGGACTTTTACTCCCGGTTTCAACCCAAAATGATCGACTGTTTCGGGAGGCAAAATCAACCGCCCTTTTTCATCTACTTCCGCCCAGGCAGTGGTAGGCTTGGTAGAGAAATGCTCCGCTTCGTTTTTGTGCGGCGCCAGAATTTGCGTGCGCAGGTCCATGTTGATTTTCTTTGCTGTTTCCGGTTTGGGAAAGTGTGACATTATTCATATATCTTAATTAAGATGCCAGAAAAAAGTGAGGTTATCTGTCGCGGTTGAGTTTGCATTAAGTTAAAGCCTGCTTCAATAGGCAAATCAAAAGAACACATGGTCTTGTTTCAAAAGGATTTGCTTAAACTACGAATCGCCTTCTCCCCTGAACTTTCTGTCTGTATTTGTCCTGCGATACGAGACTTTCCCGGCCGGTCAATAAAAAAACACTTGATTCTTTCAAACCTTGAGTTTTTTTTCTTGACAAATTCATGGGTATCTCTACTAATGAGACTCACAGTCTCATTGATTGATTATCTTCGGGTTCGTTCAACTTGTGTGGGGAGGAGTTTTTTCCTTCTACACCGGACAAAGGGCGGAGCATCCCGGAGACTGATGAGAGACGGCAAGCGGGAGTACCTGAGTGGTGTGTTGGGGAAAACTCCAGGCCGTTTTTCAGATGCGGCCGCGCTTCCTATGTGGCCGTTTTTCCATTAATCCTCAAGCAGAAGAGGTAAAATGAAAAAGAAAACAGTATTATGGGTCAGGGCGATCCTGGTCGGCCTGGCAGCGGTTTTTTCTACCGCGAGCTTTGCCGCAACACCTGAAGAAATCACCGTAGCCTATTTTCTCGAATGGCCCACCGCGAACCAGGTGGCCCAGGTGGAGAAGATATACGATGAGGCGATGGGCGTGCAGGTGAACTGGGTTGCCTTCCCCAACGGCAATGAAATGACCCGCGCCATGAAGGCCGGGGACGTGCAAATCGCCTACTCGCAGGGCCTGATCCCGTATGTGGTAGCGGTCAGCGCGGGGGTGCCGCTGCAGCTCGTCGGGGTTGCGGTCTCATATTCTGAAAATGACAACTGCGTGGTGCACAAGGATGCCGGTGTTTCAAAGTACAACGCGCACCATACACTAGCCGGCAAAACAATTGCTACGCCCATCGGCAATGTCACTCACTACAAGCTGTTGCGCACCCTGGATTACCTGGGTGTCGACGTCAGCAAGGTGAACATCGTGAAGATGGACGGCGCCCCGGGAGCGGCAGCACTGTTGAAACACAGAGTGGACATGGCGTGCGCGTTCGGCGGCCCGTTGACGCGGATGAAAGAGGTGGGTCAGGTGTTGATGACCGGAGCCGAACAGGAAGGATTCGGTCTGCTTACATTTGACGTGATCTCCACTACTAAGGACTTCGCTGAGAATCATCACGACCTCGTCACCAAATTCCTGCAGGTCACTGAAGACGCCAATCGCGCCTACAAGACGGATGCAGCTTCCGCGCAGCCGATTATCGCCAAGGCTGCCGGGATGAAGCTGGCGGACTCCAATGCGTTCCTGGATAAATTCAGCTTCCCCTCCAAGGAAGAGCAGTTGTCTGAAGCCTGGTTTGGCGGCACCGTGCAGTCTTTCTGCAAGGGTGCGGCTGATTTTTTCGTCAAGCAGGGGGTGATCCCCAGCGCGCTTGACGATTACAGTCCTTACATTGACGGCAGCTTTCTGCGGAATGTGAAGTAATATTTCTTAAGGCACGGCCTTAGCATAAGACAGCCGGGAATTCCTTGCTGTTTTTACAAATCTTTTTTGTGATGTGTGCAGGGCCGTGCGTAATTCTCTTTTTATGTGATGGTTTTTGAATGGCCGAACTCACAGTAAGCGGTGTATCCATGCGTTACGCACTCTCCGGAGGGGGCGGGGTGCAAGCTCTCAAAGACGTCTCCTTCCCTCTTGCGTCGGGAGAAATACTCGCTGTGATCGGGCCGTCCGGCTGCGGCAAGACAACATTGCTGAACATCGTTGCAGGGTTTCTGGCGCCCACCGAAGGCAATGTGATGCTCGACGAGATGCCGATATTGGGACCGGGACCGGAACGGGGAATGGTATTCCAGCAGGGAGCCCTGTTCGAATGGTTGACGGTGGCAAAAAACATCGCTTTCGGCCTGGACATGAAAGGCGCGACGAAAGAGGAAACTAACCAAGTGGTCAACGGACTCCTGGAGACGGTTGGGCTGCATGGATTCGGTGAGAAGGCGGTTTATGAACTTTCCGGGGGGATGCAGCAGCGCGTTGCGCTGGCCCGGTGCCTGGCAAATGATCCTCAGCTCATCCTCATGGATGAACCGCTCGGGGCGCTCGACGCATTGACCCGTGAAAAGATGCAGGGGCTGATTCTCAGGCTTTGGAAAGAAACAGGTAAAACCATCATCCTCATCACCCACAGCGTGGAGGAGGCATTGTTGATCGGCGAGCGCCTGATTGTTATGGCTCCTCGCCCTGGACGCATTATAAAGGAATACCACCTTCCCTTCGCGGAAAGAGGTCTGAAGGAGGACCCCCGGGACATCAAGGCTTCCCCCGAGTTTATCGAAAAACGGGAAGAAGTGCTGTCCATGATCTGGGAAATGGAAGAAGAGATCATGGGACGTCAGGAATCACAGCAGTAATAGAAGGTGTGAAATGACAACCGAAAACAGAACCCCGTCCCGTCTCAAACTCTGGCTGGGGCTGGCGGAAACAAGCTTTCAGAAACAGAAGACGGTTCGCTTCGGCGATGCGTCAACGGTGACCGGCGGGCGCCTGTGGAGCATTCTGACGCTGCTTTTGCTCGCAGTACTGTGGACTCTTTCCGGTGTGTTCGAATGGACCGACCCGATCTTCTGGCCCGCAC
This sequence comes from uncultured Pseudomonadota bacterium, assembly GCA_964344035.1. Taxonomy (GTDB): domain Bacteria; phylum SAR324; class SAR324; order SAR324; family NAC60-12; genus UBA1014. The sequence continues at coordinate 4,320 of CAYFLK010000089.1, forward strand.
CGGATGCCGTTGGCGGGCAATTGGTGACCACCGCAACCGAAGGTTACCGCTATTTCACTCTCTGGCAGCACATCGGATACAGCGTGTTCCGCGTCATCAGCGGAGTTTTTTTCGGCTGCTTGATAGGAATCCCTCTCGGGTTTTCGATGGGACTGTCGACGGTTTCACGCGGGCTTTTCGATCCGATAGTAGAGTTTATGCGCCCCATCCCACCGCTGGCCCTGATCCCGCTGGTGGTGCTTTGGTTCGGAATCGGCGAGAAAGCGAAGATCATTCTGCTTTTTTTAACCGCCGTTTTCATCATGACCATTGCCGCGCGTTCCGGAGTTTCCAGCGTGCGTATCTCAAAGGTTCATGCTGCGTATTCCCTTGGCGCCACGAAATGGCAGGTGTTGCGTTACGTGGTCCTACCCAATGCACTGCCGGAGATTTTCACCGGCATCCGCACCGCAATGGGTGTATGTTGGGCAACGGTAATTGCCGCGGAACTGGTGGCGGCGAACGTCGGCATCGGTTTCATGATCATGGCCGCGTCGAATTTCCTTTCGTCCGACCTTGTCGTGCTTGGCATTATCATCATCGGTATCATCGGCTTCGCTATTGAAATAGCAATGCGCTGGCTGGAAACCAAGCTTGTCCCCTGGCGTGGCAAAGGTTGACCTCTGTCAGCCGAAGCATGGTCACTCACCGACCACAAGTACCGCCGCCCCGTTGAAGCGGCTCGCCTTCAGGTCCCGCAGCGCTTCGTTAGCATTTTTCAAGCTGTAGGTTGTGACCTCTGTGCGGATCGGAATTTCTTTTGCCAGTTTCAGCAGTTCCGCGCCATCTTCATAAGTGGCATTGGCTGCGCTGGTTACGGTACGTTCTCCATAAAGCAGTTTGTACGGGAACGACGGGATATCAGTCATGTGTATCCCTGCTGAGACCACTGTTCCGCCTTTACGAACTTTTTTCAGCGCTTCCACCAGCAACTGACCGGCAGGGGCGAAGACTATGGCGGCGTCAAGCTCCATACCTGGGTCATCCAAGGCAGTGCCCGCCCAGACGGCGCCCAATTCACATGCATGTCTCCGATGCTTATCACTTCTCGTGAATACAAAAACCTCGCAACCCATGTGCCGAGCGACCTGGAGGGTGACGTGCGCCGAGGCGCCGTATCCGTACATTCCCAGTTTCCCGCCGGGCTTTGTTCCACTTAGTATTAAAGTGCGGTAACCGATCACCCCGGCGCAGAGCAGAGGGGCCGCCTGTTTGTCAGAAATGCCTGAAGGCAGGGGATAGACAAACTGCCCGGGGGCGGTTACGTATTCCGCGTAGCCTCCTTGGCAATGGAGACCGGTGAATCGTGCGCATTCGCAAAGGTTTTCACGTGAATCTGTGCAATAATCGCATGTGCCGCAGGTGGAGTTCATCCAGGGCAGACCCACACGATCGCCGATCTTGTGCCCGGTGATCCTGTTTCCGGTTTCCTCAATCACTCCTACAACCTGGTGTCCGGGCACAAGCGGGAGAGCCGGCAGGTCGAGCTCTCCTTCAATGATGTGGAGGTCCGTACGGCAGATCCCGCAGACACTTACCTTTATCAGCACCTCATCCGGAGCCGGATGAGCGCACTCGAGGGAAGAAGCATAAAGCCGGTCTTTCTCAATTGACCCGGGATGCTGGAGCATCATCGCGCGCATTACGAATCACCTCCATTCATTAACGCTTTTTCCTCCAGACGAATGCGGTGTCGAAGGAGCGCAAGATTGGCGAGCGACCAGAAAAAGGCCGTGCCGTAAGCCGCGTGAAGCAACGGAACGCAGGCGATTTCCAGGATCACCCCCAGATAATTCGGATGCCGCATGAAACGGTATATGCCGTGCTGAATGAGCGGAGCATCCGGGACAACATAAATGCGTGTGGACCAGCGCACACCAAGGGCCTGGATTGCCAAATAACGCAAGGTCAGCCCTGCTGCCAATCCGGAAAATGCGGCTATCACCAGCCACACTGGAGGCGGTGTCCGGAAAAACCATGCTTCTGCCAGCATGGCCGCAAACCACGAACCATGCAGCGCGATCATCAGCCGATAATGTTGCTGGTAAAACTCAACCCCCCCCTGCGCCTCCATCATCATTTCGTTGTGGCGGCTCCTGCGCAGTTCCCACAGGCGCTGCAGTGCCAGCAATGCCGTCAATCCAGTGAATCCCCACAGGCTCACCATTGCAGCAGAACCAGTTCAGCGGAAAATGCCGGACCCATCGAAAGCATCATTCCGTGTGACCCCGTGTCCGGGGCCGGGCCTCTCAAGCATTCTTCGAGCAATATCAGCACGGATGTTGAAGACAGGTTTCCCACTTCCCGGAGATTTTTTCTGGTTCCGTCCAATGTATGCGGAAGCAAACCAAGTTCGGATTCGACTGCGTCAATCACTTTTGGTCCCCCGGGATGCATGAGCCAGGTGGTGATGTCCGTGATCGTCATTCCGTGATCTGCGAGGAATTCTTCCACATGCGGTCGCAGTTGCGCGGCGTAACCGGGCACTCCCGGACTGAGTACTATTTTCAAACCGTGGTCCGTGACGTCCCAGCCCATCACTTCCTCCGAATCCGGAAAGAAAACCGAACGGCTGGCCAGGACCCTGGGGTGTGTTTTCTGATTGGAAGATTTTTGGTGGGAAGATAATTTACAATCCTCAATCTGAGGTTTGTCGCTAACCAGTGGATGCTGATCCCCGGCAAGCAGCACCGCCGCGGCGCCGTCGCCGAAAAGCCCGCTTGAGATGATGTTTGCGATCGAAAGGTCATCACGCTGCAAAGTCAGTGAACACAATTCGATGGAAAGCAGGATGGCGGTTTCATGGGGATGCCCCAGCAGATAATCCGCAGCACGCGCTATGCCGGCGGTGCCTGCTAGACAACCCAACCCGAAGAGGGGAACGCGTTTCAGGTGCGGCGCAAAAGCAATTCGGTTCATCAGCCGCGCTTCAAGCGAGGGCACTGAAATCCCTGTTACGGTAGTGCTCATCAGCATTCCAACATCTTCCGGATTCAGGTCCGCCTGTTCCAGCAAATCGGAAATCACCCGTTCACCAAGTTCCAGCGCTACCTTCAGCCATGCCCGGTTGCTGTCCGCGAAACCATGGAGATCATAGTATCCGGACATGGGCAGAGCCAGGTAACGTCCTTCTACGGTGACAGCCTTTTGCAAGCGGTCAAAGACCGCGGCATCCATGCCTTTCCCGGTCCACGCTGCCCGCAATGCGGAACTCATTTCTTCCTGGGAATGATAATGCGGTGGGAACGCCTTTGCCGCTGCAATGATCCTGGGCATTTGTTATGTAAGTTTAATGACGTTTTTTTTCAAGGCAGGAATATAGTGGATGCCTCAGGAAATCAATCGTTTTTCCAAGTGGTCAACAATATCTGAGACTTTCTGCATTTCCAAAACCGATTCAATGTCCACCTCTACATTGAACCGGTCTTCCAATGACATGATGATATTCATTGCATCCAGTGAGACAACATCCAGATCGTCCCGCAGATTCAGCTCAACATTCAGTTCGCCAACCTGAAGGTCCATTTCTCTGGCAATGGTCTCCAAGCAGGCGGCTTCAATCTTGGTGCGGGTCAGGGATTCCATTTTTGCACCACCAACACGGCATTGCTTCCGCCGAAGGCAAAGGAATTGGAAAGCGCCGTTTCAATGGCGATTTTCCTGGAATGAAACGGAACCGGGTCAATTATGCACTGCGGATCGAGGTTGTCGCAGTTCAGCGTGGGCGGAGCGCAATCGTGCTGCACCGCCAGCAGAACCGCCAGCGCTTCCAAGGCCGAAGACGCGCCCATAGCGTGACCGAACTGTGATTTGCATGAACTGACCGGCAGCCTGGCAGAACGTTTTCCGAACACCCGGTGAATGGCCCGGCATTCGAGCGGATCGTTCAGTCGGGTCCCGGTGCCATGGGCGTTGATATAATCAATTGCTTCTGCGGGCGTGCCGGCGTCATGCAGGGCCAGGCGCATTGCTTCCGCCACACTGTCTTCGTCCGGATTGGTGAGGCTGTATGCATCACAGTTTGACCCGAACCCGGATATTTCTCCGTAAACCGGGGCATCACGCAGTTCCGCCGATTCCAGCGATTCAAGCACCAGCACCGCCGCTCCCTCCGCGAGCACGAAACCGCTCCGGCGCTGGTCAAACGGACGGCAGGCGGTTTCCGGGATATCGTTGTGTCCGCGGCACAGCACTCCTAGCGCTTCCCAGGCACGCAGCAGTCCGTATGTTATTGGAGCTTCCGCGGCTCCGCAGATAACTGCTTTCAGCCGGCTTTGCTGTATCCAGCGCAAAGCCTGACCGATGGCGTTTCCACCGGCGGAACAGGCGGTGTTCAGGGTGAAATTCGGTCCGCGAATTCCGAGGCGGATAGCGATGGCGGAAGAAACCGCGCTGTTCATGATCCGCAGGATAGTGTATGCATTAATCGGCTTTTCTTCCGGCCCACCAAACAACGCATCGTAAGCTTGTGCGTATGAGGTTATGCCGCCCACGCCGGTTCCCATGATCACACCGATTTCCGCGAAACTTCCCTGCCACCCGGGAAGGCCGGCTTCTTCCGCCGCCTGCAAGGCAGCCGCGACGCCAAGCTGGGTGAAACGCTCGTAACTTTTTTTTTCACGCCGGCTGAAATAGCAATCCGGGTCAAAATCCGGGATTGTTCCTGCAATTTTACAGGCTGCCCCGGTAGGATCAAACTCCGTGATGAGACGCACACCCGATCTACCTTCACGCAGCCCCTCCCAGAAGGACTTCACCGTGCTTCCGATGGGGGAAACAACCCCCCGTCCCGTCACCACCACCCGTTGATTTGCATTATGTTCCGGCAATGTGCCTCTTTTTCCGGGTCAGTTCCGCATATTGACTGACAGCAAGCGTTGAAACATACCCGGGAAAATGTGCAGCAGTTGTATCACGCGATCAGTCAACGCCGGCCGTAGTCGCAGCAAGAGAACTACACGGGTCATTGCTATGTAAGGACGGTAAATCCCGCGGCACGCACGAGCATATTGAGCCAGCGAGTCTCCCAGCGATGTCGGGGTCCTTTTCAGGGCCGGCACTACCAGCTGTTCCAGCAGGAGCGCCTGTTTTGCGGCAAGACTGATGCCTTCGCCGGTGATTGGATCGAAAAAACCCGCCGCATCGCCAATCAGCAGGAACTTGTATTTTGCCACTCCCAGCGTCAAACGGTGCAGGGGTCCCACTGCCAGTGCCTTGTCCCAGGTTTCAGCTTTATTTAGTCGTTGGTGCAGTTCGGGGAATTCACTGAGCAGCGACGAAACAAGTTTAGTCCCGCCCTGCCGGGGTTTGAATCGTTTTGCGTCCCACAGAAAATTCACGTTTACGCCAGAACCTGAAACCGGGGTCACATAGGCTTCCAGTCCAGGGCCCCAATAAATTTCGACAAAATCGCTCCAGGGAGGGCAGTGAAAATGTTGGCGTACCCCCCAGCGGCGAAGTTTAGAGCTGGGGCCTTCCAATCCCCCCAGCCTGCGAATGCGCGAACGCAGACCGTCGGCCCCTATCAAAAGATGTGGGCGCAGGACCTGTTTTCCCAGACGAACTTCCGAGGTTCCGCTCGTGTCAGATTCCGGTTGAACTCCCTCACGGATTTCAAGATTGGGCAGTACCCGGGCACGTTCATACAAAGCCGAGGAAAAGACGACCCGCTCTATGCCCCATCCCGGTCCTTCCGCGAATCGTGCTTCAGCTCTGTACCCGGAACAGGAAATGTATCTGATGCCGGAAAAAAGCCGGTGCTGTCCTGCTTCAATAAACGTTGCTGCTCCTAGCTTTCGAAGGTGTTCCACTCCGGCAGGCATGATCCCTTCTCCGCATGGTTTATCAATAGGATAACTTTGTTTTTCCAGCAGTAAAGTCCGCAGACCGTTGCGCGCGCAGACAATTCCGGCAAACAAACCCGCGGGACCTCCCCCGATAATGATCACCTCATAGAGCGGGTCCGTCATCCGCGGCACATGTTGCAAAAGATAAGATAAAATCATGATATAATGTGACAATCATAATGACAAAATAGTTTGCAAGGGGAAAGGAAAATAAAGCGGAGCCCAACGCATTTGAGGAAATGGCGCCTTGTTCAGCCGAGCGCGGTGATTGAATTATGAAGGGAGGTCGGGGCGGCTATACAGGCTGTCCGGATAATGCAGAATCTGCCTGAAAACCTAGGCGGTTTACGGTCTGCCGGTCTTCAGTGTTCTGAAGCAAACCGTGATGGAATCAGGTTAATTTCTGAATCATCCTGAACAAGAGAGGATTCTCCTTCAGACCTCCCTATTAATTCCGTTTTGGCTGTGGCGGTCCCTGCTGAAATGTCCTGGATGGGAGGCAGGGCTGGTTTTGCCCCTGCTGGAAAGAACCTTACTGGTTTGTACAGGGCTTGAACTGCCCCTGCTGTCCCGGTGGTCTTCGCCCTTGCTGAAACTGCCCTTGTTGGAATTGCCCTTGTTGGAATTGCCCTTGTTGGAATTGCCCTTGTTGTCCGGGAGGTCGTTTTCCCTGCTGGAACTGCCCCTGCATACCCGGGGGAGTTGGCGCCTGCTGGAAAGCTCCCTGCTGCCGAGGAAGCTTTCCCTTCATTTGAGATTCGGCAAGGTTCGAACACTCTTGTTCCAGGTACCGTCCGTAGCGGTTGCAGATTTCCATCTTTTGCTGCTCGTGTTCGAGGCTGGCTTGATCCAGGGTCCGGTAGATGGCAACGAGTAACGCCTGAGTCAACCCATCGACCCCGGATAACGCTGAATCTCCTATTGAATTTGCTTTTGCTCCTCCAAGAGTGAGAATCGTCTTGTTTCCTGAAGTTGCCACGCTGATTTCATAGGCGCAGTCTTTACTGCTGATTCCCTCGTCCGGAACTGCCTGCACAGGTTCAACATGCTGACTGATAAGAGCGATTGCTGTCGAAGAGACATCCTCGTATTCCAGGGGGCCTGATTTCTTGACATACACGTAACAGGTCTCCGCCGCAAAGAGAGAAAACGAAAACTGCAGAAAGCAGCAGAAAGTCATTAATTTAGGCTCTGTTCTCCTTAAGTGTTGATTTCCCCTCCTAACGGTACTAAACTGTA
>CAYFLK010000090.1:0-10723 GCA_964344035.1 uncultured Pseudomonadota bacterium
TTACAGTTTAGTACCGTTAGGAGGGGAAATCAACACTTAAGGAGAACAGAGCCAAGATTTATGATATCGCAACCGTGCATGATTTAATAGCCGTTGCAAACGCTGCTGAATACGGCGTAATGATTGCTTGAAAAGCACTGAACGGGCTTGCCGGAATAAAAAAACAGAAATTTACCGGTTCCCCAACCTACAGGGCAGGTGAGACCGGTAGAAAGCGTAGTATCAGCAGATTTTTCTACTTTCCGTGGAGTTGTAAGTAAATTTACGGATGGTATGGATTAGATAACGCTATATGCTGTGTGCAGCAGGGGAAATGTGCGAAGCTTATTCAATAGATCATGCATTTCATCGAGGGGGGAAAATGGAATTGAATCTTGTGCTTTGGTCCGCATCCGTACTTGCACTGGCGGCAGTACTGGTGTTTCTGGACACTACCATGATGTAATTCGGCAGGGTGTTGCCGGCACATAACTGACAGTTATCATTAACTAACATATTTTTTCTCTTTTACTTGGTAACGCCCAGAAACGGGTACGATCAAGCATCACAATACTGAAGTTCACCTGTCGACACTGGCGGGGTTCGAGTTAATCACTGTCAACCTGTCAAATCGAAAGGCGGTATTCACTCGAATAATCTATGAAGGTCGGGGCAATCTTTAAATAACTGCTACCTGAACAAAGTCATTGCCGGTTGATGCAAAATCAACAGCGAACACCTGCCTCCACCCGATCCAAACCCCTTCACCATTATCGGATCGTCTTCCAATTCCCTCATTTTCTGAGCAAAAATGAAAGCCATTGCCCTGACAGCCTTAAGGGCTGTGTTGGAACAAATGTTCTATTCACCCTGTTTCTCCGACTTTTCCCCGGAATGCTGTTTCTAAAGTTCCGGATTTTTCAACCTTGTCCAGAATTCTCAAGTCGAAGATGAGGATCAACCGTTCAGTTTTGTTCCCCAAAGCTTGAGACCTGGACTTTCATAACAGGAGAATATATGAGACGTCATTTGCTTTTGCCTCTTTACACCATCGTGTTTTTGGGGATTTCCATGGGCATGACCGGAATATTGTTTGCGGGAGCGCCGCAGTCATCGGTTGTCAGCATTACTTCTGCCAAAACTATCATCTGAAAGCAGGGCCCTTTGCGCGAAACTTAACCGCTTCGGCAGGGAAGCCTACATGCGCGGAAAATACCAGGATGCGAAGGAATATTTCCGCCAGGCAATCATGGTAGACCCGACTTCGCAGGTTTCATGGAAAAACTATGACCTGGCAGTAATCTATGCACTTGCCGAAAAGGTGGAAAATAACACCGGCCTCATTGCACCGGGGTTTTCCTCAGCGGCGTCACAGGAAATCGCTCCTTCGGCTGCACCGATCCAGGCCCTGCAGGCGCCATCCGCATCACAGGTTTTCACCGCGGAAGATGAGCAGGAAGAAGAGGAAGAGGAAGAAGGCTGCTAACCCGTAATGCATGTAGAATATGTCTGAAGAAGAAAGGGATTCGGCACTCTGGAATATACTGAACCGCGGTTACCGGCATGTTTTCGAGGAGCAGTGGTCAATCATGACCGGCGGACTGCTCATCGGCATCATGAGCATCCTCACTTTTGCCTGGGCAAGACCTTGGGGTGTCGCGGGAGGCTTGAGAAACTGGGGAGACTGGCTGTTTCACCTTGTCGGCGCATACGAAAAAACACCCTTTTCCCCCCTGCTTTCAACAAGTTCGATTCTCTCCCTGGGACTGCTGTGGGGCGCATTTGGCGCGGCCTTGATGGCCCGGCAGTTTGCGTTTCGCATGGCGCCTCCGCTGGAACTGGTGAAAGGAATCGTGGGCGGCAGCCTGATGGGCATAGGCGCGGCCATGGCAGGCGGATGCAATGTGGGAGGGTTCTACTCCGCTGTCAGCGCCCTGTCCCTGGGAGGCATCATGATGATGTTCGGGCTCATTGCCGGCGCGGTGCTGGGATTAAAATACCTCTATTGGGAACTGGAACACCTCCCTTCAGGTCATTCCGGATCAGCAGCTGAAGTGCCGGAAAGAGATGATGATTTCGACTGGCGGCGAATCTCACCCTACCTGGGACTGCTGGTATTGCTGGCTGCTTTTGGAGCATCGTGGATTTACAAATCATACGCCCTGACCCGAATCGGTGGACTGCTTTTGTTCGGGGTGGCTTTCGGGATGATACTGCAGAGATCGCGTTTCTGCTTCGTGCGCGCATTCCGGGATCCCTTCATGACCGGAGAAGGGGGGGGCGTCCGCGCGGTTTCTCTGAGTGTACTTATCAGCGTCATCGGGTTCGCGGTGCTGAAGTGGACCGGATTGCGAGACGAGTCTGTTTATATCACCAGTACTTTCTGGTTCGGCAGCCTGGTGGGAGGATTTATTTTTGGTTTCGGCATGCTTCTCTCCGGAGGCTGTGGCAGCGGTTCTGTCTGGCGGGCGGGGGAAGGTCAGGTAAAATTGATGTTGGCGGTTTTCTTTTTGAGCTTGTCAAACTCGCTTTTTAAAAGCCTGATCAATTCATCAGAATTTCTCAGCAGTTTGATGGGCCGGCCTCTCTATTTACCGGATTATTTGACCTATTTAGGGGCAGTGACAGTACTTGTCCTTTTTTTTGGCGCATACTACGTGTTTGCAACCTGGAACGAGGAAACAGAAAAAGCGATCATAGAAATGTAATCATCCTCACTTCCTCCGCTGCCATCCCACCTGAATATTAACCGGACCGGACAGAAATCCGTCTGACTGCATCTTGATCCAATCCCTAGCTCCTCAGTGATGAGGAATATTAGGGGCCGCTGAGAATCTCCCAACAAGTGAGGAAAATCCTGTGGCCTGGAATATAAAATCCGCAACCGAGGATTTTACCAAGCGTTTAATTTGAGGTTGAAATCAGGGTATGAAGAAAATACAATAATGCGTTCCAGATACTCGTCCTTGTCCCAACTTGAATTCCCGTCTAAAATTAATTGAGTTAAACAAAAACACGATGGATTTTTTCAAAAAAACACTGGATCCGGTGCTTGCATTGTCCATGATCGCAGTGCTTGACATATTCCTGTTCCTCCTCGTTGGAGCATGGACAGTAGGAGGAGGAGAGACTATGATCACAGGATTAGTGGCGGAATTGTTTTTGGGAGATAAGCTTTCCCGGATTCCCTTTTGGAACCTGGTTTTTGTTCCTGATGCGGGTTACTGGAAGATATACATCAGCCTGGGGATGTTCTCCGGAGCCATTCTGGGCGCGGTATTGAGCAAGGAGTTTTATCTGCGTTTTCCAAGGAGGCTCAGCGAGTGGGCGATGATTACAGTAGGCGGACTGCTGATGGGCATTGGCATCCGCCTGGCGTTTGTGTGTAATGTAAGCACCTTTTTCGGACTCACTCCTCAAATGAACCTTGGGGGTTATCTTGCCGTCTCCGGAATCCTGGCAGGCGCCTGGGTCGGTTCGTGGATTTATAAACAAGTACTGGAAGCATGAAACATGTCTGTTGTCGGTGAATGTCTGATCGCATTTGTTTTCGGGACCTTTGTCGGTTTGCTGGTGCAGCGTTCAAGGTTCTGCAACACCGCGGCGCTTCGTGATGCAATGCTGTTCAAAACTTACCGCAATACCAAGCCCATGCTTGCGGCAATGATTATTCTGACGCTTGGTTTCACCCTCTTCCTCACCTTTGGAGAAGGGCATCCGATGCATTTTGATGTGGGCTTGAACCAGGTGGTGGGTTTATTTTTGTTCGGCATCGGCATGGTGCTCGCGGGCGCTTGTACAGTTTCAACTTGGGTCAAGGCTGGAGAAGGCAATGTCGGGGCCATGTGGGCGCTCCTGTTCACGTTCATTGGGATGTTTCTTTTTTCGTTGATTTGGTCAGCAAATTACTGGCCTCCCGCGGCATCAAGCATGACCGGAGAACCGAATTTGGAAGCACTCCAGTTTGGTTTTGTCAACGCCCGCACTCTGCAGGAGAAACTGGGCATCCCCGCAATTGTATTTGGAATGATCCAGATGCTGCTGCTGGGTTTTATCTACCGCGTAATTGTGCGAAAAGAAAATGCACAGCAGTTGAAACACGATCTGGCGGCCGCGGAACACAAGGCAGCTCGGCTGCGGTATGAAAAAAACTGAAACCTGTCTGCCACAACAAGCTGAAAATAATGATATGGGACTATTTTCACGTAAGACAAAAAAAGAAAATACATCCGCAGCACAGATGGCTGAAGTCACTTTGAGTGACGGGAATTTGTACAAACTCAGCCAGCAAGTTGATTGCATTGGGGATTCCTGCCCGCGTCCACAGTTGATGACGAAAAAAGCCATCAGCAGGGCCCGGATGAACGATGTGGTGGAAGTCATGGTTGACAATCCTTCCTCCATGGAAGCGGTCCCGCCCATGTGTCCGGAACTTGATGCGACTCATTTGGAAACTGTGACTGATAAGCACTGCTGGAAAATCTATATCCGGAAAGACTGAAACAAAATCAGAAGCAGATCATGCAAAGATTACTTTGGACCAGGCTGTTTGTTGCCGTCGTTTGTTTCTTGAGCGCCGGAACGTTGTTTTATGTTTACCTGTTCCCGCCGCCAAGCATGTTTGTTTCCCGGGCCGGTGTTCCTCATTTCACCCCTTTGGTGCTGAACCCGGTTACCGGCAAAGGAATACGGCTCGAGACCCTGGTGAGTCACTACAAAGGAGAATGATCCATGTTTCTAGATTTTGAAATCATTGTTCATTTCATAATGTTTTTTGTGGCAATGGGAGGAATGTATTTGTTTTTCCTGAAGGATTCTTTTTGATTTTGCATTCACCCCCTCGGTTGTTTGACTGGTTCAGAGGACAAGTTGAAGGATAAAAGACTATGGACCGGGCGAGTCTGATTTTTTGCTTTGGCAGCCTGCTGGTTTGCCTGGGGTTGGCGGCGGTTGCTTTTCCGGTGGCATCCATTTCCAGGGAAACCATAGAAGCGGCACAGGTTCCCAAGGATGCGGAAAATATGCCGGATATGGATTTGGGAGACTTTGGTATCGTATCGGTGTTGGAGTTGGTTGACTATTATCTGGAAAATCCTCCGGAAGAACAGGATCCGGAAACAGAGCAACGGGAAACGCATTTTCAGGGTTGCTGATGCATGCGGAAAACGAAGTTGATCATGTGCCTGCTGGCCTTTTTTTTTGTAACCTGGAACAAGGGAAACGCTTCCTCGACATTCAGTTATGCCGATAGTGTAGACTTCCCTCTTGCCGAGGGCGCTATCCTGCTGGATGTACGCCCGCAAGAGTTTTGCGGCAAGCAGAACCTACCCGGGGCGCGCTGTATACCGGTCTCGGATTTTTTCGGTCCGCATGGTCGTTTGGTCAACTTTCCCGATCTGAAATGGCTGCTTGGGACTGTTGGGCTTTCAGGAAGTGAGAATGTGGTTGTCGCTGGGACATCACCAGTCGAGCGGGATTTCGTTGCGGGGATTCTGTTTCTGGCAGGACAGCAAAAGGTAACCATCCTGGCCAACCCAATCCAGAAGGAAATTGATAAAACAAAGAACCAAACTCCGGGCCTGATTAGGAACAAAACCCGTCTGGCGGTACATCATACGCCCATCCGTGACGAATTGATCATTTTGCGGAACGAGATGGCGACACTGCTCAAGGGTAAAACCCCGCAGGATCTGCTGGATGGCCGCAGTGAAAACGAATACTGGGGGGAGATCATCCGCTCGGCGCGTGGTGGACATCTGCCCGGAGCACAGCACCTTCCGGCCACCAAGTTGAGAGCAATGCTGAAACATGATTCAGCGCATTTTCAGGAATATGCAACTCCAATTGTCTATGCACACAACCCCATGGAGAGCCTGGCATACTTCACCCTCCTGCGTGCAGGTTTTGGAATAGGAGCAAGGGTCTACATCGCCGGCTGGAGAGACTGGGCCATGCATACCTCACTCGCGGCAGACAGCGTGTCCTATCCATACAAGGAAGCTTCTTCCACCAAGACTGCACATACTGCCGCCATAGAGAGGAACAACGCTCTGCTGGTGGCTGCTGTTCTGATTTTGGCGGGAATTGTGCTGATGGCCGGTGGATATTATTGGGGAAGGCGAGGACGAAGCTGATTGCAGGATATCAACAGTCATTCCCTCCGATTTGGAACATGTGCTGTTGCCTTTCCCAGTAAACAATGCAGTCAGACATTTCTTGGGTGTAAAGTTTCACTGATGAATGCCATATTCAATTTCTAACTGCAGGACAAAGGACAGGATTAACTGGATAAAGTTGATGGGGTTGCAATGTTTGTTTGAGATTCGTCTCAATCACACATCTTGCCCCAGGTATTCAATTACATTTTTTGATTTGGCAATAATCTTTGAACTTTTTTGGCCTGTATACGAACTAATTTCCGGATGAGCCTCTCAGTGAGGCTGCTTTACGGAAATTGGAGGCGGATCATGAGGTTCGTCAAGCGATGGTGATGCCTGAAGCGATTGACGGTCCCGTGGGAGAGTATTTTCTTTCCGGAACTCATTATGTAAAGGCAATCACCCCCACTTTAATAACCGTAAACAAGAGGTTCATATGAAAAAAGCAATACTGTTGCTTGCAATTTCCCTGCTGGGAATTGCGGGAGCAATTCAAGCGGCAACTCCCCTGGTTGATGTGGAATGGGTCCTGGCAAACACCGGAAAACCTGGAGTGGTGTTTGTGGATATCCGCGGAAAAACCGCTTTTCTGCGTGGACATATCCCCGGGGCGGTTGATGGCGATTATAAAAAGAGCGGATGGCAGATTAAAAACGATGAGAAAACCGTTGGCATGCTTCCCTCTTCAGAACAGCTTGCCGGAATTATCGGCGGTCTCGGAATCGGCAATAATGATCATGTGGTAATCGTGGATCAGGGCAGCAGAGTCATGGCACGCGGAACACGCATTTACTGGACGTTTAAGGTCAGCGGACATAAAAAATTATCGTTGCTGAACGGCGGTATGAACGCTTACCGTAAAAGCAAGAAAAACCCCATTGAAAAGGGGGCGGTGGACGTCGTTGCCAAAACCTATCGGGTTGACCTACAATCAGACATGATACCATCCAAAACTGATGTGAAAAAAGCCCTTGACGCGGGAATGAATTTGTTGGATTCACGTCCGGTTGGTCAATACGTTGGAGTGTTTGACGGCAATAAAACTAAGCGCAAGGGCACCATCCCCGGAGCACGGAATGTTCCTTATAACTGGCATTCCGTCAACGGCAAGGGTGAGTTTCTTGGAGAGACTGAATTGAAAAATCTCTACCAGGGATTAGGCCTATCAACCTCAGGTGAACAGATTACATTCTGCAATACAGGAGTTGCTGCTTCAGTAAGCTGGTTTGCCCTGCATGAATTGATCGGCAATGATCAAGTGAGGATGTACGACGGATCCATGACCGAGTGGTCTGCTGATTCCTCCATGCCGATGGAGCGCAAAATCAGCTACTGACAGCGGTTTTTAATAACTCACGCCCTGTTCCCCGGCATGGTGAGGCAGTAAAATGGAATGAAAAGCTTTGCGCTGCCACTGATTTTTGTGCTGGCTGTCATTGGATTGCTTACTACCGGGTCATGCGCAATGGCCAACGGGGAGCATTACCGGAGGCTGACCGCCAATCTGGAGGTGCTGAGGGGAGATGTGCGGAGGCTGGCAAGCGCAAATACAACCAGCATTCACCGGCAGGGTTTGCGTTTGCGGCTTCAGGAAAAACTGGGGCTGCTGAAACTTCTGGTGCGATATGCAAAGCAGGAAACCCCCGGGCTTCCCGGCGGCGAAATGCCCGGGGTGTTTCAACTTATGCAAAGGCAACTGCATTCCGCAAAGCTTGACTCGCTTGATAAGGAGTTGGAACAGCTCGCGGGGAAATATCCATTACGTCTCACCCCCATCCTGCGTTCTGAGCTTTCGTCAGCATATTTCAAGCAAGCAGAAGCACTGCACATACGACACTGTTCCGGCTGCCACGGGGGGGCATTTTCACAGAAAATTCTACCGGCTTTTAATCTTTTTACCCAGGCCGGTTCCATGTCACGGGATGAGTTCGTCGCACGTTTGTTGGTTGGGTTGCGCGGCGATCATCTGACTTCCCTGGAAAACCCATTCACTGATTGGGAACTTTCTGCGTTGACTTCCTACTACCGAAAGGGGATTCCTTCAGGCGCTGAGTGACCGGCAGTTTGTTGAAAACCTCGTCTGAAGCTGGTCGGAAGTCCAAAATCGGCAGGCACTGCCTGTATGTCGCGGGGTACGGGGAAACGAAAAAGTGATCATTTAAAGTGTGCGGATTGCGTTCTTGCGTCATTGCACAAGACACCGCTCGGCCCCATCCAGTTCTTCATCGATTCCAAAAATCTCCACCCGATCCTCGCCCTTGAGGGTGGTATCCCCGCGCGGCAGGATGATCTCCCGCCCTCTCAGGATGCGTACCAGCACGCAGTTTTCCGGCAAGCTCAAATCCTTCACTTTGACTCCGGAAGCGCCTTTTCCGGGGGGGATTATGACCTCCCGGTGCTTCACATGGTTTTGAGCAGGCGTCGTGCGCGAATCCCCGGTTTCTCCGGTCAGACGGTTCCTGATCTGGTTCCCGCGGGGCTGTTCCGCGAAGATCATCACCTGATCCCCTTCCTGCAGTACAGTGTTTCCGCGGACCACCCGCAGGCGGTTTTTCCTGCGCAGCGACACCAGCAGGCTATCTTCACCTAAATCCAGTTCCCGCACTTTCATGCCGACATACGGGGATTTCGCCGATATTTCCACTTCAATCAACCCCGCTTGGTTCAGATGCCGCAAGCGCAGCATTTCATCCTGATGCTGCTGCCGCGCTTTTTCAGTGGCAACCCGGTTGTAGCCTCGGATGATGTCGATTCTGCGCAGCACGCCCTGCAGGTTGAGATCTTCATCATTGTCCACGACTGGGACACAGCCGCCGCCGTGTTCCTCCAGGTGCCTCAAAACCACCCATAGCGGTTCATCCGGCGTCACTATCGGCAGGTCACGTGTATCCGCGATATCCCGGACAAACTGACCCTCCAGCTTCCCCTGGCTGATGACGGAGTCAAGGCTGCGGATGTTGACCACTCCGCGGAGCCGGTTATCGTGGTCGATTATCGGCAGGGCGTGATAATGTGTCCGCGCAAACTCCTCCACCAGTTTTTCAAGGTGCATGTCCATCGGCACGGTTTCCAGTTTCCGGTTCATGGCATCCCCCGCGGTGATCCCCTGCATCAGGTCGATGTCCTGCTGGTCTTGACGCAGTTCAACCCCACGTCGTTTGAGTTTGAGGGTGTATATCGAATCCCGGCTGATGTTGCGTGAGATCAGCGTGCCGACAACCGTGGTAATCATCAGCGGCAGAATTATCTGATAATCCCCGGTCATCTCAAAGAGTATAAAAACCGCGGTTATCGGCGCGTGGGCCGCGGAACTGAAAAAAGCCGCCATGCCAACCAGTGCATATGCACCGGGAGGAGCAGTCCAGCCTGGGAAAAAACCGTGCATAATGATGCCGAAACTGCTGCCCAGCATCGCCCCCATGAATAGTGATGGAGCAAATATCCCACCTGACCCTCCTGACCCCAGAGTAAGGGTGGTTGCAAAGAGCTTCAGAAAAAGCAGGGAAAGCGTCAATTCAATCGCGAGACTGCTGATCAGCGCTTCGTCGATGGTGCTGTATCCCACCCCGAAAATTCGAGGGACCCCTTCTAGCTGATAAGTATACAAACCGACAGCGCCGAGCAGCAAACCCCCGAGTACCGGCTTGAAAGGTT
The DNA here is from genome assembly GCA_964344035.1 of uncultured Pseudomonadota bacterium. Lineage (GTDB taxonomy): Bacteria > SAR324 > SAR324 > SAR324 > NAC60-12 > UBA1014. The sequence goes on from CAYFLK010000090.1 coordinate 9,792, forward strand.
CCGGAAACCGGATTCCCGCCCAGAGATCCTCGGAGAAATACAGCAGGCGAGAGAACAGCACCCCGAACAGCGCGGAGAGGATCCCCAAGCCCGTGTATAGCAGCAGTTCCCATCCGCTGACCAATGTGTATTCCGGCACGGAAAAGGCGCGCAGGTCGCCTTCGAAATAATGCGCTATCACGTCCGCGGTCACCGCGGAAATAACAACCGCGCCGAAATAAGTGCTCCCGAACCTGCGCAGCAGCACTTCCAGCGCAAAGATCGCGCCGGCAATCGGGGCGTTGAAGGTGGCGGCCACTCCTCCCGCCGCCCCGCATGCGACGAGGGTGCGGACCCGCTCATTGGACAGTTTCAGCACCTGACCCACCAATGATCCCAGTGCGGAACCGATCTGGGCAATCGGCCCTTCGCGCCCCACGGAACCACCGGTTCCAATGCAGACCGAGGATGCGAGCGCCTTAATCAGCACCACCCTCGGACGGATGATGCCGGCACGCAGTTCCAGTGATTCCATCACCTCCGGGACTCCGTGGCCTTTTGCTTCGCGGGCGTAAAAGTATACCAACGGACCTACCACCGCACCCCCGACAGCCGGAACAAGCACGAGGTGCAGAGGAGTGATTCCAGACAGCAGGGCTGGAAGGCCGAAAAAAGAAAAGTGATGAATGGCATCGATCAGCCTGCGGAACAGAACCGCGCCGAAACCCGCGCCGATGCCCACAAGCATGGCCGTGCCCAGGGTCAGAGCTGAATCAACGTCGAGCAGTTTGGAGTAAAACTCGCGGTGGTTTTTCCAGTACTGTCGAAAAGGTATGTGCCGTAGGGATTCAGGGAGGTAGGACATTTAAGGTTGTGAAGTGACCCCGCTATTTTAATGTAACCTAAATTGAGCGATTCTTAAAAAAGTAACGGAACATTACGATTATATTTTC
>CAYFLK010000091.1:0-10649 GCA_964344035.1 uncultured Pseudomonadota bacterium
ACTTTAATCCAAAGGTTGGGAGCTTTTTTTGTTATGAATCGCTCAAGTTAGGTAATAAAAACAATTGTCTGCTCGTATTATAATCGGGAGTGTGATCACTTTCGCTTCTCGATCCTCACGGACTTTACGTATCTGCTGAAGGGGTTGAATAAATAAGGGAGATGCTTCAGCTTTTTGTCAACTTGCATTGCCATACATTGATTCATGTTATCATTCCGCGCTCCGATCTAAATGTGACAAACACCATACGCCTCTCCCGCACAATACCCAATCCGGTTTTTTGCTTGACTGCCTGTGCACCTTACCGTAAAATTATTAGCACTTACCATAGATGAGTGCTAACCAGTCCTCGCACGAGGGAGATGCAGGAGAGGCCATGGCAGCGGCAACATCCAGACACAGGAAGATGAGCAGTGGTTTTGATCAACGCACCCAGCGTGTTTTACATGGAATCATTGACAGTTTCATTGAAAATTCTGAACCGGTAGGATCAAGGACTCTCTCGAAGCATCTGGATCTTTCACTGTCGCCGGCGACGATCCGCAACATCATGGCGGATCTTTCTGACATGGGGTACCTGATGCAGGCACACACCTCGGGAGGTCGGATTCCGACGGACAAGGCCTACCGTTTTTACGTGGACTCGCTGGTGGTGGCAAACCAGCTTCCGGAGCAGCTGCAGACCAGGATCAACGAAGTTTCGGAGCAGGGGCCCCAGGAAGTTCAGGATCTTTTAATCAACACCACCCATTTGCTGGCCGGTCTGACCCATTTTGCCTGCCTGGTAACCTCTCCGAAAACTTCGTTGAGCCGACTGCAGCACATTGAATTCATCAAGGTCAGCACTGAACGCATACTGGTGATTTTGGTCACCAAATCCTGGTTGGTGAAAAACCGCGTGATTGAATGCACGGAGCAGCTTTCCCAGGATTTTCTCAATTCAATTTCAGGGTTTCTGAACGAGCAGTTCAACAACCATTCGCTGAAGGAAATCCGCCAGAAGATCCTGGAGAGCATGGTTGAAGACAAGGACCGTTACAACGAGCTGCTGGCGCACGCGATCCGCTTGGGCAAGAAGGCTTTTGAGCTGGATCAGCCGGTGGAATTATACATAGACGGACAGATAAACCTGCTGATGGACAACCGGTTGAAGGAGCATGCCTCTATGCAATCCCTGATTTACGCGTTTGATCAGAAAAGTTCAATCATGGAGATTCTAGACCACACAATGGACGTGGCGGGGACAAGTATATTCATTGGGGTGGAGAACGATCTGAAAGAATTTCGCGACTGTTCTTTAATCACCAGCTGTTACGGCAACCGGCACAATGTTCTGGGCACCATCGGAGTTATCGGACCAACCAGCATGGACTACCGGCGCATCATCCCGGTTGTGGACTACACCGCGAAAGTGGTGTCTGAAACTATTACCAGCCAATCCTACGATTGATTCAACAAAACACATGAACGCGTCAAAGACAACAAAAACTAAGGCGAAAGGAAAATCCGGGGGCAGGGCAAACACATGCGCTACTTCTGGAAAAACCCAGGCGCCGCACCGGGAATACGCTGAAACGGCAGTTAAGGAGGCGCCGGAAACCCCGGAACCAGCCGCACATAAACCTGAAGCAGAGCCCCTGCAAGCCGATGAAGCGGGAGAACCGGGCAACGCGGATGAAGCCGGTGAAGTCATCCGGGAGCCTGCCGACGACGAGCGTCTGGCGGAAGCTGAAGACAAGATCCTGCAACTGAAGGACCAGTACCTCCGCGTCAACGCCGAGTTTGAGAATTACAAGAAACGCATGATCCGTGAAAACAGCGAGCGTTTCAAGTACTACAACCTTGAACTGGTCAAACAGCTGCTGCCTTCGATCGACAACCTGGAACGGGCCATCAGCCACGCTGCGAACGGGGATTCGAGCACGGGAAGCATGATCGAGGGATTGGAGTTGGTATACAAGGAAATGCAGGAGGTGTTTGGCAAATTCGGGGTGACCAAGATAAAGGCCATGGGAGAAACATTTGACCCGAACTGCCACCAGGCGGTGGGCATGGTCGAATCAGACGAAGTTCCGGAGAACCATGTCGCGGAAGAATGCCTCACCGGGTATTGGCTCCATGACCGCATCATCCGTCCAACCATGGTGCGGGTTTCGGGCAAGGGGTAAAATACACACTCTGCAGTGGAAAAATGAACCACTATATTTGACAGTCTCGCAAAAACTGGTTCTTCCGCAAAAAACATAAAATATTCATTGTTGTTTCAATAAGTTGATATTCAGAACGATTCGCAGCATTGTGCCTCTGGTGTTTGTTGCGGCTGGAACAAATTTTTATCAGAAGGCGAAAACCGCCTCATCCATAACAGGAGCAAACAAAATCAGGAGTGAACAATGGGAAAAGTGATCGGCATTGATTTAGGCACCACCAACTCGTGCGTCAGCATCATTGAAGCGGGAGACCCGACGGTAATCCAAAACGCGGAAGGGTCCCGCACCACCCCTTCCATGGTGGCTTTCAACGATGCCGGAGAACGGCTGGTGGGACAGGTCGCCAAACGACAGGCGGTGACGAACCCAACCCGCACCATCTTTTCGATCAAAAGGCTGATGGGCCAGAGTGTGGGATCAAAGGAAGTGGAACACACCAAAACCATCGTCCCTTACCAGATTGTCAAGGGCAACCACGACCTGGCCTATGTGGCAGTTGACGGGAAAAACTACTCCCCCCAGGAGATTTCCGCATCAGTGCTGCAAAAAATGAAACAGACTGCTGATGAATACCTGGGAGAAACAATCACTGACGCCGTTGTCACTGTCCCGGCCTATTTCAACGACAGCCAGCGCCAGGCGACCAAGGACGCGGGGAAGATCGCCGGACTGAACGTGCTGCGGATCATCAACGAACCGACCGCCGCAGCGATGGCCTATGGACTGGACAAGAAACAGGATGAAAAGATCGCGGTCTTCGACCTCGGTGGAGGCACCTTCGACATTTCCATCCTTGAAATCGGGGAAGGGGTGTTTGACGTGAAATCGACCAACGGGGACACTTTTCTCGGCGGCGACGATTTCGACACGCGCCTGATCGAATACCTCGCGGATGAATTCAAGAAGGACCAGGGCATCAATCTGCGTGAAGACAAGATGGCACTGCAGCGGCTTAAGGAAGCCGCGGAGAAGGCGAAGCATGAACTGTCTTCAAGCTCCGAAACGGAAATCAACCTGCCCTTCATCACCGCCGATGCTTCCGGACCAAAGCATTTGAATCTGAAAATCACCCGCGCCAAGTTTGAACAGCTGGTGGACGACCTCATCCAGCGCTGCGTAGAACCCTGCCGCAACGCCCTCAAGGACGCAGGCTGCACGGCCAACGACATCAACGAGGTGATCCTTGTCGGAGGGATGACGAGGATGCCGAAAGTCCAGCAGATGGTAAAGGATTTTTTCGGCAAAGACCCGCACAAGGGCGTCAATCCCGATGAAGTCGTTGCCATCGGCGCCGCGATTCAGGGCGGGGTGCTCAAAGGCGATGTCAAGGACGTGCTGCTCCTTGACGTCACACCGCTTTCACTCGGCATCGAAACCCTGGGCAGCGTGATGACCCGGCTGATAGAACGCAACACCACCATCCCGACCCGCAAGAGCCAAGTTTTTTCCACCGCCGCGGACAACCAGCCCGCGGTCAGCATCCACGTGCTGCAGGGCGAGCGTGAGATGGCGCAGGACAACAAAACCCTCGGACGGTTTGAACTGGTAGGAATTCCCGCCGCCCCGCGCGGCATGCCCCAGATTGAAGTCACCTTCGACATCGACGCCAACGGCATCGTCCATGTCAGCGCCAAGGACCTCGGCACCGGCAAGGAGCAGGCGATCAAGATCACCGCCTCCAGCGGACTCTCGGAGGAAGAAGTTGATTCGATGATCAAGGATGCGGAGATGCATGCCGAGGAGGACAAACAGAAACGCGAATCCGTGGAAACACGCAACCAGGCCGAAGCCTTGCTCTACAGCACGGAAAAATCGGTGGAAGAACTCGGGGACAAGCTCCCTGAGGAGGACAAGTCGAAAATTGACGCCTGCCGTGAACAGTTGAAGAAAAGTCTCGAAGCAGACAACGTCGAAGCCATCAAAAGCGATATGGAGGCGCTCACACAAGCCTCCCACAAAATGGCGGAACTGCTCTACAGCCAGCAGGCCCAGCAGCAGGAACAGGCCCAGCAGGGTCCGGCGGAAGGCGGCGGAGAGACAAAACAGGACGGCAAACCCGATGACGACGACATCGTCGACGCTGACTATGAGGAAGTGAAGAAGTGACGGCCGCTGCCTGCATTTTATGCGATTACGCTTTGAGTAGCGGTTATTCTGTTTATAAAACCCAGATTTCCTGAATGGCAAAACGCGATTATTACGAAGTCCTGGGCGTCTCCAGGGACGCTTCGGCGGATGAGCTGAAAAAAGCTTACCGCAAGATTGCGATGAAACATCACCCGGACCGCAACCCGGGCGACAAAAAAGCCGAGGAGAAATTCAAGGAAGCCTCGGAAGCGTTTGAAGTCCTCAGCGACACTGGGAAACGCTCCCGTTACGACCAGTTCGGTCATGCCGCCGAAGGGCTCGGAGATGGGTTCAGCGGCATGCATGGCGCGGGTGGATTCGGGGACATATTCGGCGACATCTTCGGCGAGTTCTTCGGAGGCGCGCAGGAAGGCCGCGTACGCACCGGAGAACGCGGGTCGGACCTCCAGTACAAACTGGACATTAGTTTCGAGGAGGCGGCCTTCGGGCTTTCGCGGGAGATTGAAATCCCGCGCATGGAAACCTGCAACACCTGCGGGGGACTGGGCGCTCGTTCCCAAAACGACATTGAAGTCTGCAACCACTGCGGTGGCAGCGGACAGCAGCGCATTCAGCAGGGGTTTTTCAGTGTGGCCACCACCTGCAGCCAGTGCGGAGGACGCGGGCAGACCATCCGCAATGTTTGCCAGACTTGCCGCGGAAGGACCCGTGTTTCCCAGACTCGCCGCATCCGCGTCAACATACCCGCCGGGGTCTCCACCGGCTCACGCATCAAGCTGTCGGGAGAAGGGGAGAACGGCAGCAACGGCGGAACGTCCGGAGACCTCTACAGCCTGCTGCACGTCCAGGACCACCCGGTTTTTGAACGCGAGGGTGCGGACCTGTTCTGCGAGGTGCCGGTCAGTTTCTCGCAGTCGGCCCTCGGCAGCGAGATCGAAGTCCCCACACTGGAAGGGAAAGCGCGCCTGAAAATCCCCGCCGGCACGCAGACCCACAAAATCTTCCGCATGCGCAACAAGGGCATTGCCGACCTGCGCGGAGGAGGGCGCGGTGACCTGCACGTGCGCATTGTGGTGGAAACCCCGACTCACCTCACCGCCCGCCAGAAGGAACTGCTCGTGGAATTCGAGGAATGCTGCGATGAAAGCAGCCATCCGCTGCGGGACAAGTTCATCGATTCCCTCAAAAACCTGTTTTCCTGAAAAACACCCGGGAACATCAAAACACCTGGCTGGGTTTGTCAACAGATTTGATGCCCCTCCCGGTAGTTTTATGTGCTTTTAAGTCTGCGTACACCTTTTTCTTATTAGACTACCCCACGTTCTATTTTTTCGCTATTCCGGGATTAGGAGTGGGATGAGAGTGGTTCTGCTGAATGATTTGTTGTTTAGAACTGCTTGGGCAAGCCGGCCTGTTTCAGGACTGCATTTGCGGGTGTGACGAGATTTAATACGACTGTCTGCAGGAAAGCGAATCCCAGTGATGGGACTGTACCGGATTTCGTGGTCTCCGCGACCCTGGCGTTCAAAGACGCATCCTGCTTCACGAGGATCGTCTTTAGACGGCCAGTAAAGTCCCCCATCAGTTAGAAATCGGAGTCGCCGGTTCAAAGCGTCGCAGAAGGAGTTTGAATGGGACCTCCGTTGCCGGTCCTTCTCCGTTTAGTTCCAGCAGTCCGGGGATCAGCACCTTGAGTTTCTCCACGAGAAGTTCTATCGTTTCGGCTTCGGTGACAAGTCCGGGAACACTGCTGCTTGCGGCCACCCAAACTTTAGCATCCGCATCCCACTCTGCATGGTCATATGGGTAAGCTTTAGAAATATTCATGAAGACCAGGGGAAGGGTAAACTCAGGTAATCTGTCAGCAAGATACACCCCCTTGGCATCAACGATCAACTTTTCCCCGGGCAAGTCTGTCTTCAACGTGACTCAATCGGCAAGTGGAGTAACCTATACACAATACTACACGATGGGTCACGCGGATGCTGCGGCCTGGGCCCGGAACACGTCAGGCAACTGCAGAAATTGAGGCCGGAAAAATAAACCGGGTTCAGCGGCAATCCTACGAGGTTTGGATTGCAAAGTGTGCTTCTCAACAGCAACCCCGGTTTTGTTGTAAAACGTTTACCTCTCATCCGGAATCCGATAAAGTGGATTGTCCGTGCATTAACCATGCGCGGATACCGGCAACCCTCCCCAAACCCTGATGAACACAAGCCCCGGGGGATTTTCTTGCGAGCATCATGTTTTCCAAAGGAGACCTCATGAATAATCTTGCATTGCTGTTCAGAATTATCTTCATTTCTACCTCCGTACTCCTCTCATTTCCATTCACGGGATGGACGCAGTCTGCCATCGTCCTGGGAGACATTGGCGATGACCCGCGCTCCAAAATACAGAAAGTCCAGCCGTTAGTGAACTATGTCGCCGAGCGTTTAAAATCCGAAGGTATCACCACGGGACAAGTGGTGGTAACGGAAAACATCTATCAAATGGCGGAACTGTTCAAGCAGGGCAGGGTGGATATATTTGTCGACAGCCCCTTTCCCGCGGTTGCGGTGAGCCGCCTAGCCGGCACCAGGTTTTTGCTGCGCCGCTGGAAAAAAGGGATTGGCGAATACCATACCGTCATCTTTGTGCGCAAGGACAGCGGCATTGATCGACTTGATGAACTGCAGGGCAATCTCATTTCGTTTGAAGACCCTCATTCCTCATCAGGTTATTTTCTACCCAAGGTCCTGCTGCAGCAGCAGGGTTTCAAATTGTCATTAAAAAGCAGCCCCTCCCAGCAAACGGCTCCAAACGAGATCGGCTATGTTTTCAGTGACGGCGACGAGACAACGATGGTGTGGGTGCTGCGGGAAAAAGTTGAGCCGGGGCCATCGACAACCAGAATTTCCTTGAAGATGCACAGGACCGGATAGATGAACTGAGCATCCTCCATGAAACCTTCCCCATTCCCCGCCAGGTGGTCAGCGTGCGGGCAGACCTGCCGCCGCGCCTGACAGAAAAAGTGAAAGAAATACTGCTCGAAATGGAGCAGTCGGAGGAGGGTAAAAAGGTGATGAAAACTTACAGCAAGACCACTAAGTTTGATGAATTTCCCCCGCATTCCCTGGATGCCATGAATAAATTGATGCAGTTTGTGGATGCTGAGATAAATCTAAAATGAAACTCAGCATCCGCTTCAAATTTATTCTATACACCTTCTGCACTATCTTATTCGTAGCGGGCAGCATTTCGGTTTTCCTGATTTTTCAGGAACGCCAAAGGACGCTGGCGATGTTTAATGAAAGGGATCTGCAGATCGCTTTTTTTATCTCAAACAGCATCAAGAACAATCTCTATTTTCTCAAGGTCAGTTCCCTGCGCAATCAACTGCTCAATGCCAGGGAAATAAACCCTGAGATTGAAAACATCCTGGTCATGGATGCGGATGGGATAGTGTTGAGCGACAGCACCTATGAGAACCAGCTGCGGGACCAAAAGTTGAAGGATCCGTTCAGCACGGAGGTGCTGCAATCCGATCACTGGATCTCAAGCAGGGAACAGAACGTCCTCAAAATCGGCGGACCGGTGCTGCTGGGTGGAGAACTCATCGGTTATATTAATGTCGGCTTTTCACTTGCTCAGCTCTCCCAGGATATCCGCAATAGCACCATGACCAGCATTTGGGTTTCAACACTCAGTCTGGGAGTCGGGTGGCTGTTTGCTTTGCTGCTGGCCTCCAGTTTCAGCCGCCCCATCCTGCGCATCGCCAAGGCGGCGGGGAAGATAGGCAGAGGCCGACTCGATGCCCACTTGCGGATGAATAGAAAAGACGAACTGGGCACACTTGCCGATGCGGTCGACAAGATGGCAGTCAACCTGAAACAGGCTCGTGAAGAACTTGAATTCTCTAGGCATCAGGCAGAGGAAGCAAACCGCTCGAAAACATTCTTCCTCGCCAACATGAGCCACGAAATCCGCACCCCGCTCAACTCAATTTCCGGTTACAGCCGGCTGCTGAACCAGCGTGCGCCGGAACTGAAACTGCCCTACAAGGTGAAGGAGTGGCTGGAGGGCATCAGGCACGGTTCGGAGCACCTTTCCGAACTCGTATCCAACATCATCGACCTTTCCAAGATCGAGGCGGGCAAAGTGGAGCTGTCAGAAGACTGGGTCAGTCCCAGGCTGGCGATCAAGGGCATCTGCAGGATCCATGAGGATCAGGCGTCAAAGAAAAACATCAGCCTCCTGTGGCATGTAGATCCGCGGACCCACGAATCGTTCTGGGGCGACCGCGGCAAGTTGCAGCAAATGCTGATGAACCTCGTCGGCAACGCCATCCGCTACACCCCGGAGGGAGGAAGGGTTGAACTCAGTGTATACCCGGAGGGGGAAGATCTGTGTTTCATAGTTGAAGACAACGGACCGGGCATACCGGAAGACCGGCAGCAGCACATATTTGACGCTTTCGAACAGGCGCACCTGGAAAACAATTCCCGCTCAGGCAGCGCCGGGCTGGGGCTGGCGATAGCGCGCCAGCTGGCGGAGATTCAGGGCGGGACGATCACTCTCAAAAGCAGACCGGGGGAAGGATCGCGGTTCACTGTCCGCCTACCCTGCAAAAAGACTTCCGCTGAAATCATCGTGGATGATCAGTCCGGCGCAGCCCTCCCCCGTTTCTCATCCCCCCGCGGAGTGCTCGTCGTCGAGGACGACCCGCCCAGCCGTGAAGTTCTCTCCGTGTTTCTCGGCCAGCTCGGGCTGCGGGTACGCACCGCGGAGAGCGGGGAGGAGTGCCTGGCCCAGGTGGAAGCACAAACCCCGGACCTGGTCCTGCTGGACATCAACCTTCCCGGGATCAGCGGACTCGAGGTGGCAGCCCGGCTGCGGGAAAATCCCCTGCTGCGGGAACTGCCGCTGGTCGCTGTCACAGCCGACGCTTTCGTGATGCAGAAGGAACCGGCGATGCAGGCGGGGTTCGACGATTACGTCGCCAAACCGGTATATTTCGAAAAACTGGTCGAAGTCTTGGCCCGACACCTTCCCGAAAAAAGCGCGGGTGAGGACACCGCAAAATCAATGTATGAAAACCTTCCCGAACTCCCTCGGGAGATGCGCAAACAGGTGGAGCTGATCTGAGAGGAGATGCTGGACTGCCCGGATTTCCGCATCCCCGAACTGCTCCACCCACTGCGTGAAATCCAGTTGCTCTGTGAAGACTACCGCAACCCATACACCCCCTGGCCGCTCGCATCCGCGAGGCGATCATGAACAACAACCCCGCCGAGGTGCGGAGACTGCTCGGCAAAAGACCCTGACCCCCCTTTCCCTCTTCCGCGGATAAAATCAATAACGGCCGCAAATCAACCGCAAAACGACCATAAAACCGCCATACAACCGCCCGTCATCGGCCAATTTAATATTTTATATATAATATCAGGTACTTATACTGAAAACTGACCGTCTTTAACCAGCCGTTGGTTTGCGCTTCTCACGATATCCCTCCATCCTGATTTTAAGGTGAGAATCACCGAGTTTCACCGCCGGTCGGAATTCCTGAAAATCATGGGTTCAAGGAGCAAGTGAAGATCACGGGGATTCCGGAAAACATTCAGGAGGCTGCGTCACATTTTCTTGGAGAGTACAAAATGGAACTGAATCTTGTGCTGTGGTCGATAGGGATCGTCACCCTCACTTTCGTGCTGCTGTTGCTGGATGCGTCGCTCATGTGACGTTTGTAACATGCGAGTGAGAAGTTCATCCGTAATATGTGCCCATTGCAGGGATGAAGTCCCCTGTAGTGTGTCCGTGTAATTCAGAACACGGAGTCAATGCGTATGTCTTTAGAAGAAGTGAATTTTACCCCGGACATTCTCCCCGGAGGAGTTGAAACGTCCAAAAAAACAAACACGGAAATCATGGAAAACGATTCGTCAAACGATACCGTACCACGATTTTCTTCCGCGTGCAGCGTGCTTGTAGTCGAGGACGATGGGCCGAGCCGTGAAGTGCTTGCGCTGTTTCTCATACAGCTCGGGATCAGCGTCCGGGTCGCAAAAAGCGGGGAGGAATGCCTGGCCCTGGTGGAAGCACAGGCTCCGGACCTGGTGCTGCTCGACTTCAATCTGCCTGGAATCAACGGACTGGACACAGCGACACTTTTGCGGATAAATCCGGACCTGCCGGAACTCACGCTGGTGGCGCTCACCGCAGACGACTTGTCGCTGCCGAGGTCACGGGCGCTGCAGGAAGGATTTGACGATTAAATCATCAAACCGGTCTATTTCAAGGAACTGGTCAGTGTACTGGCTAAGCCGAAGTTCCCTTAAGTGATCAGTCATATCTCTTTGATTAATTTGATAA
>CAYFLK010000092.1:0-10296 GCA_964344035.1 uncultured Pseudomonadota bacterium
GATTACAGTTTAGTACCGTTAGGAGGGAAAATCAACACTTAAGGAGAACAGAGCCAAAATAAAAGTGCTAGCGGACTTTCTTGCCATGCAGTTCAACAGGGACGGGCTTCAGGTTCCAAATCTCACTAGCGTATTCACGAATGGTCCGGTCGCTGGAAAACCTCCCGGAACCGGCGGTGTTGCGAATCGACATCCTGGTCCAGCGCTCCTGATCACGCCACTGACGGGCTGCGTACTGATGACAGGCTGCATACGATTCAAAATCCGCGAGCAACAGATAGTAATCGTTTTCTTTCAGGTCCCTGAACATGTCGCTGTAAAGTTCAGGATGCTGCGAGTTGAAGTGTCCTGAATCAATCATCCGGAAAACCTCGATCAGGTCGGGGTTTTGCTCAACATACGATTGAGGTCTATAACCGTCTTTTCTGAGTTGTTTTACCTTTTCCGTGTTCATTCCGAAGATAAAGACGTTTTCCTCACCGACCTCTTCCCGGATTTCTATGGTAGCGCCGTCAAGGGTCCCCATGATCAACGAGCCGTTGAGCACGAATTTCATATTCCCTGTCCCGGAAGCTTCCATGCCCGCGGTGGAGATATGCTGTGAAAGGTCTGTTGCCGGGATCAGTTTCTCTGCGATCGAAACCCCGTAATTGGGAACGAAAACCACCCGCAGTTTTCCTTCCGCGGCCTGGTCTGCATTGACAACACGAGCAATGTCATTTGCCAGGTTGACGATCTGCTTGGCTCGCTCGTATCCCGGCGCTGCTTTGCCTGAAAGTAAAACTGTGCGGAAAATCTGCTTTTGATCATGACCTTCTCTCAGCCTGTGGTAGAGAAGGACCACGTGAAGAAGGTTCAGCAATTGACGTTTGTATTCATGAATGCGCTTGATCTGCACGTCAAACAAGGACCACGGACTGATTTCTTCACCATGCTTTTCTTTCAGCCACTGCGCGAACTGTTTTTTCTTCAGACGATGAACTTCTCGCCATTCAGCGCGAAAGCGATCTTCCTCGGTGAGTTCTCGCAGTGCCTGCAGTTCCTCCAGCCTGGTGACCCAATTCCCGCCGATTCTGCTGGTGATAAGTTCAGACAGTTCCTGGTTTGCGTTCTGCAGCCATAACCTGGGTGTGATGCCGTTGGTTTTGTTTTGAAAGCGTTTCGGGAACAGGGAATGAAAATCCCTGAACACCTCCGTTTTCAGCAATTCACTGTGCAGCCTGGCCACGCCGTTTACAGCATGACTGCCGACGATGCTCAAATGCGGCATGCGGATTTGTTTCTCATGCCCTTCTTCAACCAGTGACACTCGTTCCAGCAGCTTTCCATCATCCGGGTGCAGGGAACACACATGATCAAGAAACCGTCTGTTGATTTCAAAGATGATTTCCAGGTGCCTGGGCAACAGCCTTCCAAGCATATCCACCGGCCAGCGTTCAAGCGCTTCCGGGAGGACGGTGTGGTTGGTGTAGCTGAAAACCCTACGGCAAATTTCCCAGGCAGGTTCCCATTCCACTCCCGCTTCATCCATCAGCAGACGCATTAACTCAGGGATTGCGATTGAGGGATGTGTGTCATTCAGCTGGATAGCGACCCACTCGTTCAAATCGTTTATATCTCGGCCAAGAGTCCGGAAACGGCGCATGATATCCTGCAGGGACGCGGAGACAAAGAAATACTGCTGTTTTAAGCGCAATTCCTTTCCGGAAAACCCCTGGTCATTGGGATAAAGCACTTTCGAGATGGTCTCGCTGCGTTGTTTTTCTTCAACAGCCCTCAGGTAATCCCCGCGATTGAAAACCTGGAAATCAAAATCCTGCGTCGCTTTTGCGGACCACAAGCGCAGGTTGTTGACAGTGTGGTTTCCGTAACCGCTAATGGGTATGTCATACGCCATGGCATGTACTGCTTCTGCACCGATCCATCTGCGCCGGGGCCTGCCGTTTTCATCCGTCCATCTTTCTACGGACCCGAAAAACTGCACCGGGTAAACCACCGCCCAGCGCGGTATTTCCCAGGGATAGCCATGCTTCAGCCAGTTGTCCGGATCTTCGACCTGCCTCCCCTCTTCAATTTTCTGCTGGAAAATCCCGTATTCGTAACGAATACCATACGCCTGCGCCGGCAGTTGCAATGTAGCCATAGAATCGAGAAAACAGGCGGCAAGCCGCCCAAGTCCTCCGTTGCCCAACCCTGCATCGTGTTCCATCTCCTCCATTTCCTCGATGCTGTAACCGATGCTTTGCAATGCTTGCCGGCATTCCTCGTAAATGCCCAGGTTGACCAGGTTGTTGCGTAAACTGCGGCCGATCAGGTATTCAAGAGAGAGATAATACACCTGCCTGGTCCCTGACTGATGGTATGTTTGCTGGGTATCGTTCCAGAACTCGACCAGGCGGTCCCGAATGCACAAAGCAAGACTGCGGTAGACATCAAAATCCTCCGCGGTGAAACGGTTTTTGCACTGGGAGAATTCAAGATGATTGGCAATCGATTCGGTGACCCCCTGCGGGTCCATCCGGCGGTAGGCCGAGATGAGGTCCCAGACTTTCTCCATTTTCACGCGGTTTTGAGGCATCTGCAGGGGTCAGAAATGAGTGCTGGTTTCAATGCACATGCTGGATTGCGCAAGGGACATGTGCATTTAGAATGCGGATTGCAGGATGCTGATTTTGGAGCATTTCTCATTACTGGCAATTGTTTTGTACATCAGTTGGTTTTTTCCAAAATCAAACCCCCGAGCGGTGGCAGATCCAGCAGCCCCAAGCCAGGCTGCCCCTGCCAACTCACTTCGGTGGCGATTATGAATTCCTGTTTGCTGAACCCGGAACCTCCATAACGGGGGTCGTCGGTATTCAGCTTAATCCGGTAATTTCCCGCTTCAGGAAACCCAACCCTGTAGTCGCCCCGCGGTACGGGAGTGAAGTTGAACACGAATATCAGCGGGGGACCAGCCGCATCAGGTTCACCCCTGCGGATAAATGAAAGAATGCTGTGATCATGGTCATGCAGGTCGATCCATTGAAACCCGCTCCAGTCACAATCGTTTGTGTAAAGTGCCGGCGATTGAAGATAGAGATGATTGAGGTCTCGGCAGCACTGTTGAATCTGCCGGTGAGCTTCGTGTTCAAGCAGGTGCCAGTCCAGGCTTTGAGATTCATCCCACTCGTTCCACTGTCCGAACTCACCTCCCATGAACAGCAATTTCTTGCCCGGGTGACCGAGCTGAAAAGAGAGGTATAAACGCAAACCGGCCCGTTTCTGCCATTCGTCTCCGGGCATCTTTGCCAGCAAAGACCTTTTACCATGGACCACCTCATCATGCGACAGGGACAGCACATAGTTTTCGCTGAATGCATAGGTCATCGAGAAGGTGATCAGGTGGTGTTCATACTTCCGGTGTACAGGGTCTTTTCCCATGTAACGGAGAGTGTCGTTCATCCAGCCCATGTTCCACTTGAGATTGAACCCCAGACCTCCGGAATATGCCGGGCTGGTGACTCCGGGCCAGGCGGTTGATTCTTCAGCAATCGAGAGGATGCCGGGATATTGTTGGAACAACAGTTCATGAAGTTCCCTGAGGAAATCCGCGGCGTCCAGATTTTCCCGTCCCCCGTAGACATTCGGCACCCACTCTCCCTCCTCGCGGTCATAATCCAGATAAAGCATGGAAGCCACTGCATCGACACGGATGCCGTCAATGTGATATTTCTCAAACCAGAACAAGGCATTGGCAATCAGGAAATTGCGTACTTCATTCCGTGCATAATTGAAAATCAGGGTCCCCCATTCGCGGTGTTCTCCCTGCTTCGGGTCTTCGTGCTCAAAGAGCGCGGACCCGTCGAAACGGGCCAGCCCGTGCCCGTCTTTGGGAAAATGCCCGGGGACCCAGTCGAGTATCACGCCGATACCTTGTTCATGACAACAGTTGATGAACCTCATCATATCCCGCGGCTGTCCATAGCGGGCAGTGGGAGCATAATACCCGGTTATCTGATAACCCCATGACCGGTCAAGAGGATGTTCGGCCGGCGGCAGCAATTCAACGTGCGTGTAGCCCATCTCGCGGACATAGGGAACAAGGCGCTCAGCAAGTTCCGTGTATGAGAGGAAGCGGTCGTTTTCCTCGGGCACACGCCGCCATGAACCAGGGTGCACTTCGTAGATGTTGATCGGCTTTTTCAAAGGATCTCGCCGAACTCGTTCATCCATCCACTCCTGATCCGTCCACTCAAATTCATGCAGTTCGGATACGACAGATGAAGTTGCGGGGCGTTCTTCCATGGAAAACCCGAAAGGGTCGCATTTCAGCAAAAGCTCGTTCCGCCTGGTCTTAATTTCAAACTTGTACAGGTCACCCTGCCCCGTTCCGGGAACAAACAGTTCCCAAACCCCCGAAGTGCCGTGGATTTGCATCGGATTTTTCCGTCCGTCCCAGAGGTTGAAATCGCCCACGACACTCACCCGTCCGGCATTCGGCGCCCAGACAGCAAACAGTGTCCCGGAAACACCCTCGATGTCTTGTGGGTGAGCGCCAAGTTTTTCATAGATGCGCCGGTGTTTGCCCTCGTTGAACAGGTGCAAATCATAATCACTCAGTTGCGGAGAAAAATAATAGGCGTCATGACGCTCAACAATTCGCCCGTCGGGGTAGTACACAAACAAACGGTATGGTTTGAGGGCGGGTCTGGGAGGCATCCGCAGTTCGTACAATCCTCCCGGATGGATGCGTTTCATCTCCCTTGCCTGGCTTTCCGGTTCTCCTTGCCAAACAAGTGAAACGGATTCTGCCTCCGGTTCCAGCACCCTCACAATCCAGAGCCGATGTCGGTTGCGTTTGCGGACCTCGTGAAACCCCAAAACTGATCGCGGGTCATGCAGTTCGCCGTTCATAAGCCTTTCAATGCTTTTTTTAGGCAGTGATGATTGCTGCATTTCAGTTGTTCAGGTTCATTTCGGTTGATCAGCGTAATGCAAAATAAGCACAGTCAGCCAGAATGTCGGAGAGTTTGTTTGCAGGCGGCGTTTTGTAAATTATTACATCGTTCACAGTGTGTACCCAACGATAACGGGACCTCCAGGAAAAACCTCACGCCCCTTTAACCGACCCGGTGACAAGCCCGCGCACAAAATAACGCTGCAATGCAAAAAACACAATCAGCGGCACGATAATAGAAATGAAGGCGCTGCTGGTGAGAATCTCCCAGTTGTCCCCGCGAGACCCGAGCAATTCACGCAGTTTCGAGGTCAGCACAATCTGATCATCCTGCTTGCCCAGAAACACCAGGGCCACCAGCAAATCATTCCAGACCCACAAAAACTGAAAAATGGCAAAGGATGCGAGCGCGGGTACAGACAGCGGGACCACCATGCGCATAAAAATCTGGAAGTGTGAAGCGCCGTCGATCCGCGCGGATTCAATGATGTCCCTGGGCAGGCTGCCCATGTAGTTTCTGAGCAGGTAGATCGCAAGCGGCAGCCCGAAACCGGTATGCGCGAGCCAGATCCCGGGATAGGATTTTGCAGTCACATCAAAAAACGAACCAATGTCGTTGTACATGCTCAACAAGGGAATCAGCGACATCTGCAGTGGCACTACCAGGAGCCCGACGACGCAGCCAAAAAGAAACTTCCTTCCGGGAAACTTCATCCAGGCAAAGGCATAGGCGGCAAAGGAGGCGATCATAATCGGTATGATTGTCGCGGGGATGGTCACAGTCAGTGTGTTGATGAAAGACTGCCCGACTCCTTCCGAGGAAAGGACTTCACGATAATTATCAAAGGTAAACCTGGGCGCCACGTCAGCGACATAAAAAATCCGTTTCCCTCTGCTATGCCGGAAGGGGGTTTCAGATACCCATTGATAACTACCATCTGCCTGCAAAGTAAAAAGACTTCCACCTTTAAATTCCGCTGATTCTCCCGCACGATATGCCGCAAGGTTCCGGAAGTTCGTGCTGTAGGTCTTGATCTTTTTCCCTCCTGTTTCAAGCAGGTTCCCGGAAATGATGTATTGACCCTTTGATTTTTTCTGATCCTCTGCTGTCCCGGTGCGTCTGAATTCATTACGCTCAGCAGTGGATAATGCGGTCCACCAGCCGGTCATGGCTAGCTGGTCCTTGTCTCGGAAGGAGCTGACGAGCAAACCGACGGTCGGCAGGACCCATAACAATACCAGCAACAGCAACCCGGCATGGCTGAGCATCCTTCCTGGAGCAAGGTGTTTCCGTTTACTGAAAATCATCGCAACTCCTCCTCACGTTGGAAGCGCCGGATGTTCCAGAGCATGATGGGCACCACCGCGATCATGATCATCAGCGCGATAGTGCTGCCTCTTCCGGAATCGCCTCCCCCGCGGAACATCCAGTCAAACATCAGGTTTGCCAGCACTTCCGTATCCCATTGCCCGTTCGTCATCGCCAGCACGATGTCAAAAATCTTGAGTACGATGATGGTGATCGTGGTCCACACCACCAAAATGGTCCCCATTATTTGAGGGATCATCACGTGGAAAAAGATCTGGATTTCGCTGGCCCCGTCGATGCGTGCGGCTTCCAGTGATTCATCCGGAATGCCCCGCAGGGCCGCGCTGAAAATGACCATTGCGAATCCCGTCTGTATCCACACGAGGATGATCATCAGGAAAAAATTGTTCCAGAAAGGCAGCGTGATCCACGCCCGGGGTTCGCCTCCAAACAGCATGACCAGCGCGTTGAGACTGCCGATCTGCTCTGCATCGGGACCGCGGAAATCATAAACGAATTTCCAGATCACGCTGGCGCCGACGAATGAAATCGCCATGGGCATGAATATCAGTGACTTGGCAATCGTCCCCCACCAAAGCTTGTCTGAAAGCACCGCCACAATCAGCCCGAATACAACGCTCAAGGTCGGCACAAAAAGCAGCCACATCAGATTGTTGATGATGGCCTGGATGAATTCCGGGTTTTGGAATGCCCAGATGTAGTTTTTCAAACCGACAAACTCAAATCCTGAAAAATTGTAAAAACTCAGGCGGACGGTTTCATAAACGGGGTAAACCAGGTAAACGATGAGCAACAGCAGGGCCGGACCCAAGAAAATCCAGGGACGGATACTATTTCTTCTACGTTGCATTTGGAAGGAATTACCTGTTTGATCGGCTGCTATGCGGTCGAGCAGGTAGTTGGTTCCCGCAAAATACAGGACACATACCCCGATCCCCATGATAACGGCGAGAAATGCGTTCAGAAGTTGGCTTACCAAAGCGGAAACCGGAGAAAGGGAGGTGTGAGGAAACCCGGGTCAGGCAGGAGAATGCCCGACCCGGTACATGTTTGGAACAGCAAGCGTAATGCTTACTTGATCGCGTCCCAACTTGATTGTACGTTGTCCGCGACCTTTTGTGCGGACGCACCGCTGACAAAGTATACCATCTGGCTCCAGAAAGATCCTGCGCCGATTGCGCCCGGCATCAGGTCGGAACCATCGAAACGGAAGGTGGTGGCGTTCTGCAGGATTTCACCCTGTTTGCGCAGAATGCCGCTGGAATATTTGCCCAGGTCCACGCCTTTATGCGGAGTGAGAAAACCTGCGCGTCCCATCCAGATTTCGTGCGATTGTGGATGCTTCAGGTATCCGATAAACGCCCGGGTTGCCGGACTGTCCTTGGTGATCGCCAGCAGGGTTCCGCCGCCGAGGACCGGGTTGCCCAGGTCCTTGGTGGTGTAGGAAGGGAAATAAAAGAAGTCAGCATCCTGTCCTACCACCACTCCCTTGGGGAAAAACGCGGGGATGAAACTCGCCTGGCGATGCATGTAACAGCGCGGAGGAACTGTGAACAAGCCCTTCGGGCTGTCACGGAAATCCGTGGAACCGACCGCTGCCATGCCACCGTCAACATATTTGCTGTTCTTCGCGAATTCGCCAAAAGTCTCTATGGCGCTGACAACTCTCGGGTCATTGAATTTCACATCGTTGGTGACCCAGCCGTCATAAACCGTAGGAGGCTGTGTGCGTAGCATGATGTCTTCCACCCAGTCCGTGGCCGGCCAGCCGGTCGCGTCACCAGAACCGAGTCCGATGCACCACGGAGTGCCGCCGTCTTTGACAATCTGGTCGCTCAGGGCTTTCAGTTCTTCCATGCTCCCGGGGATCGCATATCCACCCGCTTCAAAGTTTTCCGGAACGTACCAAACCAGGGATTTGACGTTTACATTGAAGAAAAACCCGTAGAACTGATTCTTGCCGTTTTTGTCCTTGTAGGTACCCAAATCCACCCACGATGGGCCTGCCGCATAATTGCTGCGGACCCAGTCTGCATTTTCTTCCCCCAGGGGAACCAGACCGCCAATGGCCGCCATGTTGGCCGCCAGCCCGGGCTGCGGAAATGCCGCCAGGTTCGGCGGACTGCCCGCTTTGATGTCAATCACGATCTGCTGCTCAAAACTGTCTGAACCCGCATACTCCACATTGGCGCCGGTTACTTTCTCAAAATGCGCGACGACAGCTTCAAAACTCTCTTCGTCCGCCGTGAGCCACGGCCCAGAGATGGTGAGCGTCTGTCCGCTCAGGTTCGGTCCCTTGTATTCGCCTGCCGCTGCCGGAACACTCAACAATACAAGAGCTACCGCCATCAGCAACGCGCAGTGCATGACTCTGATGCATTCTCTCATAGTCCACTCCTTCTTTGAATGAAACGATTTCAGGCCCCAAAATCGGTTGCCCGAGAAAGCTTGTTTTGCTTTTCCAAAACGTTTTGGAAACTAATCAAAACAAACCACTAATGGCAACGTTACTGACACGGAAAGAGGAAGTCAACACATATTTTCCTTTTTTTGATTTTTTTTGATCATGGGTTTAAGAGTTAATGAAACACAGCTTTTTTGTCATTTTGATTATTCGTTTTGTTTCATCATGTACTGCGTGTAAATCAGGGGCCAATGTTGCAGCCCCTACAAACGCACACACTGTAGAGAGACCATGTCAGGCAACATGAGCGATTTCATTCAAGGCATGCCGATAACTGAACTGCATGTAAATCTAGAAAGCAAACCGGAGCATGAACTGAAATTTGTGCTGGTTAGACGAAACGGACTGGACCTCCTGTATGCATCAGAGGCAGAAATGCGAGCTGCTTACGATTTTGATGACCTGTCCTCGTTTCTCAATTGAAAAGCTGACGCCTTACTCGGAGCAGCTGAATGTTTACAGTACCGCTTGATTGCCATTTATATTCCATTCTTCATCACGGGGTTCATTCATTTCCCTTGGTATTTGTTGTTTTTCTATTATAATTTTAGTTTGCATCTGTTATCCTGCCGGGTGACATCCTTCGACTTGGCTGACGCAATAGTAGTGAGTTTTATTTTTTACTGCACGCAGAATCTGCAAATGTCACTATCATGAATAATAGATATCTAATTTGCTTAGATATCAGATGGGTAGAATATCAAACATATCAACTGTCATGTTTCACTATACATTCATGCACAAGAAAAACTCCATACGGATTTCATGATTTGCGATTAAACAATTAATGCATAAGGCAGTTTCCATTGAAGAGTTCCGTGATCTTTTCACTGACCCGGCTGCCCATCGTGACGGCAAACAAGGCGAGATTTTCGGATTGCGGGAAAATGTGTTGAACCGGCGTTTCCTCTTCGTTCTTTCCCTCTACTTCAAAAATCCGTTCGAATTCGCTTTTGGTTAATTCCGAAAGCAATCCCACGGGCCGGGCGACAGATGAAAACAAATCAATCGCTTCATCCACGATTTCGTTTATTTTTTCGGGAACAGTATGATCGTCCTTCATTCCCTGGCTTTGCAGAACTGACTTCCTGTCAGGCACTATCACAGATATGTTTAATTGCATTGCTGTGCTGGAATTAGATTCACACGAAACCACTTCGCTAAGAGAGGATATAGGTTGGGCGAAGAAAATCCCTGGTTGATGATGGGCATGTTTCACCTTCATCGTTACAATATCCGAGGGTTTGTCACAAAGTCAAACACCTCTAATTCCAGCATTAGCGCCCTGCAGTTGTAAATTTCTTGAGTGTTTCCATCTGTCAGCATGCCACAGTTTCTTGAAAAAGAAAGACATGGCTTCAGGATTCTGTTTCTCATTGATCATATTTCTGCTATTTTATCCCGGTATCGGACTATTCCAATTATTGGTGTCAGCAAAGTATGAGGAAAGTGATATCATGCCCCTTACGGCACTTTTCATTCGAGGCATCTATGCGATCAAGACTGCTTAAATTTAGGCTCTGTTCGAGTTAAGTGTTGATTATCCAGCAACACAGCTAAGATATG
>CAYFLK010000093.1:0-10187 GCA_964344035.1 uncultured Pseudomonadota bacterium
TTATCAAATTAATCAAAGAGATATGACTGATCACTTAAGGGAACTTCGGCTTAAAACGCAATCACCTGTGGGCGCTGGTTTTCGGGGATTCCGCAGGTCCGGCCAGTGGTGTCGCAGGCCACGTTTTTCCTGAAGATATTCCATTTCATTTTGCAGGCCGTCCAGGTTAACAGTCTGAATAGGTAGAGAAAGAAAATGATCAACCCGGAACGCTGAATGATGATAAATACATGCTTCGGTTCCATTTCATTCAACAATTATAACCGACCATTAATCGTTCAGCCCATACAATTCAGCAAACCACTCATTACACAATCAATGAAACGTTTCTTCAGGTTTCTGTCAATTCTCTGAATTAACACGGATGTCATCAGAAATTACAAACCCCGACAACCGCTCGCATGAACAGCGGCAAATCGATCTGCTCCGTTCCTTCAACAGTCAAGTCCCCTCAAACCCCCAGGGTAATGGCGCGGAAGCGGTGTTGAAAAAAACTCTGCAATCCCTCAAATCATCCAGCCTCAGCACGGCCCTTCGAGGTTCATACACTGCGGAGCAGTTGAAGGAATGGCGTGAATACGCACAGAATGAATTCGAGACGATGGGCCAGATCAACCGCCGCAGGGTCAGCAATCTCGTTGAACTTTCCGATGAAGACATGCACCGCACCATGTTTGAGGGACTTTTCCTCTTTGATGCAAACCCGACTGAATCCCCTTCCGTGGAAGTACAGGCCCGCACCGGTGAATTCGACGTGGAGGGGAAACCGATCATGAAAACCTTCACCTACGAAGTTTTCCAAAAAAATGCGCTGCACGGGATAGAAGGGGTGGAACGCTTTCTCCCCGGTTCAATCCTTGAAGGTGAAGCCGGACTGCATTCCTACCTGAAGGAGGAATATCCCGCCCTCGCGGAGCAGTTCCAGAAAACCGAATACAAACCGATCAAGGCGTTGACAACCATCGGCAGCCTGGGCGGGATCGGGCACAAACCCGATTCAGACATGGACGCGCAGGTGATCGTCAACACCAATCCGGAATTCAGCTTCTGCTGGAACGACGCGGATTTCCTGCTTGCGCTGTTGAGCCGCATTTTCGCTCGTTTTTATGAAGAGTATTACAGCCGGGTGCTGACAGCGAAGGAACGCGTGGAGATGAAGAAGGCGGGCAGGGCGGTCCTCCTCGAGCGATTCAAGGAGGGGATTTCCCCTGAAGAGAGCAAAGTCATCGAGTTCATCTTCCCGAGCAGTTACCGACGCGAACTGCACCGCCTGATTCAGGAACACCTGCAGACGCAGGAAGCCGATAAGCAGGCAGAAATATTCCGGGACAGGATTTTCGCCGGGATGCGGGAATTCCCGGATTGCGAAAAACTGCTCGAGCCAGCGAGAGGTTTTTTCTCTTTCCTGAAAAATGCCTCCGCGGACGAACTGCGTTCCGAAGCATTCCTCTACTCGACCAGGCAATTAAACAAGGAAATAGTGCAGGGCTGGCTGGTCAAGTATTTCCGGACCAGTTTTCTCGGCGAAGAAGGAGCGCGGCAAATTCTGTGGCGTTATGCAGTGAAAAACAACCTGTCTCCGGATTCGGTCCCGGAGGCAAAACAGCGGCAGTGTTTTCTGGAAAACATAGCCCACAACAATCAGTTGAACCAGCTTCTGCTTGAATTCCTTGAAGACCTGATGGAGAAATTGGCCCACGATTCGCGCGCGAAGGTGCCGGAAATCGTGCAGATGCTGCAGCAGGAATTCGGCGGAAAGGGGCTTGAGTTTCCAGAAGACTTGCTCTCAAGGCTGCAGGAACGGCTTGACGATCATTACCGTCAGCACATGGTTGAACTGGTGGAATCACGGTCAGAGTGGGAGGCGCAGGAATTTGAAGCGGACCTGGAATACCCTCTGCACCTTAAAATCCAGCAGGCTGAGGCGTACCTGACACAGAAATATCCAAGCACCGAAATTCATTTTTTCACCAACATCCTGCGCAAACAGCGCGGGGGGCATCACACTCCTTTCATAGTCTCACCGGAAGGCAGCATGGCATATTCGCTGATGCTGAACGATTTTCTACTCAACCCGGCGGTGATGATGTGCGGGATCACCCCGATGCCGTTTGACCTGCCCCGGGATTTCAAGGTCCTCTCTGCGATCGGCATCTTCCCCGATGAGGAATGGACCCTCACACAATCCGTGGACATCCTCGAACCGCCCCCAAAAAAGGAGGAAAGCGAGGAGTCCGCTGAAGAAGGGAAAGAAGAAATACAGGAACCAGCCGCTGCCGAAAACGCGGAGGTGGAAAAGGAATCATTTGTGCTGGGCAACCTGCCGAACTGGGGGGAAATCCACATCCCGCGCAAGAAATTCCTTGAACACGCAATGCCGATTTTTCTCCGTGAAAGCGAAAAAGTCAGCCACCGCAACCTGCCCAAGGCGCTACTGAACTGCTGGTGGCTGGAAATGATTGTCTGTATTGATGGCGAAGACGATCTGCCCACCAGCCTGACCCGTTTATTATGGAACCCGAATCTGCGGAATTTCATCCGTAACGAGATTAAAGGGCCGTTGATTAATGCAATACTAAAACTGGAAAAAGACTATCCCGGATTGCAAATTGATCCTTGGTGGCTCAAGTTCACCGAAATGCTGGCTCGTTTCGAAAGCTATGAACAGGATGAGGAGAAAGTTCAGGATTTCAGGCTCGACACGCTGAGCGTGACCCAGAAACAGATTATTTTCTGTTTCGCGCAGCACCTGCGGTTGTCGGACATCATCAACTATGGCGATGAAGGAAGACCGGTCTGGCTGGACGAAACCGCAAACTGGCGGACGCGGGCCATGGTCGATTTCTACAACGTTTTCTTCAGCGACCCCGGGGAACGCAGGGAATTGATCCGGTTTTCCCAGGGCAGGGACGACGCGGGCAACAAGATGGAAAAACTGTTGAAAACGCTGTTCCTGGAATCGATGAAACGGGTTGAGAGAAAACTCTGCCGGATCGGGCATGAACAGGCTGCGCGGCACATCACCAACTACCTGCTGCGCATCAGCAAGGAATCGCTCGAAACTGAAAAAACCAGGCAGTTCCTTGATCCTCTCCTGGCCGTCGTCAACCAGCGCGTCGCCATTGAAGATAAAAAAGTGCTGATCAAGGTGAAAAAGAAGGTCCCGATGAACGCGCTGGAAAAAATGCAGGCGCGCAACATCTACAACGATCACAAAAAAATGAAAAGCGTGCTGGGCAACATCGTCGATTATTTCGGGCAGTACAAGCTGAAGATTCAAGAGAGCTGGGTGCGGAACGCAATCGAGGAATCCAAGGTGCAAATTGCCGGGGATTCCCTGGAAAACGTCATCTTCAAATACCACTTTGACAGGAATTTTGAACGAAAACCGTTCCAAGTGTCCCTCCCGATTTCCAAAAGCCTCAGCATCCCGCGAGGCAGGATCAAGGTTTCCTTCAACCAGAAAACCGGCAAATGGGTCTTCAGTTCAATGCTGAGCCGCAAGGAAGCAGGGGGAAGCGGGGGAGACACGGTGATGCCGATGTTCGAGGCGCCGCTGGTTGACGGATTGGCGCGCTGCGTCTTCAGCGGTTATGTCGGTTTCGGCGGCAGGCATCTTTCTTCATTTGAAAAACCGGCGGCGCAGGCCCGCAGCGAGGTGGCGACCAATCCCGTCACCGGGCAGGACCTCTTTAACCTGGCCCAGGAACTGAAATATTTTTTTTCCTCGATGCATGCATCGTCACAGGAACTGATTGCCAACCTGCATTACCTGCGCGACATTTTCATGGTCTGCCATGTGAACCGCTTCAACATCATTTCGCTGGTGGTACGGGACAATCTTGGTGAACAGTTTGTCATCAACTACGACATACGCGCCATCGACGTCAAGAAGGTCCCGCCTAAACTGCGCATCGGCGGAGACGAAGAACTCCCCGCTTTCCTGATGAGGCTCAACAGCAAGCAATGCCGGGTGCTGTTTCTCCGGCACCTGGCGGCGCTGAAAATACCACTGCTCAGTACCCACCGTCCCAGGCTGCGTATCTGGATTTGTCCCGGGAAGTTCAACCTGCAGATCGCGCAAAAATTTCAGCAGCGCTACATAAACGGCATCGCCGAATCACTGTGGCCGCCGGATTCCGTCGGCACGCGCGAACAGCTGCTGCCGACGAAGATGGACAGGACCTTCGATGAACTGGGCCGTGCAGCCATCCATCAGCCTGCCGGTTGAAAAAAAGGTTCCATTCTCTTTTACTTCATCGTATATTGTCCGTGAATCATATTAGACCTTCCCCGTCTATTCCGGAGGTGAGCAATGGCAGACAAGATCAAGGAAAACAAAGACACGCCGAATATTAATTTCCTCAGCTTCCAGGCGACCCTGCGACAGATTGCTGATGACATCAAGGCGCACCAGAGCAAATCCCCGTTAAAGAAGATGTTTGGCGGGAAAAAGGAAAGCAGCCATGTAGACGGAAGCATCATTGCCCAATCGATCCCGGACAACAAGGAAGCGGGCAAACTGGCAGGCAGTCTGCACAAGGACCCGGCCAATTCCGTCGCCCGTCTGCAGCTCGTAAACACTGTTATGGGCGCGCGAAAAGACCACTCGTTGAACACGAACCGGTACATGATGCTGCAGGCGGCCATTCCGATCTACCTCGGAGACATCACCCCGACATACCTACAGGTTGTGGTGCACTCGTACCGCAACTACCTGGAAAAGCTGATGAACCTGCACAAGCAGAACATGATGTCCATCCGCTCCAGCGTGCTGAAAAACGTGAACATGAGCGGCATCGATGTCAGCGACGAAGACCAGGATGACACACAGATCAAAAACACCGAAGCGATGATGACGGAAATTCACACTTCGGAAGCGCTGATTGAACGCTGCGACGAAGCGTTGAACAACATCAAGAACAAGATGAGTACTTCCCTTTCCAGGGAGGAAATCGAGGAAGTCACATCCAGCGGGAAAGCGGCGAGTTCGTTCTTCGTAGGCGGTGAGGAAAAACCGAACACTAACAAACAGAACATGATCATCGGCAAAACTGTGCAGGTGATCGAAATGCTCAAACCGATCCCCCTGCTCCAGGGCGCCGGGCTGGACCTGGCAAAAGCGCTGGGCCAGGTAGACAGCAAGCTGTCCTACCCCCTGGTTATGGAAGGCCGCATCCACCAGCAGACGCTGAAGTATTATCTACTTCGCATCGAAAGCGGAGACCGCACCGCGCGGGACAACATGGCGCCGACCTACAACAAGGCCGTGGTAGCGTTCCGCAAGGCGATGAAACTGGTTTCAAAGACAACCCCGAAAAAAGGCGATCTGCCGGTTTTAACTGAATTCGCGAACCTCACCTATTACGGGTTCATCCACCGCGACCTGATGCGTTTCACCAAGGACGGAGTGCTGGGGCTGGTGAAGCTGGGGAAGGAATCGGCGGACGCCGCGGTGACGGTGGACGAAAGCTTCACCCCGCTGCAAAAGCGTATCGAAAAATCGCTCAATCAACTTGAACAGGCCAAGGAACGCAAATTGGCCTGAATCCCCCAATCCGGAACCGGCGGGGGAGACCTCTGGCCAGGGCGACCTGCCGGTTTCCATTCCAACAGGCAGCCTGTGCCCCGGCTGTTTCAGCAGCTCCAGCAGACAATCACGCAGCGCGGACTGGCGCCGTCGGGCAGCCTGCTCCTGCTCTGCGTCAGCGGAGGATGCGACTCCGTGGCTCTGCTGCGCCTGCTTGCCGGATTAAAAGCCCTCAACCGCTGGCAGCTTTATGTTCTGCATTTCAACCACCGCTTGCGTCCGGAAGCCGACGAGGAGGCTGGGTTCGTGCGCGATCTGGCCCTTGAGCATGAACTTCCATTCACCCTGAAATCCGCGGGCCACCTTTCTCCGGAACAGCCCGGCCTGCAGGCGAGGGCCCGGGAATGGAGGCGTTCGGAATCCCTGAAACTGATGAAATCGCTGGATGCGGACCGGATCGTCACCGCGCACCACGCGGATGACCAGGCGGAGACATGGCTGCTGAAATGGCTGCGGGGCGCTCACCTTTCCGGATTGCAGGGGATGCAGTGGATGGACCCGCCGTTCATTCGGCCCTTGCTCGGTGTTTCCAAGCGGGAACTACGGGATTTTCTGCTGGAGTATAACTGGTCGTGGATGGAAGACCCAACCAATCTGGACCCCAAGTACATGCGCAACCGTGTTCGCGCTGAACTGGTCCCGCTACTTAACGAACTATCACGAGGGGGTCTGGACTCCCGCCTGAGCGACCTGCATGATCAAAGTCAATTGCTCAGTGAATTCCTTGACCATATTTACCGGGAGTGGGAAGCAAAAGGGAGGTTGGACTCCGAGCACCATACGATCAACCTGCGTGGTTGGGACGCGGAACCGGCGTTGCTGAGGGGGGAAATCCTGCATCGCTTCATCACCGGTGTCACCGGAGAATCCCTGCCCTACCGCCAGGTCCGGTCCATCATCGAACTGCTGGAAAAAGGAGGCCCCCATTGGAAACAAGATATCCCGGGATCATGGGTCGTCGTCCGCAAGCGGGATTTGTTGATGTGCATTCCCCAAACACATTCACCTTAGATCAAAATAGATCACCCGAAAAAAAGCACTTCGATTCTGCTGCAACGTTTTCCCTGCCTGCCTACAGGCAGGCACGGTGGCGCTTCTTTCGTGCTCCTTCCAAACGTCCCCTTTTTCAATGATATTGCCGCAAAACAGTTTTTCTAGACTTTCAACTGATATGAGTTTGTGGAAGCGGAATTATTCGTTGTTCAATCTCCGGTCAGATTTTACGCGTCACGATTCTGAGATCATATTCGGATTTAAGATTCAGCCAAAACTGAGCTTCAACTCCAAAATATCTTTGAAATCTAAGGGCCGTATCCGTGGTGATGGAACGTTTGCCGTTGACGATTTTACTGATTCTATTGGGGGGAACGGATAAATCCCGTGATAATTGATTGATACTGATTCCCATCGGTTCCATGAAATCATCTCGTAATATTTCTCCCGGTGTAATTGGTTCCAATAGTTCTTCCCGACTCATCTTAATCCTCAATGATAATCAACAATTTCAACATCATATGCATGACCTTCATGCCATGTAAAACAAACACGCCATTGCTTATTAATACGGTCGGTAGCGCCGTCTTACACGGCGGCGCTTCTTCCCTCCTACGTCAACCCCTGAAAAAAGGGGATTGACGGATTTATTTAATGACATAAATTCCGAATCGCCGCGTTCCCGCGTTCCTTACAATGACGATTGTGCTTAAAATTTAATCCCACCGTCCCTTTTTTTTATCACGCCATGGAAGAACCCTAATTCGGAGAATGTTGTTCTTAAGGGATAAGCTCGGCAAGTTAAGACTTCTGCTCACCCGTGTACAACTTAATGCGGCTGCCAAAGTCAATAAGATCGTTCGCATACTCATCCTTGCAGTTAGCAGAAATGGGTTGTAAAGTTGCACTGTGGAAGGTATTTTCCTCAAAATCAAGAATTCCCATGACCCAAGTTGAAATGAGCCAGGCCCAGGAACGTTTCCTGGAACTGTTGGAAAAGGCCGAACACGGAGAAGAGGTAATGATCTACCGAAACTCCCAACCCGTTGTGCGCCTGATGGCGGTGCAACCCTCCAAAACCCCGGATTCACTGGCGCAAGCTTGCCTTGCGGCTAACGCTGACGTGTCGCTAATCGCCGAGATCGACGAGTGGCAGGCAATGGAAGATGGATTCCCGGAATGACCGCCGCCGCAATCCGTCGAGGAGACATCTGGTGGGTTGGCCTCGATCCAACCCAAGGATCGGAGATCCGGAAAACCCGCCCATGTCTAGTCATCACTTATGATGTCCTCAACGACCTGCGTCGCACAGTAGTGGTTATCCCCATCTCTTCCTCTGCTGAACCTCATCCCCCAATCACTGTTGCCGTGACCTGCCAAGGCAAGCCAGGGGTCGCAATCGTCGATCAGATCCGCGCGGTCGCCAAGCATCGCTTTCGCTCCAGAATCGAACGAGCCACTGAGACAGACATTATTGCAGTCACAAATGCCCTGTCCCAGATTCTCTGCCTCGACTCATCCCAGTAACCATTTTAGCTTTAACCCCACATGGAATTAAAACTGTTCGCATATCAGTGCGCCGGTTCACTTCTGTGAAGGACATTATCGCATTCAATCAACCCGCGGACTAAAGGCTATGTTAATGGGCTCTGACAAAGTTCGTATGTGGAAAAATGAGAAATAAGTGAGCGGAGAGATTTATTTTTTTATACATTCTCCTCGCACTGATTGACTTTAAGCAGAAGTCTAAACCATGATACTTTTTAACTGATACTCAAGCCACATCAGTGCTGGCTTTAAGCACATCAGTGCTGGCTTTAAGAATGTATCATAATATTCATATTAATATAATGTCGTACTTGTACAATCGGATGAAGGTTCAACCCATGTCAGAGACCCCACGGAAATGTCAGTGTCGTAATACACAATTGTAGTAATCAACGTAGTTCTATCCATACTGATTACCCAATATCCATAATTTGCAGTACCAGAAACATCATAATTAATGTAGATAGGTGCGGTAAGCCATCCATTTTGTGTAGAACCATACATCACTGAATCCGCTACCTCAAATGAAGTACCATATATTTCTCCTTGAATATAAACATCGTTATTTTTAAACTGATAAACTCTGTACCTGAAATAGTACGCGGTATTTTCAAGCAATGCATTACAGTAATGGCTGTAACGGATCCTACTTGATGTTCCGTTATCACCAGTAGCTCCAGTGGCTCCAGTTGCACCGGTTGATCCTGTCGCCCAATTACATACATAGGCATAACCATCTACTTCACCTGAAGCAAGTGTACCATTTCCATCATCGTCAATACCGTAGTTGATTTTCTTTCCCCCAGTTTCACAATTAGAACCCTCTGATTCATCCTCAATAGAAATTAATGAGTTCAAAGAAGATCCGTCAGTCCCAGGAAGTCCATCTTGACTCAGAATATTCCACGAACTGTCATAATAAATATATGATTTATTGTCTGTACTATCATAATATGACCATCCATTTGATGGATTTGAAGGGGCGGCCGACAAGCTTCCTTTCCAGACAAATCCTATGTCTACAACTGTAAGTCCATCGCAAATGTATGTGGTTCCATCTATTTCACCAGAATCTAATACCCCGTCACTATCATCATCAATACCATAGTTTACTTTTTTCCACCATTCGTACAGTTTGATCCAGCTTGTTCATCCTCTGTTGACAACAATGAATTGAATGCTGTAGCATTATCTCCATTCCCACCGGGAGCAACATTACAAACATATTCGGTTTTGTCTACTTCACTCGCATCCAGGGATCCATTCAGATTATCATCGATGCCCATTTCTATTTGAACTCAACCATAAGGAAATTGACTCGAACCGACCGCAACGGTGTATGTTTTTACATGACTGGATGGAGCCGCATTTTGAGTTTCAGTTTCTGACTCTTCAGGTACTGCACAAGAATACAACATTGGCATGATAATCATGACTACAGTGAGAAGTTTATGCGCTGTTTTCATATCACCTCTTTACCTGGAATTGTAAAATAAAACATGCCTCCCTTCAACGTCCTCCAGATCTGGAAGTGAACTACTACCACCTAGAAGGTGGTAGCTTCAGGGATGGGCTGTAAGCCCACTAAAGAATCAAGGCACAAGGGCAGAAGCCAGAAGGTATTTGGAGCACACATTCCATTTTTCTTCTGCCTTCTGCCTCTGCGGAGTATAGGATTAAACTGAAGTCTTCGCCTGAAGGCGAGGGTTTTTCTCCCAATCCCCGAATGGGACAATAAATGAATTTATTAGATCCATCTACCTGTTGAAAGCAGATCATTTAAAAACGACGGAAATACCGCAACCCTATTACATGCTCTTTCTCCCCTACAAGTGGGAAAAACAGCACTATCAACATTTATCACAAATATAAGGGAATGCAATGGAACAATTCGTCGTTTTTATAGTCTCAGTAATCTAATTATATCAGTATTATACAATTATATTTTTTAATTTATGATATTCCATCATCATGGTAATAACTGAAATTATTACTTATTATTTTTTGGCTCTGTTCGAGTTAAGTGTTGATTATCCAGCAACACAGCTAAGATATG
>CAYFLK010000094.1:0-9947 GCA_964344035.1 uncultured Pseudomonadota bacterium
ACAGTTTAGTACCGTTAGGAGGGGAAATCAACACTTAAGGAGAACAGAGCCTAATGGTTTAACGTGTTTTCTGAAACAGAGAGGAACTGGTTGAATTAGGATCAGAAAAGTTCCATGCAATTTGTATAGCAGTTTCAGGCTCATTGAAAAAGTGCATGGAACCGAATGAGCCGGGAAGCTAGTCGAAAACTAATTCAGCAAGCCTTCCTGGTTTATGAGGAATGATACTTGCGGATGGTATACCTGGCTGGCCCTTGGGTTCAACTAATCCATGAAATGACTCAAGATGAATAAGATAATGCTTTTTAACACGGCTTTCGATTAACGACATGCAAAGTGGACAAATGAAAGAGGAACAAAATGATTCACTGCCGGTTCCAGTGCCGGGCTTTTCCTGGATGGGGATCAACGTCGGCATCCGGGACAACACTCTTGATTTTGGGGTGCTTGCCGCTGACGTTCCTTGCAACGCGGCAGGAGTGTTCACGCGCAGTAACCTTCCCGGCGCTCCTGTGATCGTAGGCAGGAAACACCTCGGAAAGGGAAAACTACAGGCGGTGGTGGTGAACTCTAAATGCGCTAATGTCGCCACTGGTCAACGCGGATTGAAGGACGCCCATGACATGTGCCGCTGGACCGCTGAAGCGCTGGCTATTCTCCCGGAACTGGTTTTGCCCTCCTCAACCGGTGTTATCGGAGAAGCGCTTCCCATCGAACTTGTCAGGGAGGGGTGTTCGCGTATCCCGGAAACACTAGGAAACCAGCCTCAGTCGATCAAAGCTTTCGCTCGCGCAATCATGACTACTGACACTCATCCTAAGTGGTCATGCCGGGAAAGCGAAGGCGTACACCTCCTGGGCGTGGCCAAGGGGGCGGGAATGATTGAACCGGACATGGCAACTATGCTGAGTTATTTTGTCACCGATGCAAGGTTTGACTCGCAATCACTGCAATCTATGCTGAAGAGGGTGGTTGATCGGTCCTTCAACCGCATCAGCATCGATTCCGATACTTCAACAAGCGATACGGTTGTCATCCTGGCAAACGGCAGCGCCGGTGAAACAGACCCCGCTAAATTCGAGGAAGCATTTAGCGAAACCGCCCAGCAACTGGCTCGTACAATTGCACGCGACGGTGAAGGCGCGACAAAGCTGATAGAATTGAGGATTTCTGGAGCGTACAGCCGTGAAATGGCGTTGCGGATCGGCAAATCAATCATCAATTCACCGCTGGTTAAAACCGCAATTCATGGCGCAGACCCGAACTGGGGGCGGTTCGTGATGGCGGTCGGTAAGGTCTTTGAGCACCCGGTGCAATTGCATGAACTGGAAATCAGATTTGGGACCGGAGACGAGCGGCAGGCTGTTAGCGCGGAAAAACTCGATGCCGGTGAAGTGGATTTGCACGGGATCAGGACATTGCTGGAAAGAGACACCGTGCCTGTCGAGGTAGTGGTCGGCAATGGGGAGTACTCAGACCACTTCTGGGGCTGTGATCTTTCCAAAGGGTATGTCGAGGAAAACGCTTTCTACACCACCTGATCCAGGTCTTCATGAAAACCGGAGTCCTGCTCATCAATCTCGGCACTCCTGATGCGCCGAGAGTTCCTGAAGTCCGCCGCTATCTAAGGGAATTTCTTTCCGATCCCCTGGTGATAGACATACATCCTGCCGCACGCTGGGCGCTGCTGAACCTGGCCATCCTGCCGTTCCGTCCGCGGCTGACGGCAAAAGCGTATGCTTCAATCTGGACCGATGACGGGTCTCCGCTCCTGGTTCATGGCCTGAGGTTGCGGGATGCTTTGCGCACCCTTTTCCGGGAGCAACAGGTCGAGGTTGCACTTGGGATGCGTTACGGCACCCCATCCATCGGAGCTGCCCTTCGGGAATTGAAAAACCAGGAGTGTAAGTGTGTATTGGCCGTGCCGCTGTTTCCGCAATACGCTTCCAGCACAACCGGTTCTGCCATTCAAGCCGTACAGCGGGAGGTCGAACGGGATTCAAGCCCGCTCAAAGTGCGTTTTGCTCCCCCTTTTCATAATCGACCCGAGTATATCCGGGCATGTACAGACACCGCCATACCATTGCTTGAAGAAGGGCAGGATCACATTCTATTCAGTTTTCATGGGTTGCCCGAGCGACATTTGCGGAAGGGTGACACATCCCTTCATGGATGTCTCGAAAGGGAAGACTGCTGCGAAAACCTGCTTGCATCAAACAGTAAGTGTTACCGTGCACAGTGTGTTTCCACCGCGAATCTGCTAGCCAGTGAATTAGGACTGGCAGCAGAAAACTGGTCTATCGCATTCCAGTCAAGACTCGGTCGCGCCGATTGGATCAGACCCTACACATCTGAACAGGTTCGCAAACTTGCAGCACAAGGGGTTGGGCGCTTGCTGGTGCTGTGTCCTTCATTTGTCGCGGATTGCCTGGAAACCCTGGAAGAAATCGGCAAGTCGGCGGCTGATGCGTTTCAGGCAGCCGGTGGAGAGCGCCTCACCCTTGCTCCTTCTCTGAACGATCAGCCGACTTGGGTTGAGGGCTTGTTTGACATTTTGAACCAGCAGATGAATGAGGTATAGAAATGAAACCAAATTTTAGGTCTGTACTGCAACCGTCTCTGTTGCTTCAGGGTGCAGACAAGCCTTTAGGGCCGATTCGAGTTCAGGATGTTTAAACCTGTAACCTGATTTTACCAGTTTTTCCGGTGCAACATCTTGACTGGCCAGAATCGTTTCATGGACCATATCCCCGTATAACAGTTGCAGGAGGAAAACAGAGACCGGAAGCAGGGTCGGGCGGTGCAGTGCCCAGCCCAGGATTGCGGTGAACTCGGCGTTGCTTACCGGGTTTGGGGCGACCACGTTGAAAATTCCAGAGAGGTCGCTGCTTTCCAGCAGGTGACGAATCACCCCCACTGCATCCGTGAGCGAAATCCAACTCATCACCTGTTGTCCAGAACCCAGGACTCCACCCAGCCCCAGTTTGAAGGGCAGCAGCATTTTTGCCAAGGCCCCTCCTTGCGGACTGAGAACCACCCCAAACCTCATGTGCGCGACACGGGTTCCCGCGGTTTTCAAAGGTTCAGAGGCGGCTTCCCAATCCCGTACGACTTCCGCAAGGAATCCTTTCCCTTCAGGGCTGGATTCAGTGAAGACCCCCGAATTCAAGGCGCCGTAGAACCCTATCGCAGACGCACACAGGAATGTTTTTGGAGGATGAACGAGACTAGCGAGGTTTTCACAGAGAAACCGTGTCCCTTCAACCCGGCTTTCGCGAATGCGTCTCCGTGCATCCGTGGTCCAGCGCTGAGCGATCGGTTCTCCGGCAAGATGCACAACGGCATCCACATCCTGGAGCCGGTCTGCATCGATCAGTTGCTCCTCTGGAACCCAGAACACAGATTTTTCATTGGTCTGGTCCGGATCCCGAACAAGTCTGAGCGTAGTCTTCCCATGATTTTCCAGCGCTCTGCAGAGCGCTGAACCGATCATGCCGGAAGCCCCGCTGACGAGCAGGGTCATGGTTTTTCAATCCGGAAATGGGACTGCTTCTCCGGTTGCCGGGACATCATATCCCCGTCCGACAGCCGGACGGGTCGCGATTTGACAATACCAGCGCCGAACGTTCGGAAACTGGTCCATTTCGATAGGATGCCAACGGAACCGTGCAATCCAGGGCCAAGTTGCCACATCCGCGATGGAATAACTTTCCGACAAGTATTCATATTCTGCAAGCCTTCGTTCCAGGACTCCGTAAAGTCTGCGTGCTTCGCTGCGGAAACGATCCGATGCATATGCGCTGGCATCCGGGTTGAAATGGAGGAAATGATGAGCCTGTCCAAGCATTGGACCGAGCCCTCCCATTTGCCACATCAACCACTGCAGCACGTCCCATCGGCGTGAATCCTCGGGCATCAGCATCCCCGATTTTTGCGCCAGATAGAGGAGGATCGCACCGGATTCCATAAGCTCCATACCATTGTCTCGATCAACTATCGCGGGTATTTTGTTGTTCGGGCTGATTTTGAGGAATTCCGTCGCATGCTGTTCATTACGGGTGATGTCGATGGGATGCACCTTGTATGGTTCACCAATTTCTTCGAGCATGATGGAAATTTTACGCCCATTTGGTGTTTTCCAGGTGTACAAATCGATCATGGTTATTTCCCTGTCAGGTAGACGTTTGCGTTCATGCCTGCACGCAGTTCAAGGCGAGGATTGTCAGCCGTCACATAAACGGGATACCTGCCGGTTTGTGGATCTGACTTCCAGGCCACACGCTGGATGGTTCCGGAAAACCTCTGCTGCAGAAATGCTGGTGTGGTAAACACAACCGT
The DNA here is from genome assembly GCA_964344035.1 of uncultured Pseudomonadota bacterium. Lineage (GTDB taxonomy): Bacteria > SAR324 > SAR324 > SAR324 > NAC60-12 > UBA1014. Next base: position 4,339 of record CAYFLK010000094.1, read on the forward strand.
GCTTCCAACATTGATTTTTGTGAGGTCGGTTTCTTCCACCAGGACCACTATTTCGACTTTGTCCAGGTTGATGATTTCAAACAACTGCGTTCCCGCGCCTACTACTTCACCGACTTCCACCTGTTTGGAGTTGACAATCCCCGCAATCCTGGATTTGACATATGCGTTCTCCAGGGAATCCCTGCGGATCTCCATTTCCTGTTCGGCTAGCTGAACAGACAGCCTGGAATTATGCAAGGCTAGTTTGATCCGTTCCAGTTCCTGCTCGCTGCGCAGCACTGCAAGCCTTGCATTTTCCACAGCCAGTTTTACTCCATATACGTCTTCCACGGAGCGTTTTTCCGCTATTTTTGCATTCTCTACTGCAAGCATCACCCCGTTCAATTCCTGTTTCGAACGCATGACGGATATATTTGCATTTTCCACCGCGAGCCTCACTCCATTCAGTTCCTGCCGTGCGCGCTCAACTGCTAATTTTGCGTTTTCCACGGCAAACTCCCCGCGCTTTTTCTGGAGCTGTACTGCCTCCAGCTGCGATTTAGTAGATGATCCCTGTTCAAAAAGGGTCTGTTCATCCTTCAACCTGCGCAGTATGTCCTGCAGGCTGGTTTGCTGGTCTTTGAGGTTGTTCATGCTGATTTCGACCTGTGTATCGGCCAATTTCATTTGACGCTTGCGGTCTTTGAGGTTGTTTTCGCTGGTTTGAATTTGCAGTTCCCCCAGTTTCGACTGCCGTATTCGGTCTTTCAGGTTGTTGCGGCTGGTTTGAAGCTGCAACTGCGATAATATTAGCTGACGTTCACGGTCTTTCAGGTTGTTGCGGCTTGTCTCCATCTGGACTTCCGCCAGTGAAATTTGACGTTCACGGTCTTTGAGGTTGTTTTTATTGATTTGCACCTGCATTTGGGCCAACTGCAGCTGCAGTTTTTGCGTATCGTCCTTCAACGTCAGCAGCAGCTGATCCTCGGCCACTCTTTCGTTTTCCCCAACCAGGATTATGGTGATTCTCCCACCGATGCTGGACTGCACTTTAAGCGTTTGAATTGGCTGGATGATTCCTGGGAGGGATATTGGAATGCGGGCAGACCATTGCTGATCCAGGTCCTGTGCGGAGATGTCCCAGGTTGGGAAAGCAGAAAAAACAAGAAATGCCACCACCAAATGGTGTTTGTTTATTTTAGGTAAACCGTACATTTTTCACTCAGTGAGAAGATTTGAGGTATTTATGAGACCGGCTGGATTTCTGAGGTTGTTTGAACAAAAGGTTTTTCTCGCCGAAAGATTCGCATTATCCGTTCTTTGGCCCCTTCACTCAAAGAATACAGAGCCGGAACAAGGATCAGGGTGAGGAAAGTGGCCACCCCGAGTCCGTACATGATAGCCAACGCCATCGATTTCCAGAAACTGCCGCTTTCCGCTCCGAACACAAGCGGGGAGTCGCGGGTAAAATCGATGTCCATGCCTATTGCCATCGGGATCAATCCCAGCACCGTCGTCACCGCGGTCAGTATAACCGGGCGGAAGCGAACCGCCGCGGCAAGGACCATTGCCTGGTTGCGGTCATAACCCTGCTTGCGCAGGTGCACAACGAAATCCAGCATGACGATTGCGTTGTTCACGACAATTCCGGCCAGTGCTACCGTGCCGACCCCGGTCATGATGATCCCGAAAGGGCGGTCATGGACAATCAATCCCAGCAGCACGCCCATAATCGACATGAACACCGAAGTAATTACAATTAACGGAATCGAGAGCGAATTGAACTGTGCAATCATTACCACCAGGATCAGGAAGATGGCAATCAGCAAAGCCCTGCCAATGAAAACCTGGGTTTCCTGTCGGTCTTCATTTTCTCCGGTGAACTGATAGGTCACCCCTTTTGGAAGCGCCAGGGCAGCCAGTTTTCTCTGTGCCGCCTGCACCAGCACCGGTCCGGGAATGTTGTAAGCATCTCCGCTGATGGTGATAGTGCGGTTTGTGTCAACATGACGGATTGACCCGTACGAGGGTCCGCTGTCGACCTCGGCGATTTCGCTCAAACGTACCAGCTCCCCGGTTGGAGTGAAGATGAACAGTGATGCCAAATCCGCCTGGTTTTTGCGAAAGCTCTGGTCAAGCTGAACCCAGATGTCATATTCCTCGGTACCGTCCCGGAAGACCGATACTTTTTTGCCGTTAAACGCGGTGCGCACTGTATTCGCGATTTCACGGGCCCGCAAACCCAGCCGCGAAGCTTTGTCCCGATTGATAAGAACCTTCAGTTCCGGACGACTACGGTCGAAATCATCGGCAAGATCCACCAGTCCGGGGAGATCCTTGATCGTCATTTTGATGGACTCCACTGCTTTGAGCATTGCTTTGAAATCCCTGCCGCGTACTTCCAGATTTAGCGGCAACCCAGTGGGAGGACCTTTTTGCGCCTCTGAAAGTTTCACTTCTACCCCGACCATCTGTTCCAGATTGCCGCGCAGGTCGCGGATGACCGCGGAAGGTTTAACTACCCATTTCTCCCAGCCCGGGAAAGCCAGGATCACGTGGCTCAGGTTGGAGGTTGTGCTGCCTGCTGAAGAGGCGCCGAATCCACGGCGCTGACCGATGTTTGCGACGACGGCATCCAGCTTGGAAATGTGCTCGTCAACGTATCCTTCAACCGAACGGACATATCCGTCCGAAATCCCCAAGGTCGTTCCGGTCGGAGCAGTTATGTTAACCACTGCCTCCTCAGGTTCTGTCTTCGGGAAAAATTCTATGCCCTGCTGTTTGAAGGTTGTTGTTCCATACCAAATGAAGGTACCGATAAAAAGTGCCAAAAACAGCATGATTGTGAGCAGCCTGACCCTCAGCACTAATCTGAGCAGAGATTGGTATATCCGTAAAACTCGTGATTGGTCGACCAGCTTCAAATCGTCTGCACCCGGTTTCACCCCCCTTTTCACCCGGACCCGCATCAGCGTGGAACAAAGCACCGGGTTGATGAGGAGAGCAACAAACAGGGAGGATGACAGCGTAATTATCAGTGTTTCCGGAAGAAAACCGATGAACTCTCCGGCAATTCCGGGCATGAAGATCAACGGGAAAAAAGCTGCCACGGTGGTGATTGTTGAAGTGGTGACAGGCACCGCGATTTCCTTGACGCCCAGCCGGGCCGCCTCGATGCGTCCTTTTCCCGCCTGGCGGTGCCTAAAAATGTTTTCAACCACCACAATCGCGTTGTCAACAAGCAGTCCGAGAGACATGATCAGGCTGAAGAGAACGACGATATTCAATGTGTAGCCCAGTACGTTCATCAGCACAATACTCATCAAAAACGAGAGGGGGATGGCTGCCGCAACCAAAAGTGCATTGCTGAACCCCATTACCAGCAGCAACACGAGGAACACCAGCAAGAATCCGCTGAGGATGTTGTTTTCTAGATCCCTTACGATTCGCTGGACAATTTCTCCATGATCAGAGAGCACGCTGAACTGAACAGACCCGGCAAACTCGGCGTCTTTCTCGCTGATGATCTGCATCACATCGTCCCGGATGGCAAGCAGATTTTCGCCGCTGCGTTTGACTATGCTGAGGGAGACCGATTCCAATCCGTTGAGTCTCGATTTGCTGGATATTTCTTTAAACCCGAAGACCACTTTAGCCACGTCACGTACCCGCACCGGCACCTGGTTCGGTGCGGCGATCAAGGCTTCGTTGATGCCTTCTGGAGTGTCAAATTCACCAGGGACGCGGATCAAATATTTAGTCGGCCCCATGGTCACGCTTCCTCCGGGCAGATTTGTGTTTTCGCTGCGGATTGCCGAGGAAACCTGGTTGAGGTCGAGGTTGAAGTAATTCAATTTGTCGGGGTTGACATAAACCCGGATTTCACGCTCCAGTCCCCCCGCCCGGCGCACTTCGAGGATTCCGGGGATGCCCTCGATTTCCTCTTTTACTACATCGGCAATATCCGTAAGCCTCAGCAGCCCCATTTCACCTGCCAGGTTGAGGATCATCAAAGGCTGTTCGGAAAGGTTGATCTCACTGATTACATAAACCTCCGCGTCGTCAGGAAAATCCGGGGCGATTTGGTCCATTTTCTCCCGTACTTTCATGCGTGCTTCACCGATATCGAAATCGGAAGTAAATTCAAGCGTCAGTGCCGAGGCACCTTCTGAGGAAGTGGACTTGATTTCCTTCAGGTTCTTGATGGTTTGCAGTTCCTGTTCAGCCTTGTTGGTGATCAGCGATTCTACATCTTCGGGAGATGCGCCCGGAAAAGGTACGCTGACGATCAATAAGGGAATCTGGATGTCCGGGGCCGCTTCGCGGGGGATGACCCGGTATGCGATGTAACCGGAAACGGAGATGATGGCAATCAGGACAAAAATGAAAACCGGATTGCGGAGGGCAATATCACTGGGGTGCATCAGAAACTTATCACAGTCACTGGTTCCTGGTCAGTAAGTTTTGTGTGCCCTTCCACTATCAGTTCTTCGTCAATGCTCAACCCAGACAACACTTGCACCCGGTCCTGTTGACTGAGTCCGGTTTCGATGATCCGTTCGTGCGCAACACCATCTTGGTGCATAAACACGACCCGGCCTTCATCCCGTTCAAGGATCGTGTGACGGGGAATCACGATTTCGTTTTGGGACAATTCCTGCGTGAACATGACCCGTGTGAGCATCCCCGGACGAAGTTCCCGTTTGCTGTTGTTAAGAACGATCTCTACCGGAAAACTCCTGTTTCGTGAATCTGCCTCCAGTCCGATGGTTTTAACCGATCCTTGGAATTGCTTTTCTTCAAGCGCGTAAAGTTCCACTACCACACGCTGTCCTTCGTGGACGTACATGATGTCCTGTTCCGGGATATGGATTTTCACCAGGATACGGTCGATATCGAGGATTTCTACAAGCACCCCCCCTTTTTTGACAAATTCTCCCACCTTTACATGACGCTTCTTCACCGTTCCCCTAAGGGGCGAGGAGATTACTGATTTTTTGAGGTTTATCAAAGCCAGTTCCGCGGACAGTCTTGCGCTGTCAAAACGGGTCCTGCTCAGGTCAAGCTGTGCCGCGGGAATCAGGTCCTGCTCCGCCAACTGTTCGTCCCGCATGAGATTTGATTCGGCTAGCTTGAAGTCAGTCTGTGCCATCTGCAGACGCAGGGTCAGTTCCTTGGTGGAGATGTTTATCAGTTTTTCCCCTGCTTCTACTTCATCGGCCTCCTCAAAGCTGACCGTTTCGATGACTCCCTCCATCTCGGATTTCATCAACACGCGCTCGCCTGGTAGGAGATGCCCGACATAGGTGGATTGGATATTGAGAGGTTGTGGAGCAATAGAGATGACGCGGACCCTGGTTTTTTTATATGCCGATTTTGGCGGTGCCATATCCGCAATGGACGCCTGCGCCTCTCCCGCTTTGGTGTTAACCCTGGATACATCCGCGGCCGCTTTCTCGGCTTCAGCACTAGGTTTGGTGTCCGGCAAGCCTGGACGCCCTTGGTCGCATCCATGAAACACAAATGTCGCCCACACAAAAAGAAGTGTGATGCAGAAGGTCCTGTTCATTTGATGTTTTCCTAAATTGAGCGATTCTTAAAAAAGTAACGGAACATTACGATTATATTTT
>CAYFLK010000095.1:0-8853 GCA_964344035.1 uncultured Pseudomonadota bacterium
TACAGTTTAGTACCGTTAGGAGGGGAAATCAACACTTAAGGAGAACAGAGCCAAAATTAATGCTCAGGGGGGATGCGAGGAGGGGGAAATAACAAAAATTGCCCGCAATTGCATATTTTTTCTTGACACTGCATTGAGATTTGTAATACAGTCTTCGCTTGAGTGTTCAGTGTGAGCCAGATTCTGGCCAGTGCTTGAACGAAACCCCTTGGCGGCATGCCGGAACAGGCCAAGCGGCTTCAGACGCAGAGCCGTCATGAGGGGGGGATATTTTCGCGGATACCTTCGGTGATGAGAAGCTGGCGGCCTGACTCAGAAACAGTCGCTTCGAGGGTTTTCGCTCAGGCATCAGGAAAGAGTGCCTGCACTGGATGCATTCCTTCCGGTTTTTCCAGCAGGGAGGATCGGGAGATTTAATGAAACGGTCCGGCGCGGAATGGGTCGCGTCCGGCCAGGATGCGTCAACCATGCACGCGTGGCCCGAAACCTGCGAGAGGTATTGGGTGGAGGTTGGCGGGAAATGATCATGTTTCCCCGCGAGCCGGCGGCCGCATCGGTGGCCTGCATCTGCAAACATGGGACAAGGGAGGGAAATCCTGGAATAGTCCGGAATTTTTCAAACCTGTCCATCATAAGTCTCAAGGAGAATTATGAAACAAATAAGTAAAATGATGCTTGCGGCTCTGGCAGCCATTGCTCTGGCCGTACCTGCATACGCGTGGGACTTCAGCGCTTCCGGTTCCGCTTCTGCAACCTGGAAGCAGGAAACTAGCGCCCCGGCAAGCGGAGATTCGACCACCACCGCTAATTTCAGTTCAAACGGTGGCGGCATTACTATTTCAAGCAGCAACGCGGATGGCGACAATTCAAATACTCTGTCCTACAAGGTTGATTGGAACGGTGATGACAGCAATTTTGACGAGTCCTTTACGCTGAGCGGAACAAGGAAGGTCGGCAAGTGGACGGCTTCCGCCAGTACCTCACAGTACATCCAGAAAGATGTTACTGGTGCATCTGATCAAGCACCTCAAACTGCCGACAGTACATCTGCGATCACGCTGACTGACGGCACGGTGACTCATAAGTTCGGTTCCACCGGACACCTGAGCACAGCCGAGAAAGCGGTGAATGGTCCGATGTCAGGCGCACAGGACGCGGAAGCACGGGTTGACAGCTTCCAGGGTTACTCCTATGGCATGTCCCTGGGTGACTCCGGAGCGATTACCCTTGCCCTGAACATGAACTCCGGGACATCCACCAAGGCTCTTGGCGACAAGTCTGTTGCCATCGCCTGCGGCGGCGGAACAACCGGTTATGGTTTCAACTACGCCGGTAATGTAGGCGCGGATGTGACTTTCACCTATGCCTCCGCCAGCACTGCGCCTTCCACAACAAACTGCACAGGCGACAATGCCTCCAATTCCGCCAGCGCCAGCACCATGGGGCTCGGCGTCAGCGCGGCAGCCGGGCCGGCAACCATTGGTTTTGATTACGAATCAACCTCAACCGCCAGCTCCGCGGCCGGAACTGAAACTACAGTTGCCAGCGGCGGATACGAGCTGAGCGTGACCATGCCGGTGGCCGACGGAACCGTGGGCATCAACCTCAGCAACCAGGCATCCAAAACCACAGTTGGCACAACTGAAACTGAAGCGGCAACGGCAGGAACCGAGCTTTGGTATTCCACCGCAGCCGGACCTACCACTATTGATGTCGGTTACGGTAGCGCCGCGGTTAAGGACGGCACGACAACCACACAGCTTGGCGTGGAGATGTCCTTGAGTTTCTAATTCAGCTGAATTAGATTCTTCAACGACTGAATCACAAAAGCTGATTCATATCAACGGGACCCTCCGCTTCGGCGGGCGGTCCCGTTTTTTTTTTTTTGTTCGTTTTCAATATTGTGTTAGCCTTTTTTGGAGTGAGCACAGGGAATAATTCTGGAGGAAAATGACGGTAACAACCCTGGACACATTGAGGATCGCAGAGAGACGATTGCTTCCGGAATGACCGAGTCTCAGGCAAAAGCCGTTACCGAGACGGTGAAAGAAGCCCAGGAGCAGAACATCGATGCCCTGGCGACGAAAGCGGATTTGCGGAATGTCGAATTCGCATTGAAGCGTGACATGGAGAACCTTGAAGCCTCCCTGAAGCGTGATATGGAGATCCTTGAAGCCGGATTAAAGGGGGACATGGAGAACCTAGAAACTCGGTTGACGGGAAAAATAACTCTTGTGCAGTGGATGCTGGCAATAGTCATTGCCGCCCAGGTTTTGCCGCTTCTCAAGAATTTCTTTCAATAAAACTGCCTGCCCCGAAAAACAACACGTGATGAGATGAAGAACGGGACCCTCCGCGGCGGCGGGGCGGTCCCGTTTTTGTTGGTTTGTTCTTCAGTTCATCAAAATCAAAACCCCGAAGGGGTTGAGTATACCAGCCCAAGGCAACGCCCAGGGCAAGGGAAACCCAATTTAACCAAGCCCTGTAAGGGCGTGACATAGTGTATAGGATTCATGACAGTTAGAGGTCTCATGAAGGAGGCGGTAATCATAACAGCAAAGATGGAGAAGCAATGAAAATCAAGGACAGTGTAATAGTCGTCACCGGCGCCGGACAGGGATTGGGACGTCAGTTCGCGATCAGCTGTGCCGAGGAAGGAGCGCGGCTGGCGCTTGCGGATGTAAACGCGGAAACCTTGCAGTCGGTCTGCGAGGAATGCGCCGAAAAAGGCGCGGAGGCCCGCCCGTACACGGTGGACGTCACGGAAGAGGAGCAGGTGGTGGAATTTTACGAACAGGTGGTCGCCGATATGGGCACGCTGGACGCCTCGATCAATAACGCCGGCATCCTGCGCGACAGCCTGCTGGTGAAGGTCAAGGACCGGGAGCTGGTCAAGTTTCCAATGAAAAAATGGCAGGCAGTGATTGACACCAACCTCACCGGGGTCTTCCTCTGCGGACGCGAATCCGCTGCGCAGCTGGTGAAACTGAAGAAACCTGGGGCGATTGTGAACATCTCCTCGATCGCCTATCACGGGAATTTCGGCCAGAGCAACTACTCCGCGGCAAAGGCGGGAGTGGCGGCAATGACCGTGCTCTGGGCCAAGGAACTCGCGCAATACGGGATCCGCGTCTGCGCCGTCGCACCCGGATTCACCGCCACGGAAATGGTGCTGTCGCTGCGTGAAGACGTGAAGGAGAAGTTCACCAGCAGCGTGCCCCTGAAACGTTTCGCCGAACCGGCTGAAATCGCCTCCGGAGTGCTGTTCCTGCTCAGCAACGACTACGTTACCGGTGAGATCATCGAAATCAGCGGCGGCGTCAGGATCTGAACGGGTTGCTGTGTGTTCAAAAAATAAAGAAACAGGATGAAATAAAAAAAAAATCGAATCCTGTAAATCAACCTGAGTAAGCAGCGACAAATTCATCGACTTCCGCGAGCAGGGACTCGATTTCGTTCCCGGGCAGGAAGCTCGAGCGGAACCCGTTTTTGACGATTTCCACCATGTCTGCCCGGTTCAGCGGCAAAGCCTCTTTGACTGCTCGCAGGTTCTCGTTCATGTAGCCGTCGAAGTAGGCGGGGTCGTCCGAATTCACCGTCACGCGCAGTCCGGCGTCAAGCAGCCGCTTGAGGTTGTGCTGCTCCATGTTTTCGAACACGCGCAGGCGGGTGTTGGAAAGCGGACAGACGGTGAGCGGCACGCTTTTATTAGCAAGCCTGCTCATCAGTTCCGGGTCCCGGTCGCAACGGACCCCGTGGTCGATGCGCTCGACGCGGAGCAGGTCCAGCGCCCCGCTGATGTATTCCGGCGGACCTTCTTCACCGGCATGGGCCACCCGCCGGAAGCCTTCCTCCCCGGCTTTTGCAAACACGCGCCGGAATTTTTCCGGAGGGTTGCCGACTTCCGAGGAATCCAGGCCGACACCCGCGATTTGATCCCGGAAAGGCAGCGCCTGTTCCAAGGTCGCGAATGCATCCTCCTCGCTGAGGTGACGCAGGAAGCAGAGGATGAGAAATGAGGAAATCCCGAATTCCCGCTTTGCGTCGCTCAGTGCCCGCTGGATGCCAGCCAGCACGGTTTCGAAAGCGACCCCGCGCTCAGTGTGGGTTTGCGGGTCGAAGAAAATCTCCACGTGCCGCACGTTCTGCGCGCGCATCTTCTTCAGGTATTCCCATGTCAAATCGTAAAAATCCTCTTCCCGCAGCAGTACCCGTGCGCCCTCATAATAGATGTCGAGAAACGACTGCAGGTTTGAAAATTCGTAGGCTTTACGCACTTCCTCAACGGACCGGTAGGGCAGCCCGATGCCGTTGCGTTCGGCGAGCGCGAACATCAATTCCGGTTCCAGCGTACCTTCAATGTGAAGATGCAGTTCGGCCTTGGGTATTTTGTCGGTGAATTCTAAGTCCATGAGTGCTCCTCGTTGTCGCCATTCAAAAAAATTTCAGCCAACTTAGAGCGTTTTGGGTTTCAAGCTCAAGTCGATTTGGCGCAAATTAATCCGAATGCCAGTAATAAGGAAAATCAATGTAACAGTATTTTACGAAAGGTCTTGCATTTCACCGTTTAAATTGTACAATTCGATTGTACAAAATCATGCAAGGAGAATCATGGAACAAGTAGCAGTGAGTGAGCTGCGGGCCAACCTGACCCGTTTTTTGAAGGAAGTGGAATCCGGAACAGCTTATGCGGTAACGTCCAGGGGGCATGAAGTGGCGAGGCTCATTCCACCGGAAAACCGGATGGAAGATTCACGGAAAGCCCTCCGTGAATTGCGCCGGAACGCTGTTGTCGGTGATGTTGTTTCTCCCCTGGATGTTGAGTGGGAAGCCATGCGATGATCGTTGTCGATACACACGTCATCATCTGGGACGCGCTGGCGCCGGAGAAATTGTCCGCGAACGCACGGCAGGCAATTCAACACGCGAACGAAGAAGACGGAATAGCATTCTGCGAGATTTCTCTCTGGGAAATAGCGATGCTGATGGCAAAGCGGAAAATCCAGGTCCCCATATCCTTTCAGGAACTGATCAAGCAGGTGTCTGCTTCCAACCATTACCGGTTTCAGGGCATCACTCCCCTGATCGCGGAACGGTCGGTTACTCTTCCGGAAGAAATCAATCCGGACCCCGCGGATCGGATCATCGCCGCGACCTCCATCGTCCAAGGCTGGTCACTGGTGACTGCCGACCGCAACCTGCGTCAAGCAACTTTTCTTTCCACCATTTGGTGAATGATTCCCGGACCTCCCCGGGTTTCACTCCACACGTTCTTCGCGGGAATTGAAGCAGATGAAACGCTCGGGGAGCAGGGAAACGGGTTCCCCCTCGGTCCAGTGGCGGTGTGGGCCGGCGCTGACTCTCAGGCTTTCACCGGAAGCGAGGCTGACGGTGAGCAACTGCACCGGCCCGGCGAACTCGATGCTTGTCACCTTCCCGCAAGGCCTGCCGGACTGCGGTGGCAGGAGGGTCAGTTCTTCCGGGCGCACCATCACTGTATTCACCATTCCGGCCGTTTCGTCGGAGACCTCCAGGGGGCCCAGCGGGGAATGGAGGCGACCGTTTTTTTCTGCCGCCGGAAGCACGTTTGCTTCGCCGACAAAATTCGCCGCCCATGATGTGCGGGGATGCCGATAGATTTCCGCCGGGGTCCCTTCCTGCACCAGCGTACCTTCCTGCATCAAAAGCATCCTTTCGGAAAAGGTGATCGCCTCGTGCTGGTCATGGGTGACAAGCACTGTAGCGACGCCTTCATGGCGCAGGATTTCCCGGATGTCCCTGCGCAGCTGTACCCGCAGCTGGTAATCGAGGTTGCTGAAAGGTTCGTCCATCAGGATCAGCCGCGGCCTGGGCGCAAGCGAGCGCGCCACAGCGATGCGCTGCTGCTCCCCTCCGCTGAGCTGATGGGGCATCTGACGCGCGAGGTGCGGCAGGTTGACCAGTTCCAGCAGTTCCCCCACGCGCCGTCGTTTTTCACTGCGTGAACCCCTCACCCCATAGGCGATGTTGGCCGCGACATTCAGGTGCGGAAACAGCGCGAAATCCTGGAACACCATGCCGAAACGCCGTTTCTCCGGGGGAAGCAGGTAGGCGGGGCTGCTGATTTCTTCTCCATGCAGCCTGACGCTCCCCTGGTCCGGGATTTCCAGCCCCGCAACCAGGCGCAACAGCGTGGATTTTCCGCACCCGGAAGGTCCGAGGATGGAGATGAACTCGCTTTCGTTGATTTCGAAGCTGATGTCGGACACGGCACGGACCGTATCGAAATGCTTGGAAAGGCTTTGGCAAACGATCATCGGGGCGTTCATGCGTCGTTGCTGTTGGCTTTCACGAGGGGGCCGTCACCGGCATCCGGAATATTGATTAGCGCCAACGAAAAATTAATTTTGTGGATACTAATTACGGGACAGGATGACGAAGGGGAGGAGAAAAGTCAATTCCGGGTGGAAAGGACGGTTATTTTCCCGGCGATATGAAAGGGGAGTACGGCTTGCCCGTTTTCAGATTCAAGCGTTACGGACTTCATCACCTCCGAGCGTTCGAGCACGTGGTGCGATTGCCCGGGCATGACATTCTGTTCCTGCAGGATGCGCATCAGTTCCACCGAGTCCTCGAGTTCCTCGCCGATCATCGCCACTTCCACGTGGTCACCGGGTTCCGCGCGGTCGAGGGTGAAACTGTTTGCCGGAAGCGAGTGTCCCGGCATCGGGGTGCCGTGCGGGCAGAACTCCGGCTTGCCGAGGAACTCCGCCAGTTTTTCCACCACCAGGGGCGTCATCGCGTGTTCCAACTGATGGGCGTGTTTATGCACTTCATACCAGGGGATGCCGAGTGTGTTGCAGAGGAAATCCTCGGCCAGGTTGTGCCGATAGGCGATGTTTTCCGCCCGCTCGATGCCGGTTTTGGTCAGTTTCAGTTCCTTCGTTTTCCTGACCTTGAGCAGTCCGTCGCGCTGCATCCTGCCGATGGTGGCGTGTACTGTCGGGGCGCTTGTCCGCAGACGGTTGGCCAGGGTGACGGCCTTGGCCTTCTCGCCTGTGCGGTGCAGCTTGTACAGGATCAGCAGGTATTCTTCAATTACCTGCGAGGGGCGGTCTTCCATCTTTCCAACATCCGGGGAGTTTTATTACACTAAACTCTACCAGCATTCCGGAACGATCACAACTTCTTGACAAGGTTATAGATGAGGATGTAAATCCAGCGTCACTGAATCAGTTTCATTTCGGCAAAAGGCAGCGTCCAGAGACGAAGGTTAATCCGCCTGTGACACTACATTTGCATCACCGACTTTGGGGTAGAAGTATTTCGGCATCATCGTGCCATTGGGATAGATCTTTATCACATCGAAATTGTAAATTGGAGCCTGCAGAAAATCCGGATGATGCAGGACCGGTTTGAGTTCCTTTCCGAAGGAATTCAAACGCTCCAGCAGGATGCAGTCCTGCATTGAATCCGGTTGAAATCCCCCGGAAAGCTCCACCACCTCACCGAGGTTGCTTTCCTCTTTCAGTTCATAAATGCCTGGGCGCCACACCGCGCCAGCCACCGCAACAGCATTTTTAAGCAAGGGAATGAACAGGGTATCCCCGCTTCTCAGGTGAGACTCCCTGGGGGTCAATCCCTTTAACAGATAGCCGTAAAGGTCGATTTTGGTAAGTACCTGCCTACCGCGTCGCCACTCAATGTTTCGCAGGCTCCCGCTTCGTCGCACGCCCCCGGAAAGGGAGAGCACCTGGGCAATATTGGCCGTTTATTTACAGGATGAGGGTTGTGCCGGCTGAAGTTCCTGTACAATCCAGAGTCCCTGAGGATTTTGATCAAAATCTGTTTCTGGATTTCGATTTCAACTTGGACCGGAGAAAGGGTGCTGTTCCGGAGGACGAAATTCGCGGTATCCATCACTTTCCACCATTTCGGGCTTTGAGGCAGCCGGGAAAGTTTAAGATAGCGGTTGAGGGTTGAAGTGCGCATGGAACCGGCATCCTGGGTAGCGGTCCAGATTCCGCTTTCCAATGCCAGGCTGATCCGCGTCCCGCCTTGTTGCCGCCAGCAGTCCAGACTGAGTTGGAGCAGTTTGACCATCTGCTCTTTCCAGTCCAGCTCAAATCCAAGCTTGGGAGAAAAGACAGCCATTTTTTCAAGCACTACCTTCAGCTGATTCCATTTCAAGGGTTTGTTAAGCAGTCCAGTGATGCCCAGGCAAACCGCGCTTGAAACAGTATTCAAATCGGCAAAACCGGTGATAATTGTCACCGGGATGTCGCTTTTCAGCTCTCTGATGCGCTGCAGCAGTTCAATCCCGCTCATACCGGGCATCTTCAGGTCGAGCAGCAGTCCGTCATATGCAAATGGAAATTTCTGAAAATTCTGCCATGCAGCTTCCGCATCCGTGAAGTATGTCGTTTGATGACCTTTCAACTCCAGCAAATCGCTTAAACTGCGAACAAAAACATCGTCGTCTTCAACAAGGATTAAATGCATACCCACCCGTACATTTGCTGTTTGAATTTGCTGAAAACGTATGAATCCAATGCATAAGGGGAACTGAGGGGGATTTGGGATACGCTCCCCTCAACCACCGCAGAATGGTTCCTCCCTCACCCACAGGGAGAGGGTTGGGTTGAGGGGAATATTTAGAAGTAGGTTTTGATGATGAGTGAGACAATCCCGGCGAGAACAATGCCGACCATGAACTTCGTCATCCGGACATCCGATTTGACGGCCACGAGTTCGTCCTTGGTGGCCAGACCGCCCATGTCCTTGCGTACGAGCGCCACCTCCTCGCGCAGTGCGTTGAATTCGTCCTTGGTGGCCAGACCGCCCATGTCCTTGCGTACGAGCGCCACCTCCTCG
>CAYFLK010000095.1:8953-9351 GCA_964344035.1 uncultured Pseudomonadota bacterium
CGCAGTGCGTTGAATTCGTCCTTGGTTACCATGTCCTTGCGGACGAGGGCGATTTCCTGCTTCATGTCCTTGCGAAGCAGTTCGACGGCATGGTCCAGGTCGTCCTTGGTGGCCAGGTTTTCGATGCTCTCCTGGTGTGCGTCTTTGAGGATTTGGGTATATGCTTCGGCCTGTTCGGCGGTGAGGCCTGCTTTTTGATAACGCCGGGCGGTTTCGAGGGTGTCGATGGCAAGCATAGAAATACCTGAGGAGGATTGAATCCATCATACTCTGCTGAAACGGAATGTCAAGCACGTGACTAGGGACAAGAATCAAGGTTCAAGCATGGAACAACGCGTAGGTCTAATCCGAAGTTCCTTAAGTCTGCCCCCCTAAAATAGGTTTAACGCACTGATTTA
>CAYFLK010000096.1:0-8793 GCA_964344035.1 uncultured Pseudomonadota bacterium
TTTATCAAATTAATCAAAGAGATATGACTGATCACTTAAGGGAACTTCGGTCTAAAAAACGATTCAGGCATGCATGTGGCAGCCTGGTGCTCGTCACTGAACGTGTTCCGGAAGACGGGCTGTTTCATGCTATGAACAGGAATTCCGAAAGCCTGGCAAGCTCCGGGATCAAAACACTGAAGCGAATCGGGGATTGCCTGGCGCCCGGAATCATCGCCGCCGCGGTTTATTCCGGACACCTTGCCGCACGGGAATTCGAGGCGGTCCCGAGTGGTGACGCCCCCTTCCTACGCGAGCGGATTGTGATCTGAATCGGTTTTGTATATGCGTAAGCGGGCTGTTCGATTCTCTCTGAAACGGACTCCCTTCTACGCCAGGCCTGAGTTCGGCGTTCGATCCCACGGGTCAGCAGGGTGTGTGCGAAGCGCACCGCGGCCGAGGTATAGACGATCATCATCGCCATCGCCGCCGCCGGAGCGATGTCTCCCTGATCGTCCATGTTGAGGACTGCGACCGAAGCCAGGTGTGTTTTCGGACCCCACAGGAAAACTACCGCGGAGACGGTGGTCATCGCGTTCACAAATAGATAGATTGAAATATCGAGGATCGCGGGCAGGCACACGGGGAACGTGACCCGCGTGAACGTTTTGTAAAATGGGACCTTGAGCGAGGCGGAAACCGTTTCAAACTCTGGGTCCATCTGCTTGAGTGCGGTCACGGCGGTGAGATGGGGCACCGTGTAGTAGTGCACTATGGTGCAGATTACCAGAATCCCCATGGTTGCATACAGAAAATTGAATGGGTTTGCCAGTTCAATGCCGGTGAAGGGTATGGAAAACGTGGTCGGGTTGAAAAAGAAGATGTACGCCAGACCAAGCACCATGCCCGGAACAGCGAGCGGAACGAGGGCGATGAACTGCAGGACCGAGCGGAATTTCATGTAACGGCGGGATTTCTCAATGAAGTAAGCTCCCGTAAAGATAATCAGCGTCCCCAGCATGGCTGTCCATACCGCCATAACGATACTGTTCTGATAGGCGTCCCAGCCTCCCCCGTCCATCATGTTAAACTGGTAGTTGTCCCAGCTTAGGCTGAGGTTGTAGGGCCAGAATTGTATGAACGACGCATAAGCGGACACCGCCAATATGCCGACAAGGATGAAGGCTATGATCAGGCAGTAGGAGAGCATGATCAGGTCAAACTTCCGGTTAGGTTTCGCTTCCAGGGGCACGGACCCCGCTGATATGGAAGCCACCTGTCTGCGCTGTACCAGGCGGTCGGCGATGAAGCTGAGCACCACGGGAAAGAGAAGTACCACGCTGACTACCGCACCCATCTGGAAGTTCCACTGGCCGACGACCTGTTTGTAGATGTCTACCGAGAGTACGTTATACCATCCGCCTATCACTTTTGGCGCGCCGAAGTCTGTGATCGCGTAGGTGAATGCGACAAAACACGCGCTCATCACCCCGTACTTTGCGCCCGGCAGGGTGACTGAGAAAAAAATACGGGGCCTGCTGGCGCGCAGCGCTACCGCCGCTTCATAAAGCCGGGCATCCGCCATCGAAAGTGCGGTGGTCAGGATAAGGACAGTGTGCGGGAAAATCCAGAATGCAAGTGAGATGACAATGCCGATAGGTCCGTAAATTGATTGCCCGAGAAGGACTCCCTTGATCATTCCCTGGTTGCCGAAAAGGTACACCAGCGAAATCGCCGGCAGCAGAGAAGGAGCAAGAATTGGAATCATCGCGATCCCCCGGAACAGCGCCTTGAAAGGCATGCAGCTCCTGGTCAGAGCATAGGCATAGACAAAAGCGAGGATGACCACGATGACCATGGTCACCACGCCGATTGTGATGGTGTGTTGCGCGGAGGTGACTAGCGTCGGCGTGCTGAAATATTCACGGTAATTGGCAAACCCGATGAAGTTGCCTTCTGCGTCCTCCAGGCTTTTGGAAAGCATTGCGTACAGCGGAAGAAACACCGCCCCTGCCAGCGCGAAGGCGAGCAAGGCGATTCCTCCTCCCTGAATCAGGTCGTCACGGCTGAGTCTGGGACGCAAAGGCGCAGCATGAGCAGCGTAAAGCTCAGTCACTTTATGTTTCTTCATCCATCAGTGAACACGCGGATACGGTCATGCGGAAACACAAGCACCAGCCGTCCGCCCTCACGGATGCCCATTTCCCCCACCAGGCTGGGAGGGCAATCAGCGATCACTGATTGATCACCCAGCCCGTCTACCGCAAGCACCGCCCGGTAAAACGCGCCAAGAAATTCAAGTGTTTCGACTTTTGCCTCAGCGCAATTGGGTGATTCATGACCGGGACGTTTCAGCGCCAGGTCTTCGGGCCGGATGCAAAGGGTGACTGGCGTGTCCTTTTCCAGGTTCTCAATGCCGCTGCTCAATTCAAGCTCGATGCTGCCGAGGCGTAGGTGTTGCGAAGAAAGAACGTGTCCGGACAGGAAATTCATTGTGCCGACAAAGTCCGCGACAAAGGGTGTCGCCGGGTCACGGTAGATTTCGACAGGGGTCCCCACCTGCCCGATAATTCCCTGGTCCATCACCACGATGCGGTCTGCCATCGTCAGCGCTTCTTCCTGGTCATGCGTGACCATGATGGTGGTGATGCCGAACCGACGCTGCAGCGCCTTGACTTCATGACGAAGGTGTATACGAACCTTGGCGTCAAGCGCGCTCAGCGGCTCATCGAGCAGCAGCAGGCCGGGCCAGGTGGCCAGCGCCCGTGCGAGCGCGACACGCTGCTGCTGGCCCCCGGAAAGCTGTGCGGGATATTTATCTTCATGTCCGGTAAGCCCGACGAGGGTGAGCAGTTCCTCCACCCTTTCCCTGACGGCTTCCTTCTTAATCCGTCGGTTTTCGAGCCCGTAAGACAGGTTTTTGTTTACCGTCAGGTTGGGGAAGAGAGCATAAGACTGGAAGACAATGCCGAAATCCCGCGCGGTGGGAGGAAAAGTGGAGATATCCTCGCCTGCCTGGAAGACGAGTCCGGAAGTCTGAATGTCAAGCCCGGCAATACATCGCAGCAAAGTCGTTTTGCCGCATCCTGAAGGTCCGAGGAAACAGACGAATTCCCCTTCAAAAACTTCAAAGCTGATGTCCGCGAGCGCTTTGAAGGAACCGAACATCTTTGTCAGATGCTCGATTTTCAGGTAGGGGCTTTCTTCCTGTACCATTTATTGATTGGGAGATCGCACCCGTGTGAAAACTGTTCCGTGGAGACTGCGTTCCGTGGCAGGGCCACGGAACGAGAAAAGAGTGGGTAAATGATGGTGTCGGTTATGAAGTATCAGCCTTTCGGTTCGGACTTGGCGTCGTAGCGCTTCTGCCACTCGCCAAGGATGCGTTTCCGGTTTGATGCGGCCCAGCCGAAATCGTTGTCAATCATCTTCTCCAGCGTGTTTTCAGGAAAGTGCGGGACCGGTTTGGCGATTTCCGGAATGGCGAGGATGGGCAAATAGTCATTGAAGACGGCCATTGCCGCCGGGGAGATATGCCAGTCGATGAGCTTTTTTGCCGCGGCAATCTTCTTCGAGGTTTTCAGAATTCCGCTGGCTTCCACTTCCCAGCCGATCCCTTCATCAGGCAGGACCAGTTCAAGTGGTGCACCTTTCTTGATCAACTTTGCGCCGCGGAACACAAAAGAAATGCCGATTGCATGTTCTCCCGCCGCGGCCAGCCGGCAGGGCTTGGAACCGGAGTGGGTGTAACGGGCCATGTTCTGGTGGATGGCATCCATGTATTTCCATCCGGCATCTTCACCCATCAGCTGCAGCCAGCTTGAAACGGTGAGGAACCCTGTTCCCGAGGAATTCGGGTTGGGCATCACCAGGTGGTTCCGGTAGACCGGGGCCAGCAGGTCCTGCCAGGACGAGGGTTTGGGGAGGTTGTGTTTTTTGGCCTCGACCGTGTTGTAACAAACAACAGCGGCATACGCGTCAACTCCCACCCAGTGCGGAGGTGTTCGTTTGTCTCGGAATTTTGAATCCAGTTTGTCCAGTCCTTTCGGGGTGTATGGAAGCAGCATGCCCTTTCCATCTACAACCAGCAGGCTTGTTGCTGAAGTACCCAGAAAAACATCTGCCTGCGGGTTGCCCGCATCGATTTCGGCAAGGATTTTGGCGGTGATGATCCCTGTCGAATCACGCACCCAGTTGATGTCAATATCAGGATTTTCCGCCCGGAAAGCCTGCCGCAGAGGCTCCAGTTCTTCCGCCTCCAATGCGGTGTAAACGGTCAGCTCGGTGACGGCGCTGACCGGAATGGCGATCAGTAGTCCCAAAGCAAGGGTCATGAATGCAGCCCCCAACCGGGCAAGCAAAGAACCCTGACGGCGTATCCTTTTGAGGGTTTGAGAATGACGCATATTTCTCCTCTAAATTAAGGTTGAATGAAAGAATAGGATCAAAGCATAGGAATACAACATTACACATTCAAGCCGTTAATTGACAAATGTTGGTCTGCTATAAGTCAACGAAACATAAATTTTGCTATCAGCAATTGTGGACACAAAATGTGTAATATGCAGTTTTTATTACAATTTACTCTACGTTTTCTGCTAATCAGCAGGAAAACAGATGTTCGTGCGGTTCAGTACTTTTTTTCGAACCCGTCTTTTTTGACAAGCGCGGTTTTCTCCCAGAGTTTAAAAAAACGCACAGAGATATTCAGCGCGTCGAACAGCGCGCAGAACAAACCGGGCATTCCATCCATGAACCCTCTTTTCAGCAGGTATCGGCGCCAGAAGCGCAGTGCCGGGCGAGTGATGAGGAAACGGATGCAGTTCCAGTAGTTCACTTGCATTCCGGATTCCTGGAGGTATCCAGCCTCAACGGAAGTGTAAAAATCGAATTTTGACATAAACTGTTGGATGTCCCGGTAGGGGTAGTGCAGCAGGTCGTTTTGCAAATGTCCGATGCTGCCGCTCACTCGTAGTTTTTCATGTACATGACGGTTGGGAAAGCTCGCTGAATCCCGGCGGAACAAGCGCAGCTGGGTGTCCGGATACTGACTGCCGTGACGAAGCCACTGCCCGAAATAGTGGTTCCTGCGGTTCAGTTCAAATCCGGAGTGCGGCGTGTTCCGGATTGTATTCTCAATCTCCCCTGCCAGTTCTTCCGGAATACGCTCATCCGGGTCAAGGTAGAAAATCCAATCCCCCCGGGCTTGTGCTATCGCATAACTCTTGTTGACATTCAGGTTCGGGTTATTCGGCCTGGAAAAGGTACGGCACCCCTCGGAGCATGCAACTTCCAGGGAGTCATCCAGGCTTTCACAATCAACATAGACCACTTCCGCGGGCCACTTCAGCAGCGGGAGCAATTCTCGCAGGTGCTCAGCCTCGTTGTGGCCGATGATGGTGATGCTGAGGTTCATGGGATTGAATTCAGGAAAAATCCCCTTCATTTTGAATGATCCTGGAAACCCCGGCAATTATGACACATGCGCTTCTTTTAAGGAATATAGATGATGTGCAAATGAATTCCGGATCGTTCAGTTCCTTCCATTAACACGAAATCCAACATGAACCTGTGTTCCCTGCAGACGCCGTGGGGAAAAGAATAAGGTTGGAGAAAGATGGACGCAGTTGACTCGGATAGAAGCAAAAAGACTTGTCACTCTGACGGATCAGGGATAACTTCAATAAGTTTTGCTTTCGGTTTGCGGCAGCTGGATAAATATCACCGTGGTTATTTGGCCTCATCGCGCGAGATAACCGGGAGACTGGGAATACAGCGGAAAAACACCCGATTATATCATTACAGCGGGGTGTGTATTTCAGGTTGTGACAAAAAACATAGAAGTTGAACAAGGGTTCAAACGAGGTGCATGTTATTGATGCAGGAGGAATGTCCATGATGACGAATGGTGCTGTTTGAAGTCCGTCGGGAAAATTATCTGCATGATTTTCATACCTTTTTGTTGAATTTCACAAATGGAATTTGAAGCGGTGATTGGACTCGAGATCCATGCCCAGCTGGCTACCAAGTCAAAAATTTTTTGCGGGTGTTCCACCGGCTTCGGAAGTTTACCCAATGCCAACACTTGTCCGGTGTGTCTCGGGCTTCCCGGGGCGCTTCCGGTACTGAACCGCAAGGTGGTAGAATATGCGGCAAAACTGGGGTTGGCGACAGGGTGCGAAATCCGCCCGGAATCGCAATTTGCCCGTAAAAACTATTACTACCCCGACCTGCCGAAAGCGTACCAGATTTCCCAGTATGACCGTCCCCTCTGCGAACACGGATTTGTCGATGTTGACGTGGACGAAGTAGTGCATCGAATCGGCATTACGCGCATCCACCTTGAGGAAGACGCAGGCAAGCTGGTTCACGAAGACAGTGGTGAATCGAGCCACGTCGATTTGAACCGTGCCGGGATACCGCTGGTGGAAATCGTCAGCGAACCGGACATCCGCTCTCCCGCCCAGGCGAAGGCTTACATGGAAAAAATACATGCCGTCCTCACTTCGCTTGGTGTCTGCGAGGGAGACATGGAAAAAGGACAGATGCGCTGCGACGCGAACGTGTCCATCCGTCCGGAGGGGGCTCAGGAACTTGGAACGCGGACCGAAATCAAGAACCTGAATTCCTTCCGCTTTGTCCGCCAGGCGCTTGAATACGAGATTGAAAGGCAAAAAGAGGAAGTTCTTGAAGGACATGAACTGGTGCAGGAAACCCGTTTGTGGGACGCGGACCGCAGGGTGACCTTTTCCATGCGTTCCAAGGAGGAAGCGGACGAATACAGGTATTTCCCCGATCCCGATCTCCCTAAGGTTCAGCTGGATCCGGAGTGGATCGAATCCCTGCGCGAATCGCTTCCCGAACTTCCGGATGCAAGAAAGAAACGCTACCAGCAGGAATTTGGGCTCGGTGCATACGATGCCGGAATGCTGGCGGGTAACCAGGATACCGCAAAGTTTTTTGAGGCCGTGGTCTCAAAAGGTACGGACCCAAAACAGGCCTGCAACTGGATTTTGGGAGACCTCGCGCGATTGATGAATGAGCAGGACTGCGGGATCGGGGAACTTGGAATAAGCGCGGATCATCTTGCTGAATTGATGACCCTCATCAGTTCAGGGACTATAAGCGGGAAAATCGCAAAGAAGTTGCTGGAGGAACTGCCTCATTCTCCTCAATCGCCCAAAAGCATCGTGGAGACCCGTGGGCTGGCCCAGGTTTCCGATGAAAGCGCGCTGCTGCCTCTGGTTGAAAAACTGATTGAGGAAAATCCGGAGCAGGCCGAACAATACCGTGCGGGGAAAAGCAAAGTGCTGGGTTTCTTTGTCGGACAGCTGATGAAACAAACCGGGGGGCAGGCTAACCCGCGGATGATTAACGAACTTTTGAAAAAGAAGCTCGACAGTTGAAGATGAAGAAATTTCAATTCTTTTTGGAATGGGGTTCGATTCTGGGACTGCTTGCGTGCGGGTACTGGATATTCATGGAAACGCCGATTGAAAGCAGCCAGGGAATCCCACAGAAGATCATGTACCTGCATGTGCCAAGCGTGATCACCACCTACTTTGCCTTTTTTATCGTGTTTGCCTTCAGCATCGCCTATTTGTGGAAGCGTGAACTAAAACTTGACCGTGTTGCCAAGGCTTCAGCGGAAGTGGGTTTGGTGTTTTGCGCGCTGGTGCTGATCAGCGGCGCGGTTTGGGGGCGTCCGATTTGGGGAACATACTGGGTGTGGGACGCTCGCCTGACCACGACCCTGCTTTTGTTTTTGATTTACCTCGGCTATTTTCTGCTTCGCATGTCAATCTCCGATCGTGAGAAAGAGGCGCGGCTGGCAGCAGTGCTGGGAATCATTGGGTTTCTCGACATTCCCATCATTCATAAATCGGTCGAGTGGTGGAGGACCCTGCACCAGCCCACCACCCTTTTTAAAACCGTAGAAGGCAAGGCAAAGCCGTCTTTGCCCCCGGAACTCTTTTATCCGCTGATTGCCACTATGGTGGTAATGCTGATGTTTTATCTCTATCTGCTGTTTACAAAATACCGGGTGGAACAGGATTACGATGAATTGCAGGAACTTTTGGTTGAAACATCTGAGTAGAAAATGACATCAGGGACAGAATACGTAATAGCCGCATACGGCATCTGGGTGCTGGCTTTTGTGATATATGTACCCATGCTGAAACGGCGTGGGAAGTTTCTGCGGGATGCAATGGAAGCGTACCGTGAAAGACATCCCCCCCGGAGCAAAAAATGAAGACACGCACCAAGTTCGTCATCGGCGGAATCGTCATTCTTGCGGCGATCACCACGCTTTCCATCCAGGGGTTGCAGGAAATGACCGTGTTCTTTTATACACCGCGGGAAGTTTTGGCCGACCCCGGAGAGTTTCAAGATAAGACCATCCGCATCGGCGCACTCGTCCGGACGGGAAGCGTGAAGTGGGATGCAACCTCCATCCGCCTTTCTTTCGACATCACAGAGGACGACCAGGCGATGATCCCGGTGGTTTACAACGGGGTGAAGCCGGATATGTTTCGAGAAGGTCAGGGGGTGGTCGTGGAAGGCAGGATGAAGAACGAGGTTTTTCATGCGGAGCAACTGCTGGTCAAGCACAGCGAGGATTATACAGTGGATCCCGATCATGTCAAAAACAAGGAGGATTATTATAAATCGGTGCTTTCCCAGTAGCCTACTCCTGAACCACCCGCTTTCCGCCCTGTGTCGATAGACATTCTCAATTTCTCTCCTTCTACAATAAATTAGGCTCTGTTCTCGTTAAGTGTTGATTTCCCCTCCTAACGGTACTAAACTGTA
>CAYFLK010000097.1:0-1402 GCA_964344035.1 uncultured Pseudomonadota bacterium
TACAGTTTAGTACCGTTAGGAGGGGAAATCAACACTTAAGGAGAACAGAGCCAAATACATTGGTAACTGTATAGCTGGGGTAAGGTCATATCCAGAACGCCCTGATGGTGTAATTTCGCGTAAAACCCATCAACAGAGCAATTGTTCTTATTCAAAACATAACTTTTTGGCGGCCATTGATTATGCGACCGATGACATGGCATTCCTCCTGATTCTGTTGCAAGATGGTTTTGCAGCGCGGGAGCAAACTTTCGGAAAAACAAATTACTAAACCGATGCCCATGTTGAATACCGGAAACAGTTCTTCGTCGGACAGTCCGCTGGTTTGTTGCAGGAATGTGATTGCCGGAGGAACCGGCCAGACGCCGTTATACAGTTCCGCTGCGGTTCCCTCGGGAAGCATGCGCGGGATGTTTCCTTGGAGGCCGCCACCGGTAATGTGGACCATGCCTTTTATTTCCACATGTTCCAGCAGATTTAACACATTTTCCACGTAGATCCGGGTCGGTTTCAGTAAGGCATCCCCCAATGTTTCGCCGCTTCCGGGTAGAGGAGCATCCAGGTTGAGCCGATGATCGGCAATTATTTTTCTGACCAGCGAAAAACCATTGCTGTGGATTCCGCTGGAAGGGAGCCCAAGCAGCAGGTCTCCCGGTTCGATCCCGCTTCCGTCAACCAGCTTTTCCCGCTCCGCCACGCCCACAGCAAACCCGGCCAGGTCGTATTCACCAGACGCATACATGCCAGGCATTTCAGCCGTCTCTCCCCCGAGCAGTGCGCATCCGGACTGGCTGCAGCCTTCGCTGATCCCCCGGACTACTTCCTCGATCTGCTTCGGCCGCAGTTTGCCGCAGGCAAGGTAATCAAGAAAAAACAGCGGTTCCGCGCCGTGCACCAGGATGTCGTTTACGCACATAGCCACCAGGTCGATGCCGAGCGTGTCATGACGGTCCATTTCAAAGGCAAGTTTGAGCTTGGTGCCCACACCGTCGGTGCCGGAAACCAGCACCGGTTCCCTGTATTTTTTGCAGTCCAGCTGAAAAAGCCCGCCGAATCCGCCGAGCTCATCAAGCACCTCGGGACGGCGTGTTTTCCGCGCCAAAGGTTTCAGCAGTTCCACCGTTTTTTCGGCGGCATCAAGGTCTACCCCGGATTGTTTGTATGCCAGTGAAGTCATTGGGTGTTCAGGGTCACAAAGCCATTGAATGGCGTTGAACATTCTTCCGGTACAGCTTGATTCGCATCACTATTTACCGGTGAGGTTAATCGATAGCCGTGGGGTATTCTCCATTGAAGCATGCCAGGCACTGACCATTGTTCGGTGAAGCGTCCACATGCCCGGTTGCGGCAATCATCCCCTCGGCAGACAGAAAATGCAGGGAATCAGCGGAGATAGTTTCCC
>CAYFLK010000097.1:1412-7230 GCA_964344035.1 uncultured Pseudomonadota bacterium
AGTCGACGCGCGGTGTCAATACCGTAAAGGCAAGGATGGGTGATCGGGGGTGAAGTTATACGCATGTGTACTTCTGTCGCCCCAGAGGACTTCAACATTTCCACGATTCTACCGCTCGTTATACCACGCACTATGGAATCGTCAACAAGCACCACCCGTTTGCCTTCCACGGCTTTGCGCACAACACTAAGTTTCATTCTTACTCCACGGCGGCGCAGTTCCTGGTTTGGCTGAATGAAAGTGCGTCCGACATACCGGTTTTTCATTAGCCCCAGTTCGTAAGGCAGGCCGCATTCCTCCGCGTAACCCACCGCCGCGGCAAGACCCGAATCGGGCACGCCGACGATGATATCAGCGTCACTGTGGGATTCCCTGCAGAGAATGCGTCCCAGCTCTTTACGTGCCTGGTGAACACTGATTCCTTCCACTTCACTGTCGGGACGGGCGAAGTAGATGTATTCAAAGGAACAGATGTGCCGATGGTTGGCCATGTTGAAGGAACGCGTCTGCAGACCTTCCTCGTTAAATATCAGCAGTTCTCCCGGTTTTACTTCACGCACGAATTCCGCTCCGATGGTATCAAGCGCGCACGTTTCAGAGGAAACCACCCATGCGTTTTCAAACTGACCCAGCGAAAGCGGGCGGAATCCGTAAGGGTCCTGCGCGGCAATCATCCTGGTTTCGGTCATGAACAGCAGTGCGTATGCACCTTCGATCACACGCAGCGCGTCCTGCACCGCGGAATCAATGGGCGGACCCGAACGTGCGATCAGGTGGGGGACGACCTCGGTGTCGCTGTTGGTTTGAAAAATCGATCCCTGCCGTTCCAACTGGCTACGCAGCCGCATGGCATTGACAAGGTTGCCGTTGTGGGCGACGGCAACCTCACCACCGGTGTAGCGAAATACCAGGGGTTGTGCATTCAGCAGCCCGCTGTCTCCGGATGTGGTGTAGCGGACGTGTCCAATGGCTTGGGCGCCCTCAAAACCGAGGTATTTTTCACCGGCAAAAACTTCACTTACCAGTCCTGCGCCACGATGGGTGTGGAACTGTTTCCCGTCGGAAACACAGATGCCCGCGCTTTCCTGGCCGCGATGCTGCAGCGCGTGCAGTCCGAAAAAAGTCAGCTCAGCCGCGCGGGGGTGCCCGTTTATGCCGAAAATGCCGCACATGGTAATCAAGCCCGGTGGAGGGTTTCGTTTCGGGAAATTTTCTTTTCCGGTGCCATGATTTTTTCTATCGCCTCCAGCCAGCCCCTTCTGATGACGCCGAGGTCTTCTTCAAGGACCATGCGTCCGTTGAGGGCGATATCAAAACGAGCAGGCATCACCACACCGATCCGGTTGCAGGCTACATTCATATTCTTCATGAATAATTCCACCGAGTGTACTGTGTCCGGGGTGACCGAAAGAAGAACTCGGGACTGAGATTCGCTGAACAGGGCAAGGTCTGTCCGCATATTGATCCTCCAATCAACATGCACCCCTAGTTCCTCACTGCAGGCAGTAAGCAGGGCGAGAGCCAGCCCTCCCTGAGATAAATCATGTGCTGATGCGATCCAACCGCCCTTGATAATTCCAAGCACGGCAATCTGCAAATTATGTTCAAGCTCAAGGTCAAGTTTGGGGGGCATACCGCTGATTCTTCCGGTTTGATACTGCTGCCATGCTGACCCGCCGAGTTCCTCGTGTGTTTTCCCGAGCAGCAGGAGAACGTCACCGGGTTGTTTGAAATGCTGGGTGGTGACGTGTTCCTGCCGTTCGATTAAGCCCAGCATACCAACGACCGGAGTGGGGTAAACCGGTGTGCTTTCAGTTTCATTGTAGAGACTGACGTTGCCGCCTGTGACAGGCACTCCCAGGCTCTTGCAGGCTTCGCTCATGCCACGCACAGCCTGTTCCAGCTGCCAGAAGATCTCCGGCTTTTCCGGGTTCCCAAAGTTCAGTCCATTGGTGATTGCCAGAGGGCATGCGCCTGAACAGACGAGATTCCTGGCGGATTCAGCGACCGCGATCCGTCCACCGGTTCGCGGGTCAAGGAATACATAACGGGCATTGCCGTCGATGCTCATTGCCAGTGCTTTCTCTGTGCCTTCAACCCGCACCACAGCCGCATCCGATCCTGGGCCGACAGCCGTACAGGTGCGAACCATCGAGTCGTACTGGCGGAAAACCCAGCGTTTAGATGCCAATTCCGGAAGGTGGAGCATTTCCCTGAATTCCCGCGACAGCTCATCCGGTTCTTCCCACGATACGGTCTTTTTTCGCGTGCGTGCTTCCGCCTCATCAGCTTTTCGCGATTCTCGGTGGTATACAGGGCACGCCCCTAGCAATGTGGACAGTGGGATTTCAGCGTTGAGATTGCCATTATGAAATAGGCGGAGCACGGGTTCCTTGATCACATTTCCGATAGCAACCGCGGGCACCCCCCATTTTTTGCAGATTTGATAAACTACTTCTTCCCTACCGGATTCGGCCACCAGCAGCATACGCTCCTGAGACTCAGAGAGCATGATTTCGTAGGAAGACATGTTCTGTGCCCGCCGGGGTACAAGGTCGAGATCGAGTTCCATGCCGACACCGCCTTTCTCAGACATTTCGGTGCTGGAGCAGGTTAATCCGGCCGCGCCCATGTCCTGTACGCTGACCACCGCCCCAGAGCGGTAGAGTTCAAGGCAGGCTTCCAGCAGCAGTTTCCCCATGAAAGGATCCCCGACCTGGACCGCCGGTCTTTTCGCTTCGGATTCCTCGTTGAGTTCCTCAGAGGCGAAGGTTGCGCCATGTATGCCATCCCTTCCGGTGGCAGCGCCGATATAGATCACCGGGTTCCCGGTTCCTTTTGCTTTTCCATGCTGCAGTTGATCGTGTCTGACAACTCCAACGCACATTGCGTTAACCAGGGGATTTCCGGTGTAGCAGCGGTCAAATCCAACTTCGCCGGCAACGGTTGGTACGCCGATGCAGTTTCCATATCCGGCGATGCCTGCGACTACACCGCCAAACAGATAGCGGGTGCGCCTGGCAGTGGCTTCCTCTTCCGCGTTTTCTGGCTGCAAAGGGCCGAAACGCAGGGAATTGAGAAATGCCACAGGACGCGCACCCATGGAAAAAATATCGCGTAGGATCCCCCCCACTCCTGTTGCCGCACCCTGATAAGGCTCAATTGCGGAAGGATGGTTGTGGCTTTCAACCTTGAACACCACCGCCCATCCGTCGCCGATATCTACCACTCCGGCCCCTTCTCCCGGTCCCTGCAAAACACGGGGTCCTTCGGTGGGGAATAGGGTAAGCAGGGTCTTTGAAGTTTTGTAACTGCAGTGCTCGGACCACATTACTCCGAAAATCCCTATTTCGGTGAGGTTTGGGTGCCGTCCAAGCAATTCGACTACACGCAGGTATTCTTTGTCGCTGAGTCCCAGTTGCCGGTAGGTCCGCTGTTCTTCAATCTGTTTGGGGGAGATTTCCTCAAGCGGCATCTGCAGGTTCCGG
Source organism: uncultured Pseudomonadota bacterium (assembly GCA_964344035.1). Lineage (GTDB taxonomy): Bacteria > SAR324 > SAR324 > SAR324 > NAC60-12 > UBA1014. Next base: position 4,901 of record CAYFLK010000097.1, read on the forward strand.
AACAATATTCAACACGGATTCAAACAACCGTCTTCCGTCCGCGAACCCCATCCAATCTGCCATGGCCCTTTCCGGGTGGGGCATCATGCCAAGCACGTTGCCTTCACGGTTGACGATTCCCGCGATGTTCGAGAGAGAACCGTTCGGGTTGCTGCCCTTGGCATAACGGAACACAATCCTGTTTTCGGACCGCAGAAGTCTCAACGTCAGTTCATCACAGGTGTAATTCCCCTCACCGTGTGCAATGGGCATATGAATCAGTTCTCCGGAACGGTATCCAGAGGTGAACGCAGTGTTCGTTTCAACGACTTCTAAACCGACAGTGTCGCAGATGAAATGCAGCCCGGTGTTGCGTTGCAGCGCGCCCGGAAGCAGTCCGCACTCAGTGAGGACCTGAAACCCGTTGCAGATCCCAAGTATGCGTGTTCCGGAAGCAGCGGCCTTTTTCAAGGCATCCAAAACCGGCGCGCGAGCAGCCAGTGCCCCTGCCCTTAAGTAATCTCCGTAGGAAAAACCACCCGGCAGCAAGATCAGGTCAAAACCTTTGAGTGTTTCAGCGGTGTACCAAACATATTCCGCTTTCACTCCTTCAAATTCAGAAACAGCCTTGAATAGATCGATGTCGCAGTTTGAACCTGGGAAAACAACTACCGCGCAGCGCATCAGTCCTCCATGATTTCGATGCGATAGTCCTCGATAACCGGATTTGCAAGCAGGGCTTTGCTCATCGCGTGAAGTCTCGTCTCCGCGTCTTTCCGCTCAATTCCATCCAGCAGCAATTCAACCGATTTCCCGATGCGGACGTCTATCACTTCAGGGAATTCAAGGTTGACCAGGGAGTCTTTGACTGCCCGCCCTTGTGGGTCAAGGATATCCTGCTTCAGGGTGACAGTGACAATACCTTTCATGAGGCAAATTGGGTAGATTAATTGGTTGAGTTAATACCTTGTTAATTTCAATTAGTGTTAATTGCAATCAGTTGGCGATACGTCGCAACACTTCCTCATAGGCGTCCATTACACCACCAAGGTCTCGGCGAAAGCGGTCTTTATCCAGTTTTTTATCTGATTCCGCGTCCCAAAATCGGCAGGTGTCCGGAGAAATTTCATCCGCTAGTGTCAGGGTCCCGTTCGCATCCCTGCCGAACTCGAGTTTGAAATCGATCAGCCGCAGCCCCTTCGGCTCAAGGAATTCCCGCAGACAGCGGTTTACCGCGAAACCTATGCCCCGGAGTTCCTCAAGCACGGTTTCATCGGCGATTCCAAGGAGACGTATATGATCCTCCGTTAGCAAAGGATCACCAAGGGCATCGTCCTTGTAATAGAACTCGACGATTGGGTCAGGGAGGTCTCTGCCCTCCTCCCAGCCGATGCGCTTGCTCAACGACCCGGCTGCGACGTTGCGTACAACCACTTCCAGAGGGATGATAGACACCCTCCTGACAAGCTGTTCCGTGTCGGATAGCTTGCGGACGTAATGGCTGGGGATGCCATGTTCCCGCAGATATTCGAAGAAAAAGGAACTGATGGAATTGTTCAGTTCCGCCTTGCCTTCAAGCTGAGCAAATTTTTTACCATTGAACGCGGTTGCATCGTTTTTGTACACAACACGCAGAATTGCAGGGTCATCGGTCGCATACAGCAGCTTCGCTTTGCCTTCATATAGCAGGGGGTGGGACATGGTTGACCCTAAGCAGATATTAAAAATACAGGAAAATCATCCGGAATCATCACGATCGCGCCGGGTTAAAGCATCAATTCAAGCAGATCCGGTTCCCATATTCCCAGGCGTCCCAGGGGTTTCCGGAGTTCGGAAAGTGAATTTGCCGGGATGTTGAGGTGCGCCATTTTGCGTCCCGGACGGGTTTCATGCTTGCCGTACAGATGCAGTTTCGCTTGCCGGGGAAGCTCCCGAAAGCGGTCCTTCAATATTGCGAGCTGGTTTCCAAGCAGGTTGAGCATCACTATTGGACCGTATGGTTCTGTGGGTCCCAGCGGCCAGTCCGCTACCGCGCGCAGGTGCTGTTCGAACTGGCAGGTGAGGCAGCCGTTCATGGTAAAATGCCCGGAATTGTGCGGTCTCGGAGCAATTTCATTGACCAGCAGTTCCTCACCTGCAAGCAGGAACAGTTCCACTCCAAGCACACCCGAAAGTTGGAAACCTTCGGCAATTTGAATGGCAATCTGTTTTCCTTTTTCATCCACGGTTTGTGAAATTCTCGCAGGAACCCTGGAGATTGTCAGCACATTTTGAGAATGCAAGTTTTCCGCAACAGGGAAACATCTGGTTTCCCCGGAACGGTTTCTGGCAACCACCACTGACAACTCCCT
>CAYFLK010000097.1:7252-8706 GCA_964344035.1 uncultured Pseudomonadota bacterium
AAACTTCAGCAGGCGTTCGGCGATTAACGGGATTTCAGGACATTTCAGGGCGTGAAAAGCCTGCTCGCAATTCGCAAGATGCCGGACAACCCGCTGTCCCTTACCGTCGTATCCTCCGGTTGCGGTTTTCAGCATCACCGCCCCGAATTCCCGCACCGCTTCCCTCAGGTCATTCAGTTCACGAACGGTTTTGAAGGGTGTGACGGCAACTCCAATTTGTTCAAGGGATTTTTTTTCATATAGGCGGTTCTGTGCGGTTTTCAGCAGTGTGCTTCCCTGTGGAACATCCACCAGCGTTTCCAGCAAAACCACCGAATCCGCATCCACGTTTTCAAATTCATAAGTGACAAGGTTGCAGGTCTCAGCCAGTTCTTCGAGGGCCCCCGCATCGTCATAAGCGGCGGTAATCTGGGTGGCGCCCACCAGAGCCGCTGGGCACTCCGGAACAGGATCAAGCACCAGGAACTCGAACCCCATACGGTGTCCCGCAAGCACCAGCATGCGGGCCAACTGGCCTCCTCCGAGTATGCCTATGACCGCACCTGGACGCAGCGGTTTGTGTAGTGCTTTCATCAGATTTCCGACATCAAAACCTGGTCGCGTATTTTTTCACGACGTTTCCGAAGGCGATTCAGGAGACCGGGGTCATCAGCGGCTAGCATTTGCGCGGCAAGAAGTCCCGCGTTGTGGGCCCCGGCGCCGCCGATGGCCACAGTGGCGACAGGTATGCCGCGCGGCATCTGGACTATTGAAAGCAGGGAGTCAATCCCGTTCAGGTTTGAGGAACGAACCGGAACGCCGATTACAGGCAGGAGGGTATTCGACGCGACCATACCCGGCAGATGAGCGGCGCCTCCCGCCCCGGCGATGATCACGCGCAGTCCGCGGCCCTCGGCATCGTTTGCATACGCCTCCATCCATTGCGGGGTGCGGTGTGCCGAAACCACTTTTTTTTCAAAGGGGATTCCAAGCTCCACCAGGACTTCGCATGATTCCTTCATCGTCTCCCAGTCCGAAACACTGCCCATGATCACTCCGACCGGAATTTTATTTACGGCTTCATTATCTGCATTCATTCATCACTCCTGAATCATGTTTCGTTCCATGATATTGCTTCTTCCTTGGATTACAAGTCCGGAGAGCTTGCGGAGCAAGCCTGGTATAGGAGAAGCAAGTTTCTCCTGTCTTCGAAGCCAATACAGGATTTGTTCCGAATAAAGCCGCAAACTGAAAAAGCATTGTATGCGGTGTTTATTATGTTTTTAAGGGACTCGGTTAATTGCCGGGAATGCGGTGCCGAAGGATATATCAAAACATTAAGGGCAAGGTATGCGTAGGTGCTAAACAACGGAGTTCGTCGAAATGGAACGCGTTACGCAGGTTTAATTCAGCAACTTTATTATACCTAACTTGAGCGATTCATAACAAAAAAAGCTCCCAACCTTTGGATTAAA
>CAYFLK010000098.1:0-8460 GCA_964344035.1 uncultured Pseudomonadota bacterium
GCCGGGTCAACGGCATGCGGGTCGGCGGCGGCCAGGAAATCGGCATGGCCTGCGATTTCTCTATCGCGCAGGACCTCGCTCGCTTCGGACAGGCCGGTCCGAAACATGGTTCCGCGCCGATCGGCGGCTCAACCGATTTTTTGCCGGTAATGATGACCATGGAACGCGCGATGGAGTCCGGGACCCTCTGCGAAGTGTGGTCCGCCCACAAGGTTTATCTGAACGGCATGATCACCGGCGTGGCGCCTGCGCTGAAAGTGGACGGACAATGGGTCGCCAATCCGCTGGTGGAAACACAGCAAATGTTTGATGCATGGGGCCGCGTCGCATATGGAGAAAGTAAAACCGGAGAGCAGCTGGCTGCAGGCAAGGCGCTGTTGAAGCAAGGCGAAGTTGATTTGTCCCTGCTTGATCAGGAAGTGGAAGCTATGTGTGCCAAACTGCTTCTGACTTTCCCGGACTGCCTCACGAAGACCATTGAGGAACTGCGCAAGCAGAAGCTTGAAGCGTGGAACCGGAACAAGGAAGATTCGCGCGCGTGGCTGGCCAACAACATGATGACCGAAGCGCGCGCAGGGTTCCGTGCTTTCAACGAAGGGACGAAGGCCTGCCGTGAGGTCGATTTCGTCGCCATGCGCCGGGCGCTTGCGGCTGGACAGCGTTGGACCGAGGATTTCACCGACAGCCTGATGCCCGCAAACCGGGAGACCTGAAATGAATGACCCCGTTCGCGCATGGCAAGAACATGACGGTGCGCTGCTGCGCATTCGCCTGAACCGTCCAAAAGCCAATATCCTCGACGCGGACATGATCTCCGCGCTGGACAGGGAACTGGACCGGTTAGCGGGACTTTCCGATCTGCATGCAATCCTGCTGGATGCGGAAGGTCCGCATTTCAGCTTCGGCGCCAGCGTCGAAGAACACCTCCCGCAGCAGTGCGCGGATATGCTGCGCGGCTTTCATGAACTGCTCCTGAAGATGCTGTCAACCCCCGTTCCGATCCTAGTTGCGGTGCGCGGACAGTGTCTTGGAGGCGGGCTCGAACTGGCCTGCGCCGGCACGCTGATTTTCGCCGCCCCGGAAGCAAAGCTGGGACAGCCGGAAATCGTACTCGGGCTGATCGCCCCCGCGGCTTCGTGCCTGCTGCCCCTGCGTCTCGGACTGGGACATGCGGAGGACCTGCTGCTTTCCGGCCGCAGCGTTGACGCCGGGGAAGCGCTCCGCATGGGACTCGTTCATTCCCTGGGAGACGACCCGGAAAACCTGGCCCTGAACTATTTCCGGGAACACCTGCAGCGGAAAAGCGCGAGTTCCCTGCGGGTTGCCCTGCAGGCCTCGCGCAAAGGGATGATCGGGGAGATCAAAAGCAAGCTGGCCGCTGTGGAGGAACTGTACCTGAACAAACTGATGAAAACCAGGGACGCGATCGAGGGGTTGAACGCCTTCCTCGAAAAGCGTCCCCCAAAATGGGAGGACCGTTGAGATGAAAAAAATGAAGCAGGGGAAACCTGAAAAAAACACCACGACGATTGTCGAACGCTGCCAAAAAATGTTCGACGATCTGGATTTCAACGCGGTCAAGGAATGGAAAGCAGAGCAAGCAGGCCGCAAGGCAATCGGTTACATGCCGGTATACGTCCCCCGGGAAATCATTCATGCTGCCGGAATGCTGCCGGTGGGAATCCTCGGAGGAGGAGATCAACTGGAGGTGATCCAGGGGGACGCCTATTACCAGAGCTACATCTGCCGGATACCACGGTCCACGATCGAACTCGGTTTGACCGGGCGCCTGGACGTGCTGGACGGCATGCTTTTTCCCAGCATTTGTGACGTGATCCGTAATCTGTCGGGGATGTGGAAGCTGATGTTTGAAGACAAATACGTCCGCTATTTCGATGTCCCTCAGAATTATGCCAGCGACATCGGCGGCAGTTATTACGTGCACGAATTGCAGGAACTGCGAGAAGGTCTGGAAAAGCTGTCCGGAAGGACGATATCGGATGACGATCTCAGGAAATCCATTGCCCTTAACAACGAAAATCGAGAAGCGATAAAGGACCTCTACCGCTTCCGTGCGAATCAGCCATGGAAAGCGCCGAGTCCGGACCTCTACCTCGTTGTGCGCGTGGGGATGATCCTGCCCGTCGAGGAACACACGCGGATTATCCGGGAATACCTCAGCGCCGCCGAACAGGAAGAAAGACCGATCCGGGACAACTGCCGGGTGGTCGTCAGTGGAGTGTTCTGCGAACAGCCCCCGCTCAACCTGATAAAATCCATAGAAATGGCGGGATGCTACATTGTTGACGATGATTTCATGCTCGTCACACGCTGGCTGCTGGAAGATGTCCCCGTTACAGGGGACCCGCTGAAAAACCTGGCTGAAGCCTTCCTTCACCACTCCGACGAAACAGCCGCGAAATATGTTCCCAATGCTGCGGACAAAGGCCGTTACCTGGTGGAAGCAGTGCGCAACAGTCGCGCGGAAGGTGTGATTTTTTCCGCCCCGAGTTTCTGCGATCCGGCTCTGTTGGACCGTCCGATGCTGCAGAACCGGCTCGCGGATGAAGATATTCCTTATACCGCGTTTAAATACGCTGAAAACTCCGGGCAGATGCAACCCATCCGGGAACAGGCGGGGACGTTTGCCGATTCAATCAAACTCTGGAGCGCGTAAATGATCATATTTGGCCGTAGGGGCGGACCTGGGTGTCCGCCCATCGTTGTGGGCAAACACCTGTCTGCGCCTGCCTGCGCCAAGCGAAGCGCGGCAGGCAGGTGCCATGCACAGGCAGGCATAGGTTTGCCCCTACTACACGACCCCAAACCTCAAACACCTTTTTGAGAGAGGAAACATGGCCCACCAACCACCCCCTGAGGTGATCAAGGAAGATTCGATGCAGAAGCAGAAGGATATGATCGCCGAGAATTTTGTAGAACTTTCAAGTGCGCCGGAACAGGGACGAAAGGTCGTCTCCACGTTTGTTCCGGGTAACCTCAACGAACTGCTGATGTGCTTTGACATGGCAAGAAACCTCCCGGAAATCAATGCCCTGCAAAACGGCATGCGCAAGAAGACCGGGCGGATGATCATGGAAGCAGAGCGCGCGGGACACTCCGAGGACGTCTGCACCTACGTCAAGGCCGACCTCGGGATGATGGCGCAGGGAAACATCGGGCCTACCGGTGCGCCGCTTCCCAAACCGGACCTGCTTCTGCTTTCCTATACCGGCTGTTTCACCTTCATGAAGTGGTTTGAACTGGTCAGGGAACAGTACGAGTGTGAAACGACGATGCTTCATGTGCCCTACCAGGGGGACGGTTCCATCACCCAAAACATGAGGGATTATGTCGTCAAACAGCTCAAGGAAGAGGTCATCCCCACTCTGGAAAAAGTGAGCGGAGTAAAATTCGATATCGACCGGCTGCGGGAATATCTGCGGGAATCGGCAATTTCCGAAGAAGACCTGGTGTGGGTGCTGCAGTCCGCGAAAAACATGCCTTCTCCGATTGATGCCTATTTCGGCGGGGTTTATTACATCGGGCCGATCTTCACCGCTTTCCGCGGCACTCCGGAAGCGACCGATTATTACCGGACCCTGTGCGCGGAGGTAAACGAACGACTGCAAAAGGGCCTGGGACCGGTTACACCTGACGGCGAGATGGAGGAAGAAAAATACCGGCTGGTCGTGGAGGGCCCGCCTAACTGGACCAGTTTCCGCGAGTTTTGGAAGATGTTCTATGACGAAGGCGCGGTGGTGGTCGCCAGCACCTACACCAAGGTCGGCGGGGTCTATGACTTCGGCTTCCGGCACGACCCTGAACACCCGCTGGAATCTCTCGCGGACTACTGCCTGGGCTGCTATACCAACCTCAACCTCCCCAGCCGCGCAAAGATGCTGGCGGATTACGTCGAGGATTATAACGCGGACGGGCTGCTGATCAATTCCGTGAAAAGCTGCAACAGTTTCGCGGCCGGGCAGCTTTTGCTGCTGCGTGAAGTTGAGAAGCGGACCGGGAAACCCGGTGCGTTTATTGAATCGGACCTGGTGGACCCAAGGTATTTTTCCGCCGCAAACATAAAAAACCGGCTGGAAAGCTATTTCCAGATGATCAACCAGAAACGTGAGGGTGTTTATTCCCAGGGAGTGGCGGCATGAAGTGTTACATCGGCATCGATCTCGGGTCCACCACCACCAAGGCGCTGGTGCTGGACGAAAACCACCAGGTGCTTGGACGCGGCATCACCAACTCGCGCTCAAACTATGACATCGCCGCCGCGGTAGCGAAGGAGGAGGCGATAGTCAACACGCGCATCAATTTAGTCCGCCAGGCGCTTGAATCCGTTACCGCATTGTCCGGGAACCTCGAGGAATTTCTTTCGCGCATGGAGCGTCATTTCCGGCTCGAACAGTTCCTCGATCAACTCGCCGATCTTGAATCGGTCTGCAACACCAATACAGCGGGAAGCCGCTATGCTTCGCGGGAAAAAACCTTCATGTCCGAGGCGTTGCGCGTCATCTTCCGGAAACTGCGAGATGAGGCGCCTGTGCTGTTTGCTCCTGGGGCGTCTAGAAAATCCGATTTTTTCCGTGACATCGCCGGTTCGCGCTACCTAGCCATCGGGGAGGAAACCGCGAAATCCCTCGGGCTGACTTTCGATCTGCTCCTCAATGTCTATGATCGTTCGATCATCGAGGTGGAAAACCACCTCGCGGATGGAGACACCAAAGCGATGATGCTGGATGCGCTCAAGCGCACCTTTGAGGAAATGCCGGAACTGCTTCGGGCGCGGGATGAGGTGCAGCAAAAAATCGCTTCTGCCTTTGAAATCGAACTGGAAGAAACATATGTGGTGGGGACCGGTTACGGACGTGCGCGGCTGCCATTTTCTAAGGAACACATCCGTTCTGAAATCCTCTGTCACGGGCTGGGGGCGCACGTGATGTATCCGGAAACACGGACAGTGCTGGACATCGGCGGGCAGGACACGAAAGCGATCCAGGTCGACCATTCCGGGATCGTCGAAAGTTTCCAGATGAACGACCGCTGTGCGGCGGGGTGCGGACGTTACCTCGGCTACATCGCGGATGAAATGAATGTCGGTGTTCATGAACTTGGGCCGATGGCGATGAAGGCGACCCGTTCGGTGCGCATCAACTCCACCTGCACCGTCTTTGCCGGGGCGGAACTGCGGGACCGTCTTTCGCTGGGAGAAAAACGCGAGGACATCCTTGCCGGACTGCACCGCGCAATCATCCTCAGGGCGATGTCTCTACTTTCCCGTTCGGGGGGAATCCGGGACCAGTTCACATTCACCGGGGGGGTCGCCAACAACCAGGCGGCGGTGAAAGCCCTGAACGGGCTTATCAAGGAAAACTACGGAGATGTGAAAATCAATATCGACCCCGGGTCAATCTACACCGGCGCCCTCGGCGCCGCAACTTTCGCGCACCGTGCAAAGGAGAACTGACATGACTTTAACCGCAGGAATCGATATCGGCACGAATGCCGTCAAAACCGTCCTCTTCCGGATAGAAAAAGGAAATATTGAATGGCTGGGGAAACATGCCAGCCGCATCCGCAAGCGCGACCCGAACAGTCTTGCCGAAGAGGATTACCGCTGGCTTTTGAAAAAAACCGGGACTGAGGAAGAAGAAGTCGAGTATGTCGCCACCACCGGAGAGGGGGAAAGCGTTCCCTTCCGCACGGGACATTTTTATTCCATGACCACCCACGCGCGCGGGGCCGTGTTTCTGGAACCAAACGCGGGCGCGGTGATCGACATCGGCGCCCTCCACGGACGGGCGATCAGCATCGACCAGCGCGGAAAGGTGCTGTCATACAAGATGACCAGCCAGTGCGCATCCGGAACGGGGCAGTTCCTTGAGAATATCGCGCGCTACCTCGGGGTCTCCCAAGATGAAGTGGGCACTCTTTCCCGGCAGGCGGATGATCCGGAAACAGTAAGCTCGATCTGCGCGGTGCTTGCGGAAACGGATGTGATCAACATGGTTTCACGCGGAATTTCATCACAGAATATTCTCAAGGGTATCCACCTTTCCATGGCCGGACGTTTGATCAAACTGCTCAAAGCCATCAAGGCCGGGGGGAAATTGGTGCTCATCTCCGGAGGCCTGGCGCAGGACGAGGGTTTGACCGCCGCCATGCGGGAGCAGGCCTCTGAACAAAAAGTCGATGTCCAAATCACCACTCATCCGGATTCCATCTACGCCGGTGCAATCGGCGCCGCTATCTGGGGTGAATTCCGCCATCAGAAACTCTTCCAGCCCGACCGGCTTAAACTCGCCTCCTGAACCGTTTCCCCCATTCCCCTCCCCGGGAGGGGATTTTTTAAGGATGTCTTCTTGTTAAAGATACTCCACTTCATGCTCGGAACCATCATCCCACTGAGCTGATTAATCCGCTTCCTCGCCCGGTGGAAATACAGGCCGCCTTTTGGATCATTCTCATATTCTGCGAATGTGCACATATTCCCTCTTGTTGATTTGAACATTATCAGATATACTATCTGACAATAAATCTTATATTTGATCATCCAGATGAAAGTGACAGCAATCCTCCCTGATGATTTGGTGCATGACGTCCGCGAGCTGGCTCAGGGAAGCACCCTCACCGAATCGCTCATCACCGCCCTGCGGGACTGGGTGGCGCTGAGGAAGGTGCGCCGGCTCAACCGGGAACTGGCCGCTGCACCGCTGCAGTTCACGGACGGTTTCAGCGCGGAACAGGCGCGTGAATTGACCCGGCGTACATGATCGTCGTTGACACTTCCGTCTGGATAGAGTTCTTCCGCCAGACAGACCCACTGGCTTCTCAGCTGCGGAAACTGCTGGAATCGGGCGTCGTCCTGGCGTGCAGCCTCGTGTTCGGCGAACTCCTGCAGGGCGCCCGGGACCACCGTGAACGGGAGATGCTGCTGCGCTACTGGGACTCCATGCCGCACGCCGGGGAATCCAGTCTTTTCCTTGAAGCCGGACGACTTTCCGGGGAACAGCGCTTCCTCGATCAAGGAGTGGGCCTGGTTGATGCAGCCCTGCTTGTCTTCGCCCGCCGTCATCACTCCCGCCTCTGGACACTCGACAGGAAACTGCAAAGACAGCTTTCCTCTGAAGAACGTCATTCCTGAAATATCCGGGCACAGGACACCTCAGGCCGAGCGGGACTCCGGAACGAAGGAGGGGCGGTGCTTAAACAAACGGATTGATGACTTTCAAGGAGTTTTCAATGATTTGTTCGTGCTGTATGTCTTCAGTGTATAAAATGGTACACTCAGCACCCAAGGCCGCACTTAAAATCATGCTGTCCCAATAACTGAAGCCATACTGTTTTCTGATTATTGATGCTGTTTGGTGCATGTCTGAATGAGAGGCGACAACCCGATAACGGCTGTAAAAGGAATGGATGATGCGCAGGAGGTGCCCTTCAGAAAATAGGCCTTTTTTTTAACAAGTTCACAGAAACCTCTGCCAAGACCTGCTCGCTGACTACTATATATTCAAGGGATGAAATCAGTTGTTTTGACTGAAAATGCCGTGGATCATTATCTTTTGGCTCCAAAAAAGCATAAAGCCAGATGTTTGAGTCAAGAAAGCAGATGTCGCTCATGGCATTGCTCTCTGCCCAAAAGTTCAAATGACTCAACTTTTAAAGGATGTTCCAGTAATTCTGTGATGGCATCGTTTTGCGTTGTTTTTTCAGACTTTGAATTAACAGGAGACAAGATCAAATCCACCTCCTGACCTTCGGATAACCTCAAATCAGATTCCAGCAAACGCACATGACCTTGTTCATAGATTCCTCTTAATTTCATTTTGACCTCTTTTCTTGTGATTGTTTGCAGTTTCAAACGGTTTTTCTCCTGAAAAAGAAACTTGGCTCATCTTCCAGATTAGCAGATTTAATCAATAATCCCAAACAAAGCGAAACTTAGTGTCCTAGCATCGCCCTTGCCCAGGTGTTTCGATTCGCCCCCGTCCCTGAGTGAAGCCGAGGGGCGTCGGCCACGCCGATTCCGGGAGCACGGAACCGCCGCGCACCCCGTAAGCCAACCACTTCCCGAACGGGTTTGACTGAGGTTCACGGGAATTTGACGGAGGGAGATTCCTGTTGTTTCACACGCTCCCCGCCTGCCTGTCGCGAGTGCGACGCAGACAGGTGGGAATGCCTGCCTGTGCAATGCACGCAGTCAGGCCTGCAGGACGCTCCGCGTCCATGCCATGCAAAGAATGAAAGATAACGTCAGCCTGCAACAATAGGAGAATCATGGAAGATGGTTAGCGTGCCCGTTCGCTTTCTCCCTCATTCCCGCAGTAAGACTCTTGCATAAACTTTGTGCAAAAAGTTGCCTCCCATTTTTCAGGAGGCGTCATACCTGCCTAAAATTAAGGCTCTGTTCTCCTTAAGTGTTGATTTCCCCTCCTAACGGTACTAAACTGT
>CAYFLK010000099.1:0-8388 GCA_964344035.1 uncultured Pseudomonadota bacterium
TTTATCAAATTAATCAAAGAGATATGACTGATCACTTAAGGGAACTTCGGACTAGAACAAGAGGAACTTCTTGGCAAACAGGGACGCAAAGCTTTCAGGGACCTCGCATTCACAGGTGGTGATGTTTTACACAACAGGACAATCAATGAAGTACATTCGCTGACTGCGGATCGACATCTGATTTCGGTTGCAGGTTACGGTCTTTATGAATTGAATCCCGCGGAGGGAATCATCACCTCCATTAACCAGTCCCTGGGCATAAAGGATGAGGAGATATATGGTCTTTTCCAGGATGACCGTGAAAGCCTCTGGCTGGGGACAAGCAGCAGCATTGTTACTTTCTTTAGGAAAAAAACAGCTCAGCGTAAGCTTTCAGTGGAAGGCAAGTCCTCTTTTCAAGCAACCGGGGCGCCTTCATTTGAACCTGAGGAGAACATACCCTTTGCTGCCTTGATCCGCGGCGTGCAGGGAATTGAGAAGGAAAGCACTTTTTTCGGGGGGACTTCCTTTGAACATGAAGGGGGCGTGCCTACGCTTTCCGAATCGCCGCTTACTCACCTGACCCTTGAGTATGAAGACAACGCGCTTCGGTTTCTCTTCACGGCAAACGATTTTTACAGTCCCGAGACGGTTCAGTTCCAAACCTACCTGAAAGGGATGGAGGAAGGGTGGTCGAAATGGTCCAAGCGTCCTTTTCGGGAATACACCAACCTCATCTGGCATGAATACACTTTTTTCGTGCGTGCCCTGCGCAGTGACGGAACGCAAAGCGAAGCGTCCAGCTTCACTTTCCGCATCCTCCCTCCATGGTATGAAACATGGTGGTTTTATGCCTCACAGGTGGGGTTTCTGCTTTTTCTCCTGCTCATCGCGGGAATCCTGAGGGGTTATGGCTGGGGTGAGAACCTTTCTGATTACATCGTCGCGGTGGTGGTCCTCGTGTTGTTCGTTTACCTTGACACCCAGACCGAGGTCTACATCGAGGGATTCGCAGAAGACGTTCTGTATATCAAGGTTCTGCTGATGATCGCCATGGGCATCATGATCGAACCGATGCAGGGGATGGCAAAAAGGGGGTTCGCCAAAATCCACCTGGGTGGAGACGTGTTGACGCGCCGTCATCGTGATGAACTGACCGGTCTTGGAGACCGGGTGTATTTTAACAAAAAAATGGGACGGGCCATCGCCAAGGCCCTGAAACAGCCTAGACCAATCAGCATGGTGATGCTCGATTTTGATCACTTCAAAAATGTAAATGATCAGCACGGACTTGAATGCGGAGATGAAATGCTGGTGCAGCTGGCTCAGATCCTGATGAAAAATGCGCGAGAAGGCGACATCGTCGCGCGTTACATGGGGGAGAAATTTATCATCGGACTCTTTGACCTCTCAACCGGGGTCACGGTCCGGGTTTGCGAACGGATCCGGAAAGACATAGAAACCCACGAGTTCCGCTTTGAGGACCTCAGCCTGCGGCTACGCGCCAGTTTCGGTGCGGCGTGTTTTCCGGATGTGTGCGCGGACAATCTCAGCCTCGAGGCGCTGCTGCACGAAGTCGATGCAGCCCTGAGCGAAGCAAAAGCCCGCGGACGGAATCAGACCGTAGCCGCCCCGGTTATCCAGTCACGCAATGCTACGGAAGCTCTGCCTGGGGAAACTTCCCGGTTATCATAACCGTCAGCAAGTCAGATCTTCCCGGGTCCCGCAATTTTCTCGAAGATCGGTCCGAGACGTTCCATGGGCAGCGGAAAAACGATGGTGCTGCTCTTATCGGTCGCAATTTCCGTCAGAGTCTGCAGGTAGCGCAGTTGTATTGCCTGCGGCTCTTGGGCCAGTGTCTGCGCGGATTCCAGAAGTTTCCCGGCGGCTTGCAGTTCTCCCTCGGCATGGATCACCTTGGCCCGCCGTTCCCGTTCAGCTTCTGCCTGACGGGCAATAGCACGCACCATGCTGTCGTCGAGATCAACCTGTTTGATTTCAACATTTGCCACCTTGATCCCCCAGCCGTCGGTCTGCTGGTCAAGGATGGTCTGGATGTTGGTGCTCAGTTTTTCGCGCTCCGCAAGCATTTCATCCAGTTCATGCTGCCCGAGCACCGACCGCAGGGTCGTCTGGGCAAGTTGGCTGGTGGCTTCATAATAATCCTCGACTTGTATGATCGCGCGTTCCGGATCGACGACGCGGAAGTAGATCACCGCATTCACCTTGACTGAAACATTGTCGCGAGAGATAACGTCCTGAGTGGGAACATCGAGGACCATCACGCGCAGGTCCACCCGAACCATTTGCTGCAGTCCGGGGATGACGATGATCAATCCAGGACCCTTCACTGCCCAGAACCGGCCGAGCATGAAGATAACTCCGCGCTCATATTCACGCAGGATTTTGATCATCGAAACCAGCAGCAGGATGATTATGATCAAGGGTATGACAACAGAGAGTGAATCGAAAATCATGTCTTCTCCTTTTCCAGGGGTTCGACTTGAACTACCAGACCCTCGAGGTCTGTAACACGGACAATCTGTCCTCGGGTAAGTGTCTGCTTTGTGCTTGCCTGCCAGATTTCTCCCTGTACACGGACCTGACCGGAGGATTCAAAATCGGTGACGGCGATTCCTTGTGACCCGATAAGCTTTTCCCTGCCGCTGACAACCGGGCGCTTTCTGGATTTGAAGAGGGCGCCAAGCACCACCGCAAAGAAAGCCAGGTTCATCAGCGCCAGCGCACCTACCAGCCACGGAGACAACCCGAAACCCGGTGCGTCAGTGTCCATCAGGA
The DNA here is from genome assembly GCA_964344035.1 of uncultured Pseudomonadota bacterium. Classification (GTDB taxonomy): domain Bacteria; phylum SAR324; class SAR324; order SAR324; family NAC60-12; genus UBA1014. Next base: position 2,779 of record CAYFLK010000099.1, read on the forward strand.
TGATGGATCCAAACACGAATGAAACCGCACCGCCGATTCCAAGCGCCCCGAAACTGGGGGCAAAGGCTTCGGCTATCATCAGTGCAATGCCAAGCACGATAAGTCCCAGCCCCGCATAACTGACAGGCAGCACCTGGAATGCATAAAGCGCAAGCACGAGCGCTATGGCGCCAGTGATGCCCGGCGCAAGCGATCCGGGATTCGCGAATTCGAAAACAAGGCCGTATATGCCGATCAGCATCAGGATGTAAGCCACGTTGGGATTGGTGATGATGGCAAGCAGTTCACTGCGCCAGTCCGGTTCCGAACGTTCGATGCTCAACCCCGTTGTATGAAGTACATGTTTTTGATTCAACAGCTGCACTTCACGTCCATCAGCCTGTTTCAGCAGCTCCGGAATGTGCCCGGCAATCAGGTCGATCACTCCCTGGCTGAGCGCTTCCTCAGCGGCCAGGCTGGCGCCTTTGCGCACGGCCTGTTCAGCCCATTCTACGTTTCTTCCACGCAACTGGGCCAAGCTGCGCAGGTAGGCAGTCGCATCGTTGATCAGCTTGCGTTCCATCGCGGAACCTCCTGAACCGGAATCAGGCTGCTCTTTTTTCCCTGCAGGAGAATCAGGCTCGCCTGGAGTGGGCATTGGCAGGCCGCCTAGTTGAACCGGGGTGGCCGCGCCAAGGTTGGTGCCCGGCGCCATAGCGGCAATGTGACTGGCATACAGTATGTATGTGCCTGCGCTGGCGGCCCTCGCTCCGCTCGGGGCGACAAACGAAATCACCGGCACTCTCGAGGTGAGTATGTCCTGGATGATATCGCGCATGGCCGAATCCAGTCCTCCCGGTGTATCCATCTGCAGTACCACCACTGATGCAGCCTGTTCTTCCGCACGTTCCAGCCCCCGGTGGACATAATCCACGGTGGCGGGCCCGATGGCGCCGTGGATTGACAAAACCATGGCAGTGGATGCAAATCCGGTTTGCACAAGTGAAAACCAGAACCATGCAATCAGCATTATTGACGGGAATTGACGCTTCATCGTCCTCGGTATGAGTTGGTTGAGTATAAACTCAGACTAGCCCGTTCTTTGTTCTTAATCAAGAAATTGAAGTGCGCGGGGGCTGCTCTCACTGAAATGATTCAATAAAACATGCTGCTTTGGGCTTGATTGAAAAATCCACAAAGCGCAAACTTTGCACAATGAAAATGGAATGAAAGAAGCAATTATCCCTGCAATTTCTTAATCTGCATTGCAAAATCCGACCTTCAGCCGCATGAGTTTATGATGCATCAGTTGCAAAAAATCCCTACTGCATAACCGGTATGACAATCACACCACTCCTGATCGGGTTGACCGGGGGAATCGCCACCGGAAAGAGCATTGTAGCGGCGAAAGTGCGGGAAATGGGTTACCCTGTCATCGATGCTGACAGCTTGGGACACAGGGTGCTTGTGCCGGATCATCCTGGATCCAGGCAAGTGATAGAATCTTTCGGGACGGAAATTCTAGACCGGGACGGGCATATTGACCGCAAGAAACTGGGGCAGCTAGTTTTTCAGGATCGGGAGAAACTGCGGCGCCTGAACGCTATTTCACACCCCTTCATTGCTGAAATGGCAGAAGCCGAAGCGAGCAGGCTGGCAACCTTGGAAAATCAGGGGATCGTGTTCCTGGAAGCCGCCTTGCTGATTGAAGCCGACTGGCACGAAAAATGTGCAAAAATCTGGGTCGTGCTATCAAGTCGGGAGCATGTTCTGCAACGGTTGTCGGCCCGTGACGGGATATCATTCATTCAGGCGATGGAACGCATTGAGGCGCAATTGAAACCCGGCGAGCGTGTTCCTTTTGCCGACGTCTTGTTTGAAAACAATTCTGACAGAAACTCCCTTGAAATTCAGGTCGAGGAAGCTGTAAAAGAACTTGTCTCGTTTGTGCATCAGTCTAAGCAGGGAGGACCGTCTGATCCAGTTCCGGATGATATGTTAGAGCATTCCAGTTAATAAACCGAAATTCAATTTCAGAGGGTTCTTTACTCACGCAGACATGGCATTTCCAGGCAACACAACTCTTGGCCCCTCAGCAAAACAATGTTATCTTATCATAAAAGGGGTCGATCCGTTCGGGTCCGGGATTGCCGGCAGTTTCATGGGATTGTGGAATACAGGCAGTGGAAGTGTAAGGAACACTTGCCCTGTATATCGGCAAAAACGCAATTCAAATCCGGAAGACCTCCCAACCCGATTAACATGCTGGACAAACCTGCCGGCCCACCTGCATTGCCAGGCGGGTAAAGAACAAAGAAATTGAGGATCCGCTAAGAGTTTGCAGGAATAGAGTGATGAAACGTCCCATCCATTTAATCCTCGATGCCCATTTCCAGCCGGGGGTTTCCCTTTTCTGGCGCCGTCACGGTCTTCGCGTCATGGAACAACTGGTGCCCGCGGAATTTTCCTGCACCAGCGGTAAACAAGGGCTTGAAACGGTGATGGGGCAGGCCATCTGGGCGGGGTGGAAGAAGATTATACTGATTGGCACTCCGCACTCAATCCAGCGAGGGTTCAATGTGCTGATGCATGCAACTCCGGAATGCAGGAATTCTCTGGAGATGGGTTTCTGGCCGCTGAAGTGGGTGGAACTGCCCATGAACCTGTTTCCCCTTTCCGCAAACCTGGGGGCAATCCTGCAGGTCTTCAAAGCCGGAAACACCTTGCCGGTGGATGTGATGAAAATCCAGTACCTGTCCCCCAAACTGGAAACCGCCTATCATTGGAATGAATTGCAATTGAACTGCAGAATGGATTCGGCGGAAACAAGGTTATATGTGGACGAGAAAGACCACTGTATAGAGGGAGGTTTTCGCGGCACCATTTCGTTTCAGGATCAGGCGCTGAGTTCACTCACCATCACTCCGGGCAGATTGACCAAACCACAACAGCTGCGGGTTTATCTGCATACCAGAGGACAGCCCCAGAGTAAAAGTTCCTGGTTCGGAACCCTGATGCGTTTAGGAAAACCAAATGTGGATATGCTGGGTGCAGGAACCCAGGTTGAAATTCAAGGAAACTGGGCCAACCTCAATCTGAAAGAACTTGCTGAACCGGTGCAGGCAATTCACTGTGAGATCATTCGACGCGCTTTCCCCTTGATCATCCCGGTGATGCCGATCAAAACCAGGGAATTTGCCAGGGAGAAACTCTTCAATTACCGGCCACAAGGAGTTGTGGCAACCAACCGCCAGGCGGTTGCTAAGAGTCAGTTCAGTAAAAGGGATCCGCGCCTTCCCTGATCGACCCTATAAACGGTGGGTTTGACGAGTTTGCGAAACAGGAGCAAGGAATTCAGGCTGATTCAGGCAACTTTTTACTTTCAGTGGTTTTTGTCACGATATCAGATTCAGCTTTTTCAGGCGTATTCGAAGTGGCGGTAGAACTCTGGACGGGGGCCTTCCCAATCTCGTCCCGAGCTTTACCCTTGGGAATCAGTTTTTCCAACTCCTTTTGCGAGGTGGTTAAGCATTGTCCCTCAACCACTCCGCCTTCGTGAATAATCAGTGAACCTGGAAGATTGGTTATGTTACCCCGAATTCTTCCTTCAGACAGCACTTCCATGCGGTCCAGGGCAAATAAATCGCCTTTCACTTCTCCGTTGACTTTTATAATGGACGCATGAATGGTTGCCTCGATTTTCGCGGTCGGTCCGATCACAACTTCACTTTCACAGTGAATGGTTCCCTCCAATTGACCATCCATCCAGATCGGACGCTGACCGGTGACTTTGCCTTCTATTCTCATTCCCCCCCCGAGGTAGGTGGGCGCATTCCCGCTATCAGCAGTGCTGGGTTTCTTTTTAAACAAGGATGTCCCCCTTAATTGAAATCTGCGTATGAAAACATATCGATAATGAATATCAACAGGAATCGTTAAAGGGGCAAGGTTTTTCCTCAGAAAGGTGTGCGGTCAGCTTTTTCCAGGTCCTTTTATTTCTGTGAAATGCAATGTCTTCACCTGAAAAGAGCTTGTGAATAAAAATAGGAAGAAATAATTTGGTTTTCCGATATACGCTCCCAGGCAGTCTGTACTTTTAACATCGAATTCTACCCACATGGCAAAAAACATCACCCCCAGAAGCAAGAATTATTCTCAATGGTACCTTGATGTCATCTCTGCGGGACAACTCGCAGATTATGCACCTGTCAAAGGGTGCATGGTGATCCGACCCAGCGGTTACTCAATCTGGGAATCCATGCAGGCACGCCTGGATCGGATGTTCAAGGAAACCGGTCATGTAAATGCCTACTTCCCCCTGCTCATCCCCAAGCATTTTATGGAAAGGGAAGCGGAGCACATTGAAGGTTTCAGCCCCGAATGTGCAGTGGTGACACACGGTGGAGGAAAGGAACTGGAAGAACCACTGATGATTCGTCCAACATCCGAGACTGTCATCGGGCACATGTACTCACGCTGGATTGAAAGTTACCGTGATCTGCCGGTGCTGATCAATCAGTGGTGCAATGTCATGCGCTGGGAAATGCGAACCCGGCTTTTTCTGCGCACCTCGGAATTTCTCTGGCAGGAAGGTCACACTGCCCATGAAACCCTTGAAGAAGCCGAGGAAGAAACTTTGCGGATGCTGGAAATATACCGCCGTTTTCAGGAGGATTACCTTGCCATCCCGGTCATCCCCGGGCGCAAAACCGAATTAGAAAAATTCCCCGGGGCCATTTCCACCTACAGTATAGAAGCAATGATGCAGGACGGGAAAGCCTTGCAGGCTGGCACGTCTCACAACCTGGGGCAGAATTTCGCAAAAGCGTTCGATATCAGCTTTCTTGATCGAAACAACGAGCAGGTGTTTGCCTGGACAACCAGCTGGGGAGTATCCACGCGCATGATCGGTGGGCTGATAATGACCCACAGCGATGACGACGGACTGGTGCTGCCCCCCAAAATTGCCCCGATACAGGTGGTCATTATCCCCATATTTACCAATGAGCAGGAAAAAAGCCAAATTCTCACATTCGCTGACGCCATTGCAACCAGACTTCACGAAAAACTGGATTCCCTGCAGGTGAAAATTGATCACCGGGAAAATTTACGTCCGGCGGAGAAGTTTTTTCACTGGCTGCAGCAGGGTGTCCCTGTACGCATTGAAATCGGTCCCAGAGACATGAAGAAAAATGCGGGCATGGTAGCACGTCGCGATATACGTGAAAAACTGTCCGTGCCTTTGGAGCAGATAACCGAACATGTCTCCAATCTGTTGGAGGATATCCAGCAAAACTTGTTTGTCCGTGCAAAGGAATTTCAACTGGCAAACACACACACCGCGCATTCATTTGAAGAATTCCGGAAACTGGTTGCTAATGAAGGTGGATTTATCCGTGCGCACTGGGACGGAACCCGGGAAACGGAGATGCAAATCAAGGAGGAAACAAAGGCCACCATCCGCTGCATCCCTTTTCATGACGAACCCAAACCGGGGAAATGCATTGTCACGGGAGAGCACTTGGCGGAAGAAGTGATTTTTGCCATTGCCTACTGATTTAGTCATGGCATTGGGATTTGTTAGCGACCCACCCGGGACCCCGGCCTCAATCCTCCAAGTAACTTTTGGAT
>CAYFLK010000100.1:0-7852 GCA_964344035.1 uncultured Pseudomonadota bacterium
TAAATCAGTGCGTTAAACCTATTTTAGGGGGGCAGACTTAAGGAACTTCGGCTTAACAGCCGAAGGCGTTGAGTTAAGGCCAACTTGACTGTGCCTGCCTATCGCCTGCTAGTGCGTGGTACGCAGGAAGGCGTTCGCGACGCAGACATGTACAAAGCACAGGCAGGCGGCAGGCAGGCTCGAAACTGGGAAAGAGGTTAAGTATTTCCGTGGTTTTGTAGGGGTAGGCCCCTGTGCCTGCCCTTTTGGTGGGCGAACACAGGTGTTCCCCCCTATTCGCACCGGAACGCCTGTCTCCGTGCGGGTAAGTTGTTTCGCCAACATAGGCAGGTAAGAATCAAATTATAAGGGACTAAATACGGCGGCACTTTCAGCCCCGGAACAGTTCCGCCCGCACATTCCCTGAACAGCAGTATCATCCGGACAAGTTTTGAGTCATCCGGCCTGACTTCGAAATGAAAGACGCCGGACCCAACCTCTCCCCACCCATCCCATCCCGATCATAATCACTCCTTTTCACATGGACAATCCCTCCGATACCGGATAAAGTTTTTGGTGCCGTCACACTAAGAAAAAACATAAACCTGAGTATTGGAGTGACAGTCAATGCTTGTCAAAATATAGGGGGGGTGATCATGTCATTGAGAATATTTCATTTTTTTGTTTTCCTTTTACCACTGTTTCTGTTTTTCCCTGTTACTGAAACAATCCATGGAGAAGAAAAGCCGATAAGTTTCGGATTGACCTCGGTTATCCTTGACGACCAGGCGGATATTCTCAACCGCTGGCAGGTGTATCTGGAGCAGCGGCTGCGGAGGCCGGTTACTTTTATTCAGCGCCGCTCCTATGCCGAGATCACGGACTTGCTGCTCAAGGAACAACTCGACATCGCCTGGGTTTGCGGCAGGCCTTATGTTCGGCATCAAAACCAGTTTCACCTGCTGGCAGTCCCTTCGTACCTGGGGGAACCGTACTACCGTTCATATGTGATCGTGTCTGCGGAAGACCGCAACACCCGTTCTATATTCGATTTGGCCGGAAAGGTGTACGCGTTTTCCGATCCCGATTCCAACTCGGGGCACCTGGTCCCTACCGTGATGCTGCGCAAAGCCGGTGCGGAGCCTGAATCTTTTTTCAGGAAGACCTTCTTCACCTGGTCGCATCGGGACGTGGTGGAGGCGGTTGCCGATGGCCTGGCGGACGGGGGTTCCGTGGACGGCTATGTCTGGGATACCCTGCAACTCAAAGACCCTGAACTGACACAGCGGACACGTTTGGTTAGTCGTTCGGAAAAGTACGGGTTCCCGCCTCTGGTGACCCGTCCTTCACTGTCGCCCGGGGAAATTCAAACCCTGAGGGACCTGCTGACTCAAATGAACGAAAATCCTGAAGGGCTGAAACTGCTCGAGGAAATGAACCTTGACGGATTTGTGCAAGGAAATGACGGGTTGTTCAACAGCATCCGGGAATCGGTAATGTATGTTTTGAGCAACTGAAACCATGTTCCGCAACGTCGCATATCATTTCAAAATCCCCATCAGTTTCAGCCTGGTCATTCTGCTCACGGGAGTGATGGTTACAGCCGTGCTGGTCTGGCGTTCGTATGAGGATGTGCGGGAAGACGTATTCCAGAACGCGGTGGAAGTGGGCGCCGCCCTCTCAAATACCCTCCGGGAGGCATTGAAGCATGATGATGTGTGGCAGGCATACCGCCTGCTGGTAGACACCGGCGATGCCGCGGGCAGGGACGAGAAACTTATGCTGATGGTGCTGGACAGGAGCCACCGGGTATTTGCTTCCAACCGGCCTAAACAATTCTCCCTGCTTTCAACACTCGCCAGTCACGGTCCGGAATTCACACGATTGCAGCAGATCATCAACAAATCCGGGATGAACGATGCTTTCCCGGTTGAGCAGCAGGAAGCGCCGTGGATATTTGTAGTCCGGCCCATACGCGACGATGATGTGGTTTTGGGGGTATTATTGATCGGTTATGCGCATTCGCTTTTTTTGCCGCGATATTTCCAGATCGCACGCCATGTCACCCTGACCTCCCTGTTGGTGATGATGTTTCTTCTCCCCCTGGGGTGGTACATGGGCAAGAGCATGGCACATCCCCTGGTTCGCTTGTCTGACTGCATGGCCTTGGTGGGGCAGGTCCCGCCGGATGAAATCGAGTGCTCTCTTGATGACGGAGCCGATGAAGTGGGTAAGTTGAGCGAGCGTTTCAGGGAAATGCTGGATGACATGCGGGCCAAGCAGCAGCTTGAACGTCAGGTATTGCTTTCCGAAAGGCTTGCCGCTGTGGGTCGCATGTCCGCCGGCATCGCGCATGAAATCAACAACCCGCTGGGAGGAATGATCAACGCGATCAACACTTTCAAACAGCACCGCGGAGGAGAGGGAGTGCTGGATAAAACACTCTCCCTGCTCGAACGCGGACTGGGACAAATCAGGGAAACAGTATCGGCCCTGTTGGTGGAAAGCAATCCCGAAAGTCATCCGCTGAAACCCCAGGACATAGAGGACGTCCGGACCCTGCTGCACGCAGACATACAGGAAAAGGGGATTATCTTGGAATGGAAAAACCATTTGAAGAAAAGGACCCCTCTCCCTTCCACCCAGATTCGCCAGGTATTGATCAATCTCTGCCTGAACGCTATCCAGGCCGCGCCTAACGGCAGCACGGTATCCTGTGAGGTGCGTCCCCTTCAAGAGCACCTGGCCGTCAGGGTGGAAAACGAGGGAGGCGAACTTGGTGAAGAATCAATGGAACTGCTGTTTGAACCATTTGCCCATCACAACCCGGGCGGACTCGGACTTGGGTTGTGGGTAACCTATCAAATTGTCCAGCAGCTTGGTGGTGAGATTGTCGTCGAAAATGAAAACGGCATGGTTGTATTCACGCTCGCATTCCCCATGGAGAGCGGATGAACCCCCGTCAACCCGTGCATATCTGTCTGGTGGAAGACGACCCGATCATGGGGGAGTCCCTGGCCCACCGTTTTGAACTAGAACGCCTGACCTTTCACTGGCACCGGGACGCGCAAAGCGCTTTGGACTCACTGGAGACGGAGCAGTATTCCGCCCTCATCAGCGATGTCCGCCTTCCGGACATGAGTGGTGAAAACCTCTTCAAAGTAATGATCTCCCGGAATGAGCCGCCTCCACCAACCCTGTTTATCACCGGTTACGGGTCAATCGACCAGGCGGTACGTCTGCTGAAGCTGGGCGCGCAGGATTACATCAGCAAACCTTTCGATCTGGACCTGCTGCTGGAGAAACTGCGGAAGCTGTGTCCCAACCTGTTTGAGGATGCCAATGACCAGCTTCCCGAACCGGTGCTGGGTATTTCTTCAGGAATGCGCAAAATTCAGAAGATGCTGCACCACCTTGGAAGTCATGATGCCAGTGTCCTGATTACCGGGGAATCGGGGGTGGGCAAGGAATACGCAGCAAGATACCTTCATGACTGCATGGATGCGCGGGGCAACCACCCGTTTGTAGCCACCAATTGCGCGGCTATTCCGGAAACCATGCTTGAAGCGGAACTGTTCGGTCACGTGCAGGGAGCATTTACCGGCGCGACAAATTCCAGGCGCGGAGTGTTTGAACAGGCCAATGACGGCACCCTGTTTCTCGACGAAATCGGCGACATGCCCCTGGCGATGCAGGCCAAGATGCTGCGCGCAATCCAGGAACTTAACATACAGCGGGTGGGCGGGGAGACTCCCATATCAGTAAAATTGAGATTGATCTGCGCGACCAACCAGGATTTGACCGCAATGGTGGAAAGCGGGGAATTCCGTGAAGACCTGTATTACCGTATCAACGTGATCCACATCCATATTCCGCCCCTGAAGGAACGACGGGAAGACATCATCTGGTTTGCGCGTAAATTCATGGAATCGTATACCGCCGAGCAGGGAGAAAGACGGATGCTGACTCCCAGCGGAGAACAATACCTGCTCGATCAACCGTGGAAAGGAAACCTGAGGGAACTGATGCACTGCATCCAGCGTGCGTGCATCCTCTCCGGTCAGGAGGGCATCAGCGCTTCGGAATTGGATATCTACGGGGTGGAAGCGATGTCGACACAGGAACAGCCGGTTGCTGATTTGAAAAGCTACCTCGATGTGTGCGAACAGCGGCGAATCCTGCAGATGCTGGAAAAACTCAAATGGCGTATCAGCGATACAGCGGACAGTTTGGGGATCAGCCGGAAAAGCCTTTGGGAAAAAATGAAAAAACACGACATTTCCGTTCCCCGCTGACCACCCTTCAGGGTTGCGCGATCCTACCGTTTTACCTTGACCTCATTCTTGTACAAAACCGTGAGATCCATGAGGGTTGATTGAAATCGAGGATTAAAGAATGTACGAATCCATGGGCAGAATAAGGCATTTCAACTTAATGCACATCCGAACCCGGACGGATTTCTCCCTCCGGATTCAAAGGATTTATGCCTTGCAGGCATCCGGATTCAAATGTTTTGCAGGGTGATGCCGAACTGGTGGCGGATCAGCCGCCGCAGCCGGGAATCATTTTCCATGCCGGCAAAGCGAATTTCCGTACGGATTTTTTCCCGGATGGTGACCAGTTCCTGTTCGGTGGTACTCATCGAAATTTCATTGTGGAGATTCAGCCTCCGCAATGTGTTAAGCACGTCCCGACGCAACTGGCGCTTGATCCGTTTCAGCTGTTCGACGCTCGCCCCAGTCAGAATGGATTCGATTTCCGACTGATTATGCCCCATCAGGGACAGTTTCAGCCAAATCGAATACAGGTTCGCCCGGTTGTCGGAAGGCGGTTGCTGCCCTAATCCGGGAGGAACCCCGATCAGCAACACCGCCAGCAGACTCACCAGGATCACCTTCGTCCGAAGGTTCATGTCACTCCTTGACTGACTGGTTCAAATTAAAGACTCACCGCCGCCAAACACGGAACCCCTAAAACGGAGGATATTCTTCCATCCCGGGGACCCATGGTTCTCAAACGAGGAAACCGAAACCTCTGCGCAAACAACAGCCCGGCACTTTGACTGAGTTCGCGTAATTCCACGTTCATGCGGATAGCATAACCGGATTCACAATCCACAAAAACAAAGGGGGCATTCCCAGGCGCTTCGGCTGGTCTCGCCATCCTCACTGGGAGTTTGTCAGCACCGCTTTGCACAGTTCAACAATACAGCGACGGATTTTGGACAGGATAATGGATGAACCGGACTGCAAACGAGTATACCCGTGCATCCTGTTTCCCGTCAAAAACAGCAGTTTGCCCTGTGAACCGGGAAGCCTTTTTTCGGAATTGAGCCTGTCCCCGCACACGCAGGGAAAGGCAGGTCATCCACAAAGGCATCACCAGCACCAATCTCCGGAGATTTTCCGTGAACCGATGAGATACCCATTGGCGGTGATGAGTCAAATGATTGTCTAAGAACGCCCATGAGCCGCAGCCCGGGATTGATCGGAATCCGGCAGCCTCCTGCAGCGCAAAAGAACCACCGTGATCCGACTCCGGGGGGAGAGAAAACACCCCTCCCCTCCGCTTGGCCTGGATACGGTCTCATGGAATGTCATTATCTTTGTCGGCAGGTCGGCTACAAAACTTTAGTGATGATAGCGCCGCTTTTAATTTTTTGACGGGATGGGGGGATTAACAGGATTTGAGTCTGACAGGTGTGCGAAGAAGTCCCCTAAATTTTAATTCTGTATTCCTGTCTATATGCGGAACAAGTAAGCAACCGAAAGAGGCTGTGGGGACTGCCGCCGGGTAAAGATATTCAGCGAGTTGACTTGTGAATGGTCACCAGCCCTCCGTTCGGACCGGGAACCGAGCCCTTGATCAGCACCAGCCGTTCGCTGGTGAGAATGCGTACTATGGTTAAACCTCGGGTGGTTACTTTGCTGTTGCCGTGACGGCCATGCATCTTCTTGCCCTTGAACACCCGGCTGGGAGTAGCGCACTGCCCGATGCTGCCGGTGCCCCGGTGTCCACGGTGTCCATGAGATGCCGGTTGTCCATGAAACCCATGACGCTTCATCACTCCGGTGAAACCTTTCCCCTTGGATGTGCCTGAAACACTGACTTTTTCCCCTTCACTGAACAGTTCGACTCCGAATGTCTGACCGACTTCAACCTGGTTTATGTCATCGACGGAAAATTCCCTGAGAAAACGGGTAGGTTCCAGGTTGCCGAAATGTCCGAGCATGGGCTTGTTGACTTTCCTCTTGTCAATTGCTTCATATCCGACCTGGACGTGATCGCAGCCGTCCTTCTCCAGGGTCTTTTTCTGTACTACATTTACCGGGCCGGCGTGCAGGACGGTGACCGGAATCGTCGTTCCGTCTGCTTCAAAAACCTGGGTCATGCCGATCTTGCGGGCAAGCAATCCATGTAACATGATTTCCTTTGTCTGCGTCCTATGGGGTTCGTTTGTTGTTAAGCCGCGTGGTATTCACACCGATTTGCCGACGGGACAGGGTTTTCTGCCCTTAGCTTTTCCTCCTGAACAGATAAAAAAGCCAAACATAAAACTTTACTTATACTTTTGTTACAAATCAAGGCCAAAGCATAAATTCTTGACTCCAAGCTGAGTTTGTGAATGACAGATTCACGATTCCGGCGGGGGCGAAGTGTTTGTGTTACCTGCTCGAAAACGTTCATACTGCAGTTTCAGGTAGCGTTCCCGGGATTTGGGATAATGCGCACTACGAGCTCCTTTACGCAGGGTTTTAATAGCCTTTGCAGGGTTTCCGGACTGGAAATATGCTTCAGCCAGTGTGTCGATGTGGTCAATCGTGTCCGCTTCAGAAACAGCGCGTTCCGCCAGTTTCAACGCTTCCGTGGTATTCCGCAGGGAGCGGTCCTGGGCAGTCAGGTACATCCAGGCGAGGTTGTTCAGGCTGAGTGCATGGTCCGGGCTGAGTTCCAATAGCTGCTTGTAAAGGGAGATAGCCTCGGCTTCGTTTTCCAGGTACATACTGACAATCGCCCTGCGCAGCAACACCCAGAAAGCACCTGGATAGCGTTCCAGGCAGAGCTGGTAATGCACGGCCGCAGTGGCTTTGTCCCCGGTTTTTTCATACACCACTCCAAGTCTGGCATGCAGCCAGGGCTCATCCGGGAAATCCTGCAGCACTGACAGGAAATGACTCTGCGCGGAGAGATATTCCTTCCGTGTTTCATAAATGTGCCCCCAAAGATAGCGTATCCAGGGAGGAATGGATCCCGAAGTCAGTTCAGCGGGGTTCAGTGCAATGCGCCCCTGAACATCCTGCAGCAGGAAATAAAGGTTTTTCAAGGCTTGCCGGCTGACCGGACCTGTTCTCAGTTCCTGGATTTGCTTCCAGCCGACGGCAAAGCGACGGTGGAGGAGGGAGTCCAGCACCGGCATGATTTCCGTGTATTCCGGACCAAACCATTTTCGCTGAATCGGCTCTTTTTCCTGCAGGGCGATGAGAAAAAACGCCCACAAATTTCCCCCGGCGCTGCTGAGCGCACCTTCCAGTAATTTTCTTGAAAGCTCCGGGTCCCCGTTGATTTCGTGCAGCATGCCGAGGTGAGTCATGATCAGCGGGTCCCCCGGCTGCAGGCTGTCGATTTTCTGAAACGTATTGATCGCATCTGGCCATATCCTCCGTTCCTCGTCGATCAGTCCTTTCACCTTTAGCAGGGTGACTGATCCAGGATGCCGGGAGAGTCCCCTGCTCGTCATCATTTCGGCGGCATCCAGTTCGTTGCCGCGTAGTTTTAACCGCGCTGTTTGTGCAAGTCCCCACTCTGAATCAGGTTCAAGTTCGAGCAGGTGGAGCAGTTTTTTTTCAGCCGAGTCATCCTGTTTTTCCAGCAG
>CAYFLK010000101.1:0-7841 GCA_964344035.1 uncultured Pseudomonadota bacterium
TCAGTGCGTTAAACCTATTTTAGGGGGGCAGACTTAAGGAACTTCGGGCTAAGTAAAAACTTTATTTCGAATTAAGATCGCGGATGTCCTGTCCTGCCGTCAAGCAGGGTGGGGATCCTGTAGCCGTACGCGGACAGCTTCGGCGTGCGCTTGCATTTCCTCCTCCTCGGCAAAGCGGATGATTGCCGGCCCCTCCTTTTGCAAACGCTCTCGTGAATAACTGAGAACCGAACTGGTTTTCACGAAATCCTGCACCCCAAGGGGGGAGGAGAATTTCGCGCAACCTGAGGTAGGCAGGGTATGGTTGGGTCCTGCAAAATAATCGCCAACCGGTTCGGGAGTGTCCGGCCCGAGAAAAACCGCGCCGGCATTGCTGATGCGGCTGAGGTCTTCGAATGGCTGCTTCGTCAACACCTCCAGATGTTCCGGGGCCAGTTCATTGACCGCCCTGAATGATTCTTCAAGTGAATCGGTCACAATCAGCGCGGAACGTTTTGCAAATGAAGCCTCGATGATTTCCCGTCGAGGGAGGTTGGGGACAAGCTGTTTCAAACATTCCGCCACTGCCTTAGCCTGCACAGGAGAGGTGGTGACTAGGATCGCGCCTGCATCCGGATCATGCTCCGCCTGTGAAAGCAGGTCCCGGACAAGGTATTCCACAGGCAGGTCTTCACGGTCGCAGACGATCATGATTTCACTTGGCCCGGCAAACGAATCGATGCCGACCCTGCCGTAAACCTGACGCTTGGCCTCGGCAACAAAGGCATTTCCCGGACCGGTGATTTTCACCACCTTGGGTATGGAATCAGTGCCAAACGCCAGTGCGCCGATCGACTGCGCGCCGCCCACTGCATAGAGTTCAAACACACCAAGCAATGCCGCACAGGACATTACCAGCTTATGGGGGTAACCATCATGACCGGGAGGAGAAACCATTGCGATCCTGGACACCCCCGCGACCTGAGCCGGTATGACATTCATCAGCAGTGTTGAAGGATATGCCGCGCGTCCTCCAGGAATGTATATCCCTGCGCTGTCCACCGGAGATACTTTCCAGCCCAGCACCGTCCCGTCTTCGCTGAACTCCAGCTGACTGTCTGTTTTCTGGCGATTATGAAACCGGCGGATGTTTTCCGCGGACTGTTCCAGCACTTCGCGCAGGTCCTGATCCAGCTCATTTAGCGCATCTACCAGCGCCCCTTCGGGAACCAGCCATTGATCCGGTGCAATGCCGTCGAAACGCATGGTATATTCATGAAGCGCCTCGTCACCACGGGTCTTCACTTGCAGAAGAATTTCCCGCACTGCTTCTGAAACCGCCTCTTCCTCGACATCATCGATGCCGGCGAGATAACTTTCAAATCCGTGGTAAATTTGTATATCCATGTTCATGCAATCAGGCGTTCGGCTTCCTTAAACTGGACAGACACAGTTTTGGAAATACCGGGATTTTCCATGGTAACCCCGTAGAGGAGGTTGCCGATCTCCATTGTTTTTTTATTATGAGTAATAATTATGAACTGCGCATTGTCGGTCAGTTTACGGATCAGTTTATTGAACCGGATGACATTCGCGTCATCCAAGGGAGCATCTACTTCATCAAGCAGGCAAAAAGGGCTGGGTTTAATAAGGAAGATGGCAAAGATGAGAGAGATGGCGGTTAAAGCTTTTTCTCCACCGGAGAGCAGGTTGATATTCTGTAACTTCTTCCCCGGAGGCTGTGCGACGATATCGACCCCGGCATCAAGGAGATCCTCCGATTCTGTGAGCACCATCCGTGCATCCCCTCCTTCAAAGAGGGTGGTGAAGACAAATTTGAATTTTTCATTCACCTGATCAAACATCGTCCGGAAACGCCTCCGTGATTCGGCATTGATGTCCCGGATGGTTTTCTTCAGATCATCAATCGCCTTTTGCAGATCCTCCGACTGACTGGAGAGAAACCCGATGCGCTCCATCAGCGCTTCATGCTCTTCCGGGGCGCCGAGGTTGACATGCCCCATTGCATTCAAGCGTGCTTTTAGGGTCCGGGATTCCCTGGCCAGGCTGCGTTCATCCACCTGATCCAGAACTGGGTCATTCAACAGTTCTTCCGGAGACAGGTCGCTGATTTCAGTGATCTGCCCCTCCAGCTGTTCCCGTTTCATGCGCAATTCAGTTTGCTGCAAGGATTCCTCGTGCAGTTTTTCGGTAGAAAGTTCAAGATTCCGCTGAATTTCCTGCATCTGCTGATTATTCAGGTGCAGTTCCTCGCTTTTACGTTCATGCTCCTCGGTCTCTACCGCAAGTTCATTTTTCAGGGATTCATGCTGTTCGAGTAAATCGCCGAATGCAGCATCGATTTCCTCAATCCGCTGTTCGCTTTTTTCACGTTTGGATGCTTCCGTCTGCAGGGACAAGCGGAGTGATTCAATGCGCCGCTGATATTCCAGGAGTTCGCGGTGCATTCGGCTTTCATTTTCCTGGATGTTTTTCTGTTGTTCCATCGTTTCTGTCAGCGCGACCCTTTGCGAAAGCAGGTCTTCTCCAACAGAATCAACTGTTTGACGTTTAAGCTGAATGCGCTCATCCTGCATTTCGACCTGTGAATCCAGTTCCTCCCGCTGCTGTTCCAGGGATTCAAGGGACTGGTTCACGGATTGTCGGCGTTGTTGATGGAGATCGATTTCCCCATGGATTTTCTCAATATCGGCTGCATTTTGTTGCAGCAGTTGGGAGATCCGTTTGTGTTCATGCTGGTGATGTTCCAACTCCTTGGAACAGCTCAACCATTCCAGTTCGGTTTCACGATGTTTCCTGAAGCAAGCCTGGTGCTCGGTGCGGAGATTTTCCAGCTCCTGCTGCTTGCGCTCAAGTTCCATCTCCATCTCCTCGCAACGTTCCTGAATCGCTTCTGCCTGTTCCTGCAGTTGCAGGATATCCTGCTGGCGCTGCAGATATCCCAATGACCCCGACAGGGGCTGGCCGAACTGGAACGACATTTCAGTCATCCTCGACCCCGCATTTGAAATCCACTCCACCGCTCCTGGAGGCCAGGCTTTTTGCGCTTTTTCCCAGAACTGATCAGGCTCTTCCAGAAGCTGGAACCTGGAAAAAAACCGTGTTCCCCATTCCTCGAAGAGTGGTTCAAACCGGAGATACGCATTAAGCGGCATTCCTGCATCCCCGGAATCTGCTTTGAGTGGGAGCCGATCCAGCGCAAGAAACCGCAGGGAACCAATGTCATGTTCGCGGCAAAACGCTTCTACTTGCCTGAGTGTTTCCCCTTTTTCCACCACCACCCAGTCCAGTACTTCCGCCATCACAGACGCGCCCTGTTCGAGAATGTCAGGTTCGGCTTTTATAAAATCCGCGATCACACCTAGAATTCCCAAATTTTTGCGAGTGGATTGATCTTCCTGCATCAGGTGCATGAAGCCTTTTACACTGTCATCGAAATCCTCATAATTGTTCTGAATGTGTTGCAGCGATTCCATGCGGGAGCGAACAACGCTTTGCTGATATTGAATTTCCACCAGCCTGGTTTCTTCCTCCTCAATCAGTTCGGTTTGCGAATCAACCCGCTTTTCCAGATCATTGCTGCGTTCCTCAAGCACTTCCTGCTGCTGTTTCAGGATCACCGATTGTTCTTGAACACTTTCCAGTTTCTCAGCAACCTCCGCATACAGTTGTTTGTGCGACTGATCCATTTCTTCAAGACGCTTTTGACGCTCAAGGATGTTGTCCAGTCGTTCATTGATGAAATTCCCCTGGTTGGTTTGATTGGTCAACTCGGTGTGCAGACGGAGTAGTTTTTTCTGCAATGCCTGCAATTCACTGGAAGCTTGATGGAATTCATCTTCTTTTTCAGCTTTTTCCTGCTCGATGCGGAAAATTCCTGTTTCAATTTCTTCCCGGCGGTTCTTTAATTTTTGGGCCAGATCAGCCCCCTGTTCCCGGTCGTTTTTCAATTGCTCCAGTTTTTCCTGCAGTTCCTCCAATTCCTCAGCCTGGCGTTCCCGCTGCTCTTCAACATTCCGCAAATGCTGTTGTTCAAGGTTTCGCTGGTTTTCTGATTCCTGGATTTCCTTTTCCTTTTCGAACATCCGTTCCCGGTGTTCCTGCAACCCGGCTGCAAGCCGGGTCTGTTCCAGGGTCAACTGCTGGACCCTGGCATCAAAAACGGATTTTTCGTTTTGTATTGTTTGCTGTTCCTGCTTCAACTGCTGGAGGGTTTTTTCGCAATGTTTTTCAGCCATGCTGGCCTGGCGCCAATTGACGCAAAGCAGTTGTTTTTCGACGAGTTGACTTTGATTCTGCAGATCAAGAAAAGTCCTGGCACGCTCAACATTTTCCCGCAGGGACTCCTCCCGTTCATTTAGTTCGGAAAGCACATCATTCACCCGCATCAGATTTTGCAGAGTTTCCTCCATCCTCCGTTCCGCCGTTTCTCGTTTGATCCGGAACTTGACGATGCCCGCCGCATCATCGATTAAAGTGCGGCGTTCGGCGGGACGCGCGCTGACGATCTCCCCGACCCTTCCCTGTTCCACGATGGAATAACCGGTTCCGCCAACCCCGGTATCCATGAACAGTTCACGAATGTCCTTCAGCCTGACCGGAGTCCTGTTGATCATGTATACACTTTCGCCGGAACGGAAGAGTCTGCGGGTGATAGCGATCTCGGTGTACTGCTCAAAGTTGCGGATCGTGTCCCCCTCGGTGTTGGAAAAAGTGAGGGTCACTTCCGCCATGCCCATCGGTTTCTGAAAAGAACTGCCGGCAAAAATGACGTCCTCCATCGACCCGCCCCGCAAATGCTTCGGACGCTGCTCCCCCAGGACCCAGCGGATGGCATCAACCACATTGCTCTTGCCGCAGCCGTTTGGACCCACCACGATGGTGATTCCGTTCTGCTGAAACCTCATCTCCACCGAATGGCAGAATGATTTGAATCCTGAAACTTTCAGGCTCTTGATCCTCATCAGCTGGGTCTCAGTTAAACGTGCATGTACATGTAAACCGTTCCTTTAACAATCTGCACGCAAGTGATGAAGGGAGATGTGTTTCCACAGAATAAACCATGAAACCACAGTTCAAGCAGTATCCGGAATACAATGACATGCTGAGGGCGTCTTCCATGACTTTGCCCTGGACTGGCGGGATCGGACCCTGTTTATCAGGACCCGGAAAACAGAAACCTCTCCTCCTGGAGCGGATTCAAAAAAACCTTACTTTTGGCTGATCGGTTTAAAACGGGACATCATCCTTTATGTACCCCTCCCCGGAATTGTGAACTCCCTCACCGGGTGGGGAATCAGCTGGACTTTCACTTTGCGTTCCTCCCTCGGTCCGGTCTTGTTTTTCCACAGGTTGATACGAGGATGAATCGTTGCCAGCAGGCCGGGAATCGAGAAACTGCATGTTTGTCGCAACAACTTCGGTCCTGTAACGTTTCTGCCCCTGCTGGTCTTCCCAGTTGCGGGTTTGCAGACGACCCTCGATATATACCGGCTTCCCTTTTTTCAGGTAAGACTGTGCCAAATCCGCCAAGCGGTCAAAAGCGACGATGTCATGCCATTCGGTGCGTTCCTGGCGTTGTCCCTGGCGGTCGGTCCAGCGGTCGGTGGTTGCCAGCGAAAAATTCGCCACGGCGCTGCCTGCCTGAGTATATCGAATTTCGGGATCCCGTCCTAGATTTCCAATCAGCATCACCTTGTTCAAACTTCCCATATTGCTCCTTTCACACGAATTGGACTTTTCATTTCTAACGCATGGGAGCCAATAAGGAAAGTGCTTTTTTCAATCGGCCTTCAAAGTCAAGACCACCATCGCCGCTCTGACGCAGCACAGGAAATATCTCTTTTTCGCTGAATCCCATATTCTTCAAAGCGGAAACCAGCTGATCCACATCATCCTGCACAAACCCTTCATGCGTTCCTGAAAAATCCGTACCGCCGGTTTTCAATGCCGGGAACGTTAAGTTCCTCAACCGGTCCTTCAGATCAAGACAGAGTTTCGCGGCTGTCTTTTTGCCGATTCCCGGGACCTGACTGAACGCGGTGGTATTGTTCAGCTGCACCGCATCCACAAGCTGATCAATGGAAAGCACGGACAGGATCGCGAGTCCCATTTTCGGCCCAACCCCTGTTGTCTTGATCAGCATTTCAAAAATATGCTTTTCTTCTATGACGGCAAACCCGTACAGGGTCAGCTCCTCTTCCCGGACATGGGTGTAGGTATGCAGTGATATTTCCTGAAAAGGACGGCTGGAAGCACACACCGGCTGTGTTACGCGGACCTCATACCCGATCCCACCGGGTGTTTTCACTACCAGCATCCCCGCGCCGATTCGCAGGACCTCTCCTTCAATGAAGGCAATCATGATGCGGGCGTCAAGGAAAAACCGGGAGCCCCAGGGACTCCGGCATCAACCATGTTGCAGGCGGCGCAGTGTAGGGTGGAGATGGGCATGTGTGATGGCAACCGCAAGCGCGTCCGCTTCATCTTCCTTCAATGGTTTTTTCTGGTTCAAAAGCACCTTCGTCATGTGCTGAACCTGTTCCTTGGTTGCTCGCCCGACTCCAACCACAGCCTGTTTCACCTGCAGCGGAGGATATTCATGGATGGGCAGTTTATGCTCAGCCATTTTCAATAGAATCACCCCCCGCACATGTCCAAGAGTGAGGGCCGTCCTGGCATTCCTCGCAAAAAAAATCTGCTCAATGGAGGCACAATCAGGCTTTTGCTCGGCGATCAGTTCTTCCAGCGCTTGGGATATGGTCAAAAGTTTTTCCCCAAGGGAAAGACGTCCCGGGACCTGAATGCACCCGCTGACATGATACCGGCTTGAGCTTCCGGAATGCTCGATCAGCCCATACCCGGTGATGCGGCTTCCGGGATCAATCCCCAATATGCGCACCTGACCTCATGCTAACTGCGCAAGAACGCTTTCACTGATATCGAAGTTTGAATGAACGCTTTGCACATCGTCGTCGTCCTCCAGCATTTCAATCAGTTTAATAACCTGTTCCGCTTTTCTGGGATCGTCTATTTCCACACGGTTTTTGGGACTCCACAGGATCTCGGCATTCAGCATCGGGACTTGTGCTTCTTCCAGTTTCCCGCGCACATCGTCAAAATCGGCGGTAGAGGCGATCACGTGATATTCCTCCGGATGCTCGGTTTGGATGTCCTCGGCGCCCGCTTCAAGGATGATTTCCGTCAGCAGATCTTCATCAATTGCGGATTTCTCAACACGGATAAAACCGATGCGGTCAAACATGTACTGAACGGAATTGGCCGAACCCAAGTTGCCTCCACCTTTGCTGAAGGCATGCCGGATGGATGCAATCGTCCGGTTCCGGTTATCCGTCAGCGTTTCCACAATCAACGCCACGTTGTGAGGGCCATAGCCTTCATACAGGATTTCATCATAATGCACCCCGTCCAGCTCCCCGGCGCCTTTTTTGATTGCACGGTCGATATTATCCCTCGGCATGCTCTGCGCTTTTGCGGAAGCAATGGCGGTTCGCAAGCGAGGATTTGCATCCGGGTCGCTGCCTCCGAGTTTCGCGGCAACGGTAAGTTCCTTGATCAGTTTTGTAAATACCTTGCCCCGTTTTGCGTCCTGCGCCGCTTTACGGTGCTTGATCGTACTCCATTTGCTGTGTCCGGACATTTTTAAATGATCAATAAGGATAACCGGCGGGAAATGAAGAAGCGACCCTTCCCACCAGATCATACTCGTGAGCTTCGGTTATTTCAACCATGTGAAACCCTCCCTGGTCTGCCTTGCCCTCGTTAATATAAGGCTCTGTTCGAGTTAAGTGTTGATTATCCAGCAACACAGCTAAGATATG
>CAYFLK010000102.1:0-7161 GCA_964344035.1 uncultured Pseudomonadota bacterium
TACAGTTTAGTACCGTTAGGAGGGAAAATCAACACTTAAGGAGAACAGAGCCTTTTTAAAATTCTAGTTACAGACGATGCGGAAATGAAGATATTAGGGATGCGTGCTGTTGGTGAGCACGCCTCCAGCGCCATACAGGCCGTTGCATTATTGATTTCGATGGACAAAGGAATCGAGGAACTAGCTGAGCTGATTCATCCACATCCCTCCATCATCGAGGGAATTCAGGAATGCGTCAGGATGCTGTTCGGCAAATCGATTTACAAACCTACTATTTTTCAGGATTACCTGAAGTTCAAGCGCTATCGAAATGGCGCTTATATCGATTCTTTGTAATTTCCTCATGCAGGGGCAGGAACGGGAATCTGAACCATGATTGGAGAACGCCATGGATGAAAACGCAAAAAAGACCGCATTGCGGATGATCCCTTACGGGTTGTACGTTTTGACCGCTGAGGATGAAGAAGGTAGGATTTCCGCCGCAACAGTAAACTGGGTTACACAGACATCATTCCAGCCCCCGCTTGTTGCAGTAGGAGTAAAAGCCGATTCCCATGTTCATGAGGTGATCAAATCCTCGGGAGCATTCGCCCTAAATGTGCTTGGTAAGGGACAGCAGGGAATGGCGTATGGTTTTTTCAAACCCGCCCAGAGGGATGGAGAAACCATTGGTGGGGAACCATTCGGCAATGGAGTGACTGGTTCGCCGATTTTGGAAAACACCCCCGCATACGTTGATTGCAAATTGGTGGGATCAATCGAAAAAGGTGACCACTCCCTGTTTGTAGGGGAGGTTGTTGATGCTGGGGTTTCTCAGCTTCCGGAAGGCCGTGCGGATGACGCCACCCTGTGGCTGAAGGACCTTGGGGAAAAGACTTTCTACGGTGGTTAAACATATCCTGGAAAACACTGGGTTGTCTCAGACCATGCTTTCTTCCAACTGTGACGGCAGATCAGTGGAATTCAGGATGTCTCCATGGCTGGGGATGAGGATCCGCGGGGAATGCTCCGCAAGGCTTTCCCGGACCCAATCGCGGTAGTTTTTTTTGTTCCGGATGCATACCCATACATAGAGGCGGCTCATCTTCAGCCCGGGGGAATTGTTCAGAAATGTATACATCATCCGCTTCAGGTGTGATTTCGGTCTTTCTTGCAAGTTGAACCAGGCGTCTCCCACGACCCATATGTTTCCTCCAGGACGTCGTATGGTAAGCCAAACCTCACCGATCCTGTCGGAAGCAGGTTCCAGCAATTCAACATGATCAGGCAGGATGGTCCGCACCTTTGAAATTGGTGCGGGCATATTCAACCCCTTGCGCAGAAGTCGTCGCTTAGCATTTGCGGAAGCAGCGACGATGGCATTTGGAAAAGCGTTTTTCCAGCTTTCCAGTCCCAGGTAGTGGAAGTGATTGGGTGTGATCAGAGCGGTGATTTCATTGCCCTGCCCCCAGGAATGCAGGGAAGTTTCCAGCACTGGTCTTCCTGGTCCATAAACCAAAAAACGGCTGGGGGCGATCCTGACCGCCACGGACCTCGAGACAAAACCGCTGTTTCCCACCGGATACTCAGCAGCCCATATTCCGAATTCCTCATCTATCAGTTCCCATTCGGTCATGCATAAGTCTGTTCAGAAGGAATAGAGTTTGGATGTTTTAGGTATCTTTTGTGTATCACCCATACAATGATTTAACAGCTTCCCTATCAACTTCTCCATCCTTCATGGGCATGTCACCGGCAATCTCAACAACCCGCGGTTTTTTGAATCCGGCAATAAGGTTGCCCACGAAATCACGAATTTCTTCGGTGCTAAGGTGTGCACCTTCACGGACTTGGCAAACAGCCTTAATCGATTCTCCCCAGGTCTGATCAGGTACACCAAAAACACACGCTTTTTCAATTTCAGGATGTTTGCACAGTACGGCTTCGACTTCGCCGGGATAGACATTTTCCCCTCCGGTTTTGATCAGTTCCTTTTCCGCCTTTCTTTTGACGTACCATAAATAACCCTCCGGGTCAAAACGGCCGATATCTCCGGTATGATGCCATCCGTTACGGTGCGCATAAGCAGTTTCATCGGGCATGTTCCAATATTCCCGAAATACTGTTTCTCCTCGCACGACGATTTCCCCTTCTTCTTCCGCGGCAAGCAGGTCACCATTTTCATTCATCAGGGCGACTTGGTTTAAAACTGCGGATTTGCCCGCAGAACCGGGACGTTCTCCGGCTTTGCAGAATGTCACAAAACCTGAAGTTTCCGCTTGCCCAAAACCTGTCCAAAACGAAGCGCCTGTGGCCTTTTCCAGTCTTTCAATATTTGCCGGGCCTTCTAGTCCGTATACTGCGTGGAGACTGGGCAGGGAACTGTCTGCCTCTCCGGCGGCATCGAGAACTCGCTCAAGCACGGGCGGGAAAGAGCCGAAATAGGACAGTTTTTCTTTATCAATCAGGCGCACCGCATCTTCAGCAATAAATTGCGGAACCAGCACCGTTTTTCCCCCCGCAAGGGACGTGGCCCAGACGGAGGTTAATCCCATGATATGAAAGAGGGGCATTGCTCCCAAGAGTCCTGACACGGTTACACCACCTAAATGGACTAAGTGGGAAAACGCAGAAGCCCACAAGTTACGTTGGCTCAGCAATGCGCCTTTGGGGATTCCTCCCACCGCGGCGGTGGGGATAATGATCACACCATCATCCGGTTTCGTTGCCGGAATCCCGGGATCTGTTCCATCTGGGGAAGCAAGACTTTCCAGCGATACCGCATCTATTCCGCATTCATCCGCACAATAAATTCCTCCTTCTGGAAGCATTTCTCGTAGTACTTCAGCATGGGTTTCATATTTCTGCTGGAAAAAAAGCATTTTCGGTTTGGTCTGTTCCAGCACCATGCGCATCTCATCCGCGCTTGTGCGGGTATTGAGACAGACGCTGACTGTCCCCACGCGGAATCCAGCCGCAATGAGGAGGAAATATTCGATGCTGTTGTCAAGCAGCAGGGCGACCCTGTCTCCTTTTTGCAATCCGGAAGACAATATTCCACGGGCAAATTGATTTGTCTTTTCCGGCAGTTCCCGGTGGCTTACACGGACATCGCCACAAACAAACGCAGTTTTATCACCGCATGATACGGCGTTTTCAAGCAGCCGGTTGAAAAGGGGCAGTTCTCTCAAAGACATGTGATTCCTCTTGATTTCAATTCAGGTTTCCAGCGCGGATAAAAGCCGCTGATGGATATTGTCGAATCCTCCGTTACTCATGATCAGCACAACGTCACCAGATTCGCATTCACTTGATAGCCGATCGATGATGGATGAGGCATGAGGCAAGGCTTGCGCAGGCACGCCCTGGGAACTGACCGCTTCGGCAGTTTCCCAGACATCCTGCAGCCGGTCCGCGGGGATCCGGTCATGACGGTGGGGCCTGGCGATCAAAACCCGGTCGGCCTGGCACAAGGCATAGACCAATGGTTTTTGGTGGACTTTCAGCACACAGGTGTTCGACCTTGGCTCGAAGACTGCGATCACTCTTCTGTCCGGGTGTAATTGACGCACAGCGCGAATGGTCACCTTTACAGCGGTCGGGTGGTGGGCGAAATCATCATACACAAGCACATTCCGTTTTTCACCACGGAGTTCCAGGCGGCGCCGTACGCTGGAGAATGAAGAAAGTGCTTTTTTGATGATTTCTATGTCGATGCCGTTGTGACTTGCCAGGGCGATCACTCCCAGTGCGTTCATCACGTTGTGACGTCCATACAACGGAATGTGGAAGCTATCCTCGGTTTCTGAATCCAACCAACGCACATTGAATTCCGTACCCGATGAATGAATGTCGGGAGTGAGGGACCTGACCCGGTTGTGTTTCCCAAACCCGAAAGTTATAACCGGCGAATGAGTTGTGGAAAGCACTTTTGCAACCTGCGGATCATCACCGTTTGCAACAACAATTCCGTTTTCGGGAACAAGCCTCAGCAAAAAACAAAATGCATTCCGGATGTCCTGCAGCGAATCGAAGATGTCGGCATGGTCATATTCCAGGTTGTTGATCAGCAGTTGGTTCGGGAGGTAATGAAAGAATTTTGAGCGCTTGTCAAAAAAAGCGGTATCGTATTCGTCTCCTTCCGTGATGAAATAAAGCCCCTTTCCCTCACGGCAGCTTGTCCCGAAGTTTTCAGCGATTCCTCCAATAAGGAAACCAGGCTCCAGTCCAGCGGATTCAAAAACCCACGACAGCAGCGAAGTCGCGGTCGTCTTGCCGTGGGTTCCTGTTACAACCAGTGAGTTTTTCCCCCGGATAAAGAAATCTTTGAGCATTTCAGCGACTGAGGTGTAATGCAATCCCTGCGAAAGTACTGCCTCAACTTCCGGGTTCCCTCGGGATAGGGCGTTGCCTATAACTACCAGGTCCGGGCGCGGAATCAGGTTTTCCTGAGAGTATCCTTGAAAAACATCAATCTGATGCTGCCGCAGCAGATTGCTCATTGGCGGATATATGTGCTCGTCCGAACCGGAAATGATGAAGCCACGTGTTTGCATCAAAACGGAAAGCGGCGCCATGGCGGTGCCGCAAATACCGGAGAAATGAATGTGTTTTGGTGGCTTAAAATTATAAGGCATGAATTCCGCAATGGAGGAAGAAAAAGCTTTGTGAGATTCTTCTATATCCACTGAATGATCAAGCTGGAACGGGACAAAAGGGATGAAACACGATTGAAGTCAGCACATCAGTAATGATGCTGGCAACTGTTGTTTTTCAATGTTACCGGCTATAATACTATTTTGTTTTTTGTACACTTGACTCAGTGACTTGCAAATGACTTTATTGAAAACTTTTCTCGACAGCCTGCCCTGGAATATACTGATCCTGATCTGCCTGACCCTCGGATTGGCGCCATTTACTCCTCCACACATCTATGAAAAATTGAAAATGCTTGCCGCGGGTGAATTGGTGCGCCAGATCGATTGGCTCGACCTGATCATGCATGGCACTCCCTGGGTTTTGCTCATGCTGAAATTTCTGTTCAATCTGCATTCAGCTGAATAACCCGCACACGGCATGTCCCGGGGCCTTTTTCAATTTTCCATCCCTGTTTTACTAAATGAACGAACCATCATTATTTGCGGTTGACGCAGTTCGTAAAATTCAGGCCGTTTCCACTTTGAAGGAAGGATTTGAAATGCAGCGGCTTATTCCTGGTATGCGACGGGCAATGTTCAGGATCCTGTGGCTGAATTACCTCATTTTTGCCGCGCTCACGCTGCTGCTCAACGGACTCCTTTATTTCTACGTTTTATCGGCTGGATTTTTGGCAGTGATACTGGGGTCTGGGCAACACTCGGGCAGTGGCTGTTATGGTTGGTGCAGCTCTCCGTGGCGGCAGTGTTCGCGGTGGTATCACTGCGTTTTTCCATTGAACTTTCCGGAATCTGGCATCAGCAACTGGTTGCGCGGGTCATCCGCCATTACCGGGAAATACCCGAGGTGAGGCTGTCCTTCAGCGAATGGGTGGGGACACTGTTTCTGGGAGTGAAACAGGTTTTGAAACTGAGCCTGTTCCTGCTGATTCTAGTAGCCGCCAGCCTGATTCCGGGGATTGGATTTATGCTCGTTTTTGTCTTGGAATCCCAACTGTTGGGACGTGATGTGGTTGACGTATACATTGATGAATTGAGCGGTACCGAAAACCTGGATTCACTCAAGGGGCTTTTGAAATGGACTCCACTCAAACTGGGGTGGTTGCCCATGACACTGGCCTTCATCCCCATTGCGGGATGGACTATGATGCCCCTGGTGTTGATGCTGCAGGTGATCGGCTTTGCTTCACAGCTGGAAAAAGCAAGGGCTTGATGTAAGAAGGTATAGATATTTTATTTTCGAGTCTCTTTCCATTCGATGTTGGTGTATTTAACCACAATCACCCCCCCAAAACGAAATATCTCCGGTTGATGGGTGGCCATCGCCCTGTTTTCCATATCCCACTCCAGGGCTGCTTTCCCGGCAAGGATGTGTTCTTCGTCAACCGCTCGTTTATTCAGCTTCACCACTGCATGTCCTGATTTATTATCCTCTTCAAGTTCCCAGTACAGGACTGCGATTTCAACCGAGGAACTTTCCTCCCGGATGATCTGATAACGGGAAGCGCGTTGGCGCTCTTTCATTTCATATTTTGGTTCTACCATGAGGTGCCTATACAGGAGATTGTCAAGGGTATCCTTACGGTGTGTACATTCACATCCAGTGTATCATTTCTTCAGTTAGGAAACCACGCATATGAAATCAACTGTGTACATGCTTCTGCTTGATTTCTTGTATAAAACTTATCCCAAGTCTGGTTTCCATGAGTTTTCAGTATTTTTGCGGGCTGTTTAAAAAACCGACCATGATTTACGGGCTTCCATAAAGATATCTATGATATCCCGGTATTTCCCTTCCAGTTCATCCAAAACCCGAAATGACTGGTTTGTGATCAATTTCAAATCAGACTCCCTGGTTTGGAAAGTAGAAATATGCCTCAGCACCCATCCTTCAGGTGAAACATCAAGGAAAAAAACGATATCGGATTCTTCTTCAGGCTGGTATTTGTAGAGGAACCGTACAACAACCCTTCCGCGTTGCTCTCCGGTCCAGTAGTGGATGTTACCCAAGTCGGCGTGTTGCAGATCTCCTTCAACGGCGCTGGGCCAGAATTGTTTTACCTCATCAGCACGGTTCCTCACGATTCGAATCCCCCCTTGACGTATATTATTTTTGTAAAAAGAAGTAATTTCCTGTTTGCAATCACTTAGATATAAAGTTTTGATTAGCAAATCCCAGGTAAATCCTTCAACCTTTTAATTCACTCGTAATAGGCAGTTTTCTGACGAATCCGATGCTGAAGTTCTTCCTCCAGAAACCACATTGTTTCATCCAGCGTGTTGATCCAATCATTTATGCGTTCATCGGAGAAGCTTCCTAACCCTTTGATTCGCCAACCATCCGTCTCATTCATCAACTGTCTGAGACGTTCGATGTTGACTTTGGACAGGTCTGTTTCCATCCTACCTCCTTTTTTTTGATCTATATTTGAAGACACCCGCACCTTGCATTTTTCATACATTTATTAAGGGTCTGTTCGAGTTAAGTGTTGATTATCCAGCAACACAGCTAAGATATGTTTCAGGG
>CAYFLK010000103.1:0-7075 GCA_964344035.1 uncultured Pseudomonadota bacterium
TTATCAAATTAATCAAAGAGATATGACTGATCACTTAAGGGAACTTCGGATTAAAGGTTGATTTCAGCAAATCATGAAACAGTCTAACAGCACAATGTGAAGAAAATTTGAAGAATTTGTGGGAAAGCTGAGAACAAAACCGGGGTCTCCAATCAGGAGCATGGAGACTGTTTCCCGGTGTGTATTCTCAGTTTATTTCAACGAAGCGTCCGGCCTGTTCAACCGCCTCCGGGGCATTTTCGCCGTAACCATCCGCGCCGATGGCATCGGCAAATTCACGGGTGACCGGGGCGCCGCCGACCATTATTTTATACGGGAGTTGCCGTTGTTTGAAGGCATCAACGGTTTTTGACATGGAAGGCATGGAGGTAGTCAAAAGCGCGGAGAGGCCGACCACATCGGGCTGCATTTCTTCCGCCCTGGTGATAATCGTATCCGGGGTCTGGTTGACGCCCAGATCAATGACCCTGAATCCTGCACCCTCGAGCATCATGCCCACCAGGTTTTTGCCGATATCATGCACGTCGCCCTGCACGGTCGCCAGCATCACAGTGCCCTTGGGCTGGACATCGGCCTGGACGATTACCGGTTTGAGCACTTCCAGTCCTTTTTTCATGGCCCGTGCGGCAAGAAGCATTTCCGGGACAAAAATGGTCCCCTCGCTGAACATCTCCCCGACTTCATCCATCGCCGAGATCAGCGCGTCATCCAATATCCGGTGGAGGTCGATATTGTCCCTGAGCGCCTTGGAGACGAGCGCGTAGACCTGTTCATCCTGATAATCCAGCACTGCGTTGTAGATGTCATCCAGCATCGCCTCAACGGTTTCTTCCATGGCGTTGTTCTGTTCTTCCGGAACCCGTGCGCGTGTATGCGTGAGGTGATCGATATCCGCTGTGCGCGTCCAGGCTTCACTTTTCCCGCTGAGACGAAGCCCGCGATGGGGCCGGTCGCCCGCGCGGTAGCGCCGGATGGCGTCAACCGCCGCCCGCACATGTTCCTCAGGGGTCTGGGCGCTGAGGCTGCAGAGGTAGGTGGTGGTCCTTCCCCCCGGCTCGCCCAGTTACATGTATCTATGGATGCGTTTTTCGATTTCATCCCCCGGTCCGTTCTGGAGCACCAGGTTGTCCACTCCCAGCACCACCGGTTTGTTTTTTTCCCGCGCGTACTCCATCGCCGGTTCAACCCCCACCTTGAATAGATCGGGGTCCTGGATTTTGAAATATGGCGGGGTGGCGCGCAGTTTCAGGCCCCAAAAGCGTTCCCGGTCAACCGCGAAGGAATCCCCCCACCAGTTGTCGCAGATCACAGGCTTTTCGCACTGAGCCTGCAGCCGTTCAATGTATTGCAGTGAAAATTCCTCCAGCATGTCCTGGGTGATGAAGGGCAGTGACGCGACTGCATCGGACCCGTCGATTACAGGAGCATCAGGAAACGTGCGCACCATGTAAATCATGTAGGGAGCAAGGACCTCGTCGGTAAGAAAACCGAGGACATTATGGACAAATTGAGGATTGTCCTTGATCTGCAGTATGAGTTTTTCAAAAGTCATGCACTGCGCCGCAAGGGTGAAGGGCGCGCAGTAGCACGGCGGCGCGGGTTGTCCGGTGAGTTCCACAAACCAGTGCAGGACCTCCTGCACAAAGGGCATACGCCCGTCTTTTGAAGGGTCGGGGGTTTTGAGGCGGGCCAGATCCTGTTCGCTGCCAATCAGCGGTTCAACGTTGTCGATGGCCGGTGCCATGTCCTCGAAGAGCACCAGGTTTGCGCCCAGTGCTTCCGCTTCCACGTTATACACGTCCCAGATGTGGCTGGGGACGTCGAATTTGAAGTCCTTCGCGGTTTTCAACACCCCGCGGACAAATACCTCCGCGTCGGAATAGAACTCGTGTCCGGGAATGCCGCAGTACTTCATTGCGAATTCGTGCATCTGCACGATAAATGGAATGCTGTCGGAACCTTCGCCGAATGCTGCGTCCAGCATGCGGTACCCTTCCCCAAAATCAAACTCGCTCATCGGACACTTTTATATATAACATGGGATCGGTTAAGGGGCAGACTGAAAGGAACATGGACGCAGCATGCCACGTGCAGCCAACGAGGACAACGCCTTCAGGATCAGCGTGCGCTGCGCTGGAGGATGATGGCCTGCTGAATTTCCGGGATGCTGAGGTATTCAAGGTGTCTGAGGATTTGTCCCAGCAACAGGGGAAAACGTTTCTGTAGAAGCAGCGCCAGTTCAAGCTGCTCCCGGCTGAGTTTTTGCGTCAACACCAGCAGTTCTCCCAGCATGCGCGTACTCCGCCGGACGCCAAACAAAAGGGCTCGCAACTGTTCGAATAACTGCCGGACCTCCGATTTCCAATCCCGGGTTTCCCTGCGCATTCTTCTTATCACGCGGGCGCGGTTAGTAAGGCAGATGCGTTCGAGGGAGCGTATCGCCGCCATCGAGGTTTCGAGATCGGATTTCACAGCCAGCGGAATCAGTATCTCTCCCGCGGGTTCCAGTCCGCGCTGTCCAAGCGCCCTGACCACCGCGTGCCGGGAATCGGCTGATTGCTGCTTGAGGATTTGCCGTAGAAACTGGTATCCCTTCCGTTCGCGTCGCGCAGCAATCGCTTCCAGAGCCACCTGGCGGACGTGACGGTTCGGGGACTGTTCGACGCAGTTGATCAGTTCATCAAGCGACAACTGCACCGCCCGCGAACCGGACTCGTACGACCCGGCTGCATCAGCTGCCGACCCGGTCGATTGAGCCTCCCGCCCCCCGTTTTCACGCATGCTGTGCGTACGTTCCCGCTGTCCGTGTATTTCACGCAAAACCTGGTAGGCTTCCGTGATGGACCGAAAACGTCCAGCATCCGCCTCCTCAGTTAATGTGTCCGGATGAAAGCGCAGCGCCGCCTGCCGGTAGGCCTGTTGAAGTTCCGGGAGCGTTGCTTCCTGACTGACTCCCAGATCCCTGTAGTGGTGTTCCAAAGTTCCCATTGACTTCCTGTCCTTAGGGTTGCTCGGAGCGGAGGGTGATCCCTCCGGGGATTTGGCTGATCAAACTTGCATCATTGCAATTAATATTCCTATTTTTCTATTGCTCCAGCATCAGATCGACCTCGGGATGGCGTGCATGGAATTCTCTGGCCAGCTCGTTATGGTCCTGTGCCAGCCCCCGCAGCGGTTCTCCCCGCTGAAGGAGCAGCAGATTTGATACGGCGTGGCGCACCGCCCGCGGGTAGCTTTCACTGGTGGGAGCGGAATGCGGGGTGAGGACCACGTTTTTTAGCGTCCGCAATGGGGAATGCACTGGCAGCGGTTCCTCCTCGAAAACGTCGAGTCCAGCGCCTGAGATCTTGCCGGAGACAAGCGCGTCGTGCAGCGCAACTTCATCCTGCAGCCCTCCCCTGGCGACGTTGATCAGCAGAGCGTCCGGTTTCATCAGACCGAGGCTGTGGCGGTTGATGATCCTGCGCGTGTAATTCGTGATCGGCACATGGTAACTGACGACATCGGAGGTGCTCAGCAGTTCCGCCGGATAAAGATAGCGCGCGTTCAATTCCACTTCCGCTTCCGGTTTACGGACGACGTCGAAGTACTGCACTTTCATCCCCAGTGCCGTGGCTTTGCGCGCGACCATGGCACCGACCGCGCCGAGTCCGATCAAGCCGAGACATGCCCCTTCCAGTTCACGGTTCTGCATCTTGCGGTTTTCCCACGGACCGACGGCTACGCTGTGGTGGTGAAAAAGCAACTGCCGATAAAGCGCCAAAATGAGAAGGATCACGTGCTCGGCTACTGAAACAGCGTTCGCGCCATTGTTGTTTGACACCGCGACCCCGTGGCGCCTGGCGCAGTCGAGATCGACTTCCTCGAACCCCGCGCTCAAAGTCTGGATCAGCTTCAGACGGGATGCCAAACAGTATTGTTTTTCACTTGGATTGACGCGGCCGATGAGGGCGTCCGCGTGGGGAAGTTCCCTCATGACAGCGGGATCGCCATCTTTGAAATCCACCGGAACCCAACGCAAGGAGTCCGGCCCCTCCGCGCTCAGCAGCGGAAGCTGGGGATGATACAGACGATCAACAAGGATGTTCAGCATCAATGTTCAGAACAGGTATCCCAGGCTCAGCCCGTAAGCGCTGAAATGAAAGGCGACATCCTCGCTTTTCCCATCGCGCGTGACCGACATTTCCCCATAACTCACATCGTTGCGTTTATAAAACGCGCCCATTTCCCAGCGTCCTTTTCTAACCCCGGCGCCGAGGTAATAACCCACTCCGCTCACCGAGGTTGCCTTGCTGACTTCACTGCCGCCGGTACTTTCCACCCGGCCTTCTCCGCTGAGCGGGAATTCCACGGAAACGTCGAAAACGAGGGAATAGTCGTCAAACAGCTCGATTCCGGAATAATCCGCTCCGACCTCGAACATGTACGCGTTGACGATTCCTTCATAACGGGTAGAAACCGAGGGAGAGTCCTGGACCCGCGCGTTGAAGATGGACAATCCCAAACCGAGCATTGTATCCGGCGCCACGGGACTGAGCGCCTTGAAACTGATCCCCGAGGTGCGGAGGGTGGAATTGTCAAACCCGTCCACCACCGAAGCCCCTCCCAGTGGAAACTGCAATGACAGCTTCACCTGCACCGCGAATGCGCGTGTACCGGGAAACAGCAGCAGAAGCAGGATGCAGACCGGCGCCAATTTTTTCATCAACATCACACCTTCACCCCCCGTGTTCGCATCAAGTCGAAAGACCAATCTTATCCGGACTGCAATACGCAAACCAGCTTAAAAAGAAACATGGGAGTGCCTGGGGGTTCGATTGTGGAAATTTCCTCTGCCGCGGGATGGATGAGATATCAGTTGCGAACACCTTAAGCGGGTTCCAAGTAGGTGGTGATAGAATTACGGTGACATGCAAATATATCCAAAAAATTGTGACACCGGAGCACAAAAGCGTGTGTTTAGTTAACCCTACAACGACAGTTTTTCTATAACATACTGATATTATTGATATATTAAAATCAATGTAGATTTGACAAAAGCTTATAAAATCAATTATTGAAAATCCCCCTTCATACCGCTTATAAAGGCGCCGATATAGAACAAATGTGCTGCCAGAAAAAACAACAGCCCTAACAGAAAACGGTCTTTGGGCCACATCAGCGCAACGTCTCCTGAACCATGCTGCGTGGCGCAACTGATCCCCAGGCAGCTCAAGAAATGTCCCGTGGTGCGGCGCAGGCTGCCAGCCAGAGACTTACCCTCCCTGGACCGACAAATATAATGCGTAACCAGCAGGATATTGCCAACTGGCAGCGTTTGCAGGCACTAAAGGAGAAAGCTGAATTTGCAAGACGCGGCGCTGTGCCCGGAATGCTCAGTCCTGTTGCCGGTGATATAGCAGATGAGTTCAACGAGCGCTTTGGCAATAGCTATGGACCCCGATAATCTTACCTTCGCACCAACCACAAATTATAATCCCCCGGAAGATCAGGTCTCTGATTGGGCAACCACTACCGGAATCCCCAGTGATCTTGAACAACTATCTCATATTGCACCTCCTTTTGTGTTGCTCAAACAGAGATTGATCTCACCTCAAGAGTATAAACTGCTGGTTCAGAAAGATACTTCTAAGAACATTTCTCAAACGCAAAAACCTGTTTATGACCAATACAAATCTGAACTGAAGCAGGGAAAAGCAAAACCCTGGTATGACTTCTCAGACCTTCCTGTATGGGAAACAACACTTCCCGGCACTCCTGAAGATGCTGCCTACATATTAACAGAACTAGCAAAAGACTTAACTCCGGTTGAAGGCCAGTACAGGTCAGGTAAAAGAGCCGCGCAGTGTCGTCAAGGGCCAATTTGGCTTGCCACAATAACCGGTCAGAGCGGGCGCCGCCGGGTTGTCCGGAAGAATAGAGACGCACTCCGGCTTCTCCCACCCAGACCAGCAAAGTGCCGACTCGAGATGCCAGCGTCACCGCCGCATGAGAAATCCGGGTGCCGGGCTCGAGCATCAAACAGGCGATGCCGCCGATGGGCAGTTGATCGCGAATGCCTGTTTTGTCAACCACCACAAACGCGCCGTCTATCACGTCAATCTGGCCCTTCTCCACAAAAACCACTGAAATGCGCTCCTTGATCGGCAAGGGCTGAAGATTGGGAAGGGGCTGAGTCATGTCAGCTTAAGGTGAATTTGCCATTTTCATCACATGTTTTCCAGCCTCTGGCTGATCCAGATCCCGCGCCGCTTCATATTTTCAATCGCTTGCTCCAAGGACTCGACTTTGTGGGCGTGGTAAGCTTTCAATAAAATTCCCAGCGTGCCAATCACTTGAAGTCCATGCAATCTGGCAATGCGCCTTCCGCTGCGTTCATCAATGGCAACGGTTTTAATGCGTAAATCAACCGCTGTTTGCACTACCGCCGCTTCACCAAGATCCAGCAATTCATTCAGCAAGATGGTAGGATGTGTCGGTTGAGACTGCTTGTCGAGCCAGGCTGCTTTCTGGAAAACTTCGACGCCAAATCCAGACAAACCACCCTGTTCAATTTCATTGGCAACTTCCGCGGGCACGACCACCCGTTCAAACAAATCTCTGAGCAACCGCAAATCTCCGGTTGCGGCAATTAAGGCTAGCAGGGGGCTGGTGTTGATCACCAGGGACTTGTCAGACATGCCTGAGTTCTTCATGTAGTTCCTCAGGAGCATAATCGACCATTGCAACTCCATGCTTTGAAAGATTAAGCAGAAAGTCGACCCGTCCCATCCCGGCCAATTGCGCAGCGTGTCCAGAAGACAATCCCCCCTTTTCAAAGAGACGTATGGCCAATTGCAATCTGGCGTCCTGCTCAAATTCGCTCCGCGACTGATTGAGCAAAGCCGGAAGGGTGTCTGGATAATCAATCACAAGTTGAGACATCTTGTCCTCCGTCGTTTTTATTTGTTTAGTAGCAAGTTTTAGACTCTCCGAATTAAAAGCAACCCGCAGCCGAAGGCTTTGGCTGGGCCGATACCGTTTATTATAACCTAAATTGAGCGATTCTTAAAAAAGTAACGGAACATTACGATTA
>CAYFLK010000104.1:0-6944 GCA_964344035.1 uncultured Pseudomonadota bacterium
ACATTCTGCATATACATCATTTGTATTGGTTGCGGGCAAAGCCAGCGTTTGGGTTTTGCCTGGCTGAAGGTGAAACATGTAAAAAGCCAGCAGAATTTTCAGGACAGGATGCTTCCAAAAAAACCGGTAGCATTCAGGTAGCAATCATCTATAAAGGACGCCGTCGGAGGGGATGAAGCAACATAGCATTCGGAAAATTTCAGCAGAAAGGGGGTTTGTGCTGAGACCAAGGACGTGCTTCCTCGAATGCCGCGGATGCGGCGATGACCGTTTCTTCGTCTCCGGATTTCCCGATGATGTGGAGGCCGACAGGCAGGCCCCCGGCAGTGAAACCCGCAGGGATGCTTGCCGCTGGATGACCGATGAGGTTGACGGGATATGTAAAAGGGAGGTATCCCCATAGGGGGTGGACCTCGCATCCGCCGATAATCCCGGGACTTTCCCCACACGGAAAAGGAGGCACTGCCATGGTTGGAGAGAGGATCAGGTCATACTTGTCGAACTGGCTAGCGAATTCCAGTTTCAAACTGTCCACTGTTGCCAGTGCGCGTGAATAATCGGCGGCGGAAGAACGCGCCCCGAATTCCATGCTGAGCAGTGTGTAATCGCTGAGCTGGTCAGCATGATTGTCAAGCAGCGCATGATAAGCGGCATAGGCATTGGAACTGAAGAGGACCCAGAAGGCATCGAATGGAGATTCCAGTTTCAGGTCAGATTCCTCCACAATGCAGCCGCACTCATCAAAAACTCGGGCAGCCTTTTCACAGATTCTCCTCACTTCGGCATCAACCGGTGCATAACCAAAATCACTGCTCCAGCCTATGCGAAGGCCTTTGACGTCTATGTCCGCCGCGGCAAAATAATCCGGTACTTGCGCCCTCATTGAAACCGGGTCTCCGGGATCATGCCCGGCTATCACTTGCAGCATCAGGGCGGAGTCCCACACAGTCCTGGACATCGGACCGGGCTGGCTGGTCTGGTTTGCTACCGGGGGTTCGGCCCCTGGGGTTCGGGGCACCCTTCCCAGAGTCGGTTTGATTCCGTATACACCGCAAAAACTGGAAGGAATGCGGATTGATCCTCCCCCGTCGGACCCTGTTGCAAGCGAGCATAGTCCTGCCGCCAGGGCCACTCCCGCGCCGCCGCTGGAACCTCCGCTGGTGCGGCTGGTGTCCCAGGGGTTTCGGCAATGGTCCCCGAGCCTGTTGCGGGTTTCGCCCAGCAGGCCGAACTCAGGTGTGTTCGTCTTACCGAGGATCACCGCCCCGGCTTTCTTCAAGCGCTGAACAACGCATGAATCGATTTCAGGCACACGGTCCCGGAAGTAGTGCGAACCACCGGTGGTTCGCACCCCCGCTGTCATTTCCAGGTCCTTTACCGAGATCGGTATACCGTGAAGCATCCCCAATGGCGCCGAATTCATCACCGCCTGTTCCGCGCTTTTCGCCGTTTCCATGGCCGTCTCGAAAGTGGTGGTGAGAAAGCTGTTAAAGCGGGGATCGAGTTCTTCAATACGTTCAATGAAACACTTGGTGATTTCAACTGGAGAAACCTGTTTTTCCGTAATCAGTTTTTTCAATTCGGTCGCAGGCAGAAAGGCAAGATCGTTTTCCCGTTTCATCATTTCCATTCTCTTAAACTATTGCTTCATCAGCTGCGCCGGAAATTACCGGGCGCCGGAGAAAAAGCGCGAAAACCGCGCACACCACCGGAATGACCGCCAGCACGCACAATGTTAAATCGTAATCTCCCAGCAGGTCAAGCGCTATCGCCGGCGGCAGCGGACCCAGTGACGCGCCTACCACGCCCACCATTTGCCCCACTCCCTGGATACTTCCGAAGTGCCTGCGTCCAAAAAAACGCGGCCAGAAATAGGCAAAGTAGGTCATCGTCACACCATTGTTCAACCCGAAAATGACGGCATAAACCACCGCATCCGCCAGCCCCTCCACCAGGGTTGAGGCAATCAGGGATGCCGACATCACCAGCAGTCCTGCGGGAAACATCCATTCCGCGCGAAAGCGGTCCAGCATCCTGCCGATAACGGGCATGGAAACGGCCGCGGTTATGCCGGAAATAGTGAACATCAAAGTGGCTCTTTGCGCGCTTAAACCATGACTCATCAGGATGCCCTTGTTCTCCACGTGCAAAGTCGTCACCAGCATGGACAAAGAAAACAAACCTGCGCAGATGATATAAAACGCCGGCGTCTTTAATGCTTCCGCGAGTGTCAATCCTGTAAGGACGTTCGCTCCCCGTTCTCCCCCAGGGTCTGTTACACCGTCAGGTTTCAGCCCCACCTGTTCCGGACTGCTGTACGCAAGCAGGATAATCGGCGGCAGAAGCAGAACCAATGTGCTTAGGCCTAGCCAGACCCAGGTCTGCCTCCAGCCGAAAATGTCCATCAGCCACTGCCCCAGGGGCGGATGCACTGCCATTGAAATCGGAAAACCCATCGACATCAGTCCCAGCGCAAAACCCCTGCGATGATTGAACCACTGGGAAACGATGTTTGCGCAGTTGAGCATCAAAGACCCCTGGCCGAGAAACCGGAGAAACCCAAAACCCAGCGCAAGATATAACCAGCTGAACGCGTAACTGAACGCAATCGCGGTCAATCCAAACCCACTGACGATAATCCAGAGAATTGCCGCGGTTCCGAAACGGTCGATCAGTCTGCCCATTTGCGGCAGCAGAAAAGCGGCCAGCAGCGTGGCCCCCCCGTATGCAGTCGCGATGGAGGTGCGCGAAAGCTCGAGATCCTCGGAAATCGGATCGAAAAACAGGCCGATCAAGTGAGACTGCCCCGGTCCGCTTCCGAACATCGCCAGCAGTGCCACCGCCAGAATGACCCACCCGTAAAAAACGCGAGCGCTGAAAAACTGAAATATCGACGCGCGTAATCTCTGAATCACCTCGGTTGCAAAACTCAGTCGTTATTGTTTGTGCTATCTGATACACGAAATGTCGGCACTCAGGCTAGACCTCCTTCACGGTCGTTGTCAAGGGCAGGATTCGTCGCATGTAGGGAACCCAGACAACATTCCCGGCCGCCCTAGGGTGAATTCACGGTTTGGTGGGAAATCGACACCCTCGATGGACCCAGTGATTATAAGGCATAACAAATGAAACGCTGAGGGTCAAAAAGTGTACCCGATCCCCACGTAAGCGCCCGTTCCCCGGGAGGTGTAGAATTGGGACCCGAAGAGCGCCCGGTAGTTTCCCAGGAAACTCATTTCCGATTCATCCTGAACCGCGGCGACATACAGGGAAAAACCGGATTTAGGCTGGTACCCGAGCTTTAGCATCGTAATCGAATAATCTATTTCATCCAGGATTTCCTCAAACAGGCGTGATTGTTTTGCCGTTTGCTCACCCTTGAAAACACTGAAAAGAAACCCCCTGGATATCCCGTTGAAACTGAGGGAATAACCGCTTACTTCGCCCAGATCAATTCCGGATTTAGCCGATTCTCCCTCTACGCTAACCGGATCCTGATTGGTTCTTGCGTATTCAATGATCCCCTGTTCCATGAAACTCCCGGTCATGATGCCGACTGACGCGACATATCCCTTGGCAGCAAAACCGATTGTGGTTTGGGTTTCAGAATAATCGTTGCGGAACTGGTAATATCCGAGATAAATAGTGCGGATGTTGATCACAGTCCCATATTGAATCCTCTCAATGTTCCGGATGCTGTCCAGGGATGAGTTGTCGAGGTTCGTGTAATCCCTTCTGCTGTTCATGTATCCAGCCCCGAATGCGAGCGAATCCCCCACCAGCAGCGCCGACTGGATCAATGGCGTTGTGCTTTGTGTAGTAGAAAGCAGGCTGCCCGAAGCGGTTTTACTGATTTCGGTTTTTGAAGAGGCATAACCGATTTCGGTCTTCAGGCTTTCCCCTAAAAGCGCCATGCTGACCTGGCTGCCGTCAACCCGGGTTTGATAGGTTTTTTCGTTGTAGTAGCTCTCATCCACCTGGTACGAGGATGCGGCGAGGTTGAATGAAACACTGGTACGGAAACCTGCCGCCGCAGGGTTGCTGTGGATTTCATTGTCCAGGTTCGGGGCCGCGTTTTGGGCGTAAGCGGGAACAGCGGCAACCATGAACAGCAGCAAAAGACGGGTCTTCACGCCTGTACCCGGTCAGGAGATATTGACAATTTGAACATGATTTGGTGAAACTGGGTTTTTGTTCCTCTTTTGGAGGCCCTCCCTGGAAGACTAGCAAACACTGGACCTGAACCGTTCTGGATGAGTCACGGGGTTCCGGACTGCAAGGAGCAGGTGATTTTACAGGTTTGTTATTATTTGCGATTGTCATGCAAACACGCACTTTTTCATGACCAGCCGGAGAATTTCATGAATCAGGACCCTCTGCTTCAACCCTGCCGCATTAAGCATCTGCAGCTGCGAAACCGCATTATTTCAACAGCGCATGAACCTTCGTATTCCGAGGACGGAATGCCGAAGGAGCGCTACCGGTTGTATCACTCGGAAAAAGCCAAAGGGGGCCTGGCTTTAACGATGACCGCCGGCTCTGCCCTCGTTTCCCGGGACAGTCCGGAAGCATTCGGCAACCTGCACGCCTACAATGACGAAATCGTTCCCTGGCTCCGGGAACTCGCGGATGCATGCCACGAACACGGGGCGGCGGTGATGATGCAGATCACTCATCTCGGGCGAAGGACCAACTGGAACAAGGGTGACTGGCTACCTGTGCTTTCCGCATCGCCTGTACGTGAACCGGCACACCGCTCCTTTCCCAAAGAAGCAGAGGAATGGGACCTGGAGCGCATAATTGCTGACTATGCCTCCGCCGCCGAAAGAATGAAAGCGGGTGGGCTGGACGGAGTCGAAATCGAAGCCTATGGACATCTGCTCGACTCCTTCTGGTCTCCGGCGACAAACCTGCGTCAGGACAAGTACGGCGGGTCTCTGGAAGCGCGGCTGCGTTTCACTTGGAGAGTGCTGGACGCCATCCGCGAGCGAGTCGGTGAGGAATTCATCGTCGGCATTCGACTGGTCGCCGACGAGGACTGGGAACTGGGGCTTTCGCGGGAGGAAGGGGTCGAAATCGCGCGCAGGCTGGCTGAAAGCGGCAAGGTCGATTTTCTCAACCTGATACGGGGACACATCGAAACCGATGAGGCTCTCTCGCGGGTGATCCCTGTCCTGGGCATGCCCGCGTCTCCGCACCTGGATTTCTGCGGCGAAGTGAAAAGCGAGGTCGAAATACCTGTCCTGCACGCCGCCCGCATCAGCGACGTAGCCACTGCCCGCCATGCCATTGCCAAAGGAAAACTAGATTTGGTCGGCATGACCCGCGCTCACATCGCAGACCCACACATTGTGCGCAAGATCATCGAAGGCCACGAAGACGAAATCCGCCCCTGCGTCGGCGCCACCTACTGCCTCGACCGCATCTACGATGGTCATGAAACCCTCTGCATACACAATCCGGCTACAGGAAGGGAAAAAACAATTCCGCATCAAATTGAAAAAAGCCCACGCCCCGGTCTGAAAGCCGTTGTCGTCGGCGCCGGTCCCGCCGGACTGGAAGCAGCCCGTGTTCTTGGAGAACGGGGCCACGATGTGCAGGTCTTCGAAGCTGCCACGGAACCCGGAGGTCAGGTGCGCCTCGCCGCGCGTGTGCCACGGCGCAGGGAACTGCGGGGTATCATTGACTGGCGTGTTGCCATGTGCGAGAAATCCGGGGTGCGGATCCGCTGCAATTTCCTGGCGGAAAAGGCGGAAGTGCTGGCGGAAAACCCGGACCTCGTGATTGTTGCTACTGGGGGATTACCGAACACCGAAATCGTGTCCGGACACGAAATGGTATACAGCACCTGGGACGTCATCGGCGGAAACATTAAACCCGCGCGGCGTGTACTGCTTTATGACGACAACGCCGCCCACCCCGGACTGGCGGCGGCGGAAATTATCGCCGCTTGCGGAAGCGAACTTGAGATTATCACCCCCGAACGTTTTTTCGCCGCGGACATCGGCGGTTTGAATCACGTGGCCTACGCGGAGGCATTCGACCGGGCCGGGGTCCGCATTACCATCAACAAGCGCCTGCAAGAAGTAAGGCGTTCGGGAGATTCCCTGAAAGCGCTGATCGGTTCCGATTATTCCAAAATTACAGAGGAACGCAGGGTTGACCAGGTTTTCATCGAACACGGGACACTCCCCCTGGACGAACTGTACTTCGAACTCAAACCGTTCAGCAAAAACCTGGGAGAAGTGGACTACCCGGCTTTGCTTTCCGGCCGGCGCCAGGAAATCAGGCGCAACCCCGGGGGAGTTTTCGAACTTTACCGAATAGGGGACGCTGTTTCTTCACGGAACATCCACGCGGCAGTTTATGACG
Source organism: uncultured Pseudomonadota bacterium (assembly GCA_964344035.1). GTDB lineage: Bacteria > SAR324 > SAR324 > SAR324 > NAC60-12 > UBA1014. The sequence goes on from CAYFLK010000104.1 coordinate 6,373, forward strand.
CACTGAGACTCTGCAACACAATATGAGCGCTTCAGGGAGTTTTCCCCGCCTCTTTTCGCCGATCGATCTGCGCGGACGAACCCTGCGCAACCGCATCGTCTTCGGCGCGCACACGACCAACATGTCGGAACAAGGAATGCCCGGAGAGAGGCATCTCGCCTATTACCGCGAACGGGCGCTGGGCGGGGCGGCGATGCTGGTCATCGAACCGGTGCCGGTACATGCTGCGGCGGTGCTGACGCGCGGTAACTTCAGTCACGGCACAGACGAAGTTATTCCCCACTTCCGTAAAATCACCGAGGCCGTCCACCATGAAGGGTCATTGATCCTGCAGCAGCTTTACCACGTCGGTCAGCACGGCGACGCGGACAATTCCTACCAAGCAAACTGGTCGCCTTCGGGTTTGCCGAGCTTTCACGATTCTGACGGCAGCCACGCGATGAACGAAGTGGAAATCGAGGAAACCATTGAAGGGTTCGTGCAGTCAGCGAGAAGGTGCCGGGAGGCCGGCTTTGACGGGGTCGAGGTCTGGGCGGCATACCACGGACTGCTCGATCAATTCTGGACGCCCT
>CAYFLK010000105.1:0-6524 GCA_964344035.1 uncultured Pseudomonadota bacterium
TCAACACTTAACTCGAACAGAGCCTTTTTTAAATAAATCGAGAAACACGCCCGGTGGAAACAAAAAATCAACTTGTTTCCGGAATAATTCCTGTCCATTTTTTTCCAAATTTTCCGTAAATGGAAAAATGGATAAATTCTTATATTGCTAAAACATATATAATTTCAGTATGTTATTCGAAATAGCCCGAAGACCCCACCGAGACTTCTTCAAGAAATAATTGCATCTATTTGAATTCACAACATTTTTTCAATCATTAAAAGGTGTAAAAAAACGACCGTTTGTTCCATTGCTATTCCGTTTTTCTTCTGTTAGTTTCGGCATTATGGCAATTCCGGCAGCACATGAGGGGGGACGCCGGATGGAACAGGGAGCGGGCATGCGGTTGATGATAGTAGATGACGACGTTAATTTTCAGGAAAGTCTGAGCCGGGAAGTGATGCGGGAAGGACACCGGGTTACAAGATTCAGCAATCCGGAACAGGCGCTGAACTGGATAAACAGGCATGCGCAGCAGGTTGACGCGGTGCTGCTCGATTTGCGGATGACGGGGATGACGGGACTGGAACTGCTCGACCGGCTGCGGACCAACGGACACGAACATCCGGCGGTGATAATAACGGGGTTTTCCGATATACAAACGGCCTCCGAGGCGGTCCACCTGGGAATCTGCGGGCTGCTGCTCAAACCGTTCAAGCTGTTCCAGCTCAAGCGTACGCTGCGGAAACTCGAATTCGAACACCTCAAGGCGCTGCGCAAAAGCGGGACCAACATGGAAGCGCTGATGCAGGAACAGGGGCGCAACTGGAAAGACCTGCTGGTGGAACTGCTGCGAGTCACGCTGGAATGTTGGGAACAGGCCGGGGGAACGCGCCGGGACCTCGCCGAACAGAGTCGGCTGTGGCGGGTCACCCTCGACAAGCAGTCACACCGCATGCGCACCCTGGAGCGCTACTGCGAAATCGAAACCCTGCCCGCACGGCCAAACTGGCGCAAGGTGCTCGATACCGCGAATTTCGTCCTGAGGCACACGGAACGGTCCCAATACAAAATTGACCTGGAGACGAAAACAAGACTGCTGGAACAAACACTGGAACTGCTTGGCATGAAGTACCCCGACCGTCGCCCGGAAACACTGAAGGATGGACTCAGTCAAAATGAAAATGAACCGTAAAACGCCTGATAGCCCGGAACACGGCATAAATGGACGCTTCGGGTAAGAGCCTCGATCCAAACTTTCGTCCTGAAAAAAGGAGAGCTTGCATAAATAAATGAAAATAATGTAAAAACAAGGAATATAATTATCAAAATCGGCAAAATAAGAAACCGGGTATTTAATTAGTCTGGGGAAGACCGCTGTCTTCGCTTGGGGATGCATCTGGCGGGGACCAGTTCGGTCCTTCCCCGGGCTTTCAAGTGATTAGCGGTTCAGACACCGACATCCTCCTGATTTCAACACCTGTGTGGCACACAAAGCGATGAGTCCTGAGGCCCTGAAAGCGGGCATGCTGAAGCGCGGAGGTCAAGAAACGGCTGGTGCATACAGAAAAATTTCCTCGATCAGCACTGTTCCCGCCGAACCCCTGTCGCGCAGGATTCATGTCATGCATTTCAGCGGACGTTCCGATCTCAGCGGCGGCCCAATCGCGATGCTGCGCCTGATCGAAGGGCTGAACAAGGATCGTTTCACACACACTGTGGTCTGTCCGCCATGTAGGGAAGGCATCCACAAAAACCTGGACGCACTCGCGAACGTGAAAGTCCACCCGATGGCTTTGCGCACTCTCAGTCCCGACACGATGCTCCGTCTCGGAAACATGCTCCGAGAAACGTCTCCGGACCTGCTCCACACGCATGGGAAAGCGGCCGGAATTTACGGACGTCCCCTCGGGCGCAGGGCAAATATCCCGGTGATCCACCAGCATCACGGGCTCCATTACAGGCACTACCCCCCGTGGGTGCGTTGGGTTTACCTGATGCTCGAACGGTGGCTGGCACGCTGGACGGAGAAAGTGTTGTGCGTTTCAGAAAGCGAATGCGCCGAAGCGGATGCGCTCCATCTTTTTTCCCCTGAACAGGGAATGGTGATCCCTAACGGTGTAGATGGAGACCGCTTCAGCCCTGACCCGCGGTTCCGGCAGGAACTGCGGAAACGCTGGAAGATTCCGGAAACCGCATGGGTGCTGCTTGCGATAACCCGCGCAAACGTGCAGAAACACCTGGAAATGACACTGGAGGTACATCACCGGCTGCGGCAGCGCACGCCTTCATGCGTGCTGGTCCTTGCCGGGGTCGCCCCGCGGGAACTGCAGCGAATGGTCGCAAAAGGCGTCTGCTGCGACACCAGTCACGTCATTTGCGCCCCCCCGGAGCACCACATGCACCAGTTGATCAATGTTGCCGACTGTTACCTGGGTACCTCGCGCTGGGAAGGATTTTCCATCGGGCTGATCGAAGCACTGGCAATGAGACTGCCGGCGGTGATCAGCCGCGTCACTGGAAACCTCGACCTCGCCGGGCTTGAATCCGAGGGCATCCACCTGGTCCCTCAGGGAGACGCGGAAGCGTATGTGCGCACCATCAGCAAACTGCTTTCCGCGGAAATCAGCGGCAGACACGCACGCACGACGGTGCTCGAACGTTATTCCCAGAAACGCATCAACCGGATGGTGGCCGAACTTTATGAAAACGTGCTCTCCGGGCGCAGCGAAAACTCAGTTGCTTCAGCGGAACCCGTTTTGAAAGGCAGTGATGTTCAAGCTTCTGCGTCATGAATCGGAATCCAGGAAGGAAAAAACCCGTCCGGGTGTTTCTCTTCCTCATTCTGCACCTGTTATACGGGCTAGAGACAGTATTTGCGCTGGAACTGACGTCATGGGACCCCTGGTTTTTCCGCGACCTGGAGAGGCGCGAACTGCTGGAAGAACTTCCCCCCGGACTTCAACTCAGTGCCCGTCCGCTCACACTGGCGGCACTTGGAGATACATCCCAGCGGGGTTGGCAAAATCCCCGAACCGGCATGGAATCTTCCCGAGCCTCGGACAGCCCATACCTGGAAAACCGGCGGGGGGCCTGGATCACGAGGGGGACAAACCTGTTGCTGCAAGCCGGAAGCGGTTGGATTTCGGACGATTTTTCGGTTTGGCTGGAACCTCGGTTCCGCTGGTCGGAAAACCGGGAAGTCCGGCCTGCTCTATCGGCCGTCCACCCTACTGTTTCCTCAGCGCGAAGGCTGCCTCGGGAGTCGGGAAGCATTTCAAAACTGCAATTGGCGCGGGCCAACATCCTGTTCGGATGGCGCAACATCATGATGCAGGCAGGATACGACACCTTGCGATTCGGCAGCGGAAGCCGCGCGACTCTGCACTGGGACAGCCATGCGCCGCCGATGCCCATGCTACGGATCGGCACAAAGGCTCCCTGGAACACTTCAAGGGGACACTGGAGTTTCTCGCACCAGATCGGACAGCTCGGCAAGGAACGTACAGTGCCGAACTCCCGCATCAGCGGTTGGCGACTGGGCTGGTCCACCGACCGGCGTTTCGAATTCGGATTCAGCCGCGGCTGGATAGTCGGGCTGGAAAAAGATCAGTTCAATTTCTACCGCATGGTCGGGGAACTTTATGATCCGGAAAAATTCTTCAAACCGCGGTCCGGTCCCGAACGCTGGCAAGACAGGCGTAACCAGCAATTGGTCACAGACGGACGTCTCAAGTTTCCTGAAACCGGGACGCGCATCTACTGGGAATGGGGACGCGAAGATCACGAGCATGACTTTCAGGGCATCAGCAAACGCTGGGAGCACAGCTCGGCAAAAATACTCGGCTGGCACCAGCAGTATGGTTCTGAGAGGAATTTGTACACAACCCTGGAATGGGCGGACACGCTGCAGCCCGTGCATCTCTTGGAGTGGGGCTGGAACGCTTGGTACAACCACCAGCTTGACTGGACATTTGAAGGCGTCATCCTTGGGCATCCCCTTGGGGCGGACGGTTCCCAGCTCAGTTTCACCATCGGCGGAATGTCCGCGAATCTTGACGGACAGCTGACTTGGGAAAAACGGGAACATGGAGTACGCAGTCATGAACAAAACCCGTCTTCCGAGGAGATTGAAAAACAAACACGCTGGGAACTGGACGCCCGCCTGCACACGGATCAGGATTCTTTGAGGTTGTTGACGGTGCTGGAAGAACACCGCAACCCGGGGGGTGATTCCCGGAATAAATTCAGCAACCTGATCATCATGCTGGCATGGAACGCCGAGTGGTAACCTGCGTAGTAGGGGCGAACCTGTGTGTTCGCCCGACAATATTGATGAACTCGTAAAAAGTCCCAAAACGCACAATTTCGTTCTCGTAACTCATTGAAATCATTAGATGCAAAAAACCGGATTTCGACTTTTTACGAAACCATCAATATTGAAAGAAGTATTTCCAGAGGAGAATTTACATGACTAAACGTCCTGGAGATAAAACGGTTGTTCTGAACCAGGAAGCGGAAAAGGGATCAACTCTACCCCCCGTTTCCCCGCTTCCGATACAGCCCTGGCAGCAGTATGCGCCTGAGGACGACACCATCGACCTCGTGGAACTGGTACGCACTCTCTGGCGCTACAAGTGGTTGATTCTGCTGCTCACCGCATTGGCTATCGGAGGTTCGTTCGGGGTGGTGCGGTTTCTTCCGCAGCAGTACCAGGCGCGCATCACTTTTCTGCAGATTTCCGGCAATGGAGGATCCTCGCAAATGGGGCAACTTGGGGGCCTGGCCTCGATAGCCGGGATCTCTCTTCCGGATAAATCGGCAAATGCCCTGACTGATAAAATTGAAGTTGTTCTAAAAAGCCGCGGATTCGCGGAAAAAATAGTGGGTGACTTGAACCTGCTTCCGGTGATCTACAAGGATTTCTACAATCCCCAAACAGGTGTATATGATCTCCCGGAACAGCCCAGCACCCTAGATGGCGCCGGGGCGGTGATGGGCGCCATCGAGTACGGGTCAACCGTGGAAGGTGCACAGGAGATCGAGGTTGCCTGGGATGAACCGGCGATTGCTGCGGAACTGGCAAACTACAGCCTAAAAGCGCTGGAATCATATCTTGCGGAAAACACCCTCACCGCAAGTCAGAAAAACCTGCAGTTCATCGAAAAGCAGCTGGAAAAAGCGGAAAGGGAATTGCGCCAGGGAGAAGAATCACTGCGCACATTCAACCGCGAAAAACAATATTTCATTCACACTGCCGAATCTCAAGTTATGGCGGAAACTTTGGCGGAAATTCAGGCGATGCGGGCAAAATCGGAAGTGGAAAGAGAAGTGATGCTGCAGTTCCGGCATGAACAGTCGCCACAGGTACAGCAGCTTCAGCTCGGCAACCAGGCGCTGGAACGGCAGATCGGCAAGTACACAAACAAACTGCAGAAGCAGTCCGATGTCGTGGGAACGCTCTCCTTTGAAAAGGAGTTTCTGACCAAGGAACTGGAGGTATATCAGGAAATCTACAAGCAGCTGCGCATTCAGCTAGAACAGGGCAAACTGAACGCTTCCAAGGACCGTGCAATGTTTCGCGTAATCGATCCCGCGCTGGAACCTGAATCTCCATCAAAACCGAAAAAACGGCTGATAGTCGCCCTGAGCGGAGTCGTCGCCCTGTTCTTCGGCATTTTTCTCGCCTTTTTCATTGAGTTCGTACGAAACCTTTCAGCGGAAAAAGACTGAAAAAACTTCACGTGGAATGCCGGCAGACTCCCATTGCTGGAGGTATGATTATTTGCACAGTTCACTTTTTTATCCCACGAACCCGAAAAGCGATGCGGAAACTGTCTTCTTCAACATCAATATGATAACTTCATAGGATACACGAAAAGTAGTTTTTTTATCGAAACATCATCATGAGCCTGGCACAGGAAGACATCACATTCATCAAGGAACACCTTGGTGAATGGCTGACGGAAATCAGTCTTGGCAAACCTGTTGCGGTATATGAAACCGAACTCCGTGAACGGATTATCCGTGTTGAGGAGGAACTCCGGCATCAGCGTGAACTGATGCAGCAGGGTTTCGCCATGATGGACAAACGTTTCGAAGAAATGCATAAATCCATCGACAAACGCTTCGAACAGGTCGATAAACGCTTCGAAAGCATTCAACAGGATATCAGCATGCTCAATCAGCGTATGGAACGATTCATGATTTGGTCTTTCACTTCCCAGCTCACTGTCGGAGGTCTGATTGTTGCGATCCTGAAATTCTGGAATTGAACCTTCTGCAGGCCCGGAATATATCCTCTATATTACAGGGAAAAGAAAATCCCGATCCCCCCACTCGCGAATATCAGACCGGAGGTTTTTCAACCAGATACACTCAACATCCCAGTTTCTTTGGTCCTGCTGGGACCGGTTTGCCATAGCCGCAATTGTATTACAAGGAAATTCAGGTGTGACTACTCATGCAAATGCAATTCAACCACATTGACCTAGACCGAAGTTCCTTAAGTCTGCCCCCCTAAAATAGGTTTAACGCACTGATTT
>CAYFLK010000106.1:0-6498 GCA_964344035.1 uncultured Pseudomonadota bacterium
CATATCTTAGCTGTGTTGCTGGATAATCAACACTTAACTCGAACAGAGCCTTATAATTACTTTCGTAAAGTCTTTTTGTGATTCGTTTGTCTTTATTAATCTTTTGCAAGTACTAGTCAAGGCTTCATCGTTTTTGGATAAGACAGGCATTTCACCCAAGTAAAAAACCATCATGAGTCAAATTGTCGGCGTTGATGTAGGTGGCACATTCACCGACCTTATTCTGCTGGACGCGGATGCTGGAACGGTTGCCATTGCCAAGGTCCTGAGCACTCCAGAGAACCAGGCATTCGGTGTGTTGAATGCAATTGCGTGCACCGGCGTAGATTTGACTCTACTGGAAACCATCATTCACGGCACGACAGTCACAACGAATGCCCTGTTGGAGCGCAAGATAAGTTCATGCGGACTGATCACCACCGCAGGGTTCCGGGATGTACTAGAACTTGGACGCCGCACCCGACCGAACCCGTATGGCATGACCGGCAGTTTCGAATGCCTGGTCCCCAGGGAACTGCGCCTGGAGGTGGATGAACGGATGGACAGCGATGGTAACGTGGTACGGCCACTGGATGAAAACGGAGTGCTGGAAGCTCTTGCAAAACTACGGGACGCCGGAGTGGAATCGCTTGTCATCCACTTCCTTCATTCCTACAAAAACGATTCCCATGAAAAACGGGCTGAAGCACTGGCAATACAGGAATGGCCCAACCGGTTCATCACCCGCGGAAGCGCGCTGATGTCGGAATACCGGGAGTATGAACGCGGAACGACAGCAGCAATCAACGCCTCAATTCAGCCAGTGCTGCACCGCTACATCAACCGTCTGCGCGGCGAACTGCAAAACAGGGGCTACCGTCATGACCTGCTGGTGATGCAAGGCAACGGCGGGACTGTGTCTTCCCGGATTGTCGCTGAGGACGCGGTGAAGACCGTGATGTCCGGACCGGCCTCGGGAGTGATGGCCGCGGCTTACACCACGACCAGTGCGGATTGTCCCCATGTGATTACATACGATATGGGAGGAACAAGCTGTGATGTGGGGTTGATCGTTAACGGAATCCCACAGGTCAGTTCCGAACTGGAAATCGAATACGCCATGCCGATCCACGTGCCGATGGTCGATGTCCATACCATCGGCGCCGGGGGCGGCAGCCTGGCTTTCATCAACGAGGCCGGACTGCTGCAGGTGGGGCCGGAAAGCGCGGGCGCTAGACCTGGACCGATCTGTTACGGGCACGGTGGGAACAAGCCGACTATTACCGACGCGAACCTGGTGCTGGGACGTTTGAATCCCGATGCGCTGCTCGCGGTCGACAACCCGGTTTCACTGCATGAAGTAAAAAGCCGAATCATGCGGGAAATTGGTGAACCACTTGGTATGGAATCAGCGGAGGATGCAGCTTCCTCGATCATACGCATCGCCAACACTCAGATGGCGGGAGCGCTGCGCCTGGTTTCGCTGGCACGCGGGAAAGACCCCAGGGATTTCGCGCTGTTCGCCTTTGGCGGGGCGGGACCTTTGCACGCAGTCTCACTCGCGAGGGAACTGGGAATTCCCTGGGTGCTCGTCCCCTCGCGTCCGGGCATCACCAACGCGGTTGGATGTGTGTGCGCCGATGTGCGTCATGATTATGTGAAAACCGTTAACATCCCTCTGCCCAAAGTCGACATTGACCAGGTGCGGCAAATCATAACGGCGCAGATCGAGGAAGGTGAAGCCACTATCGAGCGGGAGAGTGTTGAAATCGAAGAACTGGTGTTGGTGCATGACGTCGACATGCAGTTCCAGGGACAGACCCACATTCTGACTGTCCCGGTTGCCGGCACTCAAATCACCAGGGATGAACTGAACCAGGCGTTTGCGGAAGCATACTGGAAGCGCTTTGCCGTGAAGCTCCCGGAAATCCGTCCGGTGTTGGTGAATGTCCACACTGCCGTGATCGGGCGGCGCAAACCGGTCCCTCTTACGTCCTTGATGCAGGAGTCAGAACGCCGGGAGACAGTCGCGGAATGCGTCACCGGGGTCCGCTCTGTCTGGTATGAAGCAGGCTGGCTTAACACGACAATCTACCGGCGTGAAAATCTGCCATTGTCCGCCATTATTGAAGGTCCCGCGGTGATTGAGCAGATGGATTCCACCACTGTCGTGGAACCAGGCAACAGTGTTGAAGTGGACCGCTTCGGCAACCTGATCATCACCGTGTAACGGGTTCACATTATTGAACATCAGTACAGAAAACCATGTCCGAACTTGATCCTGTAACCTTGGCAGTAATTCAAAACGGTCTGCAGCAGGTCTGCAACGAAATGGACCTTGCTTTCGTACGCTCCGCGTTCAGCCCGGTTATTTCTGAAGCACTTGACCGTTCCGACGGCATCTATCACAAGGAAACCGGAGAACTTATCGCGCAGGGCGAACTAGGGCTCCCGGTATTCGTCGGCACAATGCAGTTCGGCACCAGGCATGTAATCGAACGTGCGGAAAATTTGAAGCCCGGGGATGTCTTCATTGTCAACGATCCCTATCTGGGCGGGACACACCTGATGGACGTGCGCTTCGTCAAACCGTTTTTCTACAACGGAGAACTGTTTGCCTGGCTTGCCAATACCGGACACTGGCCAGACACCGGGGGAGCGGTGCCGGGGGGTTTTTCCGCGAACGCAACCGAGGTGGAACAGGAAGGGCTGCGCCTCCCCCCGGTAAAGCTCTACAAGGGCGGGGAAATGGACGATGAAATCCTCTCCATCATCCTTTCAAATATACGTATCGCCGACCAGAGAATCGGCGACATCAAGGCTCAGGCTGCCGCCTTGACTGTGGGAGAAAAACTCTTCACCGATCTGCTCGACCGCTACGGAGAAGATACTGTGAACCGGTCCATCGTTGAGCTGAAAAAACGCGCGGCCCGCCAGATGCGAGCTCGTATCAGCACCATTCCGGATGGAGAATACAGGGGAGAGTCCTTTGTAGATTCGGACGGGGTGGTCGATGAACCGCTGCGCATCGAAATGAAAATCCGCAAACAGGACGGGGACCTGTTCTTTGACATGTCTGGTTCCAGCCCACCCTGCCTGGGACCGATGAACAGCGTGATCGCAACTACAAAATCGTCGATATACCTTGCCGTCAAACACATCTTCCCGGAAGTGCCGATCAATGCCGGAACCTTCGAGCCGCTGCACATCAAGGACCCGAAAGACACCTTTCTGTATGCGGAATATCCACGACCTGTTTCCGGATGCGCAGCGGAAGTGAGCCAGCGAATCGCCGAAGCGGTTTTCGCCGCGCTGGTAAAACTCTTTGCCGCGCCGGCCGGAACAAGCGGCAACTTCTGCCTCGGCGGGTTTGATCCGGAACGCAACCGCGGATACGTGATGTATGTCATCAGCGGGGGTGGGTACGGCGGCAATGCGTCCGGAGACGGACTTTCCAACGGATGCTCCACCATCGGGATTTCCAAAACGACGCCGATCGAGGTGATGGAACAGTATTACCCGGTGCTCTTTGAGGAATACTCCCTTCATGAAGGCTCAGGAGGCACAGGAAAACACCGCGGAGGTTTCGGGGTCAATTACTCCGTGAAAGTGCGTCGCGGCGACGCGCGCGCGTCGATGGTCATGGACCATGGGCGCTTCGGTCCACAGGGTGCGCTGGGAGGAAAGGACGGCGGGGTGAACAAAGTGCGGATCGAGCGCAACGGGGAAACCTATGTTCCTCCTCACCTCTCCAAAGACCAGGGCATCCACGTCTCCCCCGGAGACACTATCCGCGTTTCCACTCCGGGAGGAGGAGGTTACGGAAATCCACGCGAACGCGATCCCGGCTCGGTCGAGCGTGATGTCCGCAGAGGGTATTACACCAAGGAACAGGCCGAAAAGCTGTTTTGCGTCATCTTCCAGGAAGACCAAACAACAATCGATCTCGATGCCACTGCCATCGCAAGAAAATAATACTCCATTTCAAGCGAGGAGTTAGAACAGTTCTGATTTGGGGAAAAAACACTGAAATATATGTAAATGTAGCATTCAGGTTATGGAACGGTCCCGCACCTAAATCAGCATCATGGTCTTTGGTACTGTTGCTTTCAGCTTGCTGATTTAGGTGCGGGATCCGTCCATTTAATGGCTGGGCGATCCAGATTGAATGTGGTCCGGGCATGAACCGGACAGCAAAGCAGGCGTTTGGTCTACGATAACATCATCCAAGCTCCACATAATTCTTCAATCTGTGCAGGTGAAAGACGCCGATTACGAAATGGTAAAGCGCAAAGAGTTCCAGGGCAAAAGGGAGGTAACCGAGATAACCGAGCAGGGGCATCTCGAAAACATGGAGAAAACCGACGAACGGAAGGTCATATTTCCACTTCGGGTATGACAAGAAGTTCCACATTTCCCAGAAAAACCCGCATATCAGGCATCCGACCCACAAAAACCACAGCGGCCGCCAGTTTCCTGATTTTGTAAAGTCAAACAGGCTGCGATATTTCCTGTGAGCGTTGAAGGGTTCAAGCAGGAACAGGACCGAGAGCCAGACGAATGGGAAGCAGTAACGCGGCCAAAGCAGCAGCATTGTCAGCATCACCATCCCCGCAAACGCCATGCGGTACAGGCTGCGCGGAGTGGGCGGCATCTCCGGTCCAGGACCGATGCGCTTGATCCAGCCGAAAGTGGAAGCCAGCTCAGCCGTACCGAACACCGCCGGCATCACCGTGGAGAAACTGATCGAAGACATAAAGGCATATTCGAGGTTGGTAAATGCCTCGCGTCCCACGTAAAACCAGTTCTGCGTGCGCAGGTTTATCAACTCGAAAAGCCACCATCCCGGGATGGAAATCAGGAAAAGCCCTGCGTAAGCCCGGGGATTCCGGTTGAGCAACGAACCCCCCTTGCGCAGAAACACCAGTGCGTCCACCGTCAGACAGTACCCGAGCCACATCGGGAAAAAACCCCAATGCGTGCGCAGCCCCTCGAGGGTCCAGTTCAGCGGCCAGAACACTCCCACCAGCGCCAGTCCGATCCATCCATGCACCGGCCAGTGTTTCTTGCGTTTTGAAGACATGTGGGATTTACGCAAACCTGAGAATTGAAATCCATGTATCGTATTCTGCATCCAGCATGCGTAATGCTTTCCGCCTTGATGAATCATACACCAAAAACTGTACTACAGGAAATTCCTGGCAGGATCGTTTGACATCCATCATTTGTTCATGAATCATAGCCTTTCGAATCATTAACAACACCATTATGTTCAACCCTGTTCAAATGAAAACATGACAACCAGTAAATTGTTCACCCCGTTTCAAATGCGCGATGTCGAGTTGCCGAACCGCGTTGTGGTTTCACCGATGTGCCAGTACAGCGCCGTGGACGGGGTAATAGGAGATTGGCACCTGATGCACCTGGGACATTTATCCGTCTCCGGCGCCGGGCTGGTTTTTGTTGAAGCCACCGGAATCGAAGCGCGGGGGCGCATCACTCCGGGATGCCCCGGACTCTACAATGATGAACAGGAAGAGGCACTGAAAAAAGTAATCGATTTCTGCAAAAAGCACGGCGCCGCCCGCATCGGACTGCAACTCGCACATGCCGGACGAAAAGCATCGGCCGCCGAGCCATGGGACGGGGGAACACCGCTTGAGACGACACAAGGCGGTTGGGAAACCATTGGCCCCTCTCCCACCCTTTTTGCCGAAAGCTGGCCTGTGCCGGAAACGATGAACAAGTCGGATATGGCCGCGGTCCGGCAGAGTTTTGTTCAGGCTGCCGCTCGCGCTGAACGGGCCGGTGTGGATGTTCTGGAAATACATGCAGCCCATGGATATCTGCTGAGTTCCTTTCTCTCTCCCATCGCAAACCACCGCGATGATGAATACGGAGGCTCCCTGGAAAACCGGATGCGCTTCCCGCTCGAAGTTTACGACGCGGTCCGCGGGGGATGGCCGGAAAACCTGCCTCTCGGCATGCGCATCTCCTCCACCGATTGGGATGAACCGGGGTGGACCATGGATGAAACGTTAACCCTGGCGGCGGAACTTAAAATGCGCGATTGTGATTTCATCGACTGTTCTTCCGGGGGCAACAGCATCAAGCGCCCCCCGGTCGGCCCCGGGTATCCCGGATATCAGCTTCCATTTTCTCAACGCATCCGCAACGAAGCAGGAATATCCACTATTACCGTCGGCATGATCCGCAAACCGAAAATGGCCGAAGAGGCGGTTTCCAAGGGCAAAGCGGACCTCGTCGCACTCGGCAGGGGCATGCTCTACGAACCGCGCTGGGCCTGGCATGCCGCACAGGAACTGGGCGCCGAAGCACCATATCCTCCACAGTATCTGCGCTCCCACCCAAAAACCTGGCCGAAGGCATTTGAGGAAACAATCCGCTCCTGAACCAAATTAAGGCCATGAAAAAAATCAAATTTAGGCTTGACATCATTTCTAATGGCTCTGTTCGAGTTAAGTGTTGATTATCCAGCAACACAGCTAAGATATGTTT
>CAYFLK010000107.1:0-5743 GCA_964344035.1 uncultured Pseudomonadota bacterium
TGGCGTAGGTGCCTGGAAAAACAAGCACATTCAATCTGCCCTGAAACATATCTTGGCTGTGTTGCTGGATAATCAACACTTAACTCGAACAGAGCCATGTATTTTGTCCGCTTGCTTACTCTGGTTACGCTATCAATTCGATTTAGATATATCTTGTAGTCATTTGCATAATAAACACCTGAAATAGCTCATGCGCTTAGCCGTCTTTGCATCCGGACGCGGGTCGAACATGCTGGCGATTCACGAAGCGATAGAATCCGGAATTTTGCCCGGGGTAAGCGTCGCCCTGCTGGTCTGCGACGTTCCTGACGCGCCAGTTGTGGGACACGCCAGCGAACGCGGGATACAGCAGTATGTTTTTCGGGCAAAGGACTATCCCGGCAAGTCAGCGTACGAATCCGAGATCCAGCGCGTACTCGCATTCGCAAAGATAGACCTGGTGGTGCTTGCGGGATACATGCGCATTATCGGACCAACCCTGCTGGCAGAGTGGGAAGGACGCATGATCAACCTGCACCCCTCTCTCCTGCCCGAATTTCCTGGTGCAGACGGAATAGGCGACGCCATCCGCGCGGGTGTCCGGGAAACCGGGGTAACCGTACATTTTGTCGATTCCGGCGTCGATACAGGCCCTATCATAGCGCAGAGTAAAGTCCCGGTGGATCTGGACGACACGGTGGATTCTCTCGCAGTGAAAATACACCGGGTGGAACATCAGCTTTTACCTGAAACAATTTCTTTGCTGCACCGCAAAGGGGTCGAGGCCTGTTTCCGGAAAGCCAGGAGAGGCTCCTCATCAAGTACTCTGTAGAACTGAATCACCATGAAAATTCTTGTCATCGGCGGAGGCGGCCGTGAACACGCCCTGGTATGGAAGCTGAGTCAAAGCCCAAATGTCGAAAAAATCTATTGTGCCCCAGGCAACCCGGGCATCGCTAAACTTGCCGAATGTGTTCCATTGAAAGCCGGCCAACTGGTGGAACTGGCAAAGTTAGCGGAAACTAAAGCAATCGACTTAACTGTGGTGGGACCTGAGGACCCGCTGGTAAGCGGAATTGTTGATGAATTTAAACAACGCAGTCTGAGAATTTTTGGACCTGACCGAAGATCCGCCCAGCTCGAAGGTAGCAAAACGTTTGCAAAGGAAGTCATGCAAAGGTTCAGTGTACCTACTGCTGAATACAGAGAATTCAGTGACTATTCAGCTGCGCTTGCGTATGTGAGGGAAAAGGGGGAGCCGATCGTGGTCAAAGCAGACGGTCTGGCCGCAGGCAAGGGAGTCACAGTCGCTGAAACCGTGGAGGAAGCAGAAACCGCGCTGGAAGCGTCGATGAACAGAAAAGTATTCGGAAATTCCGGCACAAGGGTGGTGGTTGAAGAATGCCTGCGTGGTGAAGAAATGACTGTGCTCGCCTTTGTCGATGGGATAACTGTGCTGCCGATGGTCCCATCCCAGGACCATAAACCTATTTTTGACGGTGACCGCGGTCCCAACACAGGTGGAATGGGCGCGTATTCCCCGGTTCCGCACCTGGAACATTGGCTGCCTCAAATCGAATCACGCATCTTGCGTCCTGTGGCGGAAGGTCTGGTTGCTGAAGGCTCCCCCTACCGTGGAATACTCTATGCTGGATTGATGCTGACTGATGCAGGTCCGAAGGTGATCGAATTCAACGCCCGCTTTGGAGACCCGGAAGCGCAGGTGGTTCTGCCGCGACTGGAAAATGATCTGGCAGAAATCCTGATGGCCTCAACCGATGGATGCCTTGAAAAAATCAAGCTGCGCTGGAAACCAGGGGCATCCATATGCGTAATTGCCGCCGCGCCGGGATATCCCGGACCTCCCACCAAAGGGCTCACTGTTACCTTGCCGCAATCCCTTCCCCCGGAAACACAGCTATTTCATGCCGGAACTGCCTTACAGAATGAACGGCTGGTCACCAGCGGAGGCCGTGTTTTCGGAGTCACCGCGCAAGGGCCGGGCATTTCAGAAGCTCGCGGACGTGCCTACTCTTTAATGGAAAAGGTGCACTTCAAGGGCAAGCAGTACCGCGGAGATATAGGCGCAAAAGCCCTGTCTTAAACCAATGAGAGGTTATAAGTGAAAATGGGTGGCAGTTCTTTGAACTTGCCTCCAGAACCTCGTTTTTCGCATCCCCGACGATTAAAGGAACAAAATGTCCAGAAAACAAAACCGTTCCAGTGAATGGTATGGAAAGATAGACAAAAACGGTTATGCCCATCGCAGCTGGATGAAAAACCAGGGTATTCCCGAGGATATGTTTGACGGACGCCCTGTAATCGGCATTTGCAACACATGGTCGGAACTGACCCCGTGCAACGCGCATTTCCGGCAAATTGCGGAACGAGTCAAACGCGGGGTGCTTGAATCAGGAGGGTTCCCGGTCGAATTCCCGGTTACCTCTCTCGGGGAAACAACACTGCGGCCTACCGCGATGCTTTTCAGGAACCTTGCCAGCATGGACGTGGAAGAATCTATACGGGCAAATCCGATAGACGGCGTGGTGCTGCTTGTAGGTTGTGACAAAACAACACCTGCGCTGGTGATGGGCGCGTCAAGCTGTAATATTCCCACCATCGCCGTCTCCGGAGGACCTATGCTGAACGGCAAATATCGCGGCAGCGATATCGGTTCAGGAACACATGTCTGGAAATTTTCTGAAATGGTGCAGGCAGGGCAAATGACTGCGGAGGAATTCATGTCGGCCGAAGCCGGAAACAGCCGCAGCGCGGGCCATTGTATGACTATGGGCACTGCCTCGACAATGGCGAGCATGGTTGAAGCCCTGGGACTTGGGCTGCCGCACAATGCCGCCATCCCGGCCGTAGACGCAAGGCGTTACGTACTTGCGCAGATGGCGGGAAGGAGAATCGTGGAAATGGTAAACAACGATGTGACAATTGCCAAAATCCTTACCCGTGAAGCATTCGAAAACGCGGTCCGGGTCAACGGAGCAATCGGAGGTTCCACAAATGCGGTGATCCACCTGATTGCCATCGCCCGCAGGCTCGGGGTTAAGCTTGACCTTGAAGACTGGGATCATCTTGGCAGGGACGTGCCGACACTGGTTGATCTGCTCCCTTCCGGCAGGTTCCTGATGGAGGATTTCTATTATGCCGGCGGCCTTCCGGTGGTGATCCGCGCCTTGGGGGAAATGGGGCTGTTGCATCAGGACGCAGTTACCGTAAACGGCAAAAGCATATGGGAAAACGCCCGGGACGCGCAGAATTACAATCTGGAAGTGATCCGGACCCCTGAGAATCCGCTCACTCACCAGGGCGGCATCGCCGTCCTGCACGGCAATCTGGCCCCGCGTGGCGCGGTGCTGAAACCATCTGCTGCAACGGAATCCTTGATGGTCTACCGAGGCAGGGCGGTGGTCTTTGAAAACATAGAAGATTATAACGAGCGCATCAATGACCCGGAACTGGACATAGATGAAACATGTGTGATGGTGCTGAAAAACTGTGGCCCAAAAGGCTACCCAGGAATGGCCGAAGTCGGCAACATGGGTTTGCCACCCAAAATCCTGAAAAAAGGCATCACCGACATGGTTCGCATTTCAGACGCACGAATGAGCGGCACCGCCTATGGCACGGTGGTTTTGCACACCGCGCCCGAAGCCGCTGCGGGTGGGCCGTTGGCGCACGTGCGGAACGGAGACTTCATTGAACTTGATGTTCCCGGCAGGAAACTGCACCTCGACGTTTCAGAGGAGGAGCTTGAACAACGCAGGAAATCCTGGGAGCCGGAAGGTCCGCCGATGCCTGGAGGGTACCAGAAACTCTACTTCGACCACGTTCTTCAAGCGGATCAGGGATGTGATCTGGATTTCCTCGTCGGCATGCGTGGCGCGGAAGTACCCCGGGAATCGCATTGAAGGCGATGATTCGAAAACAATAGCCAATGATTGGGTTCCGGGCATTACCCCGAAAATCAGTTATGAGTTTGCTGTTTAGTTGAATCGGGATTGTGTGAAAACTAATCCCATTTTACCGCTCAAACAGTTTTGGTGAGAATGTAATCACTGCATGAGGAATTCTTCAAAGAGGATTTTGCGTATCGGTTTCGGGTCCTCCCAATCCGGTTCTTCGGGAAACAGCAGTGCGACTTTCCGGATGATGCGTTCTTTCAGACGTTCCCGCCAGCCTGGTTTTTCGAAATCCTTCACATCTGTGGTCTGCAGCACCGCGATGACGGAATCTTTCACTTCTGCCAGGCGGGATTCGAGAAAGCCCCGTGGACCGTCGCTGCCCATTTTAAACTGCATCGATATTTTCAAATAACTGGCTTCACTCCCCAGGGTGGTGGTGAAAGGTTTCAGTTTTACGTAAATCGGTGCTTCCGGCTCGGGAATTTCCACTTCCGCTTCGGGTTCCTTGACCTCCGTCACTTCTTCCGATGATGCCTGCTCCTCCTCTTCACCGCTGTCCAGCAGAAAAAACGCCACCCCGCCGATGACGGCAAGCAGGACCAACGCAGCCGCGATAACGATAATCAGGGTTTTCTTGCTGCCGCCTGTTTTCATTTTTACATTCTCTCCAATCGTGGGGAAAGGACAACTTCATGTATTTGCACAGTCCTTTCATTATGGGCGCAACAATATTCCATGCATCCTCTGCACCAGCAGGTATGCGCGACATTAAACTCGCGCCCGCACTTGAATCACGGCAATTCGCGCCTGCTCTTGGTACTGCTGGCGTTTATCCCGTTTTTGGATTATCGTCACAACTGATCATCAAGCCGGGATTCCATTATTTCTCAACCATCACCCATTTCAAGACTTCATGCCGGGAAGAAGCATTCTCATTACCGGTTGTTCCAGTGGAATCGGACACCACTGTGCTCATGCCTTGCAAAAACGTGGATACAATGTTGTTGCCTCCGCGCGCAAGAAGGAAGATGTGGTACGCCTGTCTGATGAAGGCCTGACCTGCATCCAGCTTGATCTTGACAATCCGGATTCGATTGCCGCAGCTGTTGAGCAAACGCTAAAGCTAACCGGTGGAACACTGTACGCGCTTTTCAACAATGGCGCATACGGACAACCAGGCGCAGTGGAAGATCTCTCCCGCAAAGTGTTGAGGGATCAGTTTGAAACCAATCTCTTTGGTACGCACGAACTGACCTGCCGGCTGATCCCGGTGATGCGCAAACAGGGGGAAGGGCGCATTATCCAAAACAGTTCCGTTCTCGGATTCATCGCTTTCAGATATCGCGGGGCTTACATTGCCAGCAAATACGCGCTCGAAGGACTTACTGACACGCTCCGGCTGGAACTGCACGGCACAAGCATTCACGTCTCCCTCATCGAACCGGGACCGATCCTTTCGGACTTCCGCAAAAAAGGGTTGGTGCTGTTCCGTAAAAACATCGATATTTATGCCAGCGTGCATTGCAGGAAATACCAGTTACAGCTCTCACGGCTGCAGACCGAAGGCCCGGCAATGCGCTTCACTCTCGGCCCGGAATCGGTATGCAGGCGCCTCGTGCATGCACTCGAAAGCAACCACCCTAAACGTCGCTATTACGTCACCTTCCCGACTTACCTGATGGGAACGCTGAAACGAATCCTCCCAGACCGCGCCATGGACTGGTTCCTGCGCGTCAATTCCTGATCAGCCGTCACATTCCACATACACCACTAAGACATTCGTTACATGGTATCACTAGTGTCATGTCATCCTTGCTATGTCGCATAATATGGTTTAGACTTTCTTC
>CAYFLK010000108.1:0-5632 GCA_964344035.1 uncultured Pseudomonadota bacterium
ATCAGTGCGTTAAACCTATTTTAGGGGGGCAGACTTAAGGAACTTCGGTTTAATTGATCTCGATGATTTTTGCATGAACAGGTTTCATTATCTCAAACAGGAGCTTTCCCATCGTCGTGCGCGCAGCATCGTCACTTTGCTCAGCATCGCGCTGGCGGTGTTCATGGCGGTAACCCTAACCGGCATCAGTCGCGCATCCACCAAAGCGCTGCGGCTGCCGCTTGAAAATGTAGGGGCGGATATTGTGGTTCAGCTTTCCGGGGACATTCCCCGTAAGCTGGAAGGGCTGGTCTTTCCTCATCCGACGGCGCATCTGCCCGCGGAGACGGTAAAGAAAATCCGTGATCTTCCGGGAGTGATCAACACTGCCGGCGCGGTGTATATGTGGGACCTCGGGCAGGAACATTTTCAGTCTGTTTTAGGCGTCGCGCCCAGCGGTCAATCCGGACTCCAGGGGCTGAACCGGCAGCTTGTTTCCGGGAAGCCTCTTGACCCTGATGAAGTACCCGTCAATGCACTGGTGGACGGGGATTTTGCCTCCAAGAACCGGGTTGTTGCAGGGGATGCGGTGGAATTGCAAGGTCATCGTTACACAATCGCAGGCATAGTTGATACACCCAAAACCGGCAACATCATGCGGGCAGACATTTACCTGCCGTTGAAGGAAGCACAGGTGCTTGCCGGCAAAGCCCCGTGGATACGGGACCTGTATCCGTTCACTCCCGATGATATCAACGTTCTTTTCCTTGAAGTGGACCAGCGTCGGCTGCGTTCCGTCGCGACGGAAGTGGAGAGGATGCTGGGAGAAAAGGGGATCGTCTCCAGTGAACTTTCGATCCAGGAAGAATTGGAAGACCTGATGTTCCTCTCCGACCGGATGAGTATCCTGTTTACCGCTGTGGTCGCGGTCCTTGCCTTGGCGCTGCTTGCACGCAGCACCGCCACGGCCATCGGTGAACGTCGCCGGGACCTCGCGATCCTGCAGGCAGTGGGCTGGACCCGACTCCAAATCATGAACCAGCTTTCCCTGGAAACCGCGGTCCTTGCTGTTGTGGGGGGAATAATCGGCCTGCTGCTTGCCGGAATCGGCATCACCCTCATCGGGAATGTGGAACTGGCGATGGAGCTATCGTGGGAAATCAGCCCCAATCCGCACTTTCTTCCGGAAACGGATTTCGACCGCACGCGAAAACTGATCGCACCGATCAACATACCTCTCTTGACCGCTGTTGCCGCCTTAACCTTGGGGGTCATTGCCGCGGTGACAAGCGCTATGCTGGTGGCCCTGAAAATGGTAACATCCCACCCTTGGCGGTGGCTTGCGGAAGAGTGAATGTGACTGGCGAAAAAGCAGCATGTTCATAACACATTTTTTATAAGCAAAATATGCCTGAAGCAATTCAAGTCAACAACCTCAACAAGCGGTTTGATGCCGTCGATGTGTTAAACAACCTTAACTTCACGATTAAATCCGGGGGATTCAGTGCGATCGTCGGCAGGTCAGGTTCAGGAAAAAGCACCCTGCTGAGTCTGCTGGCCGGGCTTGACGAACCTTCCAGAGGATCGGTGGTGATCAACGGGACGGAGCTGACCGGGCTTTCTGAACAGGAACTGGCACGATTCCGGCGCGAGGACGTTGGTATTGTTTTTCAGGGGTTCCACCTGATTCCCTCACTGGATGCCCTTGCGAATGTGATGCTGCCGATGGCATTTAAAGAAAAATCGGTGTGCGCGGAGAAATTGAAACTGGCAAAAGGCCTTTTAGAGGAAGTAGAACTCGGGCACCGGCTGCACCATCGTCCGGCCCAACTCAGTGGAGGCGAGCAGCAGCGGGTGGCCATTGCCCGTGCGTTGATTCACCAGCCGAGTGTTTTGCTGGCGGATGAACCGACGGGAAACCTTGATGAATCCACTGGCAAAAACGTGATGTCGCTGCTGAAACATATCAGCCGGGAACACGGCACCACCCTGGTGGTGGTGACTCATGACGCGGAAATCGCGCAACAGGCGCAGCAGCGCCTTCATCTCAAAAATGGAGAAATAACTGATGAAACTAATTAAATTTGCAAAATTACTAATTGCATCCCTGGTTATCTGCTCGGCAGGACTGACACCTTCAGCCTGGGCCGCCACAGCGTTTGATGTGGAAATCGTCGCTCTCGATCACTGGCCGATCCAAAACGCATTAAAACAGACTCGTAAATTGCTCGAAAGTTATGGCGGGCAAATCAAGATCACTGAAATGGATGCTGAGAGCAGTGCCGGAAAAGCCCGGCTCAAAAAATCCGGAATTAAAGGACATATTCCGGTTGTAATATTTGTTGATGGTAAATACCGGCATAAAGTCAACGGACGTGAAGTGATATTCAAATACTTTCCGGTGGACTCAGAGAGTCCGATGAATATTGATGGGAAGTGGTCAGCGGAGGACGTGAAGGCAGTGATCGAGCAAAAATTAAACGGAGCTGACTAGCGGTGGTCGTCTTAAAAATTCACGGCAGCTACCTTGTCCGCGAACTGCTTTACCGCTGGGGACGCACGCTGTTTGTCATCGGCGGTGTCGGATTGGCGGTTTCGATGGTGATTCTGCTTCCGGTCCTTGGGCAGGGGTTTCAAACCCTGGCACGTCTGCCTTTCCGGAATTTGGATGCAGACCTGGTGGTTCAGCAGGGTCCCACTCAATCGGCATTGCCCGAAAAGATGGGGCTGATGCTGCCGTATTCCGCGCAACCGATGGACCGCGATCAATGGACCGCCCTCGGCGAGGCGCCCGGAGTGACAGCGGTGCTTGGTTCAGTGCTGCTGTGGAATTTTGCACCGGGTAAATTCTTCAGCGTCAGCGGGATTCCTCTTGATGCAGAAAATTCCGCCATCGGCCCTGGACGAGTGGGGGAGTGGCTGTTCAAAGGCCGCATGCCCAAGGCCGGCAAACAAGAGGCGCTGGTTGAACGCCATTACGGGGCTTTCTATCGCCTGAAACCGGGAAAGACCATGGAAATTGGCGGTGATTTCTTTACTATCACCGGGGTGGTGGACATTCAGCAAGGAAGCCAGGTTGCCGCGGCTAATTTCTACCTCGATATCGACAAAGCGAGGGAAATGGCGGGGCTAGAAGCTGACAGCATTAATCAGCTCTTCCTGCGTGTTTCGGACCCGGCAAAAGCGGAACCAGCGAAAGTCTTCATTCAGACAAAACTCCCGGGTTCCACCGTGATCAGCGCGGATTCCTTTTTGACTCTGCTCGGCACACTTTCCAGGCTAACCGGACAGTTTCAACAGGCTACCACTGCAGTCACAGCGGTGCTGGCACTGCTGTTGCTGCTGGTTTTCCTGGGTGGGTCTCTCGGAGAGAGGCAGCGTGAAGCGGCTGTGCTGCGTGCCATCGGCTGGAGCAGAAACCAGGTGCGGAACCAGCTTGCATCTGAAGCAGGGATGCAGGGTTTGGTGGGCGGAATGCTGGGCGTGCTGCTTACATGGCTGGCAAGCCGGGGGCTTTCAACGCTCAGGTTCACCCTGCCCAATGGGTTGCGGAAGAGCGACGACCCGGCAGTTTTTCTCGGCAGTCAATACGTGCCGCCACCGCTTGAGGCAAATCTGCAGCTGAGCATGGATGCATCACTGTGGCTGTCTGCGCCCGCGGCG
Organism: uncultured Pseudomonadota bacterium; assembly: GCA_964344035.1. Lineage (GTDB taxonomy): Bacteria > SAR324 > SAR324 > SAR324 > NAC60-12 > UBA1014. Next base: position 3,643 of record CAYFLK010000108.1, read on the forward strand.
ACCGCGGTACTATGTGTTATCCTGGGATGGTGGCTTGCGGCATCCCGGCTGCGGGGAACGCCGTGGAGCAGGGTCCGTTCCTGAGCGGATCCATTCCCTGCCTGTTTTAACACAACATGCCAAAACGAGATACAAGGTACGACATCCTCTTTGAACCGGTGCGTATCGGTCCCGTTACCTCACGTAACCGTTTCTACCAGGTCCCGCACTGCAATGGAATGGGACACTTTCGTCCGCACGCTCTTGTTGCAATGCGTGGGATCAAGGCTGAAGGCGGCTGGGCGGTGGTGTGCACGGAGGAGGTGGAAATCCACCCCAGCTCCGCCAACGATCCCGCAGTGGAGGGCAGGTTATGGGATGATGGTGACATTCCCGCCCTCGCAAAAATGGCTGAAGCAGTCCATGAATACGGGTCGCTGGCAGGTATCGAGCTGGTTCATGGAGGCCATTCAAGCGCCAATCTCTACACCCGCTTGCCTCCTCTAGCACCCGGTTCAATGTCAGTAAACTCATATCACCCGGTGCAAGCACGGAGCATGGACAAGTCCGACCTCCGCGACCTCCGCGAGTGGCACCGCGCCGCGGTTTTGCGCGCCATACAGGCAGGGTTTGACATCGTTTATGTTTATGCCGGGCACAGTCTTGCCCTGCCGATGCACTTTCTGTCCCGGAAATTCAACCGGCGTTCCGATGAATACGGGGGAAGCCTGGAAAACAGGGCGCGCCTGTTGCGGGAACTGATTGAGGATACCAAGGATGTTGCGGGTGACCGATGCGCGGTGGCGGTCCGTTTGGCGCTGGATGAACTGCTCGGTCCGGAAGGAATAACCGCGGAAAATGAAGGCCGGGAAGTAATCGAGATGCTGGCCGAACTGCCCGATTTGTGGGACGTCAACATCAGTGACTGGGCCAACGATTCCGCGACTTCCCGTTTTGAAGGCGAAAACTACCAGGAAAAATACACCGGTTTTATCAAATCACTTACGTCGAAACCGGTGGTTGGTGTGGGACGCTTTACCTCTCCGGATACAATGGTCTCCCTGATAAAGCGCGGCATCCTGGATATGATCGGTGCGGCGCGGCCTTCCATTGCCGATCCTTTTTTGCCGAAAAAAATAGAAGAGGGTCGGATTGATGAAATCCGTGAGTGCATCGGCTGCAACATCTGTGTAGCGGGAGATAACCTGTCCATACCAATCCGCTGCACACAAAACCCGACAATGGGGGAGGAATGGCGGCGTGGATGGCACCCCGAACGCATTGAAACCCGGAAAAGCGGTGACTCAGTGCTTGTTGTCGACGGCGGGCCGTCTGGACTGGAATGCTCCCTGGCCCTTGCCGGACGAGGGTACCGTGTTATCATTGCGGATGCCTTTGCGGAACTCGGTGGGCGCGTTAACCGTGAAAGCAGGTTGCCCGGGCTGGCGGAATGGCGCCGAGTTCGCGACTACCGGGTCGCCCTGCTGGAAAAAATGAAGCATGTCGATATTTACCCGGGAAGCTTATTGAGCGCCGAAGACGTCCTCGAGTTCAGCGCCGGTGACAGGTTTGGTTTTGCCCACGTTTTCATCGCCACCGGTTCGAAGTGGCGTCGGGATGGTATCGGCCGCCAGCGCCGGGACCCTGTTCCAGGTTTGAAGCAAATACACGTGTACACCCCGGATGATCTGATGGATGGTGTCAACGTTGAGGGAAGAGTTGTCGTCTATGACGATGATCATTACTATATGGGCGGGGAAATCGCGGAAAAGCTCAGCCTGGCAGGCTGCGATGTGTTGCTGGCGACCCCTGCCGCGGATGTTTCCACTTGGACCCACAACACGCTGGAACAAGCGCGCATCCAGAAACGGCTGCTGGAGTTGGGAGTGGAACTTGTCCCGCAGACCGAACTTGCCTCAGCTTCAGATGGTGAAGTTGAACTTGCCTGTGTTTTCACTAAACCGAAGTTCCTTAAGTCTGCCCCCCTAAAATAGGTTTAACGCACTGATTT
>CAYFLK010000109.1:0-5354 GCA_964344035.1 uncultured Pseudomonadota bacterium
GATTACAGTTTAGTACCGTTAGGAGGGAAAATCAACACTTAACGAGAACAGAGCCTAAATAAAAGAGTCCTGTCGAGCCAGCAAATGAAACATGGAATCATCTTTTTGTGTATTCTTCCGTTACTGCTTGTTTCCACGGCCAAGGTGGAGGCAGTCGAGTGGGAGTCGCGCAGGACGAAGATGGTGGTAATGGACCTGGTCGGACGTGGCATTTGGAGTCCGGGGATCATCAAGGTGATGAAAAAGGTACCGAGACACAAATTCGTACCAAAACATCTCCGCAACCTTGCATACGCCGACCGTCCTTTGCCGATTGGCGAAGGTCAAACCATCAGTCAGCCGTACGTGGTGGCATTGATGTCCCAGATGCTGGATATTGAAACGGGCATGAAGGTGCTGGAAATCGGCACGGGTTCAGGATACCAGGCCGCGGTTTTGGCCGCACTTGGGGCACGGACCTATTCCATTGAAATTCGGCCGAACCTCGCGAAGCAGGTACGCTCCCGCCTGAGCAAACTGGGATACAAAGTGATGGTCAAACTGGGTGACGGATATCATGGCTGGAAAGAACATGCCCCTTTTGACAGAATTATTATCACCGCCGCGGTCAATCACATCCCCCGTCCCTTGTTGACACAACTGAAACCACGAGGGAAACTGATCCTCCCTTTGGGAAACATACGCTATTACCAGGTCCTGACACTGGTGGAAAAGGACTCCAAGGGTATAATAAGCAGTTCACAGCATGGGCAAGTGCGTTTTGTTCCCATGGTTGGCCGTGCTCAGGAATAAGGATCACTCATTATCATAAATGATATACGGAATCAAACTCGTCTAAGGAGTGCAACCGCGGCAGCATAGCAGACAGATGCAAACAGGAAGAGGATGGACTGCCCCAGAGTTTGTGCAAGGAATATCGCAAGAGTGGCGCCGATCACAGAAGCACAACCGTTTGAGCACCAGGTAAGGGCAACACGTGACCGGTGTTCTTCCTCGAGGTAGCCATGCATGGCAATCCGCTTCATTCCTGCCGGAAAAGGAATGCCCATCAATGTACCGGGGAAAAAAACCAGCATTAATGCCGCGGCCCAGCGATAATCAGGAGAATGGCTAGACAAAACGCTCAGCAATTCAGGTAGAAACACGAAGTATGACAACAGTGCCAGAAGCAGAAACACATTGAATATCAACAAGGTGGATTGGCTGCTTTTTCTGCTCAAGAACGATCCTGCTCCTGACGAAAGGAGCAATCCTCCAAGAACAATTGCCAGCGAGTGAACCGGTCGGCCCAGAAACGGTGTCAGTTTTTCCATCAGTGCAATTTCCGCCAGCATGAAGGCAAGTCCGACAACAAAAAAATATAACAGACCGGGAATCTGCAACCTCAGCTTCCGGTAATTGACGAGAAGGGGAGGTGCAATAAAAAACACGCTGAACAAAATAACTGCTGCAAGCAGAAGAGGAACCAGCATGCCTGCTTCCACCATTCCTTCCCATTTCCCCCCCAGGCTGTCGTAGCTCTGCTTAAGTTTTGTCCAGTCCAGGAACAGGTAGAAATACGGGCGGTCATCATCCAGTGGATTCAGTTTGAAGGGTGAATCGCTGAAATCCGGTTTATGTTGTTTAAGGAGTTTCTCCACTGCCTGAGCATAAACCGGTTCCGGAAGACGAATCCTCCGGTTCATTTCTGTTTTCCTCATTCCGGGGAAATAGACAGGGGAATAACCCATCTTGTCGCAAAAAATGCGGAACCTGCCGACATCATCAGCGGTCCACGGTTTTTTTGACGCAAACACCATCAACGTATTCAGAGTGCGAAACACGCCCAGGTGGTCTTCAGGATCCCATCCACGTTGCCGCATCGCATCAAGCAGAGTGGCAAGCATACGAATTTCCGCACGTGGAGGAGGTAGAAGGTAACGGTGCAGCGCCAGCCATCCGGAAGGTGTGAGTCGTTCCAGCAATGCTCCCATTCCTTCTCTTGTTGCCAGATAATCTTTACGCAAGGGATCCATTCCTGTACTTCCGGCAGGGACGGTGCTCTCAATTGATATTAGAATCCGGTCAAAAAGTTCGTTTACCGTGGATAGAAAAGCACGGGACTGCTGGGGGTATATGCTGATCTTTTCGTATTGATTGCGCTTCGACAATTCCGCGGCAAGCAATGGATATTCAGTTTGAACGGTTACGGAAGCTGATCCGGCTTCCAGGGCGCCCAGAACCTCCTGACCACCAATTGATTGCAGGACGAGGATTTTCTCAGGCGGCGCTTGTCCCGCGTAAAGACCCCACGCAGGAAGAAAACGTAAATACTCTCCCAGGTTTTCTTCGTTCCATGCGGAAAAGCCGCTAAGACCGTCCCCGTCGATTGTGATGCCGGCCTGTTCAGGCAGTTTTCCCGTGAATTCAAGACTCAAACCGGGGGCGAAACGGGCAAGCGGGGTTTTCAGCAAATCCACCCTTGTAGCTGCATCCCGGAATGTATCCTGAATGTAGCTTCCTGGATAGCGAAGGGCCTGGGGCAGTGATTTATATGCGTTAATCTGAAGCGGAGGCACTCCCCAAATGAACCAGACTGCTAAAACGTAAGAAACACCAACAAGAGCGAACCCAAAAGTTTTCTTGCTATGTGCCAAACATACCGCGGAAGCGCCGGTAAACAATGCAGATATCAAAAGCCATTCCAGTTCCAAGAACAAGGGGGCAATCCAGAAAAAAACTAAGCACCCTGCCGCCGCGCCGGTCAGGTCCCAGCAATAAAGCAGGAAAGAATGCCCTGTATAACGCTCAAGCAGCAGGTTCAGCGTCAGACCGGCCAGGAAAAAGGGAACCGCCGAAAGCATGAAGTGCAGCAACAACCAGCCCCCATGCCAGGGATCATGCGCCATCAGTGCAGGGTCAAATGGCAGCTTGTTTGCCAAAATGTATGAAGGCACTAAACCCAGTGCAAAGACAAGGGGCGGGATAAAGACCGGGAGAGGACGTGCCCAGAAAAACCTAAAGGACCCAGCGGAACCATATCCCAGCAGTGCGGCGCTGATGATGACAAAAGCGTAATGGTGCCATAATGAGATGGCAAGCAGACGTGATAGACTGAGTTCGTACATCAGTGACGCACAGGACAACAAAAACATGCCCGCTAAAATTCTGAACGGTGGTGATGCCGCGCCAGATTCGTCAGTCATTTGACAATATTTCTTCTTCCGTGATTTGTTGTTGCCCAGTGATCAGCTGACCAGACTTGAAGCCTAAAAAACCCATTGCCGTCTCCACCGTCAGGGAAATGCCCGGAGCCCATAAATAGTTTACCCTTAATAATTCATAGCTGGATAAAAAGCAGACCTGGAGTCACTAAATAGAAGAAAATAGTTGTATTTGAAGGTTCTAAATAAAGGCCCAAAAAAACGATCCAGCCTGAGCCGGATCCATTTTCTCAGGTTGTGGGCAGTAGCGGCCATGGTGACATTGATCTGATCGCCTAATTCTCCTTTGAGGAAGCTTCTTTTCAGGCGGAAGTCATTTTTCAAATGGCTGATGGTGGCTTCAATGCCCGCTCTTTTTCTGAATCTTTGTCTTTGTTTACGTTTTTTGTATGCAGAATCAGTAGGATGAGGAGGAGAAGGGGTTAAAAGCCGGGTCTTGCCGAAATCCGTTCTGCCCCGGTAGCCACGATCGGCAATCAGGATTTCCGGCTGGACACCGGAAATCCGTTTGATTTGCCTGAGGGCGGTTTCAACGCTATGGCCGTCATAAGGATTTCCCTGCAGTGCCAGGGCGCCGAGGATGATCCCGCTGTCACGGGTTCTGGAGATCGAGACCTTGGTCCCGTATTCATAGGGCTTATGCGCCTTGCCTTTGGCAATGCAGCCCTGCCTACCGCGACGAGGAACGCGGCGCAGGCAGGTGACATGGGGTTCATGGAGACTGTAGATTTTGTCTTTGTCATGTTTTTTCTGAAATAAAATACTGCATGAATTCAAGAGGGTTTTCGAATGCGTAGTGATTTGTTTTTGGTTCATATTGCGGAGCAGTTCGCGAACCAGGGCGCGTCCTATTGTCTTCAGTTTGCGGGAGGCTTTGACTGCTTGTTTCTTCTGAGCTGCGGTTTTGCGGTTTGATGCCTGGCGCAGGAGTTTCGGCGCTACCCGGCTGTAGCTTTGCCGCAAGGGAATCTCTTCTTTGATGGCGATCTGCCTACAGGTATCAATCACCCTCTTTGACAGTTTTGAATCGGTGGGATAGGTGATGTTTTTTTCCTGGACGGTGGTGTCGATGAGAACTTCTTCGTCTTTGATCTTTTCATCAAAGAGTTCCACCGTCAGTTTCAGTACTCGCTCAGCGCCCTTCTTGCCGATCCTCTTCCTGAAGTGGGTCAGGTCCGATGAGGCCACCGGAGCGGACCATTGGAGTTCTTTCTCACCACTGGGAAACTGCCGGTAAGGATTTTCAATCCAGCGTTCAACAACCTGATCGTCACTGGGGTCATGAAGCTGTTTTAAAAGAAGAAGGGAGACCATCAGGCGCACTGGTTTGGCTGGGCGGCCTCTACGAGAGTACAGCCTCGCAAAATCATCCTCCAGGGATGACCAGTCGATGTGCTCACTGGGCTGGTAGATCGGATGCCTGGGGTTCAGCTGCTCCCTCAGTCCATTGAAGAGAAAGCTTGCTTGATTTGGATCCGGCGAATTCCCTTTCATCGGATTTCCTTTCATGCAATTAATTTGCAGGGTTTTGCGGGTGAATGTGGGAAAACATTGCAAATGTGTACACCTATTTTAGCACATAATGATATGATATTATACATTAATAAGCTTTTTTAAGGGTCAACTAAATATGATGAATATGCGTAATGTTCTCTGAAACCTTTAATGACACTGATTTTAGGGGTTTTGGAGCTAAGGCTTTTAGTGTCGTTCCGTAGAGGCATACCTATGTGTTTGCCCACAACAATGGGCGGACACCTGTCTGCGTGCCACGCACAGGCAGGCGTGGGTCCGCCCCTACGGCCTAACCCGCACCTGACGGATCCAAAAAATTATAACTTTTGAAAAACACCCCTTTCTATTTGATTATATGAATGATTCTATATGTTTTAAAAATTTCTTTAACACATTGTTCCTGTCTGAGTGCAACGCACAGGCAGGCAAGAATAAAATTGTCAGAGACTAAAATCCAGTGTGGTTGAATTTGTTCATATCATATCGACCAGTCAAAGAGAAGCCCGGGCGGCCAACAATGAAAAACAAGGCGTGAAACCTTGGGTCCGCTCTAGAGGAGGCATTAATAAAGGCTCTGTTCACCTTAAGTGTTGATTTTCCCTCCTAACGGTACTAAACTGTAATCTTTAGATAAAT
>CAYFLK010000110.1:0-4327 GCA_964344035.1 uncultured Pseudomonadota bacterium
TACAGTTTAGTACCGTTAGGAGGGGAAATCAACACTTAAGGAGAACAGAGCCAAAGATTTTGCTTCCTGGGCGCCGGAGGAAGACTCGGCTGAGGCCGCGGATTACCTTTCCAAACTGCGCCGTACGGCGGAACAACACATCGCTTAACGCTGTTCTTCAATTGTACCCGATGCAGGGATGAAAAGCTGATCTTGATTCATCCGCCCCAGGGACAAAGGGAAAAGCAGCTGCTCTTCCAGTGAAAACATCCTGGCCGCGGTCATAGGATCGTTCATCTGGTGAAATTCACGCAGAACCTGCTGCCCGCGCTCCCTCTTTCCTAACTGCTGCAGGGCCAGTGCCAGACGGTCAAGCAGCACCAGTTTCAATGCTGGATTGCCTTTTAATGAGTCGCTTTTTTCCAGTGCAGTATCCAGTAATTCGCTCATTTCCAGCCAGTTCCCGGTGATGGCAAGGGAAGCGCTCAGACTTTCAATCAGGTAGAGCTGGTCGGGGTGATTTTCCAGTCCAAGCTTGTAAACCTGCTGGGCCAGTTCCTCTTCCCCCTGGTACCGGTGAAGGTCTCCCACCAGGCGGTGGGCAAAGCCCTGGCTTTCCGTGCGGACCAGGAAAGGCTGACTGACCTGCAGCGCTTCATTCCAGCGCCGTAAGCGCGCAAGAGACAGCGCGTGCAGGTAGACCACCTCCCAACTGCCGGGCAGCTGGATCATCAATTTTTGCGTGATTTCGAGCACGGAGCGGTATTTTTTCTGCAGGTAAAAAACGCGCGCGAGGGAGAAATCCAGCAGCGGATTCTGATATGTCACGCGGGCCTGCCTGAGCAGTTTTTCCGCCTTTGTATATTCTCCCCTGCTGGAAGCCAGCCCTGCTTGAAGCTGCAGCACTTCCACGTGCAAAGGATGTCTTTCCTGGAGCCGTCGCAATTCTTCCTCAACCACTGTTAATTCACCCTCCATCAGCCTGCGGCGCAGGGAGAGCAATTGGAATGAGGAATTTTCCGGATCACTAGCCAGCGCACGCTTTAAGGCCAGGTCTCCCTGCAGGTAATCTCCCTGACGGTAAAGCACAGTGGCCCGGAGAAATTGGACATTGCCCAGCCGGGTGTTGATTTCCGCTGCACGATTGAGCCAATGAAGCGCCTGTGCGAGGTTTCCTTTGCGCAGTTCCAATGATGACAGGCCAAGCAGTGCGTCCATGTTGCGCGGATCAATATCCAGGATATGCAGCAGGTTCTTCTCCCCGGTCCGGCTGTTCCCGCGGTTGAATTCCATGTAGGCCCGGATCAACAAGATTTCTACCGAAGTTTCATTCCCGGAGTCCATGCTTTGAATGGCTTGTGTGACCTCGTCCCATTTTTGCTGGGTGAATAGAATGCGCAGCAGTTCATGCCGAAGCGGTGGATAGTCCGGCCATTGTTCGATCATTTCCTCAACCAAGGTTTGTGCGTAAAAATAACTGCCCTGGGTGGAATAAGTCTGGATCCTTAGCAGTTGTGCATCACGGTTGTTGGGGTCCAGTTTGAGCAGTTCCTCCAGCACCCGCAGTGCATTGCTGTATTCATGCTGCCGCAAGTGCAGCCGGGCGAGGTAGTAGAGCGCTTCGCTGTAATAGCGGTCTTTGTGCAGGGTTTCCTCGAGCACCGCAATGGCCCTGGTGGTGTCTCCCACCTGTTCATAAGTGCGTGCTAGCTTGAGATACGCTGAAACACGGTCCGGATCAATTTTAACCGCTGTGCCAAGTTCCGTCAGCGCTTCATGAAACCGTTGACGGGCAAAAGCGACGCTGCCGAGCTGTTCATAGTAATCCGGATTTAAGGGGTCTAGCCGGGTGGAGATGCGGGCATGACGGTCTGCCGAATCATGCTCACCTTTCATCAGGTATGCGCGGGAAAGCTGGTAATGAGCCTGTGCATTTTCCTCATCCTCTCGGAGCTGTTTTTTTTGTTCAACCAGGAAGGAGTTCACGTTTTCACGTGTGAGCTGAATCCCGGGAGATGGAGCCTTGCTCTCGGAACAGCCCTGCATTACCAGCATTATCAGCAGCAGTAACGTGAAAAAAGGTGACAGACGCACTTTTCAGTAAGCCGCGGGTGAAATGGCCTGCGCTCCCCAGCTCAATTCGGCAATGGTTATTCCGGGAGGGGAATATAGGGCAGGCGGGGAAGGGGAACTTTCGTTTCCATAACGATCTATCAGTCTCAATTCGAACATCTCAGTATCTCTTTTACCATGGTGCAAATCAATATAAAACAAGGCATGGTCAGGAAGCAGGCGGGGATGGCTGTCAGCCAATCTGGGGGGAGGACCGGGGAGGCTGGAGTAACTTTTCACTTCCCAAAGATACACTGTTTGCAGTATAGGTTCTTTGTTCAGGGGGGTTTCACTATGAGTTCCGTCAAGCTTGATGCGGTAAAGGTTTACCTTGTACGTGCGGTTTTGGTAACGTGGTTCCCCTGGTTCCGCGAAGCGTTGATACACGGTTGCGACAAGGGCCGGCCACACGAACCGGACGCGATCGATTCTTGACCAGGCGAGTTCGCGGTACACCACGGGAGCGGCACTCCTGCTGTCTTCTTCAGGAGTATTTGTTTCTACTGATGAAAAACCTGTTGCATTTGTGGATAAAGAATGAAAGTCCATCTCAAAACTGTATTCATCAAAACCTTGATCGAACTGCACCTGTTGAATCACCGGTTGAGGCGGACTGGGGAAATCCGGTCGTGGTGTTGGGCGCAAGATTGCAGGGGGCATCAGGTCCTTTTCATCCGGATCCAGCAAGCGGACGCGAAATACCTTCTGTTCTCCGCCGGTTTCCATTTCAGGAATAGGTTGATACAAAAATAGCCTGTCATGTTCTATGATCATTTCTTCAGCATTGAGTCGGATGCTGTTGCCGGGCAACCAACCCGGTTCACATTCCGGACATCGCGGATTCACACCAAATTGATCGATTGTAAACACAGGACTTTCAATGCCGGGAAGTAATCCCAGGGACTTTATCAGCAGTTTTCCCTGACCATGGATTTTCCATGAAAATCTCAGCATGTCACCTCGGTAACTCAGCCGGGGAGCATCGAAGGGGGTTTGCCTGGGGAGTTCAGGTAGAGGGGCTGGGGGAGTTTTGCGACCACATCCTGGAAGAAATCCAAGCACGAACAAGGTGAGTGTGTAAATAATGAAGCGGAAGGAAACTGACATCGTATCAGTTCATCTGGTTTCAGTATCCGCGTTGCAAGTCAACCAGGTTCAGCAACTTGCGGCCAGCGACAGCACGTGTAAAATTTTCAAGGATCATCGAAGCGACTGAATGCGCGGGGGTGCTGCTCGAGTTGTGCGGTGTGACCAGGATTTTGGGGTGGGAACGGAAAGGATGGTCAGGTGGCAATGGTTCCGTGCTGAACACATCCAGGCATGCGCCGGAAAGGCGGCCCTCGTCTATCACGGATAACAGGTCTTCCTCCACCAGCTGATTCCCGCGTCCCACGTTGATCAGGTACGCACCTGGTTTCATACGCAGAAAAGTGTCCCGGTTCAGGATGTTTTCAGTTTCTCGAGTCAACGGGAGCAGGCAAATCAGGTAATCGGAAAGGGAAAGGATTTTCTCCAGTCCTGTCCGGCCATGCAGGCAGTGTACACCCTCTACATGTTTGACGCTCCTGCTCCATCCGGAAACGTCAAAACCCATTTTCAGAAATACCCTCGCCGCGTCCTGTCCGAGGTATCCCAGTCCGAGCAGGCCTACATGGTTTCCACCTCTGCGCACAGTTTGCCCCCATTGGATGCCTACTGGGTAGATTGCGTGCCGGATCATTTGACGACGGTCCATCAGCACCACTGTGAGCAGATACTCGCTCATCCACAAGGCCATCGTCTCATCTTTCAGGCGGACGATCGGCACATTTTCAGGAAGGTCCGGATCTTTCAGCAGGTCGTCAACTCCGTGTCCGTAAACGCAAATGGCTTTGAGGTTGGGAAGTCTGCGAAGGGAACCATGATGATGTTTCCAGACTACCGCATATTCAACCTCGTCAGGATCATCGGGAATGTGCCCTGTCCCGATTTCCAGGTCCGGTTTGAGGGCCAGCAGTGCCGCACGAAGTTTTTCCGGCGCCATCGAATCGGGTATCATCAACTGAATGGTCATGAATGATGCTCTAGAAGAAACTCGTTTTTTTACTGCCAACTCACATAATGCTGAAATAATCCCATGTTATTTCAGTAACAAGACTTGACTTTTCATGTATTTCACAGTGATTTAGCAAAATATGAAAATCCTAACTTGAGCGATTCATAACAAAAAAAGCTCCCAACCTTTGGATTAAAGTGT
>CAYFLK010000111.1:0-3954 GCA_964344035.1 uncultured Pseudomonadota bacterium
AAAATATAATCGTAATGTTCCGTTACTTTTTTAAGAATCGCTCAATTTAGGAAAATGTAATGAATCTGGAAAAATACCGGCGCGCTGAATGCGGCTTCGCTGGAGTAAAACCGCTGATTTGATGAGGACCGGCGGATGCTGAGAGGAAAAGATGCCTGCTGGTTCAGCTGTCGGAATACACCGGGTTGACCTGCCTCAACCCGCCAATCATCTGGTCCCGTTCCTTGTTAAGCTTGACGAGGTCAGTGGCCCAGCGCAGAACATCCTTGGCGGAATGCGGAGCAAAACCGAGTTTTCCGCATATTTTCATCAAGTAGTTCACTTCTGAAGTTTTCACCTTGCCGTCAGCGGCAATGATCATCGCCAGGTAATAGAAAAAGTGGCCTGCAAAAGGACGGTCCGTGTTGAGGTTGGTCATTTCCATGACTTCCCTTTTTTTTGCCGCCTGCATTAATTCCCCGCGTTGCTCTGCATCTTCAATCAGACTGAGAGCATCCTCCAGGTAACTTAATTCACTTTGATCAATGGTTTTGTCAATTACCAGCATGTTTACCACTGCGCGAGCAAGCCAGATTCTGCCTTCAGTGCTGAGCTGTTTGATGAATGGCTGCTGCAGGCGGATGGTAAACATCTGATCCGCCCCCTGTGCAAGCGGTCCGGCTTCCTTGGTTGTCTTGGGCGAATCCCCTGTCTGTCCTTCGTTGGAATCAGGTTCTGGTGAAGCAGGCGAACTGTCTTGTTTCTTATCTGCTTCAGGGTTTTCCTCTTTTGCCTGAGCGGCTTCTTCCTCTGCCATGGGTTCCCGTTTCTGGTGGATGAGGTTTCGAATATTTAAGCTTTAATAAAATCGATTCGTGTCAGTCTTTTGCACCATGCCGGTGAGCATGAGTTTCTCCGTAAATGTTTAAGAAATCAAGTCTTTCAACAGTTCAGCCGGGGGAAATCATGGCGACGAATAATTGCTGATATTTTCGTTTATCGGAACTGCGCGTTTAAAACAGAAAACAGACGGTCCACATCGCGTTGGGAATTGTAGAGGTGTGGAGAAATGCGCATGGAATTACCCCTGATGCTAACATGCACCTGTTCTTCCCGCAGATTCTCCAGCATCCCAGCGGGAATGCCGGAGGGAAATCCCAGTCCTAGGAAATGCGGGGACATCTGCGAGGGTGGAGGCACAAGCAGGCCCAAAGCTGCTGCCCGTTCGGCGATGTTTCCGGTAAGGACGCCGATGGTTTGCATGATTTGCGGGATTTGCCAGTCGCTGAGCTGATTAAGCGCCACAAGCGCCATTGGCATGAGCATGAAATTGCTGCGTTCACCTACATCAAAACGGCGCGCTCCTTCTTGAAATTCCGCTTGGTATTCAACGAGCCGGGCAAAATCCTCACTGTGTTTTCGGTTGATCCAGTTGTGTTCTAGCGGTTCCCCGTGCTGGTGCTTTGGGTGTACGTAGAGGAACCCGATGCTGTAAGGGCCGCACAGCCATTTGTATGCGGCAGTGATCATGAAATCCGGCTGGATGGTCTTCACCGAAAATGGTAACGCGCCCGCAGACTGAGTCAGATCGAGCACCAAAGCGGTCCCGGTTTTCCGGCAGCGGGATGCCACCGTGTTCAGGTCAATCAGCCGTCCGTCCGTCCAGTGGGAATTGGGGAGTGCGACAATTGAGGCGCCTTCATCGATTGCATCCAGCAGCAAACCGTCCCACCCTTGTCGCAAAGGGTCTTTGAGCAAAATCACCTCAGCGTTTTTCTGCCGGGCCAACTGCTGCCAGATCAACACATTTGAAGGAAACTGATCGGCAAGAAGTACAATTTTTGAACCCTCCTCGACCTTCAGGTTTTTTGCTGCGACCGCAAGCCCGTAACTTGCGGACGGAATGAACGCGATGTCATCCGGATTTGCTTCGATCAGATCGGCGAATACCGAGCGTGTCTGTTCGGATTCCTTGAAAAAATCCGCGGGTGTCACTCTCCAGGGCTGCTCTTTCCTTGCTAAAGCCGCACGGCCTGCATCGCTCACGCTCCTCAATTGCGGAGACATGTAACTGCAGTTGAGATAAGTTGTTCCTTCAGGAATATCAAACAGGTGTTTTTGACAGGCAATCATCAGGATAAAATGATATCAGAGTTTCGCTTCAGAGGGATAAAGATATAAAACGATGTTGCAGAAATCTAGGCAGGAATGAAAGACTGTGAGATAAATTCAATCATCGTTGACGTATTTGTTCTTGCAGACATTTAACCCGGCTGGTTTGTTCTTGATATTGTCTGATGACACTAATCCTCGTGAAAACCGGCAGGAGAAGTTATAAATTATCCGGAAGGTCTGAACGTTGTCAAGAAAGGCCGGATACCGTACGGAATGATTTCCTCAATATTTATGTGCAGGTATTTTTTCATTAAAGAAAACGAAAACGCTGATGGTTAATACACCGGGGTCGGAACTTGAAGAGTTTCTTAACATAGAAATCGCGGTTGAACTTGATAAAGGGGTTGACATTGATGAGGTTGCCAGGCTGTTCGGAGTTTCAATAAAACGTGTAAAACAAATTGCCCGCGAAGGTGATTTGCTTAAACCCCGAAAACACGCGCCTTCAACAAAAAGATTCAATGAAGCGGAAAAAGGTGTGCTGGTTGAGCGGGTGGAAGCAGGAGAGGAACTTGAAGAAGTCGCTCTGAGCGCCGGGGTGAATCCACAAACCCTGAAACGCTGGTGTTTATTGAAAGGAATCCGGATACCCCGCGCATTGAACTCCTTGAGTAAAAAGGAAATGTTGGAAATAAGGGAGATGCTTGAGCAATATGATTGGCGTGAAGTCGCGGGGGCCTACAATCTCAGTCACAGTGCGGTTGAAGCCCTCCGGGAGCCTGCCTACCGTAAACTAGATCCGGCAAGTCTTGGTTTTCTCTTTGAACTGTTCAAGGAACAGCCGGGGATCACCACCGGGAGGGTCATTGCCATTGCGCGGAAAGCAGGCATGGATATCTCCGCGGAAGCAGTTGATTCCTACCGCGACCGCTTGAAAAAAATACGCGTTCCCTGAAAATTCAGGCTTCCATCTTGTCGAGCAGGTTGATGATTTCGTGCAATTCCTCAATCTCCGGAAGTGATGTGTTTTGGGGGAGGAGGCTTTGCAAACCGGGTTGTTGATTTTGCTGTTGCTCGAATGAAATTGTTTCCTTTATTCCTGTTTCCTGCTGTTTTGGGGCATTCGAGGCTAAACCCGTAGAATTCAAGATCTGGCTGCCGGTTGAATGAGGTTGATACGGGTTTGAAATCAGTTTCAGAGGGACACGGGCATCCTTCTTTTCATCGCAAAGAGATTTCTTCCGTTGATAAGTTTTCCGGTTTTCGGGACCAACCATCATTGCGGTAGTGCATGAAACTTCACGCCGCAATTCTTTCAGAGCAGCCACCACGTCAGAAATTCTGATTTTCCCCTCGGCATCCGCTGTTATCCCGTTTGCAATTGTACTGTTCATGTCCCACTTTTCGATTATGCGTTGGTACCCTGGTTGTTCTGCCTGCATCGACGCATTGGTTTATAGCCTTGTCTGCCATCGTTTTTTTGTACACCCCAAAGGGCTGGGATGAGACTACAACATTCCTTCAATTTCTGTACCAGCGGCGTTTTTCGATTTAACAAATTTCCGGATTCAGGGACATAGCCGTTTTTCCGCTGCATGGATTTTCCATCCGCACAGGGAACCGTTCAGTTTACAGGCTTTCTCCCAATCCTTGCACGCCGGTACGTCTTCACTCTCCGACAAGTCAATGCCCCTCCATCTCCCGGGGAAGAAGGCCTGACCCGCACTCAATATGGTGGTTGAGGTGAGGGATATAAGATACTACTTCTCCCGGGGGAGAGGGTTGGGGTGAGGGGAATAAATTGGATTAAACCGAAGTTCCTTAAGTCTGCCCCCCTAAAATAGGTTTAACGCACTGATT
>CAYFLK010000112.1:0-3916 GCA_964344035.1 uncultured Pseudomonadota bacterium
GATCCATTTTCTGCTCCTGAAGAATTTATCTAAAGATTACAGTTTAGTACCGTTTGGAGGGGAAATCAACACTTAAGGAGAACAGAGCCAATATAAAACACCTTACGCTCTCAATAGTAACAGGAGCATACGGGTTTATCGGCAACAGAATCAAAATGTGATCAAAGTGTTCAGTGATGCATGGAAACAAGCAGACTCCAGATGAATTACGGATTCAACTGGACAAATAAGAAATATAACCTTAGAAGGATAGTTAACGCATTTTCCAGGCAGCATATTCCCATGTTTCTTATACCGCTGATCAGAGTGCTTTTTACCAGGACCAGGTTTACCCTAGTCATTTTGGGCATGGTTCTGTTCTTGTCGGAAACCACAATATTGGCGCAGGAATCTTATGCCGTCGCGGACATCATTCGGGGTTCGCTGGTGGTGGTGCGTGATGGACAGTCCCTACACTTCAAAGTCACTGATTCACCGGTTGCAATAGAAGGTGGAGACCTGATCCGCACCGGCATGAAATCAACCGCGCGGCTGACGCTGGTCAATGAAAACCGGGTCACCCTGGGAGGAAACGCTATCCTCCAGGTCCGTCATTGGCGAGCAGGCAAAACGCGCGGAGACCTGCGCATGCTTTTCGGCAAGTTTCGGGCGCGAACGCTTGGCGGCAAACAGCGCAGACCACTGAATATCCGCACCACAGCAACCATCATCGGGGTAAGAGGTTCCCTCGGGGAGGGCAATACCGGCCCGGATTTCACTACTATATCGAACCTGGAGGGGACCATAAACCTGGCAGGGGTGGAAATCCCCCTCGGACAGTCCGGGTTCAAACTTGATGACATGCTTCCAGGTTTGAGTGGGCTCGACCTGATCCCTGATTTTGATCCGGAAATCAGCGCGGATAAACGGGAGATGGAAACCCCTGAAACCCTGAACACCACTGATGCAAAATCAGTGGACCTCACTGCCGGGGTCACTTTCGGCGACCTGGAAAAAATAGAGGAGGTGCGGGAATCGGAAGGAGACGTTGTTCCGGAAGTGAGAGAAACAGAAGACACTCCTGAAGAGGCAGTTGAGGAGTTAGCAGAAGATGTGGAAAAAGATGAGGAGGAAGCGGAATCTGAAGAAATTGAAAAGCAAGCGGAGGACACAGAGAGATTTCCCGAAGAAAGCGGGATGGAACAGGAGGGAATTGAGTCCCTGGTCGAGGACATCAGCGAACAGGTCCGGGAAGTCAGCGAGACTGCCGCTACGACCAAGAGCGGCCGGGTGAAGATCAAAATCCAGGTTGAGGACTGAAAATGCTCCTTCAACGATGTTTCCCAACCCGGATTTGGCAAGGAACATGGAAAAAATATTTGTGCGTTTTGTCTGTCCTTACGCTTGGTTTCACCGCCTGCCCAGGGTTTTCGCAGGAACCTGAGAAGCACCCGAAAGCGCCGCAGATACTCACCACGGACCTGAAACGTCGGCAAACAAGCGAATTTGAAAAACTGCCCGTCAGTTTCGTCGTTTATGATGACGACCAAGTGGTAAAGGTGCTTATAAACAGCGCCCCTCAGCCTTTTGAACCGGCTGCAACGGTGGTGATCAACCGCGAGTTCACCCTCAAACCCGGAAAGAACCTGATCACGGTCACCGCCATCGATGAACAGAACCACCGCCGCACCCGCAGGTATCTGGTCATTTACTGAGAGGAATTGGGGGATCTGCCCCCGGAAAAGGCTGAACCGGAAGATACGAAGCAGCCACGATTCAACTGGCAGGTCAACGTCGGCCTGAGTTATGAATCGGACAGCAATCCGAGCAACGACATCGGCATCCCGGTCAAGGTTGGAGATATCGAAATCAAAGGGGTGATCGACGACAGTGCACAGGCAGATGTACGCACTTCAATGAATGCGCTGGCCTTGTTTTCCTATGGAAAATTAAACTCTTTTGTGGGCGCAAGCAGCGCCGGCTATGGCAAAAGCATGTACGAGAAACTGCAATCGAAGGTTGTTTTCGGAGAAGTTGGATGGCGTCCCCGATTTACAGAGAGTGACCTGTTGGCTGCATGGCGGTTTCTGGACATCTCAACCGGAGGAACCCGGTATTCTCAACAACACCTTATCGGCTTGGGGTATCAATTTGGAACCGAGGACAAGCAGGAAGGAAACCGCCGTCACATTTTCCGCTGGGGATACACAAGGAAGGATTTTGCCGATGCCTCCGCCAAGGACGGCGGACAGCATTCAGTAAAATGGGAATATCAGAACATGGACCCGGAACAACAGGACCGTTTTCGCAGCCTGATCGCGCTCGGCAACACCAATGAAGGCTACAGGGAAACTGAACAGAACTTCGTCCGGTTTGACTTCGACTGGAAGAACCAATGGCATTCAGGGGTCCTTTTTGACATCGGCTTCGGCTTCGGCTTCAGGCGTTATCCGAATCAGGCGCCCTTAACGAGCGAGACGGCACTGGGAGAAACCCGTACGGATTTACCCTTGCGTTTCTCTACGGCCCTGGGCTGGAATTTTCTACAAGGTTGGTCCGCGGGGTATCACTACCGCTACACCTTCAAACTATCCAACAAGGCGCCCAGCACCAGGTCTCTGCAGGGTTTGCAGGTGCAGGGCACTTTTTGAAGAAGGAAAATCATGCGTGGATGTTATTGGCGTGAGGCAAACCGATGGTCAGGAAAACTGATATGCCTTCTGCTTTTGCTGACGGGTTGCGCTAGTGATCTGCCAGAAAGTAAAACATCCCTGAGCATCGACCTGACGGAATTACTTAAAAACATCCCGGTTCTGCAGCATTCCTCGGCATTCAGCGGACCCGCAAGCAGCGATCCGACACATGACGCAATCAGCGCCCTGGTAGTTGGGCCGCTTACTTTCACCAATCATGGCCAGGCTTATGACCCGGATCAACCCCCCAATGAGACGGTCAAGGCTCATTTGAAAAAAGACCTGCCCAACACCGCGCAATACATTGAGATCATTTCTCTTCCTTTCAGCGGCGACACGGTCGAAATAGAGGTGCCCCCGGTGAGCGACGGCTGGCAGCTGTTTGCGGTGGGATTGTCGAAAACCCCAAAAAACCTGGAAGATCTGGGAACCACTGAATATCAGGATGCCATGGTTTATTACACGGTAGACACCAATGTTTACAGTGATGCGGAAGAAGCCTACGCCGCGGGAATCACGATGACCCTGAAACGTGCGTGCCTCGCCAGTCCAACCCCCAAGGGCTGTGCCATCTTTGATGATCATAAACAAGCGGTTGTCACTGCCTCGGTTGAAATTCTGGATGTTCTGATCAACGGGTCTTCCGATTGTTCCATTACATTTCCCCTGATCGTGACAACCGCAGACAATGCAACAAGCGCGAAAAGTATGCTTAACAGCTGCATCAGCAGTTCATCAAAGACAATCACAACACTCAAAGTAGAAACCTCACACCAGTTGAATCCCAATGCATCCTCCAGCTGCACGAGCGCTACCACGGTTTCGGGTTTGAGGTCATCCTGCGGCTCACAGACTTACAGCAACACATATTGATTTCGCGCCGGAACTCAGCAATTCATGCCAAAAAAGTGCGGACCCCTCCGGTGACCCGGAAATCGTCATCAACCATGTAAAACAATCTCCATTTGTCAAAAGTGGTGCAGGGGTGGGAAATGCCGAATGCCATCATGTCCCCGATCCGGATTTCCTTGTCGGAGGGGACCCTGACATACGCGTGCTGGTCGTTGAGTTCGATGATCCGAAAGGCGGAATCCAGCGCTTGCGGCCGTGGACCGTAACCGGGTCGGTGTAGCAGTTCCGGGACGGGTAGCTGTATATCATGGGAAACATCACGTTTCCCTACATTTACTATGGCTCTGTTCGAGTTAAGTGTTGATTATCCAGCAACACAGCTAAGATATGTT
>CAYFLK010000113.1:0-2811 GCA_964344035.1 uncultured Pseudomonadota bacterium
TGCCGGGACTCCCGGTGGAAGAGTAGGCCGGCGCCGGCTCTTGACTGCGGGTTTGTCAGCAATCACTCAGGCGCGTAGCTCAGTGGGAGAGCGCTACCCCGACACGGTAGAGGTCGGCGGTTCAATCCCGCCCGCGCCTACCAGCATGACCCCTTTTATGGAGGAAGCATCGGCATACGCAGGTCACGGTCCCCTGTAAGACAGGAGGAAACAACTCGGATCAACGATCAAATAATGGTTCCGGAAGTCCGGGTGATTGATGACGAAGGAACACAAGTAGGCATCCTGAGCATTGATGAGGCAATAGAACGGGCAGAAAGTGCGGGGATGGACTTGGTGGAAGTTGCGCCACAGGCAAAACCTCCTGTATGCCGGATGATGGATTTCGGCAAGTTCAAGTACCAGCAAAGCAAAAGGCAACATGCGGCGCGTCAGCATCAGAAGACTATACATGTCAAGGAAGTCAAGATGCGCCCGAAAATTGAGGAGCACGATTTCCAATTCAAATTGCGCAACGCATTAAGGTTTCTTGAAGAAGGAGATAAGGTCAAAGTCAATATCATGTTTTTCGGACGTCAGATGGCGCATAAGGATTTGGGAGTGGCACTGCTGGAAAAATTCCAAAACGCAATTGGTGATTCCGGGATTGTAGAACAACCCATACGCAGTGAAGGCCGATCCATGTTCATGATCCTGGCGCCGCCGAAGAAGAAAAAATAAGGTTTACATGAAAATGAAGACACACCGTGGAGCGGCCAAACGCTTCAGGAAAACCAGCAGCGGAAGATTCAAGCGCAAACGCGCCTATTTAAGGCATGGGATGCGGAAACGCAATCAGGATGTCAAACGGGTGCTGCGCAAGAAAACCGAGGTCTCAAGCGCAGACAGGCAGGCAGTGAGTCTGATGCTGCCCAACGACTGATACGATTAGAACGATGCGAATCAAAAGAGCAGTTCAGGCAAAAAAGCGCAAGAAAACATATTTCAAGGCGGCCAAAGGCTACCGTGGAGGACGAAGCCGCTTGTGGCGCACCGTCAAAGACGCGGTGGAGAGGGCGAGTGAATACAGTTATCGTGACCGGAAAGCTCGGAAACGCGATTTCCGCCGGTTGTGGATCGTGCGGATCAACGCGGCGGTGCGGGAACACGGACTGAATTACAGCCGGTTCATGTTCGGCCTGAAAGAGTCCGGGATTGAAATGGACAGAAAATCCCTGGCCTTCCTGGCCATGGAGGAGCCCGCACTTTTTTCCAAGGTTGCCGAGGAAGTAAAGGTGCAGCTGGCCGCCTGAATACTCCTTTTCTTCATTTACAAAATCATGCTTGTCCCAGCAGGGGCGTAAAAGCCCCCCCTCCCCGCAGTGCGCATTCCGAAAGCCATTTTTTACCCGCATTGGCGGAATTTACCGAAAGCCCCTGCACCAGCGAGGTATACGGTGTGTTCGCGCGTTCAATCTGCGCATGGATATCTTCAACCAGCGCTGGCGGCGCGGGAAGCTGAAGCTCCTTAACTGCTTCCAGTTTTTTCTTCAGGACAGGCCAATTCCCGACCATGGTTTTCTGTCTGGAGAATTCATGTTCATTTCCGGGCTTTTCACTGAGCAGGTTGGTTGATTTTTCCAGCAGTTGAAAAAAGTGTTCCAGCTTTGAGATCCTTTCATGCAGGTTGAGCAGGACCATGTTCATTCCGGATTCATAAAGGTGACGTGACTCATCATTGCTGGCGATGATGCCGACCCGAATTTCGCGGTACCAGTTCACCAGGGCAACCAGTTCACCGATGTAGCGCAACTGGTGTGCGGTTTTTTCCAAAGCGTGGGTGATGATGCGGAAATCCCGGCTGATGGTCCCTCCCTTCAAAGAATTTCCCGTATTAAGTCCGGGAGGAAGCTTCCCTTGCACACGCACCCCGGCTGCGCTGAAGCTTCCAAATTCCGCGGTCAGAGGCCCCAGGACGCTGCAGTTGCCTCCAATGAACAGCCGTTCCTGGTCCAGAAAAACTCCGTTGACGGCGTCACCGCAGAGGGATGCTGTAGCTTTGTCTCCGGCGGGAGTGAAGTTGAAATGCACTGCACCACTGCCGATTTCGCTGAAGGCGCCCAGCTCCGGTCCTGAACCACCGGCGATCAAAACGTCACAGAAGTTGAGGCTGCTGCCCAGTGTTACCCATGGAAAGAGAATGGTCATTTTGGTATCGGTGTGTTGTGCGGAAGACGCATCCTCTTCATAAAGTGATCCTTTGCGGGCGCGGAACCCGAAACCGGTGGTGAAATCATTTACCGTTGTTTCTTTGCCCAGAAAAACGCACTCTTCCGCCACTCCGCAGCCGAGGACTGTGTTAGGTCCCAGCACAGTTCTGTCCAAGGTTACCGGTCCCAGGGTTCCAACCAGTGAGCCTGTGCCGACCACGGAATTCACCACGGTTGCGGGCCCATGGATTCCGAGCGCGGCTTCAGGTTGGAGGCATGTTGCAGCTCCCTCTATACGGCAGAAAGGATGGAGCACCACACCTCCGGAAATCTGTTCCGGGGGAATGGAAATGTCAATCTTCACCGTATCCGGGTCCGGAATGACCACACCTTGTTTCCGCAGGTTGAGAACCTGTTCACGGGAATAATACCGGATAGAGCTATCAGTCATCGTGCAACATCGGTTTTGTTAAAGGCTGGAAGCAAATCTGGAAATTTAGTCACTAAAAATTTCATTCTTGCCTGCCTGTGCATTGCACACAGACAGGGATAATATGAAAAAAACTTATCCCTAACTTGAGCGATTCATAACAAAAAAAGCTCCCAACCTTTGGATTAAAGT
>CAYFLK010000114.1:0-1542 GCA_964344035.1 uncultured Pseudomonadota bacterium
AACATATCTTAGCTGTGTTGCTGGATAATCAACACTTAACTCGAACAGAGCCTTTGATAAAGGTGTGCTGGAAGAAACGATACGCGAGTCAGGCATTTCAGTCGAAGCCAACCTGAAGGGACTGAACATGGTTTTCGAAACCAGCGCTAGCGGAACTGAACCCGAATCAGTGACCGAAGACCCCGCCGCCGCCATGTCAGTCCCGGCCTCGAGCAAGGAAAGAGCGAGTACGCTGCATCAACGGGTGGAAAAACAGTTCCCAACTGAAACACATGAAACCGTAAAAACCGGAGTTTTGCGTACAGTGGATTTTCAGGATGTACGGTACGGGAAACTATACCTAGACCCGCTGGAAGCAATCCGCATCCAGGAGTCAAACAAAAAAAGTTCATCTAAGTACTCCTTGACCAATGCCGCCGCCAGAAACCTGGCTCTGTGGATGACATACGAGGACGTATTCCGCGTGGCCGATTTGAAGACTCGTCCAGAGCGCATGGCCCGGATTCGCGCTGAAGCAGATGCCTCTGCTGAAGATCCGGTGGAAGTGATAGATTACCTCAAGCCCGGAATCGAGGAGTTGTGCGCGGTGCTGCCCGGTTTTTTGGCAAATCCAATTTTACGCTGGGCGGCAAGGAATAACATGCTGGACCGGTTCCAGTTTGGAATGCTCCTGCGCACAACCTCGATCACTGGGTTCTTGCTGCTCCGCGGGTTGGCACAGCTGCGCCCCCTGCGCCGGTTTACATTCCGCTTCGGTTTTGAACAAAACCTCATTGAACGCTGGCTTGCCCTCATCCACCGTGCTGCTGCCGGGAACAACCGGCTTACACTGGAAATAATCGAATGCTCCCGCCTGTTAAAAGGCTACGGGGAAACCCGCAGACGCGGACTCGACAACTTCCTGGAAATCTTGGACCGGATCGTCTCGCCTGGTTTGGAATCAGCCGAACCCGACGAGTTGACCACGCTGGTGCGCCGGTCTCGCGAATCCGTACTGGACAGCGCTGAACCGGTGCTGCTCAATGAACTACCCGCACAAGTGGAAAGCGGCAGGCCTCCCAGGAAGCATCGAAATTGAAGTAGGTAAGATGATGGAAATGGGTCAGAAATAAAACAACTTCAGTTCAAATTCGCTGACCCGGAAGGTTTTGCCTGACTGTACAACCCGGTGACCCTCTGACTGCAGACGGGTTTGCTGATTTTCAATACCCCCGGGGTATTTGTGGTTGAGTGCGCCATCAGATTTCAGGGTCCGCCAGTATGGAGTGACGCCGGTTTCCCCTATGTCTTCCGCTTCTGCCGAAGCTTCCGCGGCAATGCGAGCAAAGATTCCGGTGGTCAGCGGGCAGGTGATGGTCGCACCGTGTTTTTCCGCAAGGTGCTGGCGGATGATGCCCATTGTGGTCAGTTTGCCCTCCGGGACCTGTTTCATCAATTCGTCAACTTCAATCGGCTTGACGATCACAACGGTCCCTTCACCCCAACTGCCTCGGGCCTTTTCCGGAATAGGTTCGATCCGCGGAAAATCCCTGCTGTCATGAA